>BOKV01000010.1 GCA_016861165.1 Alphaproteobacteria bacterium | reverse complement strand
CGCCGCCGGCAGCCCGCCGGGGCGCGTCGTGCTTTGTGGCCGGCATCGCCCGCCGCGACGATGACGGGGCGCTCGATCGGCGAAGGGCAAGATGGCCAAGCCTGACTACTACGAAACGCTCGGCGTGGCGCGTGGCGTCGACGACAAGGAACTGAAGTCCGCCTTCCGCAAGAAGGCCATGCAGTTCCATCCCGACCGCAATCCGGGCGACAAGGCCGCCGAGCAGAAATTCAAGGAAATCAACGAGGCCTACGAGATCCTCAAGGACCCGAAGAAGCGGGCGACCTATGACCGCTTCGGCCACGCCGCCTTCGAGAATGGCGGCAGCGGCGGCTTTTCCGGCTTCAGCCCCGGCGCCAGCGCCTTCTCCGACATTTTCGAGGACATGTTCGGCGAGATGATGGGTGGCCGGCGCCGCTCGGGCGGGCGCGAGCGCGGCGCCGACCTGCGCTACAACATGGAGATCACGCTGGAGGACGCCTTTGCCGGGCGCACCGCCGAGATATCGGTGCCGACGGCGGTCACCTGCGAGGTCTGCTCGGGCTCGGGCTCCAAGCCCGGCTCGGCGCCGCGGGTCTGCGCCACCTGCGGCGGCAATGGCCGCATCCGCGCGGCCTCCGGCTTCTTCTCGATCGAGCGCACCTGCCCGACCTGCCAGGGTCGCGGCGAGGTCATCTCCGATCCGTGCGGCGCCTGCCACGGCCAGGGACGGGTGACGCGCGAGCGCAACCTCTCGGTCAACATCCCGGCCGGCATCGAGGACGGCACCCGCATCCGGCTCGCCGGCGAGGGCGAGGCCGGCTTGCGCGGCGGCCCGCCGGGCGACCTCTACATCTTCCTGTCGATCAAGCCGCACGAATTCTTCCAGCGCGACGGTGCCGACCTGTTCTGCCGGGTGCCGATCTCGATGACCACCGCCGCCCTCGGCGGCCAGTTCGAGGTGACCACGCTCGACGGCACCCGCTCGCGGGTGAAGGTTCCCGAAGGCACCCAGAACGGCCGGCAGTTCCGCCTGCGTGGCAAGGGCATGCCGGTCATGCGCACCAGCAATTTCGGCGACCTCCACGTCCAGGTGGCGGTGGAGACGCCGCAGAACCTGACCCGCCGCCAGCGCGAACTGCTGGAGGAGTTCGAACACATCTCCTCGGAACGAAACAACCCTGAATCGACCGGCTTCTTCGAGCGCATGAAGAACTTCCTGCATGGGCTGGCCGAATAGGGTCCGGAGGAATGGCGCTGCCTTCGGCGCGGCAGCGCATTGCGCGGCGGGTGGGCGTCGGAGCGATTGTCGGGGCAGGCATGCGGGGGAACGGCGTTGAACGGAACATCGGTCAGGATCAGGCAGCGGCTTGACGCCGAGCTGCGCTTCTTCGGGCAGTGGCTGCGAAAGCCGGGCGCCGTCGGCTCCATCGTGCCGAGCGGCAAGGTCCTCGCCAGGGCGATGGCCGCCTGGGCGCCGCTCGACAGCGACCTGCCGGTGCTGGAGCTCGGACCCGGAACCGGGCCGGTCACGGCGGCGATGCTGGCGCGCGGCATCGCGCCCGAGCGCATCGTCAGTGTCGAACATAGCGCCGACTTCCTCGCCTACCTCACCGCCAGATTCCCGGGCGTGGACTTCGTCCAGGGTGACGCGTTCGACCTCGCCACCACGCTTGCCGGCCGGCCACGGACGCAGTTTTGCGCCGTGATCAGTGCGCTGCCATTGCTCAACTTCCCGAAGCCGCTGCGCACCAGGCTGATCGCCGACTGCCTGGCGCGGGTCGCCCCCGGCGCGCCGGTGGTGCAGCTTTGCTATGGCCCGCGCGCGCCGGTGCCGGCGCTGAAGGGCGTCTATTCGGCGGTGCCGACCGAATGGATTGTCAAGAACGTGCCGCCCGCCCGGCTTTTCGTTTACCGCGCGCTGGCTTCGGGTTAAGGGCGAGCAAGCGGCGATTCGCCGCCCCGCGACCGGCACGAGGCAAGACGGGGCACCAGGGAAGATGAGACGGCCGAAGATCCTCGTCCTGCCCGGCTCCAACCGTTCGGGTTCGTTCAATGCGCGTCTGGCCGGCACCGTCACCAAGGCGCTGGCGCTGATGGAATGCGAGGTGACCCGCATCAGCCTGCGCGACTACCCGCTGCCCGTCTTCGACGCCGATCTGGAGACCGAGCGCGGCCGGCCCGACAACGCGCTGAAGCTGGCGCGCCTGTTTCACGGCCACCACGCGGTCGCCTTCATCTCTCCCGAATACAACAATTCGATCACGCCGCTGACCAAGAACACCATCGACTGGATCAGCCGCGTTTCGGCCGACGCGCGCGGTCCGGTGTCGCCCTTCGCCGGCAAGGTGTTCGCCATCGCCGCCGCCTCGCCCGGCAATTTCGGCGGCATCCGCAGCCTCAACCACCTGCGCTCCATCCTCGTCAGTCTCGGCGCGCTGGTCCTGAGCGAGCAGCTGGCGGTGCCGCGCGCCCGCGAGGCATTCGACGAGGCCGACGGGCTGAAGGACGAGGGCCAGCGCCGCCGCCTCGCCGCGATGTGCCGGTCGCTGGTCGAGAAGGCGGCGCTCTTGGCGACCGATTGAGGGAAGGAAGGAGCATGATGGCGATGAATGACAGCATGCGTGAGCGGATCATCGTCGCGCTCGACGTGGCGCAAGTGGATGACGCCCGCCGCCTTGTCGACACGCTGGGCGAGGAGGTCACCTTCTACAAGATCGGCTTCCAGCTCGCGCTGGCCGGCGGCATCGAGCTGGCGCGCGAGCTGGTGGCGGGCGGCAGCAAGGTTTTCCTCGACATGAAGCTGCTCGACATCGACAACACCGTGGCCGGCGCGGTTGCGAATGCGGCCGCGCTCGGCGTCCACATGCTCACCGTCCACGCCTACCCGAAGGCCATGTCCGCCGCGGTCGCCGCGGCGCGCGGCTCCGATCTGTGCCTGCTTGCCGTCACCGTGCTGACCTCGATGGACGACGCCGATCTGCGCGCCGCCGGCTACGATCTTGCCGCCGCCGAGCTGGTCACCCGCCGCGCCGCCCAGGCTCGCGACATCGGCATGGGCGGCATCGTCTGCTCGCCCTTGGAAGCCCGGGTCGTGCGCGGCATCGTCGGCCCGTCGCTCGCAATCGTGACGCCGGGCGTGCGCCCGCCGGGCTCCCAGGCGGGCGACCAGAAGCGCGTGCTGACGCCGGCGCAAGCGATCGCCGCCGGGGCCTCCCACGTCGTGGTCGGCCGGCCGGTGACCGCCGCCGCCGATCCGCGCGCGGCGGTGCGGGCGATCCTCGGCCAGATGCGGCTCGCGGCGTGAGCGCCGCCGCCGAGCCATTGCCGGCCGCCGGGCGATCTCGCCTTGCTGCCAACGTCCAGCTCCCTCCGGCCACCGCAGCTCGGAAATCCCGCCGGGACCGATTCGCCGAGCAGTGGCTGCCGATGGTGCGCAATGACGCCGGGACCCGGCCGAAGCCGGCCCACAGTGCGTCGATTCCGTGACACTTTTGTCACGGAACGGCAAAATAGACCCCGCGACGGGGTTGCAAGGCGGGTGCTGCACTGCAAAATATTATGAATCATGATCAATAATCCGGCCGTCGACTTCGGCTGGGACGGACTCGCATGTACTACCAGCTCTATGAAATGTCGCATGCCGCGCTGGCGCCGCTCAGGGCCGCCGCCGACGTGACGCGGCTGTTCTACTCGAATCCGATCAATCCGGTCGCCCATACCGGCTGGGGCAAGCAGGTCGCCGCCTATGCCGAGGTGTTCGAGCGCGTCACCCGCCGCTACGGAAAGCCGGTTTTCGGCCTGACGCGCACGGTGGTCGACGGCATGGCGGTCCCGGTCAGCGAACGGATCGTCTGGCAGCGGCCTTTCTGCAACCTCATCCGCTTCGAGCGGCTGCTGCCGGAGCGCAAGCGCCAGGGCCCACGCATCCTCATCGTCGCACCGATGTCGGGCCACTACGCCACGCTCTTGCGCGGCACCGTCGAGACGATGATGCAGTACGGCGATGTCTACATCACCGACTGGGCCGACGCGCGCATGGTGCCGCTCGCCGACGGCACCTTCGATCTCGACGACTATATCGACTACATCGTCTCGATGCTGCATTTCCTCGGGCCGAACACGCATGTCGTCGGCGTTTGCCAGCCTTCCGTGCCGGTGCTTGCCGCCGTTGCACTGATGTCGGCCCGCGGCGACGACAACACGCCGCCCACGATGACCCTGATGGGCGGCCCGATCGACACCCGCGAGAACCCGACCGTCGTCAACAAGCTCGCCGAAACGCGGGGCATCGACTGGTTCCGCGACAATGTCATCATGCCGGTGCCCTTCCCGCATCCCGGCTTCATGCGCGAGGTCTATCCGGGCTTCCTGCAGCTGTCCGGCTTCATGTCGATGAATCTCGACCGCCACATCATGGCGCACCAGGAGTTCTTCGCCCATCTGGTCAAGGGCGACGGCGATTCGGCCGAGAAGCACCGCGACTTCTATGACGAATATCTGGCCGTCATGGACCTTGACGCCCATTTCTACCTGCAGACGGTGGAGACCGTGTTCATCCGCCACGCCCTGCCCAAGGGCGAGATGACCCATCGCAACCGGCCGGTCGACTGCGCCAGGATCACCCGCACCGCGCTGATGACCGTGGAGGGCGAGAACGACGACATTTCCGGCATTGGCCAGACGAGGGCCGCGCATGCCCTGTGCACCGGCGTGCCCGACGACAAGCGCGTCCACTACATGCAGCCCCGGGTGGGCCACTACGGCGTCTTCAACGGTTCGCGCTTCCGCGCCGAGATCGCGCCGCGCATCCTTGATTTCATGGCCACCCACGACCTGTCGCGCCAGGCCAGGCCGAAAGTCCGCGCGCCGGGTTGACGCCGGCGCTGGCCACCAAAGTCCGGCCGCGCATTTTCCTTGAATCGCCGATGGCCAATGCCCACTTCGTCATGGCGGGGACAGTTCCTCCATTGCGAAAGGGGTGAAACGTTTATGACACATTCCGCACTCATCCGTCCGGCCTGGACACCGGTGACCATTGCGCTGATGATCATCGGCTTCATGATCTTCTGGCCGCTGGGGCTGGCGATGCTCGCCTACATCCTGTGGGGCGACCGGCTCGACGCCTTCAAGAGCGAGGTCAGCCGGGCGACGGACCGCATGGGCTGCGCATTCGGTCGCCACGGTCGCCACGGTTATCACGGCTTCCACGCCCGGACCGGCAACGTCGCCTTCGACGACTGGCGCGAGACCGAGCTTACCCGCCTCGAGGAGGAGCGCCGCAAGCTCGACGAGATGCGCGCCGAGTTCGACGAGTATCTGCGCGAACTGCGTCGCGCCCGCGACCAGGAGGAGTTCGACGCCTTCATGGCCGCGCGTCGCCGCCGCAACGGCAACGGCGACGGTCCGGCCGCCCCGCGCACGGTGCCCGACAGCTGAGCCGACCGTACAGCGCTGACGACTGACAACGGGACCCCGGCGGGTCCCGTTTTCGTTGTGCGACGAGCGTTCCCGTCCGGCCACGCAAGCTCGCGCGGGCCGCCCGCGGTTGCCGCGACGGCGATAATGTGTCCTTGTTCGGTTCCCTCGGGCGATTCGCCCAACCGGATCGGTGCCATGGTCTTTTCCGCGCAGCGCAGGCGGCCGCAGGCGCGCCACGACCGCGAGGTCGAGGCCGATGGCCTGCTGCTGCCGGTGCGGATCGTCGAACATGCCGGCGCCCGCCGGCTGACCATGCGCATCCAGCCCGGCGGCCGCGCCCTCAAGGTCACGGTCCCGCCCCATGTCAGCGATGCCCAGGTCGACCAGTTCATCGAGCGCAACCGCAATTGGGTGGCCGCCCGGGTTGCGCGCATTCCCGCCACGGTGGCGGTCGCCGTCGGCGCGACGATCCCCTATCTCGGCCGCGGCCACCGCATCGTTCACCTCGACCGTCTGCGCGGCGTGGTCGAGGTGCGCGACATTGCCGGCGAGCCGTCCCTGCTGGTGCCGGGCGAGCCCGAGCAGGCCGGCCGCAAAGTTGCCCACTTTCTCAAGGCGCAGGCCCGCCAGCACCTCGACCGGGCCGTGGCCTGTCACGCCGGTGCGCTCGGCGTGCGCGCGCGTGCCATCCGCATCACCGACACCGTGAGCCGCTGGGGCTCATGCTCCACGACGCGGACGCTGTCCTTTTCCTGGCGCATTGTCATGGCCCCGCCCGAGGTGCTCGACTATCTCGCCGCCCACGAGGTGGCGCATCTGGTGGAAATGAACCATTCGCCGGCCTTCTGGGCGGTGGTCGCCGAGCTCTGCCCGCAGATGAGCCGCCACCGCGCCTGGCTGCGCCGGCATGGCGGCACTCTCCACGCCATCACAATCGGCTGAACCGGTGCCGGCCGGGCGCCAGGCCGCGCCGCTGCGCCCCGGCGTCGATGGTGGACTCGATATCCGTTTTCTGGCAGGACAACAGCCAGGATCGGCCGTCGCACGGCCGGGAAAACACGCCATGCCAGCCCTTGACGTCAAGATCTGTGGCCTGTCGACACCCGGGAGCGTGGCCGCCGCGCTCGCCGGCGGGGCGAACCATGTCGGCTTCATCTTCTTCCCCGCCAGCCCGCGCAACGTGGCGCCGGAGCGGGCGGCGGCGCTTGCTGAGTCGGCTCGTGGCCGCGCCACCATCGTCGCGGTGACCGTCGATGCCGACGACGCCTTCCTCGATGCGATCGTCGCCAGTCTGCGCCCCGATCTCCTGCAGCTGCATGGCGGCGAGACGCCGGCGCGCGTCGCCGCGCTGAAGGCGCGCCACCGGCTGCCGGTGATGAAGGCGGTTTCCGTGCGCGAGGCGGCCGATCTGCACCGCCTCGATGCCTATGTCGGCATCGCCGACCGCTTCCTGCTCGACGCGAAGGCTCCCGCCGGCGCGCGCCTGCCGGGCGGCAACGGCGTCGTCTTCGACTGGTCACTGCTGGCCGGCCTCGACCGGCGCCGGCCCTTCATGCTGTCGGGCGGCATCAACCGGGACAATCTGCGCGCCGCGCTGACTGAGGTGCGCCCGGCCGGCATCGACGTCTCCTCGGGCGTTGAAAGTGCGCCCGGCCGCAAGGATGAGCGCCTCATTCGCGAATTCCTCGCCGATGTCAGGCGGATCGAACAAGAACGGACGCCACATCCCGCCTAGATGCGCTATGATGAGCCGGCGACAACGACAAGACCATCAGGGAGCGCTGCCGAGGTGACCAAGCCCGTCGAGCCCAATTCCTTCCGCACCGGCCCGGACGAGAACGGCTATTTCGGCCTGTTCGGCGGACGCTATGTCGCCGAGACGCTGATGCCGCTGATCCTCGACCTGGAGCGGGCCTATCATGAGGCTCGGGCCGACCCGGCCTTCCATGCGGAGCTGTCGGCGCTCAACACCCACTACACCGGCCGGCCGGGCGTCCTGCACGGCAACCGCACCTATCTGCTCCAGGATGACGACGGCCAGATCAAGGAGGGCCATTCGATCTCGGCCGGCCTCGACTATCCCGGCATCGGGCCGGAGCATTCCTGGCTGCGCGACACCGGGCGCGTCGAATATGTGCCCATCATGGACGACGAGGCGCTGGAAGCCTTCCAGCTTCTGTGCCGGCTCGAAGGCATCATCCCAGCGCTCGAGCCCAGCCACGCGCTCGCCGAGGTCGTCAAGCGGGCACCGAAAATGGGCAAGGACCAGATCATCGTGATGAACCTGTGCGGTCGCGGCGACAAGGATGTCTTCACCGTCGGCCGCCATCTCGGCTACGAGTTGTAACCATGTTCGAGATCTATCGCTCCCGGCAGAACCCCGAGCACTACGTCGCCGTCCAGGCCGGCGACACCCGCGCCAACGCCATCGGTGTGCGCAACAGCCCCAACCTGTCCTTCCTCGCCAGCGTCGCCGAGGAGGGCGATCCGCGCATCGCCTTCGACCCGCGCGAGGCGAGCATCCGCATCGCGCGCGACGCCTTCTACGCCTTCGCGGTCAAGGTCCGTGTCCGCGAGCATCCGGCCTGAGCGGCCCGGTCCGCACCGCGGACCGGCGCCGGCGCGCCTGCCATGATGGTTGAATTTCACGTCACCTTCGCCGACCTTGACAGCGCCCGGCGCCTAGCCCGGGCCGCCCTCCAAGCGCGTCTTGCCGCCTGCGCCAACCTGGTGCCGGGCGTTGCCTCGCTCTACTGGTGGCAGGGCCGGATCGAAGAGGAAACGGAAGTGCTTGCGATCCTGAAGACGAGCAGGCACAAGGCCGATGACCTGGCCGCTTTCGTGGCCGCCAACCACCCCTATGACACGCCGGCGATCATCCGCCACGGCGATGTCGGCGCCAATGCCGGCTATGAGCGCTGGATCGAGGAAGAGACGAGGAGCCGATGACCACACGCATCGACCGGCGCTTTGCCGAGCTGGCGGCCGCGGGCCGGCCGGCCCTGGTCACCTTCACCACCGCCGGCGATCCCGACCCGGACACCTCGCTGGCGCTGTTGAGGGCGCTGCCCGGCGCCGGCGCCGACGTGATCGAGCTCGGCATGCCGTTCTCCGATCCGATGGCCGACGGCCCTGCGATCCAGCGCGCCGGGCGCCGCGCGCTCAGTGCCGGCCAGACGATGGCGCGGACGCTCGCCATGGTGCGCGCCTTCCGCGAAAGCGACGCCGACACGCCGATCGTGTTGATGGGTTACTACAACCCGATCTATTCCTACGGCAACGAGCGCTTTCTCGCCGATGCCGTGGCCGCCGGCGTCGACGGCCTGATTGTCGTCGATCTGCCGGCCGAGGCCGACGACGAACTGTGCGTACCGGCGCTTGCCGCCGGCCTCAACTTCGTCAGGCTCGCCACGCCGACCACCGACGACCGGCGCCTGCCGCGCCTGCTGCAAAACACGTCCGGCTTCCTATATTATGTGTCGATCACCGGCATTACCGGCGCCGCCTCGCCCGATCCGACCAGTGTCGCCGCTGCTGTCGCCCGCATCAAGGCGAAGACGCGATTGCCGGTCGCCGTCGGGTTCGGCGTCAAGAATGCCGCCCAGGCTCGCCTGATCGGCGCGGCCGCCGACGGGGTCGTCGTCGGTTCGGCGCTGGTCCAGGCCATCGCCGATACGCTCGACGCCGACGGCCGGGCGAGCGGGCACACGGTCGAGGCCGCGGTCGGCCTGGTGCGCGAACTGGCCGAGGGGGTCCGCTCGGTGAAGAAGAGCCCGGCCGCCGCCTGACCCGTCACGTTTCGGCCGTGAAGGCCGGCGATGGTCGCCGGGAGTTTCCCGCATGGGAGAGCATGGCAGATGAACTGGATCACCAACTACGTCCGTCCGAAGATCAACTCCCTTCTGCAGCGCAAGCAGATGCCGGAGAACCTGTGGGTCAAATGCCCGCAGACCGGCGAGATGGTGTTCCACAAGGACCTCGAAGCCAATATGGGCGTCATCCCCGGCTCGGGCTACCACATGCGCATCACCGCCGGCGAGCGGCTCAAATACTTCTTCGACAAAGGTGAGCTCGATCCGATCGAGCAGCCGCAGGTCGCCGCCGACCCGCTCAAGTTCCGCGACAAGGTTCGCTATTCCGACAAGCTGAAGGAGCAGCGCCGCGCCACCGAACTGGACGATTCGGTCATCGCCGCCCGCGGCAAGGCCGACGGCATCGAGATGGTCGCGATCGTCCACGACATGCGCTTCATCGGCGGATCGCTCGGCATGGCGGCCGGCGAGCTGATTGTCAGGGCGATGGGGATTGCCGCCGCCGAACGGCTGCCGGTCGTGTTGTTTGCCGCCTCCGGAGGCGCCCGCATGCAGGAGGGCATCCTGTCGCTGATGCAGATGCCGCGCACCGTCGTTGCCGTCGAACTGCTCAAGGAAGCCGGCTGCCCCTATGTCGTCGTGCTGACCAACCCGACCACCGGCGGCGTTTCGGCCTCCTACGCCATGCTGGGCGACATCCATATCGCCGAGCCGGGCGCGGTCATCGGCTTTGCCGGGCGACGCGTCATCGAGCAGACCATTCGCGAGAAGCTGCCCGACGACTTCCAGACGGCCGAGTATCTGCGCGAGCACGGCATGGTCGACATGGTCGTCCGCCGCCACGATCTGAAGGCAACCATCACCCGCCTGGTGGCGCTGCTGACCAAACGGCCGCCGCAACCGATACTGCTGGGCTTCGACGAGACCGGTAAGGCTGAGGCGCAACCGGCCGCCGCAGCCCTGCCGGTGGAGAACGCCGCGGCGGCGGCCGACTGAAGCAGCGGCGCCTTCGACCGGCGGGATTGGAACTCCAGATGACCTCGATTGCCGCGCGCGATACGCTCTCCGCAGGCGCCGAAGCGCTGATCGACTCGCTCTCGGCAATTCACCCCAAGGGCTATGACCTGTCGCTCGACCGCATTGTCCGCGTGCTCGACCGGTTGGGCAATCCGCAACGGCGCATCCCGCCCGCAATTCACGTGGCCGGCACCAACGGCAAGGGCTCGACCATCGCCTTCTGCCGGGCGATGCTGGAGGCAGCCGGCAAGATGGTGCACGTCCACACCTCGCCGCATCTGGTGCGCTGGCACGAGCGCTTCCGCATCGGCCGCAGGGGCGGCGGCGTGCTCGTCGACGACGCCAACCTGGAGCGCGCCATCGCCCGCGTGGCCGAGGCCAATGGCGGCGAGCCGGTCACCATCTTCGAGATCCTGACGGCGGCGATGTTCCTGCTGTTTGCCGAGCATCCGGCCGATTACTGCGCCGTCGAGGTCGGGCTCGGCGGTCGCTTCGATGCCACCAACGTCATCGACGGCCCGCTGCTCGCCGTCATCACCAGCATCGCGCTCGACCACCAGCTCCAGCTCGGCGACACGGTCGAGAGAATCGCCTTCGAGAAGGCCGGCATCATCAAGCCCGGGCGGCCGGTGGTGATCGGCCCGCAATCGGAGGCCGTCGCCGACCTGCTGGCGGGGATCGCTGCCGAACGGGCGGCGCCGGCCATGATCGGCGGCCGCGACTTCACCTTCTTCGAGCAGGCCGGCCGTCTGGTCTACCAGGACGACCGCGGCCTCATCGACCTGCCGCTGCCGCGGCTGCGCGGGCGCCATCAGCTAGCCAACGCCGCCACCGCCATCGCCGCCATCCGCCATGCCGGCATCGACATCGCCGACGAGGCGATCGAGACGGCGATGACGACGGTGAGCTGGCCTGGTCGGATGGAACGGCTGAAGCCGGGCCGCCTGGCGGCGCTGGCGCCGGCCGGCGCCGAAATCTGGATCGACGGCGGTCACAACCCGGCCGCCGCCATGGTCATCGCCACGGAACTGGCCGAACTGGAGGAACGCTCGCCCATGCCGGTCGTGCTCGTCGCCGGCATGCTGACCACCAAGGACCCGGCCGGCTTCTTCTCGACCTTCGCCGGCCTGGCCGAGCGCGTCATCGCGGTGCCGATCCGCGACAGCGAGTCCGGCCATGACCCGGTCACGCTCGCCCGGTTTGCCGAGGAGGCGGGTCTCGCCGCCGCGACCGCCGCCTCGGTCGCCGAGGCGCTGGCCGCGATCGCCGGCTCGCACGGCGACGGCCCGGTACGGGTGCTGATCACCGGCTCGCTCTATCTGCTGGGCGAGGTGCTGGCCGACAACGCCACGGTTCCCGAATAGACGGCAAAAGGCCGGAGCGGCGCACCGCCCCGGCCGACACAATCCGGCGTCTTCCTGTTCAGCTCGCGCTTCTGATCCATTCCGACAGGGCCGATTTCGGCCGCGCGCCGACCTGCATCGACGCCGGCTGGCCGCCCTTGAACAGCATCAGGGTCGGGATCGAGCGCACGCCATACTGCGCCGCCAGTTCCGGGTTCTCGTCGATGTTGAGCTTGGTCACCTTGACCTTGCCGGCCATCTCCACGGCGATCTCCTCGAGGCTCGGCGCGATCATCTTGCACGGGCCGCACCATTCGGCCCAGAAATCGACCACCACCGGCAGCGCCGAATCGAGCACGTCCGACTTGAAATTGCTCTTGTCCACCTTCACCGTCGCCATTCCAGAACTCCTTGCTTGCGGCGGCCATGCCGCGTCGCGGCCGTTGTCACGAATCCCTATATATTAGCGATCCATAATATTTCAACGCTCATTGTGGGAACGCCGCCGGTCCGCGTCAATGCGCATCCTGACGAGGCGCTTTCACGGTGGCGTTATCGCCGCCAGCGCCGCGTCCAGTTCGGCCTGGGCCAGCTCGGTGACCGAATTGGTCCGTGTCCAGATGAGCTGGCAGCGGATCGGGCGTGCGGGGTGGACGGCGGCGATAAGCGCCCGGTAGAGCGCCAGCTGCAGGCGGTAGGCCTCCTCGACCGCGCCCGGATCGTCGGGGACGACCCGGTTGGTCTTGAAATCGGCAAGGACAATCGCCTGCGGCCCGACGGCGAGCCGGTCGATCTGGCCGGAGACCAGCACGCGGCGCCCACCGATGTTAACGAAGCCGGCAATGCCGGCCTCCGCCCGGCTGCCCGGCCCGAACAGCGCGGCATGTCGCGGGTCGGCAATGACCGCCAGGGCCTCGCCGAGCGTCTCCACGATCATTGCGGCGTCCCAGTCCGGCTGGTTGCGGGACAGCCAGTCCCGCCCGGTGGCCGGCCGCTCGGCCGCCGCCACGCCTGGCAGGAACTGCAGCAGGCGGTGCACCGCCGTGCCGCGCTCCATCGCCAGCCGGCGCTGCCGGCCATCGACGGCGATGGCGGCGACCGGTGCGCCGGTCTCGCCCGGCTCCTCGGTCACCGGGCGGCCCTTGAGCACCAGCGCGGCGGACGGGTTGAGCGGCCGCGGCAGCGGCGGCTCGGCCGTGGCGTCGCGCCAAAGCCAGGGCGGAACGGCCGGGGCCGGCGCCAGGGGTGGCGCGGCCGGGGCCGTGGCCGGCCGCTCCCGCGCCGCCGCTCTCACGGCGGGGTCGGGGTGCCGCCAGACGAAACCGTCCGGGTTCCCCGCCGCGTCGACAACGGGGCGGGCATCGGGCCGCAGCGCCCGTTCGACCATCACGTGCCAATGGTCCTCCTTGGGCTCGTTGAGGCCGCGATAGCCGCACACGACCAGCCGGTCGGCCGCCCGCGTCATCGCCACATAGAGCAGCCGGCGATACTCCTCCTCGGCGCTGGCCCTGATCTCGGCCATGCGCCCGCCGATGGCGGGCGAGGCGTCCCTGGCGCCCTGGACCCACAGATAGCCGTCCGGTCCGCCATTGCCGCCCCGCCGGATCACCGACGGGGCGAACTGAGCGATGTAGCCTGGCGAGCACGGGTCGACCAGGAAGACGATCGGCGCCTCCAGCCCCTTGGCGGCGTGCACCGTGATGACGCGGATTTCGTCGCGGCGCACGTCGATGTCGCGCTTGATTTCCGGCTCGGCCCTGCCGAATTTCGCCAGGAAATCCTCAAGACCGGCGCCGCCGCGCTGCTCATGGTCGAGCGTCGCCTCCTCGAAGGCGTCGAGCACGTCCTCGGCTTCGCTGCCGAGCCGGGCGAGGAAGGCGCGCCGTCCGCCGGCGCGGCCGAGAACGTGTGCATAGAATCCGTGGACGGTGGCACTGGCCGCGTCCGCCCGCAGCTCCTCGAGCCGGGCGAGGAGCGCGCCGGCACGGCCCGACAGGTCTCCACCGGCGTCGGCCAGCCGCCGCAGATGGTCCCACAGCGGCCGGCCGCCGCGCTCGGCGCAAAGCGCGAGCAGGCTTTCTTCGTCGACGTCGAACAACGGGCTCTTGAGCACCGCCGCCAGCGACAGGTCGTCGAGCGGCATGGCGATGGCCCGGCCGAGCGCCATCAGGTCCTCGACGGCGATGTGCTCGGTCAGCTTGAGCCGGTCGGCCCCGGCGATGCGCAGCCCCCTCTGCTTCAGTTCGCGGATAACCGCGGTCATGAACCGGTCACGCTTGCGCACCAGGATGAGGATGTCGCCATGGCGGATCGGCCGGTCGCGGCCCGGCAGCTTTTCACCGGTGTCAATCCACCGGCGGATCGTCGCGGCCATGCGCCTGGCGAGGGCGATCGCCGGGTCGTCCGGCTCGGGCGCGTCGACCGGCGCCAGCCAGTCGGTCCGCTCGGCCGGTGCCTGGCGGGCGAGGATCGGCCACAGCCGGACCTCGCCGGGATCGCTCGTGCGGATTGCCGCATGCACCGTTCCCTTGCTGTCCTCGCCAAGTCCGCGGGCATTCTCGGGCAGTGCGAAGACACGGTCGACCGCGCCCAGGATGTCTGGCGAGGAGCGGAAGGAGAGGTTCAGCCGGACCGGGCGGAACGGCTTGCCGGCGGCGCCGGCGCGCCGGCCGATCGTCGCCGCCTGGCGGGCGAAGCCGGCCGGATCGGCGCCCTGGAACGAGAAGATCGATTGTTTCTCATCGCCCACGGCGAAGACGGTTCGCTCGGCCCGTTGCGCGCCCTCGCCGGCATGGAATTCGGCGACGATGGCGTCGATGATCTCCCATTGTCGGGGGCTGGTGTCCTGCGCCTCGTCGATCAGCACGTGGTCGATGCCGCGGTCGAGCTTGTAGCGCACCCAGTCGCGCACGTCGGTGCGGTTGAGCAGGTTGCCGGCACGGCTGATCAGATCGGCGAAGTCGACGAGCGCGCGGCTGCGCTTGAGCGTCTCGTAGCGATCGAGCATCGCGTCGGCGAAGCGGAACAGGCAGGCCGAGCCCTTGAGCATGCGCCAGTTGGCGAGCATCCGTTGATCGGCCTCGGCCTGCGCCGCGGCGGCGGCAAGCTTGTCGGCGAGATCCGGCGCGCCGGCCAGCACCGCCTTGGTGACGATGGTCACCCGCGCGGTCTTCTTGCCCGCCGTCAGCAGCATGCGGTTGCGCAGCCGCAGCCGCGCCAGCACGTCGCCCGCCGCCAGGTAGCCCGCCACGGCCTCGGCGAAATCGCGATTGGTCGTGCCGCCCTCGACCCTCGCCAGCGCTGCCAGCCGCTCCAGTTCGGCGTCGCTCACCGGCATCCCTTCCAGCATCTGGGCGATCAGCCCGTCGCGCGTCGTCTCCGGCGCCATGCCGAACTGGCGCCACAGCGGCGCCATGGCGGCGTCGATGTCGCCGCCAGTCCAGTCGTCGAAGCGCTCGCGCTCGACGACGATCTCGCCCAGCGCCTTGTCGATCGCCACGTCGCTGGCGTTGTCGACCAGGAAGCCGAAGGCCTCGCGCAGGCGCTCCTGCCCGGGCGCGTCGATGATGGCGAGGGTCAGCCGGCGCGCTTCCTCGAGCAACTCGCGCTGGCCAGGTTCGTCGACCACCTCGAAATGGCCGGGCACGTTGGCCTCAAGCGGGAACTGGTGCAGCAGCGCCTCGCAGAAGGCGTGGATCGTCTGGATCTTGAGCCCGCCCGGCGTGTCGAGCGCCAGCGCGAACAGCGTGCGGGCGCGGGCGATCGCCGCCCCGTCGGGCGGCGCTGCGGCGAGCGCGCGCAATTCGCCGGCGAGTGCGCCATCATCCATTCTCGCCCAGCCGCCGAGCCGCTCGAAGATGCGGTTCGACATCTCGGACGCTGCCGCCCTGGTGAAGGTCAGGCACAGGATGCGGGCCGGCTCCACCCCGGCCAGCAGCAGCCGGATGACGCGCTGCGCCAGCACATGCGTCTTGCCGGAGCCCGCATTGGCCGACACCCAGGCCGACGCGGCCGGATCGCTGGCGCGCGCCTGCGCCTCCAGTGTCTCGGCCGGGATGGCGCGCCGTTCAGCCATCGTCGTCATCGCCGTCGCCGACCGACCATTCGCGCACCCGCGCTAGATGGTCGTAGTCGCCCTTGACGTCACCCTCGCGCATCACCGCATAGCGCGACAGGTAGCCCTGCCGGCGATCGCCGTAGGCGGCGACCAGGGCGTCGAGGCGCGACCAGGTTTGCCGGGCGAGCTCGGCCGCAGATTCGCCCGGCTCGTCGGTGGCGACCTGGTCGACGCGCAGTTCCTCGCCCGGCCGCAGCCGCACATAGGCCAATTCTCCGGCCGGCCGCGCCAGATGCGGGCCGAAGGCGCCGAGCTCGGCCATGCGTGCCTCGAGGCTGAGCTGCGGCGAGAAGATGCGCGCCTGCTTGGCGGTCGGCGACGTGCCGGTCTTGTAGTCGAACACGGCGATCGTGCCGTCGGTCGTGACGTCGATGCGGTCGGCCCGCCCGCGCAGCCGAAAGCCGCCGTCGCCGACCGCGATCTCGCCGGCGATCTCGCAGTGACGCCCGGTGATGCCGTCGCGACGGGTGTGTTCCCAGTCGATGAACAGCCGTCCGATCTCCATCAGCCGCGGCAGCCAGCTCGCGGCCGCGTCGTCGGGGACCTGATGGGCATGGAAGACTTCGCCGGCGATGTCGGCCAGACGCTGGCGCGCCGCCGCCTCGCTTTCGGCAGGCGGCATCTGCGACACGAAGCGGGCGAAGACCTCGTGGTAGACGGCGCCGCGCAGCGCGGGGTCGGCCTCCCGGCCGAGCGCCGGCAGCGGCGCCAGGCCCAGCACATGCCGCGCGTAGACGGCATAGGGATCGCGGATCCACGTCTCGATCTCGGTGATCGACAGGCGGGCGGGCCGCAGGGCGACCGGCGGGCGCGGGCAGGGCCGGCGGGCGCGTGCCCCCACCTTGCCGTTACTGTCGATCGCTTCGGCAAGGTCGAGATAGCGTTCTCCGCGCCCGCGCATCGCCGCAGTGGCGTCCTCGCCGGCGACGACGGCGAGCCGCTGCAGCCAGCGCGAGGCGATGGCCGGGGCATTGTCGACCTTGATCGAGCGGGTCAGGATCACCTCCGGCGCCATGGCGAGCTGGCTGAAGTCGTGCGCCGACTGGCCGATGCGCCGTTCGGGCAGCGAAAGGTCCAATTCGGACCGCATCGGCCGGTTGAGGAAGGCGTCGTTGCGCGCCGGCGCCGGCCATGTCCCCTCGTTGAGGCCGCCGAGGATCATGCGGTCGACATGCTGAAGACGCGCCTCCAGCGGTCCCCAGATGTGGAGCCGCGGGTGAGCGAAACGGATATCGCGGACGACGACGTCGCGGGCGAGCGCGTGGGCGACATCGGCCAGTTCACGCACGGCCACCGGCATGTTGGCACCGGTCGCCCGCGGGTCGAGTCCGTCGAAGGCATCAAACAGGCCGATCAGCTCGCGGCCGCCGCGCATCGCCGCGAGCCGGCCGCCGTCCGGGTCGGCCAGCGCCAGCGCGACGGATTGACGCAGGGCGGCGATTGCCGCGCCGAGCGCCACGGTTCCGCCCGCCGCCGCAAGCCGGGCGAGCGGCGCCAAGGCACGGTCGACGTGGCGCGCCAGCGCCGCCACCGACGCCCAGTCACCCGGTTGCATCGCAACGACTGTTGCGGGAGCGTAACGATTCCGTCGGGCCTGGTCGCGCGCCCGTCGCGCCGCCGCTTCCAGTTCGCCAGCAGCCGGCACGACCGGCGCGTCGCGCAGCACCGCCAGCTCGAACAGCCGCGCCGGCCGGCCATCGCCCCCTGCGATCGCCTCGCTCAGCGCCGGGTCTTTCATCAGCGCGGTGAGGCCGACGGGGTCGCGGGCTCCGGTGCCGGCCGCGACGAGGAGACGCAGGAAGCGTCCGGCCGGCGTCTGGGTGAGCGGCGTTCCGGCGCTGTCATCGACGGCGATGGCGAAGCGCCGCAGTTCGGCGGTCACGCGGCGGGCGAGCGTGCGGTCGGGCGTGGTGAGTGCGGCGGTGCGGCCTGGCTGTTCCAGCGCCTCGCGCAGCGCGATTGCGATAGCCAGCGCCTCCTCGCGCCGGCCGGGCGCCTCGATGATGGCGACGTGCGCGCATGGCGCGTCGCTGCCCGGCTCCGCCACGCCGGCGGCGGGCGCTAGGTCGTGCCACCGCCCGGTCTCGTCGGCCGGCAGCAGGGCCAGGCTGATGAGGCGCCGGCGCGCCACCCGTGCCGGCGTGCCGAGGGGTTCGACCGCGCCGCGGTCGACCTGCATGCGGGCGAGCAGTCGGGCGAGCCCCTGCTGCGGGTGGGTCGACAGCAGCGGCTCGCTCTCGCCGTCGTCGGATCGGGCGAGGCGCTGCCAGACCGGCTGCGGCAGGTCGAAATCGATGCCGGGCAGCACGACGGCGCCATTCTCGCAGCGGGCGACCGCGGCGATGAAGCGGGCCGCGGCGGGGATCGAGCCGGTCGAACCGGCGGCGATGACCGGGCCGCCGCCCGGACGCCCCGTCAGGCGTCGCGTGCGCAGGTCGAGCAGGCATCGCCGGCGGATCGACGGGTCGAGCTTGCCGGCCTCGCGCAAATGCTGCGGCCAACGCTCGGTGACGATCTTCAGGAAGGCGACCGTGAGTTCCCACCATTGCGCGTGCTCGGTGCCGGCGAGTCCGGCGACCGCGTCCCAGGCAACCTCCTCGGTCTCGATCTGGTCGAGCAGGCGGGCGAGGTCGCCGGCAAGCGCCAGTGCGTCGGCGGCCGAGGACGGAATGATGATGTCCTCGTCGCCGAACAGTTCGCGCGTTGCCTGCGACAGTGCCGTCGCCCAGCCGCGCACCATCGCGGCGAGCTGCAGCTGGCGTTCGAGTGTGCCGGTCGCCGGCGGCAGGTCGGCCGCCTCGCCGGGCGAAAAGGCGAGCGCCAGCTCGTCCTCGTCGCTGTCGCCCAGCGTGCGGATGTCCGGCAGCAGCGCGGCGGCGCCGCCGAGCGCCTCGATGATCTCGCCGCCGAAGGCGCGTGCCGCCCGGCGGTTCGGCAGGTAGACCGTCGCCTGCGGCAGCAGGAACGGATCATCGGCCGGACGGAACCCGTCGACCAGGCGGCCGTCGACCAGGGCAGCGGCCAGTTCCTTCAGGAAGGGCGTTCCCGGCGGGACGGAAAAGACGCGTCCGCGCCGGCTCGTCGGCGGTGTCGGCAAATCGCGATTCTCCGCTGGCTGGCGAACCCGGCGGCCTCAGGCGGCGCTGCGGGCGATCGCCTCCTCCGCCTCGCGGATCGCCTCCGGCGTGCCGACATGAAGCCACAGCCCGTCA
Organism: Alphaproteobacteria bacterium; assembly: GCA_016861165.1. Taxonomy (GTDB): domain Bacteria; phylum Pseudomonadota; class Alphaproteobacteria; order Rhizobiales; family Rhizobiaceae; genus BOKV01. The sequence goes on along the minus strand of BOKV01000010.1, from coordinate 95,153 downwards.
AGGCGTAAACCGAACAGCCGGCCCCGTTCAAGGGCCTGGTCGAACAGCAGGTTGAGCGAGAACGGCCCGTCGGGCGCCGAGGCGAACAGCCTGGGATGCAGGATTGCCGCGCCGGCATAGGCGAACGGCGCCACCCGCCGCTCGCCGCGGCGCACCAGGCGTCCGACCGCATCCATGGTGAAGTCGCCGTCGCCGGCATAGCCGATGGCGTTGGTCACGCCGGCGACAAGCAGCAGTCCGTCCATGACGCCGCCGTCCCACTGGCGCACGAGCCGGCCGAGATTGGCCCGGGAGCCCTCGATCCAGAACGAATCGGCGTTGAGCACGTAGAACGGCCGGGCGCCGAGCGCCGGCAGTGCCCGGGCGATGCCGCCGCCGGACTCCAGCAGCCGTGCCCGCTCGTCCGAAATGATGATGCGCGGCGCGGGCCGGGCGGCAAGATGCGCCTCGACCTGGTCCGCCAGATGGTGGACGTTGACCACCGCCGTGCCGGTGCCGACCGCCGCTAGCGCGTCAAGCGCGTGGTCGATCAGCGCCTTGCCGCACACCCGCACCAGCGCCTTTGGCAGCCGCTCGGTGATCGGCCGCATGCGCGTGCCGAGGCCGGCGGCGAGCACCATCGCCGTCTCGGGCGCGCCGCCTGTCGCGTCCTGTTCTGCCATCGGCCGTCCGTCCCGCGCTGCCTCGCTGGTTGCATAGCCGGCTTTCGTGACGCCTGTGTCACGAATCGCCGTCCGGCAGGATAATGCCGCCGACGCCCGCGCACCACCGCCGGTATTCGGCCAGCGCCGGGTGGGCGAGGTTGCGGGCGAGGTAGGCGCGCATGCGCGGCAGATGGCGCAGATAGGCCGGCTTGCCGTCGCGCCGGTCGAGACGCACGAAGATGCCGAGGATCTTGGTGGCCCGCTGGGCGCCCAGTATGGAGCGGTCGCGGTCGAAGGCGGCTTCGTCGAAACCGGCGCTCGTCCGCCGGTGTTCTTCCACATAGGCGGCGACGATCGCCGCTTCCAGCCCGGGCGTCACGTCGACGCGGGCGTCCTGGGCGAGCGAAACGACATCGTAGGCGGTCGGTCCGAACACGGCGTCCTGGAAGTCGATGAGGCCGAGATTGGCCGGGAACGGCTCGCTGGCGCGCCAGATCAGGTTCGGCGAATGGTAGTCGCGCAGGACCAGCGTGCGCTCGGCCGTCCTGAGCGTGGCGGCCAGACCGGTCCAGATGTCGGTGAAGGCCTGCCGGTCGGCCGGCGCAAGCGGCTGGCCCGCGAAGGCGGGCACGTACCAGTCGACCAGCAGGCTCGCCTCGATCACCAGCGCCTGCGCATCATAGTCGGGGACGCGGTGATCATAGGATTCCCCGCCCGGACAGGTACCGGCCAGCCGGGCCGGCCAGTCGACGGCGTGCAGGCGGGCAAGCAGCCGCGCCGCCTCGCGATAGCGGGCCGCCACTGGATGGCCCTGGTCGTCGACGATCCCCTCGCTGCCGAGATGTTCGATGAGGAGCAGGCCGTCGCGGATCGATCCGGCGAACAGCCGCGGCGCGGCGAAGCCGTGCCGGCGCAGCGCCAGGTCGACAGCGATGAACGGCACCACGTCCTCGGCCAGATGGGCGATCTGGCTGTAGGGCTTGCCATCCTTGACCGGCGGCCCGTCGGGCCGGCGCGGACTGTCCATCAGGATGCGGGTCTGGCTGTCCCGCGCCACCGTTTCGTAGCGTCGCGCCGAGGCGTCGCCCTGCAGGAATCGGCGCCGAGTCAGCCGCCCCCAGGCCAGGTCGAGAAAGGCGCGGATGGCGAGGCTGCGGGCGATGCGGGCGAGCGCGGTACCGTCGCCGTCGCCGGTGGCGCTGATGGTGGCGGTGCGGCCGCCGCCAGGATCGAGATCGAGCTCGATGGTGACGGCGTGGGCGGGGAGGGCATCAGGTGCCCGTTCCGGCCATTCGACCAGCACAACCCCGGTCTCCATCGCCTCGGCCAGCCCCAGCTCGGTCAGTTCGGCCGGATCGCCGATGCGGTAGAGGTCGAAATGATGGAGCGGGAAGGCGAGAAAGTAGCTCTGGCAGAGCGTATAGGTCGGGCTCGGGACCTCCAGGTCCGGTTCGCCGGCGAGCTGGCGGATCAGCCCCCGCGCCAGCGTCGTCTTGCCGGCGCCGAGCCCGCCGCGCAGCGCCAGCACGTCGCCGGGCGACAGCGCCATGGCGATGTCGGCACCGAGCTGCTCGGTGGCCGTCTCGTCCTCGAGCCTTCGCCTGATCGTGCGGTCCATCGCGCCGGTCGCCGCGCCGCGCCAGCCGCTTCACGCGGCGGCCCTGGCCGCCTCGCGGTCGTGGGGGAAGCGGCAGACGAAGCGGGCGCCGCGTCCGTCGGCATCCTCGACATGGACGGTGCCGCCATGCAATTCGACGAAGCTCTTGACGATGGGCAGGCTGAGGCCGCTGCCGCGGCCGCGCCGCGCGCCGGCGCGCGCCTCGAAGCGGTCGAAGACGCGCTGGCGTTCCTCGCGCGGCACAGTGGGCCCCTGGTCGGCAACCGCGATCTCGATCATGTCGCCGACCGGAGCCGCGGTGATGGTGACGGTGCCGCCGTCGGGCGAGGCCGCCACCGCGTTGGCAAGCAGGTTGAGCAGGATCTGGCGGCCGCGATCGGGGTCGGTCATCAGCATCTCGGCTCCCGGCTCGATGCTGATCCCGGTCTCGATGGCGTGCGCGCGCATGCGCTCGTCGAGCTGGGCGAGGCATGAATCGATGAGCGGCGCCAGGCGCGTCGGGGCGATGTCGAGCGCCATGGCGCCGGCATCGATGGTGGTCAGGTCGAGGATGTCGTCGATCATCGATTTCAGCGTGCCGGCGGCACTCGTGACGTGGCCGACATACTCGGACTGCTTGGCATTGAGGCGACCGGTCTCGGGCATGGTCAGCATCTCGGCGAAGCCGGCGATCGAGGTCAGCGGCACCCGCAATTCGTAGGAGACATGCTGCAGGAAACGGCTCTTGATCAGGTCCGACTGCTCCAGTGCCTCGTTGCGTTCCTTGAGCGCGCGCTCCTCGTTGACGGCGGCGGTCATGTCGACCAGCGTCAGCATTGACTGGCCTTCCGGCAGCGGCACGAGGCCGTAGTCGAGCACCTTGCCGTCGACGGTTTCGAGCCGGCCGCCCTTCTCCCCGCGCATCTCGTCGACATCGGTGATCGCCGCGGCGATGGCGTCCCATTCCTCGTTGGCGACGAGTCGCGCCCGGCAGGCGCCCGACAGCGCCGACACATGGGTGCCGGCCAGCGCCAGCCCGGCTTCGAGCCGCCACAATTCGCTGAAGGCCGGGTTGCACAGCCTGAGCCGCCCGTCGGGACCGAACACCGCCACCGCTTCGGCCAGGTGGTCGAGCGTCTCGCCCTGCACCCGCATCAGCGCGTTGTAGTTGCTCTGCAGCGCCAACTGCTCGGTCACGTCCTCGAACACCCAGGTGACGCCACCCTCCGAATGCGGATTGGCGATGACGCGCAACGTCTGCCCGTCGGCGAGGTGCCAGAACTCGTGGCGCGGCTCGACCGCCTGGTAGATCTCGAGCTGCCCGTCGCGCCATTTGCGCCAGTCCGGCCGTTCGGGCAGCTTGCGCGCCTCGCGGAACGCGTCGAGGACCTGCGCATTGGTCGGCTGACCGGCAAGGAAGCCCTCGCCGAGGCTCCACAGCTTCTGGAAGCTGGAGTTGCAGAACTGCAGGCGCTGCTGGCGGTCGAACATGGCGATCGGCGTGGCCAGGTGGTCCAGCGTCTGGCGGTGGCTGGCGACGGTCTGGCGCAGCATCGCCCGCACCGCCTCGATCTCGCCCCGGTCGACGGCGATTCCGGCGGCGCCGGCGGCGGTCTTGGCCTCGGCCACGTCGAGGATGCGCCGGTCGCCGGAGACGACGGCCGGCAGCGGGCCCTGGAAGAAGCCGCGCTCGCGCTCGGCTGCGGCCACCTCGCGCCGCTCGAAGCTGTCGAGCAGTTGCAGCCGGTCGCGCACCGCCGCTTCGCCGTCCGGCCGGTCGACCGCCTCGGCATAGGCGCGGTTGGCCCAGTAGATCTCGCCGGAGGAGTCCTTGAGCCAGACCGGCATGCGCAGCAGGTCGAACAGCGCCTGGATGGTGTCGAAGGTCGCCATCAGCCGCGCGTGCTCGGCTTCCAGCCGCGACAGCGCCGAGCGCTCGCCGGAGAGTTCGACGAACCGCACGAAGGCGAAACGCCCCGACGTGCGGCCCTGTGCCTCGATGACGCCGCCCTTGCGGGTGACCAGCGGCAGGTCGAACGCCTCGGCCCCGCCGCGCAGCCGCTTCAGCGCGCTCTCGAAGCTGATCGCCGAGTCGGGCGACAGCCAGCGGCCGAAGGCGAGGAACTCGGCCCGTTCCTGCGGGGCGCCGCTGGCCGTCGACAGCCGCCCCATGATCGCCGGGCTGTCGTCGCTGCCGTTCCAGACGACGATGCGCTGGTCGGCGACGTTGACGAGCGCCTCGATGCGTTCGTTGGCGGCGCGCAGGTCGGCGATGCGCGCCTTCATTTCGGCATTCTCGCTGGTGATGCGGCCACGTTCGAGGATCAGCCATGAGGCCGACAGCAGCGCGAAGCTCATGGCGCCGCCGAAGACGGCGAGCAGGATGATGTTGTTCGACGAGAACAGACCGGCGACGAAGCCCTCGGCCACGCCGGTCTGGGCGAAGGCGGCATTGGCGGCCAGGCTGGTGATGGCCGCCGCGGCGATGGTCAGCTGCACCGCGGCGAGGGCGCGCATCCACCGCGGGCCGTGACGCCGGCCCGCATGCCCGGTCCATGGTCGACCGCCCCCTGGCATGTCTGGTCCTCTCGCCGCTCGATTCCCCGAGACCGCCTGGCAGGCCGGCGCGGCGGCGACGACCAAGCGCGCTCCGCCCCGTTGCCTGATTCTGATAACCTTAGCCAATTCGCGACTCGGCCGGAAGCATCATTCAGCCGCGACGAAAAGGCGGCCGGAAGAAGCTTCCGGCCGCCGCGATTGTCCCCGCCGAGCGGTTAACAATTCAGTAACGATAATGCTCGGGTTTGAACGGTCCGTGCGCCTTGACGCCGATATAGGCGGCCTGCTGCTCGGAGAGCTCGGTCAGCTGCACGCCGAGCTTGGCCAGGTGCAGGCGTGCGACCTTCTCGTCGAGATGCTTGGGCAGGACGTAGACCTTGTTCTCGTATCTGTCGCCCTTGGCGAACAGCTCTATCTGGGCGAGCACCTGGTTGGTGAACGAGGCCGACATGACGAAGGAGGGGTGGCCGGTGGCGTTGCCAAGATTGAGCAGCCGGCCCTCCGACAGCAGGATGATGCGCTTGCCGTCGGGAAACTCGATCAGGTCGACCTGCGGCTTGATGTTGGTCCACTTGAAGTTCTTGAGCTGGGCGACCTGGATCTCGTTGTCGAAATGGCCGATATTGCCGACGATCGCCATGTCCTTCATGGTGCGCATGTCGTCGACGGTGACGACATCGCGGTTGCCGGTGGCGGTGATGACGATGTCGGCGATCGGCGCCGCCTCCTGCAGCGTCATCACGGCGAAACCGTCCATTGCCGCCTGCAGCGCGCAGATCGGGTCGATCTCGGTGACGATGACGCGGGCGCCGGCACCCCGCAGCGAAGCGGCCGAGCCCTTGCCGACATCGCCGTAGCCGCACACCACGGCGACCTTGCCGGCCATCATCACGTCGGTGCCGCGGCGGATGCCGTCGACGAGCGATTCCTTGCAGCCATACTTGTTGTCGAACTTCGACTTGGTCACGCTGTCGTTGACGTTGATCGCCGGGAACGGCAGATGCCCCTTGTCCATCAGCTGGTAGAGGCGGTTGACGCCGGTCGTCGTCTCCTCGGTGACGCCGCGGATGGCGTGGCGCTGCTTGATGAACCAGCCGGGCGAGGCGGCCATGCGCTTCCTGATCTGGGCGAACAGCACCTCCTCCTCCTCCGATCCGGGGTTGGAGAGGACATCATCGCCCTCCTCGGCGCGGGCGCCGATCAGGATGTACATGGTGGCGTCGCCGCCGTCGTCGAGGATCATGTTGGAGGGCTGGCCGTCCGGCCACTGGAAGATGGCGTCGGTGTAAGTCCAGTACTCCTCCAGGCTCTCGCCCTTGACGGCGAAGACGGGCGTGCCGGTCGCGGCGATGGCGGCGGCGGCGTGGTCCTGGGTGGAGAAGATGTTGCACGAGGCCCAGCGCACCTGGGCGCCGAGAACCTGCAGCGTCTCGATCAGCACCGCGGTCTGGATCGTCATGTGCAGCGAGCCAGAGATGCGCGCCCCCTTGAGCGGCCGGCTCTCCCCGAACTCCTCGCGGCAGGCCATCAGGCCCGGCATCTCGGTCTCGGCGATCGCGATTTCCTTGCGGCCGAAATCGGCCAGCGCAATGTCCTTGACGGCGTAATCGTTCTTCTTCGTCATCCTGGGCTTCCCGGTTCGTTGCTGGTGCGGACCGCGTGGCGGCCCGGCGCGTGCGCGCGGCCGTCGCCGCCGCTCAACGCACGAGGGGGCACGCATCGCACTGCGCGCCCCGGACCGGCCGCCTCTTTATCAATCGCCGGCGGTCAATGCAACATCATATAAAGAAATCTTTATGCGATAATATCCGGTTCACTCGCCCTCGCCGAACTTGCCGGCGACCAGTTCCGCGAGGGCGTCGAGCGCCTCGCGCGCCTGGCGGCCGGCGGCCGCCACCTGGATGTCGCTGCCATTGGCGGCGGCCAGCATCATCAGGCCCATGATCGAGGTGCCGCCGACCTCGAAGCCGTCCTTGGTCACGGTCACCTGCGCATCGAACCGCTCGACGCACTGGACGAACCTCGCCGAGGCGCGGGCGTGCAGGCCGCGCTTGTTGGTGATGGTCATCGTCCGGACCAGTTGATCGCCCGCCCGCCTGCGCACGCCAGCGCCGCCTCCTACTGGCCCTGCAGGAGCCGGCTGGCGACGTTGATGTACTTGCGGCCCGACTCCTGCGCCTCGTTGAGCGCGCGTTCCATATCGTCGTCGCCGCGCACGCTGGCAAGCTTGATCAGCATCGGCAGGTTGACCCCGGCGATCACCTCGATGCTGCCGGCCTGCATGACCGAGATCGCCAGGTTGGAGGGTGTGCCGCCGAACATGTCGGTCAGGATGATGACGCCGGCGCCGTCGCTGACGGCGGCGACCGCGCCGAGGATGTCCTGGCGGCGCTGCTCCATGTCGTCGTCGGGGCCGATGTCGATCGTTTCGATCCTGTCCTGCGGACCGACGACGTGCTCAAGTGCCATGCGGAACTCATGCGCGAGCTGGCCGTGGGTGACGAGAACCAGTCCGATCATGTCTTCTCCGTTCGGGTCCCCCGGCCGTTCTCGCCGCGGTCGGTGCCGGCGATGGCGCGAGGGAGCGCTATCTTGGCGGGATTTGTTTGCGGTGCAAGAGAAAAAGCCGGCCGCGCGACGTGCCGGGAAACGGCTGGCAGCGGCACCCGATTTCAGGGCTCCGCCGCCGCGCGGTGTTCGGCGAGCCAGGCCAGGATGATGCGGATCGCCTGCTGCTCGTGGCGCCGCGGCAGGCGTACCAGCGGCAGGTCGACGCCCATCAGTTCGGTGCGCTCGGCATCGGCCATGCGCGCCAGCCGCCGGTCGGCGCCGATCCGCCCGACCACCGCGACCGTGCAGCACGGCCGGTGGGTGACGCGGGTGATGCCATAGCCGCGCAGTTCTGCCATACCGGCGATCGCCGGCGGCGCCGACGCCACCAGCCGGCCGTCCAGGCGGGCCAGCAGCGCCTGGTCGTCGCAGACCAGCGCCGCCTCGATGCCGCGGGCGCGCGCGGTGTCGACCAGTCCGAGTGCCAGGCTGGTCTTGCCGCTTCCCGAGCTGCCCTCGATGAGCACGCCGTGGCCTTCGACGGCGACGACACTGCAGTGATGGTTGCTCGCCGCTGCCGGCATCGTTGGCGGCCTTGTCAGGCGCCGCGGTCGGCGGCCGGCAGGGTGATGGTGAACCGCGCCCCGGTCGCGGGCGGCGTCCGGTTCTCCGCCCGGATGGTGCCGTCATGGGCCTCGATGATCTGGCGCGAGATCGACAGGCCGAGCCCGGAGTTCTGGCCGAAGCCTTCATCTTCCGGACGGTCGGTATAGAAGCGCTCGAATATGCGCTCGATGTTGTCGGCCTGGATGCCGGGGCCATTGTCCTCGACGGTGATGAAGATGGCGCCACCCCGGCGGCGCAGGCCGATGTCGATGGCGCCGGTGTCGGCCGGCACGAACGAGCGGGCGTTGTCGAGCAGGTTGTTGACGACCTGGCCGATGCGGCTCTCGTGACCGTAAACGGTGTAGGCGCCGGACGCCCTGGCCGGCGCCACATGCAGGCGGTAGGCGACGTTCTTGGTTCCCGGCGCGATGAGCCGGCGCATGCTGACGATGTTCTCCAGCATGAGCTTCAGGTCGACCGGCTGCAGGTCGACGCGGGCTAGTTCCGCATCGAGGCGCGAGGCATCGGAGATGTCGGTGATCAGCCGGTCGAGCCGGCGCACGTCATGCTGGATGATGGCGAGAAGCTTCTTGCGCGCCGTCTCGTTGGCGGCCACCGGCAGCGTCTCGACCGCGCTTCTGAGCGAGGTCAGCGGGTTCTTCAGTTCATGGCTGACGTCGGCGGCGAAGCTCTCGATCGCCTCGATGCGGGCATAGAGCGCGTTGGTCATGTCGCGCAGCGACTGGGAAAGGTTGCCGATCTCGTCGTGGCGGCTGGAGAAGTCGGGAATCTGCACGCGCGACTTGACGCCGTGGCGCACCCGCACCGCCGCCTCGGCGAGCCGGCGCAGCGGATTGGCGATGGTGCTGGCAAGCAGGAAGGACAGCATGATGATGACCGTCCCCGCCACCAGGAAGACCCGCATGATAGCGATGCGCTCCTCGGCGACGATGCGGTCGATGTCGCCGCCCTGGGTCGACAGCAGCAGGACGCCCAGCACCGCCCGCAACCGCTGCACCGGCACCGCCACCGAGACGATGAGCTCGCCCTGCTCGGTCATCCGCGTCACCGTCGACGGCTGGCCGATGAGCGCCGCGGCAACTTCGGGATAGTCGGTGCCGATGGCGTTTTCCTGGTGGATCGGCACGTCGCGGCGCTGCAGCCACTTGTTGAGGGTCTTGCCGATGGTGGCGATCATGCCCTCGTCGTTCGATTCGAGCGGCGGCAGGTCGTAGCGCACCACCTGGCCACCGCCATAGAGATGGCGCGAGTCGAGGACGAGGATGCCGTCGCGGTCATAGATGCGGGCGCGCGTGCGCGTCGGCTGGATCAGCGAGCGCAGCAGCGGCGCCACCTTCTCCGGCTTGATCGGCGAATCAAGCGTCTCGAAGGAATCGATCGTCGGCGCGATGCTCTCGCCGGCCTGCAGTTCGAGCAGCTTGTCGGGATCGATCATGATCGTGTCGGTCTCGACCGTCGCCGAGGAGGCGATGGCGCCGGCGATGATGCGGCCCTGGATCGTCAGGCTCTGCACGCGGGCCGCGATCAGCCCCTCGCGGAACTGGTTGAGATAGAGGATTCCGGACAGCAGGACGATGAGCGCCGCCAGGTTGAGGAAGACGATGCGCTTGGTGAGCGAGGAAAACAGCAGCGACCGCAGGAACTGTCCGACGCGCGCGACGGGCCTGGCCCTGATCGGCCGCTCTTCATCGGCCGTGTCGGTCTCGGCGGCGCGCGCCGCGACGTCGCTGCGGTCGCCCGGCTCGCCGGCGCGGCCGCTCGGGCGGAGCGGCGCCGGGCTTGCGCGCTCCATCACGAGGTCTTCGGCAGACGGCGCTCTCGCCGTATCGACGTCCATTGAACTTCCGTGGCTCGCCGGCGATGGCGAATGCCCGGCCCGGGTCGCGCCCGTGGCCGGCCTAGGCCTCCTTGAACCGGTAACCGACCCCGTAGAGCGTTTCGATCATGTCGAACGAATCGTCCTCGGCCTTGAACTTCTTGCGCAGCCGCTTGATGTGGCTGTCGATGGTCCGGTCGTCGACATAGACCTGGTCGTCATAGGCGGCGTCCATCAGCGCATCGCGGCTCTTGACGACGCCCGGCCGCTGCGCCAGCGCGTAGAGGATCAGAAACTCGGTTACCGTCAGCGTAACGGGTTTGCCGCCCCAGGTACAGGTGTGGCGCTCCTGGTCCATGACCAGGTTGCCGCGTTCCAGCACCTTCGCCTCGCCGCCATTGCCGGCCTTGGCGCCGTTGTCGGTGGCCACCGCCGATCGCCGCAGCACCGCCTTCACCCGCTCGACCAGCAGGCGCTGCGAGAACGGTTTGCGGATGAAGTCGTCGGCACCCATCTTGAGGCCGAACAGTTCGTCGATCTCGTCGTCCTTGGAGGTGAGAAAGATCACCGGCAGGTCCGATTTCTGCCGCAGCCGCCGCAGAAGCTCCATGCCGTCCATGCGCGGCATCTTGATGTCGAAGATGGCCAGATCCGGGCGGCGCACGGTCAGGCCGTCGAGCGCCGAGGCCCCGTCGGTATAGGTCTCGACGCGATAGCCCTCCGCTTCGAGCGCGATCGACACCGAAGTCAGGATGTTGCGGTCGTCGTCGACAAGCGCGATCGTTGGCATGCGTTCTGCCTCCATGACCATGTGCACAGCTCCTGGCTTCCGTTTCCGCCGGTTCCCGCCGGCCAGGATGGATTCTGCAGCTGTGCAAAGGCGTCAGAAATGCGAGCAAATTTTGGCGCCGACCATAGCGCAGCCCGCCGTCCCTCTTCAAACCGGAAAAGCATGCGCGGCAATGGGCCGCCGCGAGGGTTCGCCCCCGGTCGACCGGCCGGCCCGCCGCGGCGGCCAGGAGCGTTGTCTTGCGCCCGCAGGCGAACAAAGTAGATTGCGGATCGCAGTCGGGAAGGGGCACGCCATGGCCGGCAAGCACAAGGGTACCTGCTTCTGTGGCGCGGTGGAAATCGAGGCCACGGGCACGCCCGAGGAAATGGGCTACTGCCACTGCAATTCGTGCCGAACCTATTCCGGGGCGCCGTTGGTGGCCTTCATCCTGTGGAAGTCGGACAATGTCAGGGTCACCGGGGGAGCGCAGTTTCTCGGGCGGTTCAACAAGAGCGGCATGAGCGACCGGCAGTTCTGCACGAAATGCGGCGGGCACGTCATGACCCGCCACCCCGGGCTCGGTCTGACCGACGTCGCCGCGCCGGCACTGCCGACGCTGGCCTTCGAACCGACGGTGCATCTGAACTACGCCGAAACGGTGCTGCCAATTAAGGACGGCCTTCTCAAGTTGCGGGATTTCCCGGCGGCGGCCGGGGGCTCGGGCGAGGCGATGCCCGAATAGTGCTTCGACCGGGCTTGTCGGCGCGCGGGCGGTGGCGGGCTAAATCGTTCAAAACTGCCTTAAATCGATTAAATATATGAATTTATTGGACTTTTCTGGCGAGGAGCTTGCCAGCGTTGCGCTCGCTGCGTTATAGGTCGCCGCTACGCGTCTGCGCGGCGGGCGCCAGGGAGGAGTTCCCGGACATCGGTTGATCGGGAAGGCATCGGCGGACGGCCGGGCCGCCAGCAGGCGAGGCAGCGACATGACAGTATCCATCGACAGCGTCACCGACCCCACCGCGGCCGTCGAATCGGGCATCGCCAGCCGGATGGCGGGACTCGGCGAGTTCGGCTTCGAGGAACTGGCCGCCGTCCACTGGAACCTGACGGCGCCTGAGCTCTACGAGCACGCCATGCGTGGCGGCGAGGGCTGCATCGCCGCCGGCGGCGCGCTGGCCGTCGAGACGGGGGCGCACACCGGCCGCTCGGCCCAGGACAAGTTCATCGTGCGCGACGCGCTGACCGCCGATGCGGTGTGGTGGGCCAACAACAAGCCAATGGAGCCGCGCAAGTTCGACCAGCTGCTCACCGACATGCTGGCCCATTCCCGCGGCCGCAGCCTCTACGTCCAGGACCTCCATGGCGGCGCCGACCCCGACAACCGCGTCGCCGCCCGCGTGGTGACCGAGCTCGCCTGGCATTCGCTGTTCATCCGCAACCTGCTGATCCGCCCCGGCCGCGAGGCGCTCGCCGCCTTCGTGCCGGAACTGACCATCGTCGACCTGCCGTCCTTCCGTGCCCACCCCGAGCGCCATGGCTGCCGCACCGAAACGGTGATCGCCTGCGATTTCTCGCGGCGCATCGTGCTGATCGGCGGCACCTCCTATGCCGGCGAGATGAAGAAGTCGGTGTTCACCTACCTCAATTTCTTGCTGCCGCCCAAGGGCGTCATGCCGATGCACTGTTCGGCCAATGTCGGGCCGGACGGCGACGCCGCCGTGTTCTTCGGCCTGTCGGGCACCGGCAAGACCACGCTCTCGGCCGACCCGGCGCGCACGCTGATCGGCGACGACGAGCACGGCTGGGGCGAAAGCGGCATCTTCAATTTCGAGGGCGGCTGCTACGCCAAGACGATCCGGCTGTCGGCCGATGCCGAACCGGAAATCCACGCGACGACGCGGCGTTTCGGTACCGTGCTGGAAAATGTCGTGCTCGGCGCCGACCGCGTCCCCGATTTTGACGACGACAGCCTGACCGAGAACACGCGCTGCGCCTATCCGCTCGACTTCATCCCCAACGCCTCGCCGACCGGCCGCGCCGGCCACCCGGCCAACATCATCATGCTGACGGCCGACGCCTTCGGCGTGATGCCGCCGATCGCCCGGCTGACGCCTGCCCAGGCCATGTATCACTTCCTGTCCGGCTACACGGCCAAGGTCGCCGGCACCGAGAAGGGCGTCACCGAGCCGCAGGCGACCTTCTCGACCTGCTTCGGCGCGCCCTTCATGCCGCGCCACCCCTCGGAATACGGCAACCTGCTGCGCGAGCTGATCGCCCGCCACGGCGTCGACTGCTGGCTGGTCAACACCGGCTGGACCGGCGGCGCCTACGGCACCGGCCGGCGCATGCCGATCGCCGCCACCCGGGCGCTGCTCGCCGCCGCGCTCGACGGCTCGCTCGGCGCCGGCGGGTTCCGCACCGACCCCAATTTCGGCTTCGCGGTGCCGCTGTCGGTCGCCGGCGTCGACGTCGCGCTGCTCGACCCGCGCTCGACCTGGGCCAGCGGCGAGGCCTATGACGCGGCCGCCCGCCGTCTGGTCGGCATGTTCGTCGCCAACTTCACCAAGTTCGAGGACCATGTCGACGGCGAGGTGCGCGCCGCCGCGCCGACGACGCTCGCCGCCGCCGAATAGGCGCGCCTGCCCGCCCATTTTGTCTTGCCGCCGGCCTGCCGTGCCGCCTATCCTTGGTCGCGGGGCAGGTTCACAGGAGGCGATCGTGGGTATTTTCGACTTCGTCAAATCGGTCGGCAAGAAGCTCGGCATCGGATCGGAGGAGGAGCCGCCGAGCGCCGAGGCCCTCAAGAAGGAACTCGACAGCCACAAGCTCGGCACCGAGGGGCTCAAGGTCGAGGTCAAGGGCAACACGGCGGTCATCAAGGGCGAGGTCGCCGACCAGACGGTGTTCGAGAAGGCCATCATCGCGGTCGGCAACACGCTCGGCATCTCCAAGGTCGAGACCGATGCGGTCAAGGTCGCCGCCACGGGTGCGCCGAAGGACCCGGTCTTCTACACGGTCAAGAAGGGCGACAACCTCTGGAAGATCGCCGAGCGCCACTACGGCAAGGGCAAGGGTACCAAGCACACGGTGATCTTCGAGGCCAACAAGCCGATGCTGACCCATCCCGACAAGATCTATCCGGGCCAGGTGCTGCGCATCCCGCCGCTTGAATAGGCCGCCCCGCCGGCAGCGGTCGCCGCCGGTCATCAGCCGGGATCGTTCCTGACGCCGAAGATCAGCTCGAGAATGTTGCGCGGGCCGCGCCGTGCTCCGACCTCCCGCTCCGGGCGCGGGTTGCTGTCGGCGGTCAGCGCCCCGGTGGTGCCGAACAGGCCCGGCCTCGCCACCGGCATGGCGATCGCCGGCGCCTGGTAGTCGCCCGGCAGCGCGGCGACGGGCACGCCGTCGAGCGCCGCGCCCATGAATCGCGCCCAGGTCCGCGCCGGCAGCGTGCCGCCCGTCACCCGCCGCATCGGCGCGCCGTCGTCATTGCCGAACCAGACGCCGGCCACCAGCCGGGCCGTATAGCCGACGAACAGCGCGTCGCGCGAGTTCTGCGTGGTGCCGGTCTTGCCGGCGACGTCCCAGCCGGGAATGGCCGCCGCCTGCCCCGTGCCGGAGCGCACCACCTCGCGCAGCATGTCGTTCATCATCGCCACCTCGCGGGCGCCGACGACCTGGGGTTCGGCCGGCGCCTGGCGCTCGTAGAGAATGCGCCCGTCGGCACTCGTGACCCGGCGGATCAGATATGGGGTGACGCTGCGCCCGCCATTGGCGAGCGGCGCGTAAGCGGCGGTCAGCTCGATCAGCGTCAGCTCCGACGTGCCGAGCGCGATCGAGGCGTTGCGTTCGATCGGCGAGCGGATGCCGAGGCGCCGCGCCGTCTCGATCACCCGCTTCGGCCCGACCTCCATGACCAGTTGCGCGGCGACGCTGTTCAGCGACCCGGCCAGCGCCTCGCGCAACGTCACCGGGCCGTGATAGCGCCCCTCATAGTTCTCGGGCGTCCACTTGCCGATGCGCACGGGCGCGTCGCGGCGTACCGATTCGGGCGTGCGGTCGGCCTCGAGCGCCGCCAGGAAGACGATCGGCTTGAAGGCGGAGCCGGGCTGGCGGCGCGCTTCTGCGCGGTTGAACTGGCTCGCCGCGTATTCGCGGCCGCCGACGAGAGCGCGGATGGCGCCGCCGGGATCGAGCGCGACGAGCGCCGCCTGTCCGGCGTCACGGTCCTTCCCCTCCCCGTCCATGGTCTGCCGGATCGCCACCTCCGCCTCACGCTGCAGGTCGAGGTCGATGGTGGTGTGGACTATCACGTCATGGCGGTAGGCGCCGATGAGCTCCGGCAGCTGGCGCATCACCATGTCGGCGACATAGTGCTGCGCGCCGCTCCAGTAGCTGCGCGCCGCGGCCGGCTGCATCGCCATCGCCTGGACGGCCTCGCCCGGGCTGATGAGGCCGGCCTCCTGCATGGCGGCGAGCACGACCTGGGCACGGGCATCGGCCGCTTGCGGGTCGCGTGCCGGCGACAGGCGCGACGGCGCCTTCAGAAGCCCGGCCAGTAGTGCCGACTCGGCCAGTGTCAGTTCGCTTGCCGACTTGCCGAAATAGCGCCGTGCCGCCGCGTCAACGCCATAGGCGCCGGCGCCGAAATAGACGCGGTTGAGGTAGAGTTCGAGAATCTCGTCCTTGGAGAAGCGCGTCTCCAGCCACAGCGCCAGCACCGCCTCCTGAATCTTGCGGCCCACCGTGCGGTCGGGCTCCAGGAACAGGTTCTTGGCAAGCTGCTGGGTAAGCGTCGAGCCGCCCTGGACGAGATCGCCGGCTATCAGATTGGCGACCATGGCGCGGGCCAGGCCGATCGGATCGATGCCGACATGCGATTTGAAGCGGCGATCCTCGATGGCGACCACCGCCCGCGGCAGGTAGGGCGACATCTCGTCGAGCCGCATCGCCTCGCCGCCGGTGACGCCACGATTGGCGAGCAGTTCGCCGTCGACCGAGACGATGCGGGCGTTGGGCGGGCGTTCCGGCACCGCCCAGGTCGACATCTGCGGCAGCTGCGCGCCGTAATAGCCGACGACGACGGCGAGCCCGATGGCGCCCCACAGCGCCAGCACCGTGCACCAGTAGGCGGCACGGCGCAGCAGACGCCAGTTCCGGCCCGCGGCCTTGGCACCTCGCCGGGGGCGGCCGGTCCGCCCGCGCCGGCCTGACCCGGCCACGCGGTCCGACGCCTGCACCCGCAGGTCGTCGCGCCGCCGCGCCGGACGGTCGAAACGCGGCTCGACGCGCTTGGTTGGTTTTCTGCCGGCCATCGCCCGACCGTGTCTCCCGGCAAGTGCGGGCGGCCTCGTCGCGCCGCCCCGTCTGACCGGCGAGCCTATGGCGGCCGGTTTAAGGGGCTGTTAACGCCGTCGCGCGGCGCCGCACCCCACAGCCCCGCCATCGGTCGGATTGCAGCGATTGCGCTAACACTTCCTTGGCGAAGCCGGGCCTAGATTTGCCTCAAATTGTCACTGTTCGCGCGAGGAACCTGTCGTGGCCGCTTCCGCCGCCGTCCGCCATGCCCGCCCGCCCGTGCCGGCGACCGGCCGGGTCGACTGGGTCGACCACGCCAAGGGCCTGTGCATCATCCTGGTGGTGATGATGCATTCCGTGCTCGGCGTCGAGAAGGCGCTCGGCGATACCGGCTGGATGCACGGCCTCGTCCAGTTCGCCAAGCCGTTCCGCATGCCGGACTTCTTCCTGATCGCCGGGCTGTTCCTAGGCCTCGTCATCGACCGGCCGTGGCGGCGCTACCTCGACCGCCGCGTCGTCCACTTCCTCTATTTCTACGTGCTGTGGGTCACCATCCAGTTCGCCTTCAAGGCGCCGGGCTGGCTCGGCGAGGGACAGAGCCCGGCCGACGTGCTCGGCCAGTGGCTGTTCGCCTTCGTGCAGCCTTTCGGGACGCTGTGGTTCATCTACCTGCTGCCGGTCTTCGCCGTCGTCACCCGGCTCGCCAGGCCGGTGCCGTGGCCGATGCTGATCGGCGCCGCCGCCCTGCTCGAAATCCTGCCGGTGGCGACCGGCTCGATGATCGTCGACGAATTCGCCGCCCGTTACGTCTACTTCCTCGCCGGCTATCTGTTCGCCGGCGCCATCTTCGCCGTTGCCGACCGGGCCGCCGCGCACCGGCCGCGTGCCGGCCTGCTGCTCGCCGGCTGGATTGCCGTCAACGGCGCGCTCGCCTTCACGCCGGTGCCGGCCGGCCTGCTCGGACTGCTCGGCCATCCGCACGGCGTGGAATATCTGTCGGACCTGCCCGTGGTGTCACTGGCGCTGGGGGCGGCAGGCGCGGTCGGCATCGTCGTGGTGACGGCGCTGCTGGCGGCGGTGCCGTGGGCCGGTTTCCTCGCCTATCTCGGCCGCAACTCGATCGTCGTCTATCTGGCCTTCTTCCTGCCGATGGCGGTGAGCCGCGCCGTCCTCGTCCGCTTCGCCCCGTTTCTCGACATCGGCACCGTCTCGCTGATCGTCACCATCTGCGGCGTCGCCGGTCCGGTCGTCCTTCATCTGCTGGTGCAGTGGACGGGCCATGGCCGCTTCCTGTTCGAGCGCCCGGCCTGGGCACGCCTTGAACGGGAGGAGCGTCGCGCCGCCGGCCCGGCGCTGCGCCCGGCCGAGTAGGCCCGAACCTATCCGGCTAGCGCGGCGATCACCCGCGCCCAGCTCCGCATCCCCTTGTGGAAGCTGGCGAGGTCGTATTTTTCGTTCGGCGAGTGGATGTTGTCGTCATCAAGGCCGAAGCCGATCAGCAGCGAGTTCATGCCGAGCCGCGCCTGGAAGTCGCCGACAATGGGGATGGAGCCACCCATGGCGATGAGCGCGGCCGGCCTGCCCCATTCGGCCTCCAGCGCCGCGGCCGCCTGTCTGAGCTGCGGCATGTCGGGGTCGAGCGAGATCGCCGGGCTGCCGCCATGCATGTGGAACTCGGCCCGGCAGTCGGCCGGCAGGCGCGCCTTGACGAATTCGCGGAATGATTCGCGCACGAGGTCGGGGTTCTGCCTGCCGACGAGGCGGAACGAGACCTTGGCGCGCGCCTGCGCCGGGATCACCGTCTTGAAGCCGTCGCCGGTATAGCCGCCGGAAATGCCGTTGACCTCGGCGGTGGGGCGCGCCCAGATCTGCTCGAGCACGCTGCGGCCCTTCTCGCCGGCCGGCACCGACAGTCCGACTTCGCCGAGGAAGTCCTTCTCCGAGAAGCCGAGGCCCCGCCACATGGCGAGAATGTCGTCCGGCACCTCGGCGACGCCGTCATAGAAGCCGGGCAGCGTCACCGCGCCGTCTGAACCGTGCAGATCGGCGAGGACCGCCGCCAGCACGTGGATGGGATTGGCCGCCGCCGAGCCATACATGCCCGAATGCAGGTCGCGACTGGCGGCGTGGATGACGACCTCCTCGCCGACCAGGCCGCGCAGGCCCGTCGTGATCGCCGGCGTCCTGCGGTCCCACATGCCGGTGTCGCAAACCAGCGCCAGGTCGGCCTTCAGCTCATCGCCATACTGGTCCAGAAACGGCCCGAGCGAGGGCGAACCCGATTCCTCCTCGCCCTCGAACAGGATGGTGACCGACAGCGGCAATGCGCCGGTCTCCCGGCGCCAGGCCCGGCACGCTTCGACGAAGGTCATCAACTGCCCCTTGTCGTCGGAGGTGCCGCGTCCGGTCATGACCGTGGTGCCGTCGGCAGCGCTGACCAGCGCCGGTTCGAAGGGCGGCCGTTCCCACAATCCGAGCGGATCGACCGGCTGCACGTCGTAGTGGCCGTAGAACAGCACATGCGGCGCCTCCGGTGGTCCGGCCTGGTGGCCGACCACCATCGGATGCCCCTGCGTCGCCACCGTTCGCGCGTCGAATCCGATGGTGCGCAGGTCGTCGACCAGCCAGCCGGCCGCCCGCGCGCAGTCGGCCGCATAGGCCGGGTCGGTCGATATGCTCTTGATCGCCACCAGCTCGAACAGCCGTGTGACGGCCGCGTCGAGATCGGCGTCGACGCGGTCGAGCACGGCTGCAGCCTGGGTCGGTGAAATTGCCATCCGGGCCTCCCGGCGATTCGGTTGCGCCGTGATCTTGACCCGTTATCGTCGCCTTGCGCAATCGCGGGGCGACGGTCGCGGCCAACAAAAAGGGCGGCTGCTGGTCGCGGCCGCCACCTTGGTCGGGTACGAAGGACGACCGGACTGCCGCGGCCGGTCGGCGGGTAGGGGGGATGGGCCGCGGCAGTCCGTGTCAGTCTCCGCAACGGTACGCTTCGTTGGGCTCGGGCTCCGTTGCGGGTCCGGTCGTGCGGGGGACAGGCCGACCGGACAAGGCCGGTGGTGCCGGCCATGACCCATATCTGGATCGCCGCGAGGCCGGTTTCAACTCGCCGCGCATCACGCCGGTGTGAAAATGCATTAAATTTTCGTAACCGCCGCCACAAATGCATTGACGCCGCCCGCCTTGCTTTTGGCGGTTCGCTGGGCAATCGTGACCCGCCCCGACGATGGCCAATGCCGGAAGGAACCAGATGAAAGCCGGAGACCACCTCTTCCTCGTCGACGGCTCGTCCTACATCTTCCGCGCCTACCATGCGTTGCCGCCGCTCACCCGCAAGTCGGACGGTCTTCCGGTCGGCGCCGTGGCCGGCTTCTGCAACATGCTGTGGAAGCTGCTGCGCGACGCCCGCAACACCGATGTCGGCGTGGCACCCACTCATTTCGCGGTGATCTTCGACTATTCGGCGCGCACCTTTCGCCACGAGCTCTATCCCGACTACAAGGCCAATCGCGAGGAGCCGCCGGCGGACCTGCGCCCGCAATTCGGCCTGATCCGCGAGGCGACGCGGGCTTTCGGCCTGCCCTGTGTCGAGATGGAGGGCTACGAGGCCGACGACCTCATCGCCACCTATGCGCGGCTCGCCCGCGAGGCCGGCGCCGACGTGACCATCGTCGCCTCCGACAAGGATCTGATGCAGCTCGTCGGCGACAAGGTGATCCTCTACGACCAGATGAAGGACAAGCGCATCGGCGTGCCCGAGGTCATCGAGAAATGGGGTGTGCCGCCCGAAAAGATGATCGACCTGCAGGCGCTGACCGGTGATTCGACCGACAACGTTCCGGGCGTGCCCGGCATCGGCCCGAAGACCGCCGCCCAGCTGCTGGAGGAATATGGCGATCTCGACACCCTGCTGGCGCGCGCCGGCGAGATAAGGCAGGAGAAGCGCCGCCAGAACATCCTTGCCAGCGCCGACAATGTGCGCCTGTCGCGCCGGCTGGTCAGCCTGAAGAACGACGTCGAACTCGACACGCCGCCGGACGCCCTGGCGCTGAAGCCGACCGACGGCGCCAGGCTGATCGCTTT
Organism: Alphaproteobacteria bacterium; assembly: GCA_016861165.1. GTDB lineage: Bacteria > Pseudomonadota > Alphaproteobacteria > Rhizobiales > Rhizobiaceae > BOKV01. The sequence continues at coordinate 75,204 of BOKV01000010.1, read as the reverse complement.
CCTCAAGGCGCTCGAATTCACTTCGCTCACCCGCCGGGTCGCCGAGGCGACCGGCACGGACGCCGCCCAGGTCGAGCCGGCGAGACTGGCGATCGACGGCGACGGGCCCATGCGCGGACCGGACCTCGACGCAGCCGCGCCCGAAATCCCCGTGCCGGTGGCCGACACGTCCGGCCGACCCGCGCCGCGCCCCGCGAGGGGCGGCGCCATTGCTGCCGCGCCGTCGCCGACGGCTTTCGCCCAGGCGCGCGCCGAGGCGGCGCCGGCCGAGCCCTTCGACCTCGCCGCCTATCAGTGCGTGCGCGACGCCGAGGCGCTCGCCGTCTGGGTCGGGGCGATCATCGAGGCCGGCCTCGTCGCCATCGACACCGAGACCACCTCGCTCGACCCGATGCGGGCCGAACTGGTCGGCATCTCGCTGTGCGTGGCGCCGGGCAGGGCCTGCTACGTGCCGGTCGGCCACAAGACCGGCCCCGGCGACCTGCTCGGCGGCGGCCTGGTCGGCGGCCAGATCGCCGAGAGCCGCGTCCTCGAACTGCTGAAGCCGGTCCTCGAAGACGCCTCGGTCATGAAGATCGGCCAGAACGTCAAGTATGACTGGCTGCTGTTTGCCGAGCGCGGCATCGAGATGGGCCCGTGCGACGACACCATGCTGATGTCCTATGTGCTGGAAGCCGGCGCCGGCGGGCACGGCATGGATGAACTGTCCGAGCGCTGGCTCGCCCACACCCCGGTCACCTTCAAGGAACTGACCACCGCCGGCAGGTCGAAGATGCTGTTCGACCAGGTCGACCTCGACCAGGCGACCCGCTACGCGGCCGAGGATGCCGACGTCACGCTGCGCCTGTGGCGTGTGCTGCGGCCACGCCTTGTCGCCGCCGGCCTCGTCCATGTCTACGAGCGGCTGGAACGGCCGCTCATCACCGTGCTGGCGCGAATGGAACAGCGCGGCATCTCGATCGATCGCCAGATCCTGTCGCGCCTGTCGGGGGAGCTGGCGCAGGCGGCCGCCGGCCTCGAACACCAGATCTACGAACTAGCCGGCGAGCGCTTCAACATCGGCTCGCCCAGGCAGCTGGGCGACATCCTGTTCGGCAAGATGGGCCTGCCCGGCGCCCGCAAGACGAAGACCGGCCAGTGGTCGACCTCGGTGCAGGTGCTCGACGATCTGGCCGCCGAGGGTCACGAGCTGCCGCGCCGCATCGTCGGCTGGCGCCAGCTCACCAAGCTCAAATCGACCTACACAGACGCCCTGCCCGGCTACATCAACACCAGGACCGGCCGCGTCCACACCTCCTACGCGCTCGCCTCGACCTCGACCGGCCGGCTGTCCTCTTCCGAGCCCAATCTGCAGAACATCCCGGTGCGCACCGAGGAGGGCCGCCGCATCCGCACGGCCTTCATCGCCGAGCGCGGCAACCGGCTGATCTCGGCCGACTATTCGCAGATCGAGCTGCGCGTGCTTGCCCACATCGCCGACATTCCGCAGCTGCGGAAGGCCTTCGAGGAGGGGCTCGACATCCACGCGATGACCGCCTCCGAAATGTTCAACGTCCCGGTCGAAGGCATGGACCCGCTGGTGCGCCGCCGCGCCAAGGCGATCAATTTCGGCATCATCTACGGCATTTCCGCCTTCGGCCTCGCCAACCAGCTGTCGATCCCGCGCGAGGAGGCGGCCCAGTACATCAAGACCTATTTCGAGCGCTTTCCCGGCATCCGCGACTACATGGAGGAGGCCAAGCGCTTCTGCCGCGCGCATGGCTATGTCGAGACGCTGTTCGGCCGGCGCGCCCACTACCCCGACATCGCCCATTCCAACCCGCAGGTGCGCTCATTCAACGAGCGCGCCGCCATCAACGCGCCGATCCAGGGCTCGGCCGCCGACATCATCCGCCGCGCCATGGTGCGCATGGATGCCGCGCTCGCCGAAGCCGGGCTCGGCGCGCGCATGCTGCTGCAGGTCCACGACGAGCTGGTGTTCGAGGCGGCGGCAGCCGAGGTCGAGGCGGCGGTCCCGGTCATCTGCACGGTGATGGAGGAGGCGCCGCTGCCGGCGGTCAACCTCAAGGTGCCGCTCAGGGTCGACGCCCGCGCCGCCGCCAACTGGGAGGAGGCGCACTGAACGGGAACGATGCCGGCGTCTTGAACACCGCGATCGCCGCCCCAGATTGGAAGGCGAGGGCCGGCCGTTCCGACCCGCAACGAGGGGCGATTGCATGGAACCCGCCACCGCCAACCCGGCGCCGGGCTTTGCCCGCTATCCCGACCACAGGATCACCCTGCGTCCCTTTGACGGCGTGGTGACCGTCGCCTGGCGTGACCGCCCGGTCGCCCGCTCTCGTCGCGCGATCCAGTTGCTCGAGGCCGACCATCCGCCGGTCTTCTACCTGCCGCTGCAGGATGTCGAGGACGGGCTGCTGCGCCGCTCCGGCCATGCGAGCCACTGCCCGTTCAAGGGCCAGGCGAGCTACTGGAACTTGGCCCTCGGCGACCACGAGATCGACAACGCCGTCTGGGGCTACGAGACGCCCTACGACGAGATGCTGGAACTGGCCGGACTGGTCGCCTTCTACACGACCAAGGTGACGGTCAGCGCCGCGCCGGCTCACAGATAGGTCGACCGCTCCAGCGGGGTGATCTCGTTGTCGAAGGCGGCGAGCTCGACCTTCTTGACCTCGGCGAAGATGTGGCGCAGCTCCGGCCCGAGCAGGCGGCGGATGAAGTCGGAGCGCTCGAAATCGGCGATGGCGTCGTCCATGTCATCGGAGAGCTGCGGCAGCGCCACCTGATAGGCGCTGCCCTCGACCGGCGGCGGCGGCCTGGCGCCGTTGTCCAGCCCCTCCAGCATGCCGCCGAGCACCGCCGCCAGCACCAGATAGGGATTGGCGTCGGCCCCCGACAGGCGGTGTTCGAGCCGCAATGCCTTTTCGTCGGAGGCCGGCACGCGCACCGCCACCGAGCGGTTGTTCCAGCCCCAGGCGATGCGGGTCGGCGCGTAGGAGCCGGGCTGCAGGCGGCGGTAGCCGTTGAAGCCGGGAATGAAGACGAGCAGGCAGTCGCGCATGGTTTCGAGCAGGCCGGCCGCCGCCTGGCCAAGGCGTTCGTGGCCTCCGGCGAGCGCGAAGATGTTGGCGCCGGTCTCGTCGAGCAGGCTCGCATGGACATGCATGCCGCTGCCCGGCCATTCCAGGAACGGCTTGGCCATGAAGGTCGCCCTCAGCCCGTATTTGTGGGCGCATTCGGAGATGAGCCGGCGCAGCAGCACGGTGTCGTCGGCGGCGGCCAGCGCGTTGGCGCGGTGCTTGAGGTTGACCTCGAACTGGCCGGGGGCGGCCTCCTTGATGATGGTGTCGATCGGCAGGTCCTGTTCGAGCGCGGCGGCGCGGATCTCGGCGAACAGGTCGTTCTGGCCGCGCAGCTCGGCCAGTGAATACATGTTTTGCAGGTCGGGGCCGTTGCCCTGCTCGCGCGACATGCGGCCGTTCTGCTGGAAGGCGGCCGGGTCGACCAGGTAGAACTCCAGTTCGAACGCGGCGACCGCCGTCAGCCCCCGCTCGGCCAGCCTTGCCACCGTGTTGGCCAGCGCATTGCGCGGGTCGGCGTGGAACGGCTGGCCGGTTTCGGTGAACATCGTCATCAGTGCCTGCGCCGTCGGTCGCGGCGCCCACGGCGCCGGCGCGATGCGGCCCGGTATCGCCTTGCAGAAGCCGTCGCGGTCGCCGGTCTCGATGTGCAGATTGGTCTGTTCGACCTCGCGGCCCCAGATGTCGAGGCCGAAGATCGACAGCGGCAGGTTGATGCCCGGTGCGCACACCTTCTCCAGCGCCTCGGCCGGCGCCCATTTGCCGCGCATCACGCCGTTGAGGTCGCTGATCAGCAGGTCGACCGATTCGATGTCGGGGTTGTCGGCGAGGAAGCGGCGCCCCTCGTCGGCGTCGTCCATGCGGTTCGGCCGGCTGTCGCCGGCCGCCGGCCTGGCGGGCAGGTGCTCGTTCAAGCAGTGTTCCTTGCGCAGGACCGCTCCCTTGTGGCGGCGGGAACGAGTCTAGCCGCGCGCCGTGCCATTGCCAAGCACGCCGACCTTGGCTAAGCGGGACGCTTCAGCCCAGCCTGCGGACCGCCCCCATGCTTTCCAACCGCTCGACCGACGATTTGCGCGCCCTCGACGCCGCCCATCACCTGCATCCCTTCACTGACCACGGCGCGCTGGCGCCGGCCGAACGCCGGATCATCACGCGTGCTGACGGCGTCTGGCTGTGGGACAGCGAGGGCAACCGCATGCTCGACGGCATGGCCGGGCTGTGGTGCGTGCAGGTCGGCCACGGCCGCCAGGAGATTGTCGAGGCGGTGCGGGCGCAGATGAGCGAGCTCGCCTACTACAACACCTTCTTCAAGACCTCGCACGAGCCGGTGATCGAGCTGTCGCGCCTGCTGGCCGAACTGACGCCGCCGCAGTTCGAGATGTTCTTCTTCGGCAGCTCCGGCTCGGACGCCAACGACACCATCCTGCGCATGGTGCGCACCTATTGGGACATCATGGGCCGGCCGGACAAGAAGACGGTGATCTCGCGGCGCAACGCCTATCATGGCTCGACCGTGGCCGGCGCCTCGCTCGGCGGCATGGCCGCCATGCACGCCCAGTCCGGCCTGCCCATTCCCGGCATCGTCCACATCGCCCAGCCCTACTGGTTCGGCGAGGGCCGGCACATGGCGCCGGACGAATTCGGCATCGCGGCCGCGCGCGACCTGGAGCGCGCCATCGACGCGGTCGGCGAGGACAAGGTGGCCGCCTTCATCGCCGAGCCGATCCAGGGCGCTGGCGGCGTCGTCATTCCGCCCGACAGCTACTGGCCAGAAATCCGCCGCATCCTCGCCGAGCGCGACATCCTGTTCGTTTCCGACGAGGTGATCTGCGGCTTCGGCCGCACCGGCCAGTGGTTCGGCTGCGAGACCTATGCCACCCAGCCCGATTTCATGGCGCTGGCCAAGGGGCTCACCTCCGGCTATCTGCCTGCCGGCGCCGTGGCGGTGTCGCGTCGCGTCGCCGCGGCCTTCCACGACAGCGGGGCGGGCGAGTTCTTCCATGGCTACACCTATTCGGGCCATCCGGCGTCATCGGCGGCGGCGATCGCCAATCTGCGCATCATCCGCGACGAGAAGCTGGTCGAGCGGGTGCGCGAGGACATCGGCCCCTATCTGCGCGAGCGCTGGCTGGCGCTCGCCGACCATGTTCTTGTCGGCGAGGCGCGCATGACCGGCCTGATCGGCGCGCTCGAACTGGTGCCCGACAACGCCGACCTGTCGCGGCGTTTCGCTCCGGTCGGCCAGGTCGGCACGCTCGCCCGCGACTTCTCGTTCAGGAACGGCCTGGTCATGCGCGCGGTGCGCGACAGCCTGATCATCGCCCCGCCGCTGGTGCTGAGCCATGCCGAGGCCGACGAGCTGGTCGCGCTTGCCCGGCGCACGCTGGACGACACCTGGGCGGCGCTCAAACGCGACGGCCGCGTGCGCTGACCGGCGCCGCATTTCCTGGCTTGGTCCGTCCGCGCCCGCCGCCTTGTGGCCGCCATTTCCATTTGCCGGCGCCCGCCCTTTTCGCTAAACAGGCTCGCAGCCGGCCCGGCTGGCCGGCCGCCCGCACCCGTAGCTCAGCCGGATAGAGCGCTGCCCTCCGAAGGCAGAGGTCGTGAGTTCGAATCTCGCCGGGTGCGCCATTTTCTCTCGTATTTCCAAGAACTTAGCAAGAACTAATATTGTTCTCGCGACGGTCGAAATGGAAGCACCACGGAAGCAGCGTGACACGTAGTGTGGGGTGCTGAAGTGGGGTATGCTTGCAATGAGCGAACACAACGTTCGTAGGCCAAGCGATCGCCGAGTACGATGGTGGCTGTCGCTTGTTCGGACGGGATGTCCGAGAGTGGCTTGATAGCGCATCGCGGGCCGCGGGCGCGCAGCGCCGCCACTGCGGCAAGATCGGCCGCATGCGCCGCGCGACCTGCGCCATTGATGCGCACGATCGCGGGCAGGATCTGTCAAGTCGCAGCGCAGTGCCGACCGGGCGGCGCTCTTGGCGTCGACCGGCACCGCGTCCTCAAGATCGAGGATCACCGTGTCGGCTCCTGAGCGGACCGACCTCTCGAAGCGCTCGGGCCGATGCGCTGGCACGAACAGCGGCGCGCGGATGGCCCGCCCTACCACGTCGACGCCCATCCCGATCAGTCCCTGACGATGACGATCGCCTCGATCTCGACCATGACGCCGAACGGCAGAGAACCCATGCCGACGGCGGAACGGGCATGATGCCCGGCCTCGCCAAGCACGTTACTCAGCAGTTCCGAGCAGCCGTCGATCACTTTGGCATGATCGGTGAAGTCCGGTTCGGCATTGACCATGCCGGTGACCTTGGCAACGGCCTCGATGCGGGAGAGCTCGCCAACCACGGATTTGACGACCGACAGCAGTTGCAGCCCGACATTGCGCGCGGCTTCATAACCTTCCTCGATCGTGGCATCCCGTCCCAGCCGGCCGAGGATGAACGAGCCGTCGGGGTCGGGCGGAATCTGCCCAGAGAGGTAGAGGGTGTTTCCCACCAGCCGCGCCGGGCGATACACGGCCAGCGGATCGGGTGCTGCCGGCAGGGTGAGCCCCATAGACGCAAGTTTCTGTTCCGGTGTCATGGTCATTCCTCAGGCCCCAGCTCCTGCGCTTCACGGATGGTGCGGGCGCTTCCGCTCACCCGGATGCTCGCGCCACGCTCTGATGTGATTTCGGCTACGATCCGGGACGGAACGCCCATATCCTCGCCCTGGCGAATGGTGATGGCGCCCCCGTGAGGCCAGCCGAGATCACGCAAGTATCCGGCCAGAGCCGCGGCGGCGGCTCCGGTCGCCGGATCCTCATAGACGCCGCCAAGCGGGAACGGATTGCGCGCGTGAAACAGCTGCGAGGTCTCAGCATAGACGAGATTGAAGGTGATATACCCTTCGCGTTCGGCCAGCGCCTGACCCTTCTTGAAGTCATACCGCATCGCGCGCAATGTCTCGCGGTTCTTCAGCGCGAGCACCAGATGGTCGCCGCCGCCATGCGCGACCGCGGGCGATATTCTCGGATCGAGATCGGCAGGGCTGAGGCCGAAGAGATCGAGCGCTTCTTCCAGGACGGCAGGCGCGACCGGACCGCTGCGAGTTGGCGGCGACTGGAACGAGGCGCCCCAGTCCGTCTCTGAAAGACGGCCCTCGACGGTGATGCGCGCGCGATTGATATCGAGCGTGAACAGACCCGGCCCCCGATGCCGCGCCAGTGCAGCGCCGAGCGCGATGGTGGCATGACCGCAGAAGTCCACCTCGACCTCTGGCGCGAAGTAGCGCACCCGCCACGCCTCCCCGACGGGTGCCGCAAAGACGGATTCCGAATAGCCGACATCGGCGGCCACCTTCTGCATCGCCGCCGGTTCCGGCATTTCTTCACAGATGACGACGCCCGCCGGGTTGCCGCCGTACTGCCTGCTCGAAAAGGCTGCAATATGCTGAACTTTCATCGGTTCACTTTCGCTTGCTGCGCGACCCCTCGTTGATCATGGAGGGTAGGCTGGTGTTGCCTGTTCAGGATTGAAGTTTGTCCGCCGCGTTCCGCGCTCTCGCAAGCAGAGTCAAGGTGTAATTGATCGGGACGGAGATGCCCACTCTGGATGCCCGTCTCACGATCTCGCCATTGAGAAAGTCGGTCTCGGTCGGCTTGCCGCGCATGAGGTCCCGGGCGTTGGATGAAAACTGACCGGCTCAGGACTTTGTTTGCTGGCTCTATTGCCTGGGCTTCGACGCGCTCGTCCGCATTGGCATCTACTTCCTCTACGGCGTCATGGTGGTGCCGCTGTTCCTGATCATGCGGCTGCTGTCGGTCGGCCGGAACTGATGCGCCCGGCCGGCGCGGGTTTGCGGTGGCGCGCCTGGCCGGCTCGTCCGGCGAATTCGACCGTCGGCGGGCTTGGTTTCGAACGGCCGGTTGTGTAGGACGGCGGGCGCCATGCCGTTGCCATAGCCGACGCCGGCCGCCGGGAACGGCGCACCGGTGGCTCGCCCCTCGCCATCGCGGAGAATCGACCCATGCAGCCGGCCGCCGCGGGCGGCGCGCCCGCCCGCCCGTTCGAGATCGACCTGCGCATGATCGCCGCCATCGCGGTGCCGATGACGCTCGCCTACATGACGACGCCGATCCTTGGACTGGTCGACACCGCCGTGGTTGGTCGCCTCGGCGACCCGGCGCTGATCGGCGGGCTGGCGGTAGGCGCCGTTCTGGTCAACCTGATCTTCACCACCTTCAATTTCCAGCGCTCCGGCACCACCGGGCTCACCGCCCAGGCGCTCGGAGCGGGCGACGAGACCGAGAAACAGGCGATCCTCATGCGCGCGCTGATACTGGCGGGCGCCGCCGGTGTCATCATGGTGCTGCTGTCGCCGCTCATCCTCGCGATCGGCCTGTGGTTCATGACACCCGGTCGCGCCGTGGCTGAGGCGACGGGGCAATATTTCACCATACGCATGCTGTCGGCGCCGTTCGCGCTCGCCAACTACGCCGTCCTCGGCTGGCTGATCGGGCTCGGCCGCACCGGCCTCGGCCTGGCGCTGCAGTTCCTCCTCAACGGCACCAACATCGTGCTGTCGGTCGTGCTCGGCCTCTGGCTCGGCTACGGCATCGCCGGGGTCGCCTGGGCGACGGTCGCCGCCGAGGTGCTGGCCGCCGGCGCCGGCCTGGTGCTGTGCCGCGCGCTGATCATTCACCGCGCCTTGCCGTCGCGGGCGCAGGTCATGGCGATGGCCGCCTGGAGACGGCTGGTCAACCTCAACGGCGACATCATGGTGCGTTCTTTCGCGCTGCTGTTCGCCTTTGCCTTCTTCACCGCGCAGGGCGCCCGCTATGGCGAGGTGACGCTGGCCGCCAACGCCGTCCTTATGCATTTCTTCATCATCGGCGGCTATTTCCTCGACGGTCTGGCGACGGCCGCCGAGCAGATCATCGGCCGTGCGCTCGGCGCCCGCTACCGGGCAGGCTTCGTGCGCGGCTTCCGGCTGACGCTGACGCTCAATGTCGGGCTGGCCATGGCGCTGACCGCGGTCTACCTGGTGGCCGGCCCCTGGCTGATCGCCGTCATCACCACGCTCGAATCGGTGCGGGCCGAGGCCGGCGCCTATCTTTGGCTGGCGGCGCTGACGCCGCTGACCGGCGTGCTCGCCTTTCAGATGGATGGTGTCTATATCGGCGCCACCTGGTCGCGCGAGATGAGCCGCATGATGCTGGTCTCGATCGCCATCTATCTGATCACCTGGTGGCTGATGCGCGACAGCCTCGCCAATACCGGGCTGTGGCTGGCGCTGCACGCCTTCCTGGTCAGCCGCGGGGTGACATTGAGCCTGATGCTGCGCCCCAGGCTGCGCACGGCCTTTCCCCCGCCGGCATGAGGCATCAGATGATCGTTAGCACGGCTTCGGGCGGCCGACCGATAACCGCCGCCTTGCCGGTGATCACCACCGGCCGCTCGATCAGGACCGGGTGGTGGAACATCGCCTGGACCAGTTCATCCTCGCCGCTGCGCCTTGACAGGCCGGCGTCGCGATAGGCCGCCTCCCCGGTTCGCACCAGATCGTGGGCCGGCCGGCCGAGCAGCGCCAGCACGCGGCGGATCTCGCCGGCCGCGGGCGGCATCTTGAGATACTCGATCACCTTCGGTTCGACGCCGCGGCTGCGCAGCAGTTCCAGCGTCTGGCGCGACTTCGAGCAGCGCGGATTGTGCCATATGGTGACGTCCATCAGCCTTCCTCCGGAAGTTTCCTTGATGCCCATTCTCCGGTCCGGCGACCGGTCAGGTCGCCGACGCGGGCAACTGCGTTGGCGGCCATGAACCGCACCAGTCCGCGGTTGACGGCGCCGGCGAGGGCGGGGCCGCGATAGACCATGCCCGTGTAGAACTGGATCAGGTTGGCGCCGGCCTCGAGCTTGGCGATCGCCGAACGGGCGCCGTCGATGCCGCCGACGCCGACCAGCGGCAGCGACCCGACACGCTGGCGCATGCGGGCGAGCACGATGGTCGAGCGTTCGAACAATGGCCGCCCGGAGAGCCCACCGGCTTCCCCGGCGTGCGGACCGGGTCGCAACCCGTGGCGCGACAGCGTGGTGTTGGCGATGATCAGCCCGTCAAGACCGGTGCCCTCGACCGCCGCCGCGATCGCATCCATCTGCCGGTTGTCGAGGTCGGGCGCGATCTTGACGAACACCGGCCGGCGCCGGCCGCGGCCGGCGGCAAGCTGCTCACGCCGGTCGAGGAGCCGGGCGAGCAGTTCGCCGAGCGCCGCGCGCCCCTGCAGGTCCCTCAGTCCGGGCGTGTTCGGCGAGGAGATGTTGGCGGTGAAGTAGTCGGCAACGTCCCACAGGCGTTCGAGACCCGCCACGTAGTCGGCGATGAAGTCGGGCGAATCGCGATTGGCGCCGATATTGACGCCGACGATGCCGCGCGGCCCGGTACGGGCCGCGAGCCTTCCGGCGACCCGCTCCTGACCATCATTGTTGAAGCCCATGCGGTTGATGATCGCGCCATCGCGTTCGAGCCTGAACAGCCGCGGGCGCGGATTGCCGGACTGCGGGCGCGGCGTCACCGTGCCGATCTCGACAAAGCCGAAACCGGCCGCCAGCAGCGGGCCGGCAATCACCGCGTTCTTGTCGAAGCCGGCGGCCATGCCGACCGGGTTGGGGAGGTCGAAGCCGGCGACGGTGACCGCCAGCCGCGCGTCGGCCGGTGGCGCCGGCAGCGGCACGAGGCGGCAGCGCAGCGCCTCGATCGCCAGCGCGTGGGCGCGCTCCGGATCGAGCCTGAACAGCACCGGCCGCAGCAGCGCTTCGAACAGGTTCACGCGCCGATTCCCGACGGAAAGACGTGGTGTCCGGCGGCATCGACCGGCAGCGGCCAGCTCCGCGTGACGGCCGACAGCGGCAGCGGCGCGTAGAGGTGCGGAAAGAGTTGCCCGCCGCGCGACGGCTCGAACCGGAGCGCCGTTCCCAGCCTGTCGCCGTCGACCTCGACCAGGACGAGGTCGGACTGGCCGGCGAAGTGCCTGGCGGCCGTCTCGCGCACTTGCGCGTCGGTCGACAGATGGATGAAGCCATCGGCCAGGTCGACCGGCGCGCCGGCAAACCGGCCGGTTCGCTCGGCCTCGCGCCACTGCGCCGACGTCGCGATCTTGTAGATCAGGCAGCCCATTGCGCCGCGGGAGTGGCACGTCATGCCGCCACGATCAAGCGTCAACTTGTCCGTTGCTGTTGTCGCTCCTATCTTCCCGGCATGGCTGTTGCAAAGCGGTTCATCGGATCCGCCGTCCTTGTCTTGGCGCTCGTCGGCGGGCCGGCGGCGTCGGCGCAGGAAGACGATGCGGCGCGCTTCACGCTAGAGCCGAGCGGCGACGGTTTCGTCCGACTCGACCGCCGGACCGGCGTGATGAGCTACTGCGTCGTGAAAGCCGAGCGGCTGGTCTGCCGGCTGGCGGCCGACGAGCGCAAGGCCTATGAGACCGAGATCGCCCGCCTGCAGGAACGCCTGGAGGAGGGCGCTGCGGATGCCGACCGCCCGCGCAGCGACCGGCTGCCGCCCAGCCCCGATGCCGAGGAGCGCGAGTTCGAGAAGGCGATGGAATATGCCGAACGGGCGCTGCGCCGCTTCTACGACATGATGCAACGGCTGCGCAGCGAGTGGGACGAGCGCCGCCAGCCCTATTGAGCCGCTCAATTGTCGGGTCCGTGCACCAGCGGCGTGCCACCCGGCCGGTGGATGGAGTCCAGCCGGTCGGGCCTTGCTGCGGCGCGTGAGGCGGCGGAGCCGGCCACGATCAGCGCCGTCGCCACCGGCAGGGCCAGTACGGCGCCCTGGACGGCGGACGGCAGGCGGTCGAGCCCGGGCACCGCCAGGCGCGGCTCGTCGCCGCTCAACGCCAGGAGGTCCGGCCCGAACAGCATGGCGGCGGCACAGGCCGCCAGCACCGCGCCACCGCCTGCGATGCCCGCCAGAGCGCCGTTTGCGGTCATGGCATGCCACCACGCCGCCGCGACGATGACCGGTGCCAGCACGGCGGCGCCGATGGCGACGGCCCACAGCGCCACGATGACGGCCGGCGGATCGAACTGCGCGGTGAGCCAGGCCGCCAGCACCAGCGCGGCCGCTGCCGCCAGCCGGCACAGGAACAGCACCCGCGAGGCCGGCCGCGGGCGACTGTCGTCCTGGGCGAACAGGTCGCGCGCGACGGTGGCGCCGATCGCGGCGGCGGCGGCATTGGCGGTGGCCAGGCCAGCGGCGAGCGCGGCGACGGCAATCATGGCGCCGAGCACGGCCGGAAGGCCGACGATCTGCGGCATCGCCAATGTCACCGTCTCGGCCGACAGGCGAATGTCCGGCGGGGCGATGACATAGTCGGGGTTGCCGCCGCAGGCGGCGATGGCCGCGGCCGTGTCGGTGACGGCGGCGCCGCACAGCGTGGCCATCGGCCCGCCCGCCGCCAGCGCCGGCTTGCTTCCCCATGTGAGCAGCCATTCGGCGCCACTGCGGATGTCGCCCACCGCTAGGCCGAGCAGGTTGTTGTACAGGCCGAGTTTGGCGAATGCCGCCAGCGCCGGCGCGCCGGTCAGGACGAGTGCCACCAGCACCAGCGCCCAGCCGGCGCTCAGGCGCGCGCCGGCCGGCCCACGCGCCGCGGCGAAATGAGCGAGCACGTGCGGCATGGCGCACAGGCCGGCACCGAGCACCAGCGTCATGATCACGGCCGCACTCGCCGAGGCGCCGGCCGGCACGACGCCGACGACGCGATCGTCGAACGGCGCGATGGCCAGCACGCCAAGCTGTTCGGCCACCGCGCCGATCGCCTCCAGCGCGCCATGGCCGAAGGCAAGCTGGGGCACCGGAAAGCCGGCGAGCGTCAGCGACGGCCACACCAGCGGCACCAGATAGGCGGTCGCCAGGAAACCGAGGATGACCGCGTTGACCCGAATCACGCCGCCAAGGCCGCCCGGGAGGACGGCGAGGCCGCACATCAGCGCGGCGGCGACGACCGCCGGGCGACGTTCCACCGCCCATAGCGCCTCGATCAGGGCGCTGGTCAGCAAGAGCTGGCTCCACAATGTCAGCAGGGCGGCCGCGACGGCGGCGAGCGCCATGACACGGCCGGCGGCACGGCTGTCGAAGCGGCGGGTGATAAATTCGGCCGGCGTCGCCGCGCCACTGCGGCGCAGATAGGGCGCGATCAGGAAGGCGGCAAATGCCAGGCCGATCAGCGGGCCGATGAGCCAGATGACGCCTGCACCGGGATCGGCGAAGAACAGCCCGCCCAGCGCGACCACTGTCCACCCGGTGATCAGGCTCGCCGCCAGCGCCATGCCGTTTGCGACAGACCCGGCGCCACGTCCGGCCAGCAGCCAATCGGCGACTGAAAGGGTGCGCGCCCGCACGGCGACGGCTCCGACGACGACAAGAACAAGGAATCCGGTCAGGTGGAGGGCATAGCCGCGCGGCATGCCCGCCTGCTCGCCAAGGACCACGAGAAAGGCGAAGACCAGCGTCCCGGCGGCCACAAGCAGCCCCGACAGGCCGCTCGGGCCTTGCGATCGGTCACGGTCCGGCATCGCGACGGCCATCGCGTCCTACCCGGACCGGCCCGGGCCGGCCTGGCGGTCCAGCGCCTCCTGGCGGACGGCGTGGGCGAAGACCAGCGCGGCGAGGAAGGCCGGCGCGACAACAATGGCGATGAAGATGCCGAGCGGCATCGCCAGCACCCGATAGGCACCGGCATGGTGCGCCGCCACGACGGCGCCGGCGGCCAGCAGAAGGGCCATGCCGGCCGCGGCCCAGGCAAGGATGCCGGACCGCTGCCACCAACGCCACCGCCTCGCCACGCGCAACAACATCGCCGCCTCACCGAACCCACCGCCTGTCTAGCACGGAAACCCGTTCGGCGGGAAACCGCGGCCGATATTGCGGCGTCGCTTTTCCACCGTCGTGCGGCCCAAGCCGCGGGGAATGCGACCCGCAATCGGTCGGGAGCGGTCGAATGGGCGTTCAACTTGCAATTTGGCCGTCGGGCCCGGATAATCGGATCGTCTCCGGCCGGCCGGGGCGCCGTTGGCGAGACGGCGAGGAGGTGGCGAAGTGGCGACGACAGGAACCATCATCATCGCGGACGACCACCCGCTGTTCCGCGACGCTCTGCGCCAGGCGCTGACCGGGCTCGACCAGGCCCGTGAGGTGGAGATGGCCGGTGACTACGACCATGTCCAGGCGCTGATCGAGCGCGGCGAGGAAATCGATCTCGTGCTGCTCGACCTCAACATGCCGGGAGCCAAGGGGCTGGCCGGCCTGCTCAGGCTGCGCTCCGAATACCCCCAGGTGCCGGTCGCCGTCATTTCGGCGACCGAGGATGCCGCCACAATCCGCCGTGTGCTGGAACTGGGCGCCTCCGGCTTCATCCCGAAATCGGCGGCCATGCCCGAAATCCGCCAGGCGATCTCCACCGTGCTGGACGGCTCCGTTTGGACACCGGCCAACGTGGCGGCCGACGCGGAGGAGGACAGCGAGTTTTTCGAACTGGCCGAGCGGCTGCGGACGCTGACGCCGCAGCAGAGCAAGGTGCTCGGCATGCTTGGCGAGGGCCTGCTCAACAAGCAGATTGCCTACGAACTCGGCGTGTCGGAGGCGACGGTCAAGGCGCATGTCTCGGCCGTGCTGCTCAAGCTCGGCGTCGACAGCCGCACGCAGGCCGTCATCGCGCTGAGCCGGCTGGGGTTCGCCCCCGGCGAGACACGCGAAGGCGCCGGCGCCATTTGATGCCGACCGCTATTCGGCGGCCACCCGGCGGGTCTGGCCGAGCGACAGCACCGAACGCAATGCCGCCGGCTTGACCGGCTTGAACAGCACCGTGATGCGCTCGCTCTCGGCCTGCGAGCGCAGCGACTGCGTGCGGTTGGCCGTCACCAGGGCGCAGGGCAGGTCGCCGCTGTAGGTGCGGCGAATGGCGCGGATCACGTCGATGCCGGTCTCGGCCTCAAGATGGTAGTCGGCCAGGACGATGTCGGGGCCTCGGCCGGCCGCGGCGAGCGCGGCGAAGGCGCCGTCTAGGTCGGTTGCCGTTGCCACCTCGCAGCCCCATTGCGTGAGCAGCCCCGCCATGCCTTCCAGAATCGAGACGTCGTTGTCGATGCACAGGACGAAGATGCCCTTCAGGTCGACGCCGACCCGGCCGGCCGGTCCGGACGCGGCGCCGACGCCGGCCATCTCCTGCGCCTTGGCACGCGGCACGGTGATGGCGAACCGGGTCCCCTTGCCCGGCAGCGAATTGAGCGCGACGTCGATCGACAGCACCTTGGCGATGCGCTCGACGATCGACAGGCCGAGCCCCAGGCCCGGCGCCTGGCGGGCGCCGTCGTCGAGACGGCGGAACTCGGTGAAGATGTGGCGCTGGTCGGACCGGGCGATGCCGATGCCGGTGTCGATGATCTCGATGCGGACCTTGGTGCCGGCGCGCCGACAGCCGACCAGGACCCGGCCCCTCGGCGTGTACTTGATGGCGTTCGAGATCAGGTTCTGCAAGAGCCGGCGCAGCAGCGCCGGATCGGAACGCACCCAGGCGGAGGATTGCACGATCCGCAGGTCGAGCCCGCGCTCGCGCGCGAAGGGCGCGAACTCGACCTCCATCTGCTCGAAGATGCGGGCGATGGGGAAGCCGGTGATCTTGGTCTCCTGCCTGCCGGTGTCGAGCCGCGAGATCGCCAGCACGGCGCTCAGGATTTCCTCCACCGATTCGAGCGATTTGGCGATGTTGGCGACCAGCCGGGCATCGGCCGATTCGCCGATCCGCTCATGCAGGGTCGAGGCATAGAGCCGGGCGGCATTGAGCGGCTGCAGGATGTCGTGACCGGCGGCGGCGAGGAAGCGCGTCTTGGAGGCGTTGGCCTCATCGGCCGCCCGGGTGGCGCGGGCCAGTTCGCGGTTGGCGCGCACCAGTTCGCTCGTGCGCTCCTCGACGCGACGCTCCAGCGTCTCGTTGGCCTCGCGCAGCGCCTCGGCGACGAGAATGCGCTCGGTGATGTCGTGCCAGGTGACGACCACCCCGCCGCCCGGCATCGGGCTCGTACGGATTTCGACGATGCGCTCGCTCGCCGACAGGGCCAGCAGCCACGGCTCGGACTGGTTGACGATCTTGTCGGCCAGGCTGTCACCATCGATGCCGCTGCCCGCCAGGTCATGGACGGCGACGATCTCGGCGGCGATTTCGTTCAGCGTGACGCCGACCTGGCCGATATTGGCCGGCAGGCTGAGCAGGCGGCGGAAGCGCCGGTTCCAGAACGCCAGGCGGAAATCGGGGTCGAAGACGGATATGCCCTGGTCCATCTGGTCGAGCGCCGACTGCAGCACGTCGCGGTTGTACTGCAGCGCCTCGGAAGCCTGGTCGAGCAGCCGGATGCTGGCCGGCGTCGCCGCCTCGAAGCGCTTGAGCAGCAGGGTGTGGACGAGCCGCGAGGACGAGGCACCGATCGCGCTCGCCAGCAACTGCTCGGAAAAGCGCAGCAGCGGCGGATCGACCGGATCGGATTCTTCCGGCCGCTCGCCGCGCTCGGCCCAGAACGACTCGAACGAGCGCTGGGTGCGCCGCAAGCCGAGATAGCGCCCCACGGTCGCGGTCAGTTCGGCGACGGTGACGGCGGCCGGTACGCCGCGTCGGCGGATGATCAGCGGCTGGCGCCGGTCGACGAAGACGGACGCCTGGGCGTTCTCGCTGTTGGTCGGCAGCCGCGTGAGCGAGCCGATGACGAAGGCAAGCGTGTTGAGGGCGAGGCTCCAGATGACGCCGTTCTCGATCGGGCTGACGCCGAGCCCCAGGATGGAGCCGGGCCGCAGGATGCCGGAGGGATGAAGGCCCTGGGCGACCAGCCAGTGCTCGTCGGGCAGCAGCGTCGGCATCAACAGCGTGTAGCCCCAGACGCAGAAACCGGTGACCATGCCGGCGACGGCGCCACGGGCGTTGGCCCCCTGCCAGACCAGGCCGCCGAGAAAGGCGGGAGCGAGCTGAACCACCGCGGCGAAGGAGACAAGGCCGATGGCGGCCAGCGCCTGCGAGTTGTCGGCGGTGCGGAAATAGGCATAGCCCAGGATCATGACCACGATGATGGCGGTGCGGCGGATCTTGAGGATCAGCGGCTCCATGCTGTCCTGCGCCATGGCCCGGCTGCGCTCCTGGCGCCGCAGGATCAGCGGCAGGATCAGGTCGTTGGAGATCATGATCGCCAGCGCCACGCAGGCCACCACCACCATCGCCGCACCGGCCGACAGGCCGCCGATGAAGGCGAACATCGAGATGAGTTCGCTGCCGCCGGAGGTGGGCAAGGACAGGACGAACAGATCGGCGTTGGCATTGCTGCCGAAAGGGCCTGTTGAAGAAGTCACCCTTCGCTGATTCAATCGTGTGGTCGTTGATTCTTGACGGGGGCTCGCGGTGCTGGGGCGCAAGGAGCGTGGTCAACTGGAACTGTTCATCACCGGTTCGTTGCGCCAGCTTGTTCCCGGCGATCACATCCTCGCGCGTGTTGACCGCGTCCTCGACCTTTCCTGGCTACATGACGAGGTTGCCGATCTTTACTGCACGGACAATGGGCGTCCGGGCATAGATCCGGAGGTGGCGGTGCGCTTGATGCTGGCGGGGTTGCTGCTTGGCATCGTGCACGACCGCAAGCTGATGCGCGAAGCGCAGGTGAACCTGGCGATCCGCTGGTTCATCGGTTACGGCCTGCATGAGGCGCTGCCGGACCATTCGAGCTTGACGCGCATCCGTCAGCGCTGGGGCGCCGAGCGTTTCCGGCGCATCTTTGAGCGTACAGTCCGAGCCTGTGTGGCGGCAAAGATCGCCGCGGGCGAGATCGTTCATGTGGACGCTTCGCTAATCCGTGCCGATGTCAGCTGGGAGAGCTTGGCCGTACGCCATGTCGAGGCCGTGAGCCGGGCCAATAGCGGGGCGGACGAGGAGGCAGTGAAGAGGGGACGCCAGAGCGGGCGTTATAAGAAGGTCTGTCTGACCGATCCGGACGCGACGATGGCAACCAACGGCCGCAACCGCCGCCTGGAGCCCGCCTATAAACAGCATGCCGTGGTCGATGATGTGCGCGGCGTCGTGCTCGACGTGGAGGTGACAACCGGCGAGGTCAACGAGGGTCAGGTGATACTGGAGCGCCTGGACGCGGCCGCGGCGACCACCGGCAAAGCGATTACGACGGCGACGGCCGATGCCGGTTATGCCTATGGCAAGGTCTATGGTGGGCTTGAGCGGCGCGGAATAGACCCGGTCATCCCCGCTAAGGCCGAGCCGATCAAGAGCCCGGTTCCCCTGCGCCGATTCCGCTACGATGCCAGGCATGACATCGCCAAGTGCCCGCGCGGCAAAGTGCTGCGGCCCGGCAGGCAGATCAAGCACGGCCGCTTCTTCCATAGTCGAGCACGCGACTGCTCACGCTGCTCGATGGCATCACTGTGCTTGTCAAAAGGGCGGCTAAACAAGGCGATTGTGATCAGCGACGACCATCCAGCGCTGTTGCGGGCGCGTCGCCGGCGTGAGCGCTGGTCAGAGGAGGATCAGCGTCTTTACCGGCGGCACCGCTGGCGGTCCGAAGGCTTCCATGGCGAGGCCAAGACCTGGCATGGGCTCGCCCGTGCCGTGCGTCGCGGTCTGCAGAACATGCGCATCCAGGCATTCCTGACCGCCACGGTGGTGAACCTCAAGCGGCTTGCGGTCGCTCTTCTCCGCCTGCTTTGTCGATTGCAAGGAGCCTTGCAGCGCCTTGGATGTCCGCGCGGGGTTGATGCAATCGCCCATTCCCGCGGACTCCACTTCGCAGCCTGATCGGCGACCGGCATTCATCACAGAGCGGTTCTTCAACAGGCCCCGAAATGAACGATGCCGGCCGCAGCGATCGGAACCACGAACAGGTTGATGGCGACGAGATAGGCCGGAAACAGCCAGCGCGCCCGCAGCAGTTCCTTTTCCGAGTGGTTCTCGACCACCGCGACATGGAACTGGCGCGGCAGCAGCAGGAAGACCAGGAAGCTCAGCAGCGTCAGGATGAGGAAGTTGCTGACGTCGATCGGGCGATGAACGAAGGCCGCGACCTCCGGCGTGGCCATCGCCTTTTCGTAGAGATCGACCGGCCCGCCGAACATGATGAAGGTGACGAACACGCCGACGCACAGGAAGGCCGCCAGCTTGACCACCGATTCGACGGCGACGGCCAGCATGAGGCCGTCCTGATGCTCCGTGGCGTCGGCATGGCGGGTCCCGAACAGGATGGTGAACACGGCCAGGATGACGGCGATGAGGACGGAAATCTCGCCGAGCGCCAGCGGCGTCTGGCCGTTGACCAGCCCGTAATGCGAGATCAGCGCGATGACCGAGGTGGACACCGCCTTGAGCTGCAGCGCGATGTAGGGGACGGTTCCGACGACGGCGATCAGCGTGGCCACCGCAGCCACCATGACGCTCTTGCCGTAGCGGGCGCCGAGAAAGTCGGCAACCGAGGTGATGCGCTCTTCCTTCGACAGGCGCACGATGCGCCTGACCAGCGGAAAGCCCAGCGTGATCAGCAGGATCGGTCCGATGTAGATCGGCAGGAAGCCGAGCCCGTTCGACGCCGCCAGCCCGACCGACCCGAAGAACGTCCAGGTCGTGCAGTAGATGGCGAGCGTGAAGGCATAGATGTTGGGTCGGCTCGAATCGCGGCGCCCGCGCTGGCGCTTGTCGCCATAGCTCGCCACCGCGAACAGGGCGAGGAGATAGATGAAGGCCGTGGCGATGACGGCCCAACCCTGGATCATCGCGGCTCCTCCTTGTCCGGCCTCCTCCCCTGGCCGGCGGCCGGCCATGCCACGGCCGTCGAGATTGGATTTGGAGCACGAAACGGCGGGCCTTGTCCAGCGAGGCGGGGTTCCCGCAGGTCTTGCGCCGCGGTCGCCGCGAACACCGTGAATGGCGCCACCTGGCCGCGCATCGGCGCTTACCCGGCGCGGCCGGTTGTCCTATCATCGCGACGGGCGGGCGCCCGACCGCCAGCCTTGCGGCAGCGCGGAAAGCACCAAGAGGGATCGACGATGCTGAACGAATTCAAGACCTTCATCATGCGCGGCAACGTGCTCGACCTTGCCGTCGGCGTCATCATCGGCGCCGCCTTCGGCGCCATCGTCAGTTCGCTCACCGACGATATCATTATGCCGGTGATCGGAGTCATCGTCGGCGGCCTTGACTTCTCCAACTACTTCCTGGCGCTCAACCGCTCGGTGACCGCCACCACGCTCGAGGCGGCGCGCGCCCAGGGTGCCGTGCTGGCTTATGGCAGCTTCATCACCGCCGTCATCAAGTTCCTCATCATCGGCTGGGCAATCTTCCTGCTGGTCAAGACCGTCAACCGCGTGCTGCCCCCGCCGCCATCGGCCGAGCCGGGACCGACTCCCGATCAGCGGCTGCTGGGCGAGATACGCGACCTCCTGGCGCGTCAGTCGAAATAGCGCCCCGAGGTTTGGTGGCCGGGTTCCGACCCGGCCACCAAACGGACCACGGCACCGCGGTCGCGCGGCCGTCTTGGCGCGATCGCGACAAGGGTGAATCATCATGAAGCGGTTCGTTGCCGCCTTGTTCAATTCGCTGGCGGGCATCCGCTTCGGCTTCATGCACGAATCGGCGTTGCGCCAGGAACTGGCGCTGTTCGCCCTGTCTCTGGCGGTGGCGCCGCTATTGACCCTCGATCCGTGGAAACTGGTCGCCCTGTGGGGCTCGCTGATGCTGGTGCTGGCGGTGGAGTTCCTCAATACCGGCCTCGAAAAGCTGGCCGATCGGGTGACCCGCCAGGACGATCCGCTGATCGGCGTCGCCAAGGATTGCGGCTCGGCGGCGGTGCTGATGTCGCTCACTCTCGCCGGTCTGATCTGGGCGCTGGCGCTGTGGGAACGCCTCGCCGGCTGAGCCGGCCGCCTACTGGCGCCAGAAGGCCGGCGCCAGCAGGATGAGCACGCTCATGATCTCGAGGCGGCCGAGCAGCATCTGGATCGACAGCACCATCTTCTGGAAATCGGACAGGCCGGCGAAGTTGAACGCCGGCCCGACGGTGGGGCCAAGGCCGGGGCCGACATTGGCGATCGCCGTTGCCGAGGCGCTGACGCTGGTGATCAGGTCCTGGCCGGAAATCGCCAGCACCACCGCGCCGAAAACGAGCGTCGCGGAATAGAGCAGGACGAAGGTCGCCACGGCTATGGTCACGTCCTCGTCGATCGTCTGGCGCCCATACCGCATCGAGCGCACCGCGCTCGGCCACAGCAGGCGCCGGAACGCGGCGCGGCACATCTCGACCAGCACGACAATGCGGAACATCTTGAGCCCGCCGGAGGTGGAGCCCGAGCAGCCACCCAGCAACGTCACAAGGAAGATGGCGAGAATGGCCGGCGCCGGCCAGCCGCCATAGTCCTGATAGGCGTAGCCGGTTGTGGTGATGATTGCGGTGACGGTGAAGATGACGCTGGTCAGCGTGGCGAAGTTGATCGGGTCGTTGCGCAGGCGCAACGCCGCCACCACCACGACGACCGCGACGAGGATGACGGCGAA
The DNA here is from genome assembly GCA_016861165.1 of Alphaproteobacteria bacterium. Classification (GTDB taxonomy): domain Bacteria; phylum Pseudomonadota; class Alphaproteobacteria; order Rhizobiales; family Rhizobiaceae; genus BOKV01. Next base: position 53,545 of record BOKV01000010.1, on the reverse strand, counting down.
GAAATAGACGATCTGCACGTCGAAATAGCGGCGCCTGGCCGAAAACAGGAACAGCAGCACCATGAACGGCATGGCGCCCAGCCACATGAAGACGATCGACACCCACAGGATCGGCAGCGAGTGGAACTTGCCCATCGACAGGTCCGAGGTCGAATAGCCGCCGGTCGAAACGGTTGTCATGGCATGGTTGATGGCGTCGAAAGAGCTCATGCCGAGCACGTCATAGAGGACCATGCAGGCAACGGTCAGGCCGAGATAGAGCAGGATGATGCGGGTGGCGTACTCCTCGAAGCGGGCGAAGCTCTTTTCCGCCGTGTCCGAGGACTCCAGCGCGAACAGGTGCTGGCCGCCGAGCTTGAGGAACGGAAACAGGAACACCGACAGCACGACGATCCCGACGCCGCCGGTCCATTGCAGGATCGAACGCCACATCAGGATGCCCGGCGGCATGTTGTCGAGACCGGTGAGCACGGTGGAGCCGGTGGTCGTCAGCCCCGACACCGCCTCGAAGAAGGCATCGGCGGCCGACAGCTCGATGCCGGTCAGCATGAACGGCAGCGAAGCGGCGACCGAAAGCACGATCCAGCTGGCCGAGACAAACAGGAATCCCTCGCGCCTGCGCCATTTGCCCGGCCGGTCGCGGAAGCCGAGGTAGAGAAATGCCCCGGTGCCGCCCGACAGGAAGGAGGAGGCCAGGAACACCTGCCAGTCCGGATTGTCGGCGGCGATGTCGACCAGGGCCGGCACCAGCATGCCCAGCCCGGCAACGCAAAGCAGCAGGCCGAGCGGGGACAGGATCGTTTCGAACTGCATGCCGGAATCGCAGCCCCGTTTCAGCGAGCGGGCGCGCCTCCGCACGGCTGAACCGCCGGCACGCCGCATCCTGGCCGGGCGCCTCCGCGCCGGCAAGGACGAGGCTTATACGCCAATCACGACCGCTGTTCCAAGCCGCAAGGACAAACGAACAGGGGCGGAACCGCCGTCCGCCCCCTTTGCGCAACCTCCTTGTCGCGAACCCAGCTCAGCCGGCGGCGGCCACTGCCCGCTTCGCCATGACCTTGACCAGATTGGCCCGATAGGCGGCGTCTCCGTGAATGTCCGACAGCATCATGTTCTCGTCGACGCTCACATTGTCGAGCGCGCCGGTGCTCCAGTTGGCGGCGAGTGCCCGCTCCATGCCGGAATGGCGGAACACCCCACTCGATCCGGCGCCGGTAACGCCGACGCGCACCGAGCCGTCGGTGCCGCGCGCTACGAACACGCCGGCCATCGCATAGCGCGAGGCCGGGTTGGGGAACTTGGCGTAGGCGCATTTGGCCGGGGCCTGGAAGCTGACCGAGACGATGATCTCGTCGGCCTCGAGCGCGGTCTCGAACAGGCCGGTGAAGAAGTCTTCGGCGGCGAGGGTGCGCTTGTTGGTGCGGATGGCGGCGTTGAGCGCCACCATGGCGGCCGGGTAGTCGGCGGCCGGATCGTTGTTGGCGATCGAGCCGCCGAGCGTGCCCATGTGGCGCACCGCCGGGTCGCCGATATGGCCGGCTAGATCGCAGATGGCGGCGCAGGCGGAGCGCAACTGCGCCGAGCCGGCCACCTCGGCATGGGTCGTGCCAGCGCCGATCGTCACCTGGCCGCCGCTGACGGTGATGCCCTTCAGCGCCGTGATGTGGCGCAGGTCGACCAGGTCGGACGGCGCGGCGAGATGCTGTTTCATGGTCGGGATCAGCGTCTGGCCGCCGGCGACGAACTTGGCGTCGCCAGCCTTGGCGAACAGCGCCGCCGCCTCCTCGACCGACGTCGCGCGATGGTAGTTTACTTCATACATGGCTTCCTCCCCGGTCAGGCGTGCATGGCCGCCCACACCCGCGACGGCGAGGCGGGCATGGCGAGGTTGTTGTTGCCGATGGCGTTGGTGATGGCGTTGATCAGCGCCGGCGGCGAGCCGATGGCGCCGGCCTCGCCACAACCCTTCATGCCGAGCGGATTGTTGGGACAGACCGTGACATGCGTCGACAGCTTGAAGCTCGGCAGATCGTCGGCGCGCGGCATGGCGTAATCCATGTAGCTCGCCGTGACGAGCTGGCCGTCGGCATTGTAGACCGCGTTCTCCAGCAGCGCCTGGCCGATGCCCTGGGCGATGCCGCCATGGACCTGACCCTCGACGATCATCGGGTTGATGATGACGCCGAAATCGTCGGCGGCGACGAACTGGACGATCTGCGTCGTGCCGGTGTCGGGGTCGACCTCGACCTCGCAGACATACGCCCCGGCCGGGAAGGTGAAGTTGGCCGGATCGTAGAAGGCCGTCTCCTTCAGGCCGGGCTCCATGCCCGCCGGCAGGTTGTGGGCCGTATAGGCGGCCAGGCATACCTCGTGCCAGCCGAGCTTCTTGTCGGTGCCGGCGACCTTTACCTCGCCGTTTTCGATGACGATGTCGCCCTCGTCGGCCTCCATCAGATGGGCGGCGATCTTCTTGGCCTTGGCCTCGACCTTGTCGAGCGCCTTGTGAATGGCGCTCATGCCGACGGCGCCCGAGCGCGAGCCGTAGGTGCCCATGCCGAACTGGACCTTGTCGGTGTCGCCGTGCAGTACCGAGACATTGGCGACCGGCAGGCCGAAGCGCTCGGCGATAAGCTGGGCGAAGGTCGTCTCGTGGCCCTGGCCGTGGCTGTGCGAGCCGGTCAGGATCTCGATGGTGCCGACCGGGTTGACCCGCACCTCGGCCGATTCCCACAGGCCGACACCGGCGCCGAGCGAGCCGACCGCCGCCGACGGCGCGATGCCGCAGGCCTCGATGTAGCAGGACAGCCCGATGCCGCGCTTCCGGCCGCGCTTCTCGGCCTCGGCCCGGCGCGCGGCGAAGCCGGCATAGTCGGCGGCCTTGAGCGCCGCCTCGAGTGTCGCGTCATAGTCGCCCGCATCATAGGCCATGATCACCGGCGTCTGGTGCGGGAAGGACCTGATGAAGTTCTTCCGGCGCAGTTCGGCCGGGTCAAGCCCGAGTTCGCGCGCCGCCGTCTCCATGATGCGCTCGACGACGAAGGTCGCCTCGGGCCGGCCGGCGCCGCGATAGGCATCGACCGGGGCCGTGTTGGTGTAGACCGCCTTCACATTGCAGTGGATGTTGGCGATGTCGTACTGGCCCGACAGCAGCGTCGCGTAGAGATAGGTCGGCACGCAGGAGGAGAACAGCGACATGTAGCCGCCGAGATTGGCGACGGTGTCGACCTTGAAGCCGGTGATGCGATGGTTGGCGTCGAAGCCGATCCTCGCCCTGGTCACATGGTCGCGGCCATGCGCGTCGGCCAGGAACGATTCGCTGCGTTCGGCCGTCCACTTGACCGGCACGCCGGTGCGCTTGGAGGCCCACAGGCAGACGATTTCCTCCGGATAGATATAGATCTTCGAGCCGAAGCCGCCGCCAACATCGGGCGCGATGACCCTCAGCTTGTGCTCGGGCGCCACCTGGTAGAACGCCGACAGCACCAGACGGGCGACATGCGGGTTCTGGCTGGTCGTATAGAGGGTGAAATGATCCTCGGCCGCATCGTAGCTGGCGAGCGCGGCGCGCGGCTCCATGGCGTTGGGAACCAGGCGGTTGTTGTGGATCTCGATCTCGGTCACGTGGGCGGCGCTCGCCAGCGCCGCGTCGACCGCCTTGGCGTCGCCGATCTCCCAATCATAGATCAGGTTGTTCGGCGCCTCGGTATGGAGCTGCGGCGCGCCGGCCTGCATCGCGGCGACCGGGTCGACGACCGCCGCCAGCACCTCGTAGTCGATGACCACCGCCTCGGCGGCGGCCCGGGCGCGCGCCTGGCTGTCGGCGATGACCACGGCAGCGGCGTCGCCGACATAGCGTACGCGCTCGGTGGCGATCGCCGACCAGGCGCCCATCTTCATCGGCGAGCCGTCCCTGGAATGGATCATCCATCCGCAGATCAGGTTGCCGATGCCGTCGCCGGTCAATTGCCTGCCGTCGAGCACGGCGATGACGCCGGGCATGGCCTCGGCCTTCGACTTGTCGATGGACCTGACCCGGGCATGGGCGTGCGGCGAGCGCACGAACGCCGCATGGTGCATGCCGGGCATCCTGAAATCATCGGTGTAGCGGCCCTTGCCGGTAATGAAGCGCTGATCCTCCTTGCGCTTGACGCGGGCGCCGATCCCTTCCATTCCCATGATATTCCTCCTCCTCGGGCCGTCCCCGGAGGAACGGCTGGCCGGCTGCCAGAGCGACCGGCCTGTGACGGATAACGGACTCAGGCCATCGCCGCGTTCGCCGCCTCGATGGCGCGAACGATGTTGTGGTAGCCGGTGCAGCGGCAGATATTGCCCTCCAGCTCGGCCCGGATGGTCTTTTCGTCGAGCTTGCTGCCATTGGCCTTGTGGCGATTGATCATGTCGACGGCGGTCATGATCATGCCGGGCGTGCAGAAGCCGCACTGCAGGCCGTGATGCTCGCGAAAGGCAGCCTGCACCGGGTGCAGTTGCGTGCCGTCGGCAAGCCCCTCGATCGTCGTGATCGCGCTGCCCGCCGCCTGCACGGCGAGCGTCGTGCACGACTTGATCGCCTTGCCGTCCATGTGGACGACGCAGGCGCCGCACTGCGAGGTGTCGCAGCCGACATGGGTGCCGGTCAGGTTGAGGTTTTCGCGCAGGAATTGCACAAGAAGGGTTCGGTCCTCGACCTCGCCGGAGACCTTCTTGCCGTTCACCGTCAGGGTTACGGTCGCCATCAGCATCCTCCCAGAAACCGTCCGCCGCCCGGCGGGGCGGGGACAACAGAGCGGGAAAGCGCTGGGCACCGGGCGCGGCAACCGCGCCGCCCGTCGCTCCTCCCGATCGCCGGCCGGCCTGCCGGGCAGGCGACGATTGACCGACATCGGAAAGTGTGGCGCAGGAACCGGCGGGCGACAAGAGGCGGCTGCGCCAAAACGCCGTTTCGGGCGGCCACGGCCGAGCGCAGATGTCTCAATCCTGCGACAGCGGCACCGTCGGCCAGACTACGGCCGCTCGGTCAGCGCGCGCACGATCGCGGCGGTCGGGAAGCAGGTTGGCACCCTGCCGGTCGCCTCCTGCCAGGCGCCGACCGAGCGCCGGGTCTTGAACCCGGCGAGACCGTCGGCGCCGCCGACATCGTGGCCGAGTCGCTCGAGCGAGCGCTGCATGGCGGCGATGTCGGAGCGATAGAGCCCGCCGACATCGCTCCAGCTCTGGCTGAACGGCTGGCCGCCATATTCGATGCGGTCGCCGGCATGGCCGATGAACAGGGCATAGAGGTCGCTCTCGTTATACGTCTTCAGCACGTAGAAATTTGGCGTCACGATGAAGGCGGGCCCGTGCCGCCCGGTCGGCATCAGCAGATAGCCCTCGGCACCGATCTCATTGGCGGGGAAAGGCCTGCCGTTGACGCGGCGCACGCCGAGCGCCGCCCACTCGCGGATCGGGCGGCCGCGGTCCGGACCTTCCAAGGCGCACGAAACGCCGTCGGGCACCGTCACCTCGAACCCCCAATCGCGACCGGCAACCCAGCCATTGTGCTTGAGATAGCCGGCTATCGAAGCCAGCGTGTCGGGAATCGAGTTCCAGATGTCGGCGCGGCCGTCGCCGTCGCCGTCGACGGCGTGGGCCAGATAGGCACTCGGCAGGAACTGCGGCTGGCCGAGCGCGCCGGCCCAGGAACTCCGCATCGCGGCGACCGGCACCTTGTGGCGCTCGACCATGACGAGCGCGGCGATCAGCTCGGCCTCGAACATCGGCCGGCGCGTCGACATGAACGCCTTGGTCGCCAGCACCTCGAAGGCATCGTGGGGGATATTGGCGCGGCCGAACCCCGATTCGCGCCCCCAGATGGCGATGACGATGCGGCCGGGCACGCCGGTCTGCTGTTCGAGCCGGGCGAGCAGCGCCCGGTGCTCGGCAAGCCGCGCCCGCCCGCCGGCGATGATGGCGTTGAGCGTCTTCTCCGAGAAATAGCCCGCCGGCGACCGGAACTCGGCCTGGTGCTGCTCCTTCGGCATTTCGGCGCCGGGCGGCACGAGACCGGGCAGTTTCCAGTTGAGCCGGACGCCGCCCAGCGCGGCGTTGAAGGTCGCCGTCGACACGCCCCTGGCCTGCGCTGCCGGCCAGAGGTCGCTTCGCAGCCAGGCACGGAACTGCGCCTCGATCGCTGCGGCATTGGCTGGCTGCGCGAGGGCCTCCACGGTGAGAAGGCATGCCACTAGAAGGGCCGTCGCTACCATCAGCGCAACAAAGGGCTGCAACGGCATGACGATAACAGTCCGGCGAACGGGTGTGGATCCAGCAAGGCGGCGCAAGGCAATCAGCGGTTCGCCTCAAAGCTCGCCATCACCCTCGCGTAGAACGGATCACCCGCCGCCAGTTCCTGCATGTGTGCGTCGGCAGCGGACTTCAGCGCATCCAATAGCTCATCGGGGAAATTGCGGATCTTAACGCCCTTCTTGCGCAGCGTGTCCAGCCCTTGTGACTGCAGGGAAGGAATGCTGTGGAGCGATTGACGAAGATTGTCGGCGCACGCCCGCTCGACGGCGCGCCGTTCGTCAACCGAGAATTTCTTCCACGCGTCGAGGTTCACGATCAGATCGAAGAGTGTAGCGGGCTGGTGCCAGGCGGGATAGTAGTAGAAATTCGCCACGTCAGGCAGACCTATCGCCGCGTCGAGCGAGGGGGTGCCGAATGTTGCCCCGTCTATCACGCCACGCTCTAGGGCCGGTATGATTTCGCCACCAGGGAGTGCGATCGGAACGCCGCCGACCCGACCGAAAATCCTGCTGCCGGTACCGGCGATGCGCAGCTTCAAGCCGGCCACGTCCCTTACGGAATTGATCTCTTGCCGAAACCATCCACCGCTCGCCGGCCCGACGATTCCGCAGGACAGCGACTTGATCCCGAACTGCCCGTATGCCTCGTCGCGCAGCGCGCCGCCTTCGCCCGCCAGCCATCTGACAAGCTTCTCCGGCGTCATGCCGAATGGAACATTGCCGCTGAACAGCGCGAACGCCTCGTTCTTCCCCTGCCAGTAGGCCGAGTTCGACCAGCCGAAATCGACCTTGCCCGCACTCACCGCTTCGAACGTCTCGAAAGCCCCGAATAGCTCTCCCGGACCAAAGAATTCAGCCTTGAGCTTGCCGCCGGAAACGTCCTTCAGGGCTTTCGGGAAAGCCAGTGCGATCGGACCATATTCGGCGATCCCGCCCGGAATGGTGCTGGCCAACTTCCAGGACCGGTTGCTGGTCAGCCGGATCGGCTTGTCAGGCGTCGCCGGGACGAGCGCCGCAGTCGCCTGCTCGGCCAGCTGGCCCGACGGGTTTTCGTTCCGTCGCTCCTGGCGCAACTCATCGAGGCGGATGCGGGCCATCTCGCCGAAGAAAGTGTCGCCGAACCGCCTCTCGAAAGCCTCCAGCACCTTGACGTCGCGGCTGTTTTCGATCGCGAGCCAGGCTTCCGCCGCCTCACTCTTGGGGCCGGACTGGACGTCTGGCGCTTCGCTTCTTTCGGCAGGCTTGAGGAATATCTCCCTGCCGGGAAGCGATCCGTAGCGGAACGGCTGTTGCTGGCCGCTCGTTGCCCGCATCACGCTGTCGCGCACCTTGCGGAACATGAAGTCGATCTCGAGGCCCGGCTGTTCGATATGATCGAGCAGCGCTTGCGTGAAGGGGCTGTGCTTTCCCTCCCCGTCCGATGCGACCGTACCCTCACGCGCCGCGAACGCGATCAAAGTGCCGGCCTCGGGTTCCACCGCAGCCAGGCCACGGCCGATCGAACGCGTCGACCGGGTTACCTTCATCTGGGGCAGGAAGGGATTGTCGCGGCACGAGTCGAGTATGATGAGGCGGAGCTGGCTCGCACCGCTCACCGCTTCGCTCAGGGCGTCGAGGTGAATGGCCTCGAGCGTTACCGCTCGGTCCGTCTTCAGCTCGGCATCGACAGGTATCAGATAGTTCTGCTTGTCGAGCTCCATGCCGTGGCCGGCATAGAAGATTACCGCCATTTCCGAGCCGACTGCGGCATCGCCGAATTCGAGCAGCACCCTGCGCATGCCCTCGGCCCCCAGATCCCTGGTTACGGTCACCTCAAAGCCGAGGCGCTTCAGCGCTTCACCCATCGCGCCAGCGTCGTTGCGGGGGTTGGCCAGCCTGCCGACCTTGCTGTACTCGCTATTGCCGATCAGGAGCGCGACCCTGGAGGCAGCCGATCCCGGAACGTTCCAGCCGACGACTGTCAGGATCGTCAATAGGATCGCGAGGACCTTTCGCATCAAGACGCCGCCTCCGTCAGCGTGATCGGCGGTCACGCCCGCCTAGGATCAAGGGAAGGCTAGATGCATTTTGCGGCGGCATCAACCATGAGCGCCAACTTCATCCGAGCCCGATAAACCTCTCCAGATGGTGGTCGGTATCGCCGAACAGGTGGTCGATCATGACGATGCGCTTGGCATAGTGGCCGACGGGGTATTCCCAGGTCATGCCCATGCCGCCATGGATCTGGATCGCCTCTTCGGCCGTCTGGCGTCCGGCGCGGCCGGCCAGGTTCTTGGCGGCGGAGACGAATTTCTCGCGCCGGTCGCGCCCGGCGCCGAGCTGGGCGGCGGCGGCGATGACGGCCGAGCGCAGCTGTTCGATCTCGATCAGCACGTCGGCCATGCGGTGCTGCAGCGCCTGGAACTTGCCGATCGCCACGCCGAACTGCTGGCGCGTGTGCATGTACTCGACCGTGATGTCGCGGGCAGCCTCCATGGCGCCGAGGCATTCGGCGCAGACAGCGACGATGGCGCGGGCGTGCGCCGCCTCGATCGCCGGATAGGCGGCGCCGGTCGACCCGAGCGGTTGGCCGCGTGCTGCGTCGAAGGCGATCTCGGCCGCCCGGTAGCCGTCGACCGTGCCATAGGCGCGGATGGCCACGCCCGCCGCGGCTGGATCGACAAGAAACAGCGAGATGCCGTCCTTGTCCGCGACATCCCCGCCGGTGCGCGCCGAGACAATGAGCGTGTCGGCGCCGCCACCGCCGAGGACGACCGATTTGGCGCCGCTGATCCGCCAGCCCCCATCGTCGCGGCGCGCATTGGCGGCGACGCGTTCGAGATCGTAGCGGCTGTCGGCCTCGGCATGGGCGAGCGCGAGCAGCCGCTTGCCTGCGATGACGTCGGCCAGCATGGCCCTCTGTTCGCCTGTACCAAGTTCGGCGACCAGCGAGCCAGCCAGCACCGTCGGCAGGAACGGCTCCACCACCAGCGCGCGGCCAAGCGCCTGGAAGACGACCACAAGGTCGGTGCCGGTACCGCCGAAGCCGCCCACCGCCTCGCCGAACAGCGCGCCGACGATGCCGAGCTCGGCGAACCGCGCCCACATCTCGGCCGAGTAGCCGCTATCGGAGGCCGAGATCGCATGGCGCTTGTCCAGCGGGTAGTTGTCGCGCAGGAAGCGCTCCAGCGTCTCGGCCAGCATGCGCTGGTCGTCGGTCAGGCGGAAGTCCATGGCCTAGAACCCGAGCTTGGTCTTGGCGATGATGCCGCGCTGGATCTCGTTGGAACCGGCGAAGATCGACAGCTTGCGGTTGTTGAAATAGTCCGAAGCGATGGCGTTGGCATAGTCGGGGCCGATCGGTGCCTCGTTGTAGCCCTCGTCGAGGGCCTCCGAGACGAAGGGCAGCGCCAGCGGGCCGAGCGCGCGGCGGGCGAGGTCGTTGATCTCCTGGCGGATGACGGTTCCCTTGATCTTCAGCATCGAACTCTCCGGGCCCGGAGCGGCGCCGGCGTCGGCTTCGACCAGCATGCGCAGATTGGTGATCTTCATTGCCTCGAGATCGATCTCGACGCGTGCCAGCCGCGCGGCGAAGAAGGGGTCGCACGCCAGCGGCCTGCCGCCCTTCATGGTGCGCGCGGCGATCGCTTTGAGCTGCGCCAGCGCCGCGGCCGAGTTGCCGATATTGGCCGTGCCGGTGCGCTCATGCGTGAGCAGGTACTTGGCGTAGGTCCAGCCCTTGTTCTCCTCGCCGACCAGGTTGTCGACCGGCACCTCGACATTGTCGAAGAACACCTCGTTGACCTCGTGCTCGCCGTCGATGAGGATGATCGGGCGTACCGAGACGCCGGGGCTCTTCATGTCGATCAGCAGGAAGGAGATGCCTTCCTGCGGTTTGCCCTCGGTCGAGGTGCGCACCAGGCAGAAGATCCAGTCGGCGTAGTGGCCGAGCGTGGTCCAGGTCTTCTGGCCGTTGACGACGTAGCGGTCGCCGCGGCGTTCGGCCCGCGTCTTCAGCGAGGCGAGGTCGGAGCCGGCGCCGGGTTCCGAATAGCCCTGGCACCACCAGTCGGTGCCGTTAAGGATGCGCGGCAGATAGTGCCGCCTCTGCGCCTCGGAGCCGAAACGGATGAGCACCGGGCCAAGCATGGTGACGCCGAAGGGGATGACGCGCGGCGCGTTGGCCGCCCAGCTCTCCTCGTCGAAAATGTGGTTCTGAACCGCCGTCCACTCGGCCCCGCCCCACTGCCTCGGCCAGTTCGGCGCCAGCCAGCCGCGGGCGTTCAGCGCGGCATGCCAGGCCTCCATGTCCTGCTTGGTCAGCCGCTTGCCGAGTCGGACCTTTTCGGCGGTCCGCGCCGGCAGCTTTTCGGCGAGAAAGCCGCGCACCTCCTCGCGGAAGGCGTTCTCCTCGGCCGAATATTCAAGGTTCATGCCGCACCTCCCGGATGGTAGAGGCCTTGCCCCGGCCGCGCCGCCGCGCCAATTTGGCCGATATCGTCACAGCGCACAACAGGAAGACGCCGCCGCCGATGGCGATCGAACGCGCCCATTTCGAAATGATCGATGCCTGGTCGCGCGCCGGCGTCGCCGCAGTCCTCGTGCGCGTCGCCGCCGTCAAGGGCTCGACGCCGCGCGACGCCGACGCCGTCATGGCGGTGACCGCGTCGGCGACGGTGGGCACCATCGGCGGCGGCCGGCTCGAATGGCTGGCGATGGCGCGAGCGCGGGCCATTCTCGCCGGTGCCGAGGCGCCCGGCGAACTGGAGGTGGCGCTGGGGCCGGAAATCGGACAGTGCTGCGGCGGGCGGGTGCGGCTTTCCTTCGCGACGCTCGAGGCAGCGCTACTGGCGAGCCTGCAGAACCAGGCGCGGGACGGCGCCGGCAGGCTGCCGCATGTGCTGGTCTTCGGCGCCGGCCACACCGGCAGGGCGCTCGCCACGGCGCTGGCACCGCTGCCGCTGATGACGCGGCTGATCGACACGCGCGCCGACGCCTACGAGGGTTACACCGCGCCGGTCGAGGCGGTCGTCACGCCGCTGCCGGAGGCGGAGGTCCGCGCCGCACCGCCCGGCGGCGCCTTCGTCACCATGACGCACGACCACGCGCTCGATTTCCTGATTGCCGCCGAGGCGCTGAGGCGCGGCGACGCGGCCTACGTCGGCATGATCGGCTCGGCGACCAAACGCGCCGTCTTCCTGAGCTGGCTCGACGAAAGCGGCCCGGAAGGAGGCTACGGGCGCGAACTAGGCGGCCGGCTGGTCTGCCCGATCGGCGGTGCCAGGGTGAGGGACAAGCGCCCGGCAGTGATCGCCGCGCTGACGGCGGCGGAGATCGTTGCCGCTGTTCATGACAGGTCGAGCGAATCGATCACATAGGGCTGATCGAAGGCAAAGGTTTCGAGGTTGTCGCCCTCGCCGTCGCGGTCGACGACGAGGAAGTCGCTCTCGCCTTCGAGCGCGATCAGCGGGTGATGCCAGACATTGCGGGCGTAGTTGACGCCGCGCAGCCCGCCCGCGTCCGGCCCCACCAGAAAGGCGCTTGGCCTGCCCGGGCGGCCATCCTCGTCGCCGGCGACCACGGCGACGAACGGGCGCGCCGACAGCGGCATGAATGCCTGGCTGCCGAGCGGATGGCGCTCCAGCATGGCGACCCTGATCGGCGGCGCGAACGGCCGGCCGCGGAAGATGCTGATGAGGGGGTGGGCGCGCCAGCCGGCGAGCTCGACCTTGGCGAGATCGTGGAAACGGGTGGTGGTGCCGTCATTGATGGGATAATGACGGGCGCCGCGCGTCCCGATGACCTGGCCGAACGGAGTGAAGGCCTCGCGCGTCAGCGCCCGCACGGCGAGCGTTCTGGTGCTGTCACCCATCATTGGCCGGCGGCCCGGTCTCCCGGCGGGAGCGAATAGGTGGCCGTTGCCTGAGCGACCATGGTGTCGTCGGCCTGCCCATGCAGGTGGATTTCGCAGACGGCCAGCCGCTTGCCGAGCTTGATCAGCCGGCCATGCGCGATCAGGTCGCCGAGAGGCGGCCGGCTGAGGAAGTTGATGTTGAGGCTCGTCGTCACCGCCAGTTCGACCTTGCCTATATGGGCGAGGATCAGCACATAGGCGGTCACGTCGGCCAGGAAAAACATGGTCGGGCCGGAGATGGTGCCACCCGGCCGCAGCGACCGGTCGGAAACCGCCATCGTCACCGACACCGTGCCCGGTCCAAGCGCGGAGACCGACCAGCGGCTGCCGGCCTGCGGGAACACCTCGGCCACGTACTGGCGCAGCGTGGCGGCGTCCATCACCGGCTGGTAGGTCACGCCGCCACCCTGCGGGCATGGGCGAGCGCCTGCTCAAGCCGGTCATTGCCCCAGAACAGCTCGTCGCCGATGGTGAAGCTCGGCGCCCCGAACAGGCCGAGCGCGGCCGCCCGCTCGGTGTTGGCGCGCAGCTCGGCCTTGGTGGCGTCGGCGCCGGCCGCCGCCAGCACTGCCGCGGCGTTGCCGCCGGCGCCGGCGATCAGTTCGCCGATGACGCCTGGGTCGGCGATGTCGCGCCAGTCGGCGAATTCGGCGCGGTAGACGGCACGCACGAAGTCGTGCCCCCATGGCTCGCGCAGCGCGACGATCGCGGCGCGGGCCGCTAGCAGGCTGTTGCGCGGAAAGCCGGCGATCGTTGCGGCGTCGGGGACGACAAAAGGAATGGCGAGATCATCGCAGAGCCGCTTGAGGTCACGCCACATGTAGCGGCCCCTCGCCGGGAACAGGTTGAAGGGCGAGGTCGCCATGCCCTGCTCGCGGAAGATCGGCCCGAGCAGGAACGGCCGCCAGACGGTCTCGACACCGGCCGCCGCCGCGGCGGCGTCGAGGCGCATGGCGGCCGGGTAGGAATAGGTGCTGGCCGGGTCGAACCAGAAGACGAGGCTGGGCATGATGCCAGATTAGCGCCAATGGCGACGGGCGCAACCGCGATCGCCGGCGCGATCGCGCAACCGCCCAGCCGCGGCGTGTGCGACCGCGACCGGATGGGCGGGCCCGTCGGCGGTCCGCCCTTGCCGGGACGATGGGCCGATCGCTCAGACCACGTAGGTGCGCAACGGCTCGAAGCCGTTGAACGCGACCGATGCGTAGGTCGAGGTATAGGCCCCGGTGCCCTCGATGAACACCTCGTCGCCCGGAACCAGCGTCTCGGGCAGATGATAGGGCGTCTTCTCGTAGAGCACGTCGGCCGAATCGCAGGTCGGCCCGGCGACGACGCAGGGCACCTTCGCGTCGCTGTCGCGGTCGGTGAGGATCGAGTAGCGGATCGCCTCGTCCATGGTTTCGGCCAGTCCGCCGAACTTGCCGATGTCGAGATAGACCCAGCGCAGCGGGTCTTCCGCCGACTTCTGCGACACCAGCACGACCTCGGCACGGATGACGCCGCAATCGCCGACCATGCCGCGCCCCGGCTCGATCACCGTGTCGGGGATGCGGTTGCCAAAGAGGCGGCGCACGGCGGCATAGATCGCCTGGCCGTAGTGATCCAGTTCGGGCACCTGACTGAGATAGCGCGTCGGAAAGCCGCCGCCAAGATTGACCATCGAAAGCCGGATGCCGCGCTGGTCGAGCTCGCGGAAAATGCCGGCGCTGGCCGCCAGCGCCTCGTCCCAGGCGCCGGTGCGGGTCTGCTGCGATCCGACATGGAAGGACACCCCGACCGGATCGAGGCCGAGACGGCATGCCCGCTCGAGCACCTCGACGGCCACGTCGGGATCGCAGCCGAACTTGCGCGACAGCGGCCATTCGGCGCCCTCGCCAGAGGTCAGCACGCGGCAGAACACCTTGGCGCCGGGGGCGGCGCGCGCGATCTTGTCGACCTCGGCGGCGCAGTCGACGGCAAACAGGCGCACGCCCAGCTCATGGGCGCGGCCGATGTCGCGTTCCTTCTTGATGGTGTTGCCGTAGGAAATGCGGTCCGGCGTGGCGCCGGCGTCGAGCGCCATACCGATCTCGGCGACCGAGGCGCAGTCGAAGCTGGAACCGGCCGTCGCCAGCAGGCGCAGGATCTCGGGATGCGGATTGGCCTTCACCGCATAGTAGACCGCGCTTTCCGGCATGGCGCGGCGGAAGGCGTCGTAGTTTCGTCGGACCCGGTCGAGATCGATGACCAGGCAGGGTTCGTCGGGGCGGCGGTCGGCAAGGAAGCCGCGGATGCGGGGCGAGATCATGGTTCCAATCCTTTCCCGGGCGGCGCCCGGACGCGCCAGCGCGCGCGACGGCAAACCGCCCGAACCTGAAGTTCCGGATCACGACCTTCCGCCACTTGGGCGGACGGCCGGCTTCGGTTGCCTTGGATTGGAAGGATGGAACCCCCGCACTTCCGGCAATGATGGTGCGCCTCTTCAGTACCGGCGGAGGTGGAACCCGCCTGAGACCAAAAAAGCCCTCACCGTCGTTGCTTGTGGACACTATCCGGGATTTTGCCTTCGGCGTCGCCTGACCCTGGCCAGAACTCGTACGCCGGGTTCACCGGATTCTCCGGACCGGATCGCTCCGGTCCAGTCTGTGCGTATCCTCTGCACGTGCGACTTTGGGCAGCCGATATATGGAGCCGTTCACCGTCACATGCAACAGGAAATTCCGTGCCGGGCGCCGACGATTTTGCCGTCTATTCAGCCGCCGCCCGCGCACAGAAGCACGAGGCGCGGACCGGCGTGTCGGCGCGGGCGGCGGCGATTTCGAGGCGCTGGCGGATGAGCCGTGCCTCGGCCGTGTCGGCTGCGCCGCGCCGCTCCAGGCACTGCATGAGGCCGCGCAGGCTCCAGACATTGTCGGGGTGGATCGACGCGCGGCTGAGGCCCTCGTCAAGGCCGAGGTCCTCGCGATAGGCGGCTTCCGCCTCCCCGACATGCCCCTGTTCGAGGAGCAGCGCGCCGAGGGCATGGCGGGTCGGCTGCATCCAGCCCCACGGCTCGTCATAGGGCAGGTTGTCGTCGAGCTCGACCGAGCGGCGCAGATGGGCGAAGGCGGCGTCGTACTCGCCACTGCGGTAGGCGATTTCGCCAGCCAGCATCGCCTCGGCGATGTCGAGTAGATCGCGGCAGGCGTTGTTGTGCAGCAGCCTGCCTTCGGGCACCTTTGCCCGCGCCTCGAGGAAGCGAGTCTGTTCGCGCTCCGCCGCGGCGACCTCGCCGATGGCGGCGTGCGCCACGCCCTTGGCGTAATGCATGGTCGCGACAAGATTGGCGTAGAGCGCCTGGTCGGCCGGCGGTTCCTGCACGATGATCTCGCGCCACTTGCCGAAGCGGATGAGGACATGCTGCTTCATCGACAGGTAGCTCTCCATGAAGTCGGCCATCGGCGGCGATTCGATGCGCAGCAGCTCCTCCGGCACGGCGGCGATGATTTCCTCGGCGGCAGCCAGCGCCGGGGCGTACTGGCCGAGGAACATCGCTCCGTAGACGGCAAAGTGATAGTTGTGCAGCCGGTAGGCCGTGTAGATGTTCATCGGCCCGTTGCGTTCGACATATTTGCGGTCGGCCTCGATCGCCTCGCGGTTCCAGTGGAGCACGTCGTGATAGTGGCCGCAGAGGATGTCGATGTGGGTCGGCATGTGGATCAGGTGGCCGGCGTCGGGCACCAGTTCGCGCAGGCGGTCGCCGGCGCGCAGCGCCTTCTCCGGGAAGGGCGACATCTCCATCAGGTGGACGTAGAGGTGCAGGATGCCCGGATGGTTCCACGCGGCCGGGTCGATCTCGAGTGCCGTCTCCAGCACGTCGCGCGCCTCGACCGTGCCGGCGCCCTGCGCAACGCCACCGCTCTTCAGGTCCCACATCTTCCAGGGCGTGCGGTTCATGATCGCCTCGGCGAAGATCGCGGCGATGTCGAGGTCGCGACGGTGGGCCAGGAAGGCGGCGCGCATGGCGTCGGCGAAGGCATTGTCCCATGGCGACTGGTCGTCGATCGGCTGGCGCTGCGGGTAGCGCGCCGGCAGCGCCTCGATCAGCGCCCGTTCGGCCGGCGACACCCGTTCGGTCAGTGCCATCGCCGCGGCGGTGGCGTCGAAGGCCCTAGCGAGCGCCTGCGTCTTCGACGGCGCGTCAAACAGCCGCCACGGCATGTTGTAGTTGGGGCCGGAGGCATAGGCCACACCCCAATGGGCCATGGCGCAGCCGGCGTCGTGCTCGATCGCGCGGCGGAAACAGGCGACTGCCTCCTCGTGCCCGTAGCCGTAGCACCAGACCAGGCCGCGGTCGAACCAGCGCTGGGCCTCGGCCGACGCCGTTGTGACCTTGCGCGAATAGACGTCGATGTCGAAATAGTCCATGGCGCCAGTCCTCCGGATCGGGCCGGGCTAACCTAGCAGAATCGGACGCGGCCGTCGCGCCGCGCCGCCCTCAGCGCTGCCAGGCCGGCCGGCGCCGCTCGAAGAAGGCGGCTATGCCTTCGGCGGTGTCGGCCGTCTCCCAGCAGTCGGCGAGCAGTGCGAGCGTGCGCTCGGTCGTTGCATCGTCGATGACCGGGCCGAGCGAGCGCGCCAGCGCCTTGGCCGCGGCGACGGCCTGCGGCGAGGCCGCCAGGTATGGCGTCACCTCCGTTTCGATGGCGGCATCCAGTTCGCCGGCGCCGACCACCCTGGCGACGAGCGCCAGTTCGCGGGCCTCCTCGGCCGCGAAAATGCGTGCCGACATGAACACCCGCCGGGCCCGGCCCTCGCCCATGCGCGCCAGCACGAAGGGCGAGATGGTGGCCGGGATCAGGCCGAGGCGAACCTCGGTGAAGCCGAAACGGGCCGCATCGACGGCGACGGCCGTGTCGCAGACGCTGATCAGCCCGAGACCGCCGCCAAAGGCCTGGCCGTTGATGCGCCCGATGACCGGCTTGGGCAGTTCGTTGAGCGCGCGCAGTGCGACAGCCAGCTTGCGTGCCTCGGCGACGCGCTGCTCGCGGCTCGCCGAGGCCTGCGCCCGCATCCAGGCGAGATCGCCGCCGGCGCAGAAACTGTCGCCGGCGCCGGTCAGGATGACGACGCGCACGGCGGCGTCCTCGCCAAGCAGTTGCGCCACCTCTCCCAGTTCCTCGATCATGCGGCCCGACATGGCGTTGTGCTTGTCGGGGCGGTGAAGCGTCAGCGTGGCGACGCCGCGCGCGTCGGTGGCAATACGGATGGTCTCGAAATTCAAGGCTGCTCCTCCCTCAAGGAACGGGCGAAGGCGGCTGCCCCGGCGAGGCGCGCCATGTCGAGGCCGGTGTCGTACCCCCTGCCGGCGAGCATTGCGGCGACGGCCAGCGTGTCGACATTGCCCTTGGCGCCGGGCGCGTAAGGGCAGCCGCCGAGGCCGCCGATCGCCGCGTCGAAGGTGCGCAGCCCCCGGCCGAGGCTGACCGCGATGTTGTCGAGCGCGCGGCCGCTTGTGTCGTGATAGTGCCCGGCGAGCTTGTCCGCCGGCACCTCGGCCAACACCGCGTCGAGCATCGCCGAGATCGTTTCCGGCGTGCCGTGGCCGATGGTGTCGCCAAGCGACACCTGGTAGCAGCCCATGGCGAAAAGCCGCGCCGCCACCTGTGCCACGGCCGGCGGTGCGACCCGTCCCTCATAGGGGCAGTCGGTGACGCAGGAGACATAGCCGCGCACCGGGATGCCGTCGGCCCGCGCGGCGGTGACGACGGGGGCGAACCGCTCGAAGCTCTCGGCGATCGAGCAGTTGATGTTGCGGCGGCTGAAGGTTTCGGAGGCCGAGCCGAAGACGGCGACCTCGTCCGCCCGGGCCGCTCGCGCCGCCTCGTACCCCTTCATGTTCGGCGTCAGCACGGCATAGGTTACGCCCGCGCGGCGGGCGATGCCGGCCATCACCTCAGCCGCGTCGGCCATCTGCGGCACCCATTTCGGCGAGACGAAGGACGTCACCTCGATCTTGGCAAACCCGCAATCCGACAGCAGATCGACCAGGCGGATCTTGTCGGCCGTCGGCACGAATCGCTTCTCGTTCTGCAGCCCGTCGCGCGGCCCCATCTCGAACAGGGTGACGAAATCGGCCATGGCGCTCAGCCCTGGGGAGCGAGGCTGACGAGCAGGTCGCCATCGGCAACCTGGTCGCCGGGCGAGACGACCACCTCCTGAACGGTGCCGTCGCGCGGGGCCGCGAGCGCGTGTTCCATCTTCATCGCCTCGAGGACGACCAGTGGCGCGCCCTTACTCACCGTGTCGCCGGCGGCGGCGTTGACGATCCGCACCAGCCCCGGCATCGGCGCGAGGATGCGGTCGCCGCCAGCATGATCCGGCATGGCTCCGGCGAGCGGGTCGGGCAGGACGAACTCGAAGGCCTCGCCCTCGGCAAACAGCGCCAGGTGGCCGGGCCAGCGCGCCAGCGAGACGATGAGCCGGCGGTCGACCGACGCGAGCTCGTGGCGGCCGTCGCCAATCGGGTTGACTGACAGCCGGACGAGGCCGGCCGGCGTCTGCACCGACCATCCGGCGCCGTCGGGCGAGGCGGCGAGCGTGTGGCGGGCACCGGCATGGTCGAGATCGACCGGATGGATCGGCGTCTGCCAAAGCGCCCAGTTGCCGATCATGTCGAACGGGTCATCGCCGGCGCGCGGGTCGGTGAGGCCGAGCGCGGCCAGCGCGGCGAAGCCCCAGGCCTCGGCCGGCATGTCGGGGCGGGCGACCAGCCACTCCAGCTCCCGCTCGATCAGGCCGGTGTCGACTTCGCCGG
Organism: Alphaproteobacteria bacterium; assembly: GCA_016861165.1. GTDB lineage: Bacteria > Pseudomonadota > Alphaproteobacteria > Rhizobiales > Rhizobiaceae > BOKV01. Next base: position 34,599 of record BOKV01000010.1, on the reverse strand, counting down.
CGCGGAAGCCGTCATGGGCGCAGAGGCGCGCCAGAAAGGCGCGATTGGTGACCGAGCCGGCCAGTTCGGTACGGGCAAGCGCGCCGGCGAGCCGATCGATGGCCTCGCGGCGCGACGGCGCGCCGACGATGATCTTGGCGATCATCGGGTCGTAGAAGGGCGTGATCTCGTCGCCCTGGCGCACGCCGGAATCCACACGGGCATTGTCGGGGAAGCGCAGGTGGCTGAGCCGTCCGGTTGCCGGCAGGAAGCCCTTGCCCGCGTCCTCGGCATAGAGCCGCGCCTCGATGGCATGGCCGTCGAGCACGATCGCTTCCTGCTTTAGCGGCAGTTCCTCGCCGGCGGCCACCCGCAACTGCCATTCGACCAGGTCCAGGCCCGTGACCGTTTCGGTGACCGGGTGCTCGACCTGCAGACGCGTGTTCATCTCCATGAACCAGAAACCGTCGGGCCGCAGGCCGGCGCCGGCGTCGACAATGAACTCGACGGTGCCGGCGCCGACATAGTCGATGGCGTGTGCCGCCCGCACCGCCGCCGCGGTCATCGCCCGACGCATTTCGTCGGTCATGCCCGGTGCCGGCGCCTCCTCGATCACCTTCTGGTGGCGGCGCTGCAGCGAGCAGTCGCGCTCGAACAGGTGGACGACGTTGCCGTGCGCATCACCGAACACCTGCACCTCGATATGGCGCGGTTTCCCGATGTACTTCTCGACCAGCACGCGGTCGTCGCCGAAGGCGGCAAGCGCTTCGCGTTTTGCCGCCGCCAATGCCTCGCGGAACTGCGACGGCCGATCGACGCGGCGCATGCCCTTGCCGCCGCCGCCGGCGGCCGCCTTGATCAGGACCGGATAGCCGATCTCGTCGGCCTTGCCGGCCAGCACCACGGTGGCCTGCGCCTCGCCGTGATAACCGGGCACCACCGGCACGCCGGCCTTTTCCATCAGCGTCTTGGCGGCGTCCTTCAGGCCCATGGCCCGCATCGACCCGGCCGACGGCCCGATGAAGACCAGCCCGGCCGCCTCCACCGCCTCGACAAAACGCGGATTCTCGGAAAGGAAGCCGTAGCCCGGATGAATCGCCTCGGCGCCGGTCGCCTTGGCCGCCGCGATGATCGCGCCCGCGTTGAGATAGCTGTCGGCGGCCGGCGGCGGACCGATCCTCACCGCCTGATCGGCCATGACGACGTGCAGCGCGCCGGCGTCGGCATCGGAATAGACCGCGACCGAGCGCACTCCAAGACGGCGCGCCGTGGCGACGATGCGGCATGCGATCTCGCCACGATTGGCAATCAGGATCTTGGAAAACAGGCCGCTCATCGGACAGGACTTTCCTTCTCGGGCGCGCTGCGGCAGTGTCGGCGGGCGGGGCGGGGGACGCCATGACCGATATATACGATCCTGCATTCGTGAAGGATGTGTTCGACCGCTGCGGCCGCAACTACCGCTGGTGGAGCATGGTCGCCTCGTTCGGTTTCGTCGCCATCTGGCGACGTCAGTGCGTGTCCGCCCTGCCGCCGATGCCCTGCGAGCGCCCGCATGGCGTCGACATGATGGCCGGCACCGGCGAGGTGTGGGGGCCGCTCATCAGGCGCCATCCGCGGATCGCCTCGATCACCGCGATCGACATCTCGACCGAGATGCATCGCCAGGCGGTGGCACGGCTGCATCGTTCGCGCAGCGACCGCATCCGCCATCTGGAGATCGACGCGCTCGCCAACAACCTGCCGACCGGAACGGCCGACTTCCTCATCTCCACCTTCGGCATGAAGACGTTCAACGCCGCCCAGCACGCCAAGTTCGCCGTCGAGGTGGCGCGGGTGCTCAAGCCCGGCGGCGTCTTCGCGATCATCGAGGCGTCGGACCCGGAAGGCTGGCCACTGCGCAGTCTCTATCTGTTCCATCTCGAAAAGGTGCTGCCGTGGATCGAATACCTGTTCCTGCGCGGCGCCCAGGACTTCGCGATGATCGGGCAGTACACGCGCAATTTCGGTGACTGTTCGGGTCTGGCCGAGGAACTGCGCGGCCAGGGGCTGGAGGTCACCTTCCGGCGCCACTTCTTTGGCTGCGCCACCAGCGTGGCCGGCCGGAAGCCGGGGTGATGGAGGGATCAACGGGTCACATCCTGAACAGGCCGAACCTGGTTTCCTCGATCGGCGCGTTGAGCGCGGCTGAAAGCGACAGGGCGAGCACCTGGCGGGTCTTGCGCGGGTCGACGACGCCGTCGTCCCACAATCGCGCCGACGCGTAGAGCGGATGCGACTGGCGCTCAAACATCGCCAATGTCGGCCGTTTGAATTCCGCCTCCTCCGCCGCCGACCAGGTGCCGCCCGCCCGCTCGATCGCCTCGCGCCTGACCGTCGCCAGCACACCGGCGGCCTGCTCGCCGCCCATCACCGAGATGCGGCTGTTGGGCCAGGTCCACAGGAAGCGGGGCGAATAGGCGCGTCCGGCCATGCCGTAATTGCCGGCGCCGAACGAGCCGCCGACGAGGAAGGTGATCTTGGGCACGGCGGTCGTCGCCACCGCCGTCACCAGCTTGGCGCCGTCCTTGGCGATGCCGCCGGCCTCGTAGCGCTTGCCGACCATGAAGCCGGTGATGTTTTGCAGGAAGACCAGCGGGATGCGGCGCTGCGAGCACAGTTCGACGAAGTGGGCGCCCTTGAGCGCGCTTTCGGAAAACAGCACGCCATTGTTGGCGACGATGCCGACCGGCAGGCCCATGACATGGGCGAAGCCGCAGACCAGCGTCGGGCCGTAGCGCGCCTTGAACTCGTCGAGGCGCGAGCCGTCGACGATGCGGGCGATCACTTCGCGGATGTCGTAGGCGGTCCTGAGGTCGGCCGGCACCACCCCGAGCATTTCCTCCGGATCGCAGGCCGGCTCCTCCGGTGCCTGACGTTGCAGTTGCGCCGGCTTCACCCGGTTGAGGTTGGCGACCGCCCGGCGCGCCAGCGCCAGCGCGTGCTCGTCGTTCTCGGCCAGATGGTCGGCCACGCCCGACAGGCGCGTGTGTACGTCGCCGCCGCCAAGTTCCTCGGCCGAGACGATTTCGCCGGTCGCAGCCTTCACCAGCGGTGGACCGGCCAGGAAGATCGTGCCCTGGTTGCGCACGATGATCGTCTCGTCGCTCATCGCCGGCACATAGGCGCCGCCGGCCGTGCACGAGCCCATGACAACGGCGATCTGGGCGATGCCGGCGGCGCTCATGTTGGCCTGGTTGAAGAAGATGCGGCCGAAATGGTCGCGGTCGGGGAAAACCTCGTCCTGGTTGGGCAGGTTGGCGCCGCCCGAATCGACCAGGTAGACGCAGGGCAGCCGGTTCTGCCAGGCGATCTCCTGGGCGCGCAGATGCTTCTTGACCGTGACGGGATAGTAGGTGCCGCCCTTCACGGTGGCATCGTTGGCGACCACCATCACATCGCGGCCCTCGACCCGGCCGATGCCGGCGATGAGACCGGCGCACGGCGCCTCGCCGTCATACATGCCGTGGGCGGCGGTGGCGCCGATTTCCAGGAATGGCGTGCCGGGGTCGAGCAGGCGGGCGACCCTTTCCCTCGGCAGAAGCTTGCCGCGGGCGACATGACGCTCCCTCGCCCTGTCGCCGCCGCCGGCGACGGCGAGCGCCGCGGCCTCCTCGACCGTCTCGAGGGCGGCGAGATTGGCCGCGCGGTTTCGGGCGTAGGCCTCGGAGCGGGACGAGATGGCGGAGGTGAGGCGCGGCATGGCTAGCGGATGAACTCTATTTCGACGTCGAATTGCAGGCGCGACCAGGCCCGGTCGGCTGTCAGAATCGTGCAACGCCGCTGCATTGCCAGCGCCAGGCAGGCCCGGTCGCCGAACGAAAGACCCAGCGGACGGGTTGCCTTCCGGAGCCTTCCCGCCTCATAGGCATCCTGTTCGGCGAATGGCGTTATTCCGCAACCGAGGCTGCCCAGAAGGGCGTTGGTCGTCTCCGCTTCAAACCCGCGTTCGTCCAGTTTCGCTGCTGCTTCCGAAAGATTGACCGCGCTCACCAGGGAGCCGACAACCATTTCCAAGGCCCTTTCCCTGCCGGGCTCACACAGAACAATTGCCAGTAGCGCGGAAGAATCGAGCACAAAGCGATCATTCACGCGCAGCTTCCTCGCGCTTCTCGGCGATGAACTCGTCGACCATGCTCCTGCCGTCTGGAACCAACTTCCGCGCCATCTCCCGCAGTTTGCGCAGGGCTACGCTTGGTGTGACGAGACGCAATTCACCGTCGACGACGCGCGCCGTCACCCTGCCGTCCGGCCCAAGCTCCATCGCCTCGCGCAACTCAGCCGGGACAACCAAACGGCCGCTCGATTCGATTCGAAGTTGAAATGACTGCCCCGAACTGCGGGTCGGCAACTTTTCCGCTCCATTGTCTGCATCGAATTTCTGCGACCAGTAGTAATATTGTGTCGAGGCTGTGTTGGCGTTGCCCCCTTCCGCAACATAGGCGTCGATCACCTGTTTGCGGCGAGCGCGGCGGCCATTTTTTCGGGTGATTTCATCGGCAATCTCCCACACCCGTTCGGTAGCGGTTCCCTTGGAGGGGCGCGTGTAGACGCTTGCATAATACGATGACATGGGAATGTCTCCGCCTCTGAGATTGTATAGATTATGTCATTTTCTATACATTATGTCAACTACCCCGTCACCCGCATCAATTCCCGGCCGATCAGCATGCGGCGAATCTCCGAGGTGCCCGCGCCGATCTCCATCAGCTTGGCGTCGCGCATCAGCCGCGAGACCGGCGAATCGTTGAGGAAGCCGGCGCCGCCCATCGCCTGCACCGCCTGCACCGCCTGCTGCATCGCCTGTTCGGAGGCGTAGAGCACGCAGGCGGCCGCATCCTGGCGGGTCACCGCGCCGCGGTCGCAGGCGGAAGCCACTGCGTAGACATAGGCGCGGGCCGAGTTCATCGCCGTGTACATGTCGGCGACCTTGGCCTGCATCAGCTGGAAGTTGCCGATGGCTTCCCCGAACTGCTTCCTCTCGTGCATGTACGGCATCACGTGATCGAGGCAGGCATGCATGATGCCGACCCCGATGCCCGACAGCACGACGCGCTCGTAGTCGAGGCCGCTCATCAGCACATTGACGCCCCTGCCTTCTTCGCCCAGCACGTTGTCGAAGGGCACTTCGCAGTCCTCGAAAATCAGTTCGCCGGTGTTGGAGCCGCGCATGCCGAGCTTGTCGAAATGCGGCGATACGGAAAAGCCCTTCATCCGCTTCTCGACGATGAAGGCGGTGATGCCGCGCGGTCCTGCCTGGGGGTCGGTCTTGGCATAGACGACCAGCGTGTCGGCGTCGGGCCCGTTGGTGATCCAGTATTTGGCGCCGTTGAGGCGGTAATGATCGTTGCGCTTCTCGGCACGCAGCTTCATCGACACCACGTCGGAGCCGGCGCCTGCCTCCGACATGGCGAGCGCGCCGACATGCTCGCCCGAGACCAGCCGCGGCAGATATGTTGCCTTCTGCGCCGCCGTGCCGTTCAGCCTGATCTGGTTGACGCAGAGATTGGAATGGGCGCCATAGGAGAGTGCCACCGAGGCCGAGGCGCGAGCGATCTCCTCCACCGCCACGACATGGGCGAGATAGCCGAGCCCGGCACCGCCGTACTCCGCGTCGACGGTGATGCCGAGCAGGCCGAGCTCGCCCATCTCGCGCCAAAGCCCGGCCGGAAAGGCGTTCGACCGGTCGATTTGCGCCGCCATCGGCGCCAGCCGCTCCTGCGCCCAGCGGTGCACGAGCTCGCGCAGCGCCTCGACCTCTTCGCTCAGCGCGAAATGCATGCTGGCCGTGAACATGGCCCTCCTCCTCGCTATGCCGGCGCGGCGAGACGCGCGCCAACGCTGCCCAGCGCCATCCTGACATAGATTTCGGCGATGGCGTCAACGCCGAGCCGGCCGCCGGCGCGGAACCAGCAGTTCAGGCCGGTCAGCATGGCGATGATCGCCATCGCGCCAACCGGGACGTCGGCAACGGTGAACGCGCCGTCGGCACTGCCGCGCGCCAGAATCTTGCGCAGGCAGCCCTCATAATACTGGCGCAGCCGGTCGACGGCGCGGAAATTGTCCGGTTCGAGGCTGCGCAGCTCCATATAGGCGAGGAACACCGCGTCGGCCTTGTCGAGATGGTAGCGGATGTGGAAGCGCACGAAGCCCTCGAGCGCCGCGACGGGATCGACAAAGCGAAAGCTCTCCCTCTCCCAGGCGCCGATCAGGGCTTCCATGTGCCCGACCATCAGCTCGCGCAGGATGTCCTGTTTGGTCGGGAAGTGATTGTACAGCGCGCCCGCCCGGATGCCGACGGCGGCGGCGATCTGGCGCATCGAGACGGCGGCGTAGCCATGGCGGGCGAACAGCCGCAGCGCCGCTGCGCGGATGTCCCGCGCCGTCTCGCTGCCGATCGATCCCGCCCTGCGTGCCATCGTTCGCCAAGAAAGAAATGAACGTACGTTTCTTACATCAGGCACCGACTGCCGTCAACATGTTGCCACGGGCTGTGTCGACAGCCGTGGCGTGACCGCGATGGCCGCGGGGTGCCTCGCGGTCGGCATAAGTCGCGCGCACGGATATCGCGCCGCCGGTCGATGCGCTAAGAAGCGGTCGAGGACGAACCGTTCGTGACCGACCGCCCCGTGACCGACCGAATCGAGCTGAGCCAGCCGGACGACTGGCACCTGCACCTGCGCGACGGCGCCATGCTGGCCGCCGTGGCGCCGGCCAGCGCGCGCCATTTCGGCCGCGCCCTGGTCATGCCGAACCTGGTGCCGCCGGTGGTGACGACGCGCGACGCGGTTGCCTATCGCCGGCGCATCATGGCGGCCCTGCCGCAGGGTACTTCCTTCACGCCGCTGATGACGCTCTACCTGACCGAGGCGACCAACGCCGACGACGTCGCGGCGGCCCATGCCGAGGGCGTGGCGACGGCCATCAAGCTCTATCCGGCCGGCGCCACGACCAACAGCCAGAGCGGCGTGCGCGACATGGAGAAGGTCTATCCGGTGCTGGAGCGGATGGCCGCGATCGGCATGCCGCTCTGCGTCCATGGCGAGGTGACCCATCCCGAGGTCGACATTTTCGACCGCGAGGCGGTGTTCATCGCCAGCGTGCTCGAACCGCTGCGCCGGCGCCTGCCGGAACTGAAGATCGTCCTGGAGCACGTGACGACCCGCGATGGCATCGACTATGTGCGTTCCGCCGACCGCAATCTCGCCGCGACGCTCACCGTCCATCACCTGTTCATCAACCGTAACGCCATGTTTGCCGGCGGCTTGCGCCCGCACTACTACTGCCTGCCGGTGGCCAAGCGCGAAGTCCATCGCCTCGCGCTGCGCGCGGCGGCGGTGAGCGGCGAGGGACGCTTCTTCCTTGGCACCGATTCGGCGCCGCATGCCGATGCCGCCAAGGAGGCGGCCTGCGGCTGCGCCGGCATCTTCACCGCCCCCAACGCACTTGCCTGCCTCGCCCGGGCCTTCGACGAGGAAGGGGCGCTTGACCGGCTCGAGGCGTTCGCCTCGCTCAATGGCGCCGCCTGGTATGGCCTGGCGCCGAACGAAAGGAAGGTCAGGCTTGTCCGGCGCCCCGCGCCGGTCGCCTATCCGGGCAGGATCGAGACCGATGACGGTCCCGTCACCGTGTTCGATCCGATGTTGCCTCTCCATTGGGAGGTCGAAAGGTGAGCCGTATTGTCTACGTCAATGGCGTCTTCGTGCCGGAGGAGGAAGCCAAGGTCTCCGTGTTCGACCGCGGTTTCCTGTTCGCCGACGGCGTCTACGAAGTGACTTCCGTTGTCGACGGCCGCCTGGTCGACAACGCGGCGCATCTTGCCCGCCTTAAGCGCTCCCTCGCCGAATTGAAGATGGCGAGCCCGCTTCCGATGGCCGAGATCGAGGCGGTTCAGCGCGAGACGGTCGCCCGCAACGGCCTCATCGAGGGCGCGCTGTACCTGCAGGTGAGCCGTGGCGCCGCCGATCGCGACTTCGCTCTGCCGCGCCAGGCGCGGCCATCGCTGGTGATGTTCACCCAGTCGCGCGCGCTGATCGACAACCCGGCGGCCGCCCGCGGCATCGCCGTTGTCACGCTGCCCGATATCCGCTGGCGGCGGCGCGACATCAAGACGGTGCAGCTGCTCGCCGCCTCGCTTGCCAAGCAGGCCGCGCTCGATGCCGGCGCCGACGACGCCTGGCTGGTCGAGGACGGCTTCGTCACCGAGGGCACCTCCAACAACGCCCACATCGTTGTCGACGGCACCATCGTCACCCGTCACCTCTCCGACGACATCCTGCATGGCATCACCCGCAAGGCGGTGCTGCGGCTGGCGGGCGAGGGCGGCGTTCGCTTCGCGGAGCGCGCCTTCACCGTCACGGAGGCGATCGGCGCCGACGAGGCCTTCATCACCTCGGCCACCGCCTTCGTCCTGCCGGTCGTGCGCATCGACGGCCGGCCTGTTGGCGGCGGCCGGCCGGGGCCGGTGACGAGCCGGCTGCGCGCGCTCTATGTCGAGGAAGCGCGCAGGGCGTGAGGCCCGCATCGGCGCGGACGGCGCGAAGCGCGGCGCCGGTTCCGGAACATCGTCGGCCGGTCGCGGCGGTGTAGGAAGGCCGCAGGCGTGGTCTTTCGGCAAGCGGCGATGTTCCTTTCCGTTTTCGACATCTTCAAGATCGGTATCGGCCCGTCGTCCTCGCACACGATGGGTCCGATGAGCGCGGCCGCCCGCTTCCTTGACGAGATCGCCCATGGCGACTGGCCGCGCCCGCACGGGGTGCCGATCGCGCGCCTGTCGGCCTCGCTGCACGGCTCGCTCGCCTTCACCGGCATCGGCCACGCCTCCGACCGCGCCGTCATCCTCGGGCTTGCCGGCGAGAAACCCGACACGGTCGACCCCGACCGGATGGAGGCGATCGTCGCCGAGGTGCGCCGCGCGCGCGAGGTAGCGCCGCCCGGCCACCCGGCCTACCGCTTCAACCCGGAGACCGACCTCGTCCTCGACCGCAAGACGCCGCTGCCCGGCCACGCCAACGGCATGCAGTTTGCCGCCTTCGACGCCGACCGGCGCCTGCTGCTCAAGCGCGTCTATTTCTCGATCGGCGGCGGCTTCGTCGTCGCCGACGGCGAACTGGAGGCGATGAAGGCGCGCAAGCGGCCGCCGGTCGACAGCGCCGTGCCATGGCCGTTCCGCAACGCCGCCGAGATGCTGGCGATGGCCAGGCGCTCCGGCCTGTCGATCGCCCAGATGAAGCGCGCCAACGAGGAGACGCGTATCAGCCGGGCCGAGCTCGACGCCGGCCTCGACCGCATCTGGACGTCGATGCGCGCCTCGATCGAACGCGGCATCGCCAGCGACGGCGTCATGCCGGGCGGGCTCAACATCCGCAGGCGCGCCCGCGCCATCCACGAGAAGCTGCAGGAGGAGTGGAAACAGAACCGGCGCAACCCGCTTCTGGCCAATGACTGGCTGGCCGTCTACGCCATGGCCGTCAACGAGGAGAATGCGGCGGGCGGGCGCATCGTCACCGCGCCGACCAATGGCGCGGCCGGCGTCGTGCCCGCGGTGCTGCGTTATTACCTGCATTTCCACGAGGACGCCGACGACGACGGCGTGCGCGACTTCCTGCTCACCGCCGCGGCGATCGGCGGCATCATCAAGCACAATGCTTCCATCTCGGGCGCCGAGGTCGGCTGCCAGGGCGAGGTCGGCTCGGCCTCGGCGATGGCGGCGGCGGGTCTGGCGCAGGTGATCGGCGGCACACCCGAGCAGGTCGAGAACGCTGCCGAGATCGCGCTCGAACACCATCTCGGCATGACCTGCGATCCGGTTGCCGGCCTGGTGCAGGTACCCTGCATCGAGCGCAACGCGCTCGGCGCGGTCAAGGCGGTCACCGCCGCCTCGCTGGCGCTCAAGGGCGACGGCAGCCACTTCGTGCCACTCGACGCGGCGATCGAGACCATGCGCCAGACCGGCCGCGACATGAACGAGCGCTACAAGGAGACGAGCGAGGGCGGCCTCGCCAAGGTGGTGGCGGTCAACGTGCCGGAATGCTGAACGTCAGAACAGCGCCCGCGGCAGCCACGTGGCGATGGCCGGAACCGACCAGACGATCGCCAGCGCCAGCAGTTGAATGGCCACATAGGGGATGATTGCGCGGTAGAGCATCACCGCCGTCATCGCCGCCGGCGCCGCGGCCCTGAAATAGAACAGCGCCAGGCCGAAGGGCGGCGTCAGGAACGAGGTCTGCAGGTTGATCGCCACCAGAACCGCGAACCAAAGCGGGTCGACGCCGGCGGCAAACAGCACCGGCGCGGCGACGGGGATCACGATATAGATGATCTCGACGAACTCCAGCACGAAGCCGAGCAGGAAGATCGCCGACATAACGGCGATGAGCGCGCCTTCGCCGCCGCCAGGGAGCGCGCCGAGCCGGGCTTCGACCAGGACGTCGCCGCCCAGACCGCGAAAGACGAGCGACAGCACCGTTGCGGCGATGACGATGCCGAAGATGACGCCGGTCAGGCGTACGGCGTCGGCGAGCGCGGCGCCGGCCACGGCCAGCGCGCCTGCGGGGTTGCGCATGACGGCGACGAGGATGGCGCCCGCCGCGCCAAGGCTGGCCGCCTCGGTCGGCGTGGCGATGCCGGCGAGGATGGCACCGAGCACGCAGACGACCAGGAGGATCGGCGCGACCAGCACGAGCATACCGGCTTCCCGGGACTGCGGGATGGCGGTGGCGCGCGCGTCCGGCCGGCGCCGCGAGGTCAGCGCGATCCAGGCTCCGTAGAGCGCGGCCAGCAGCAGCCCCGGCAGCAGCGCGGCGGCGAACAGGTCGCTGACGGTGATGGGCTCGGCGGCCACGTTGCCGGTGGCCCGCTGGCCCTCGACCCAGGCATTGGAGACCTGGTCGGCGAGCAGGATCAGCACGATCGAGGGCGGCACGATCTGGCCGAGCGTGCCGGCGGCGCAGACGAGGCCGGCGGCAGACCGGGGCGCCATGCCGGCGCGCAGCAGGCCCGGCAGCGCGATGGTGGCCAGCATGACGATGGTGGCGCCGACGATGCCCGTCGCCGCGGCGATCAGCGTGGCGACCGCAAGGACCGACACGCCGAGCCGCCCCGGCGAGGCGCCCGCCAGCCGCGTCAGCGCCGCGACCATTGCCCCGGCGATGCCGGCCCGGTCGAGCACCACCCCCATCAGCACGAAGAACGGGACGGCCATCAACAGGCCGTTGGCCATGATGCCGTAGATGCGTGGCGGAAGGGCGCCGAGCAGCGCCGGATCGAAGGCGCCGAGCACCGTCCCGGCGAGCGCGAACAGGATCGGCACGCCGCCAATGGCAAGGATGACGGGAACGCCAGCCAACAGCGCGGCAAGCGCCGCCAGCAGCATCAGCGCCAGCAGGATGGCGGCGAGGCTCACGGCCGGCCGCCATTGTCTGGCGAACCGCAAAGGCGGGCCAGCCCCTGCACCAGCGCCAGCACGGCGGCGACAACCGGGACAAGGCGCACCAGCCAGTAGCCGGGCATGCCGCCGATCTGCGGCGAGGATTCCCCCACCCGCCAGGCGCCGACGGCCTCCGGCAGCGTCAGCCACGCGATCAGCCCGAACAGCGGCACCAGCAGCACCAGCACGCCAATCCGGTCAAGCCGACGCCGGCCGGCCGGCGTCATGGCCGCACGTGCGAGATCGACACGGACATGGGCGTCGAGACCGACGGCGACGGCAATTGCGAGCATCAGCAAGCCCGAGAAGCTCCACAGCGCCAGGTCCTGCAGCCACAGCGAGCCGGCGTCGAAGCCGTAGCGCAGCACGACGGTGGCGAGCTGCGCGAACAGCGAGACAACCAGCAGGCCGGCGCAGACCAGCATCGTCAGCCGGTTGAGACCGGCGGCCAGCGCCCCTGTCAACGCCACGAAAGTCCGCATTGCGAAATCCCTCGTCGGTAGCGGCGCTGTTAGCCTTCCCCGGCCGGCCCGGCAAGGGGTCCGTCCGGGGAACCTTCGGCGATCCGACGCCGTCAGGCGCGGGCGAGCGCGACGCCGCGGCCTTCGCGCATCAGCAGGTAGAGCGGCAGCGACAGCGACAGGCCGACGAGGAGGGTAGCCGGGATCGCCACCCACCAGTGGCGCACGGCGCGCTCGCGGGCGTCGGCGAACGACCAGACCAGGAAGGTCGCGGCCGCGATCATGGCGTCGGCGGCAAATCCGCCGGCGGCGCCGTTGACGAAGGGCTGGGTCAGGAAGGCGATCGGATCGAGGCCGCTGGCGGCGACGAAGCGACCGAAGAACAGCCACGGCACGACCGTGCCGATGGCGGCCATCAGGAGCAGGAAACTGCGCATGATCGGGACTCCTTGCTGGGTGAACACGGCGCCATGTTGGGAGATGGTGGTAGCGCAAACAATTACCCGCGAGGTAATGTGAATGCCGGCCGGAACAAGCAATCCTATCCGCCGGAGAAACCCAGATGACCCTGCATTTCGGTCCGCAGCTCAAGGAATGGCGCCGGGTGCGGCGGCTGAGCCAGCTCGATCTCGCCGGCGAGGCCGGCATTTCGGCGCGCCACCTCTCCTTTCTCGAGACGGGTCGGTCGCGGCCGACCGAGGGCATGATCCTGCGCCTGGCCCAGGCGCTCGACCTGCCGACCGGCGCCCACAACGAGCTGTTCGCCGCCGCCGGCTATGCGCCGCGTTTCGGCGGTTCCGCCGATCGCGGTCTCGACGGCGTCGAGCCGGGCGCGCGCCGCGTGGTCGACCTGATCCTCGACCGCCATGCGCCGTGGCCGGCCGCCTGCTTCAATGCCGGCTATGACGTGCTGGGTGGTAACACCGGCTTTGCAGCGCTGACGGCGCGCTTCGGGGTTGGCACGGCCGCCAACCTGCTCGATCTCGTGTTCACGCCGGGGCCGGTGCGCGCGGCGATCGCCAACTGGCCGGCCTTTGCCGCCGCCTTCCTGCGCCGGGCTGAAGCAGAGGCCCGCTTTCTCGGGCCGCGCAGCCCGCTCGCCCGCCGGCTGGCGGCGCTGCGTGCCGGCGGCCACCTGCCCGAAGCCCGAGCCGAAACCGGCCGGCCGCCGCCCTATGTCGAACTGGCACTCGCCCTTGCTGGTGTGGAGACCCGCTGGATTACGACCGTGACGACGCTGGGCTCGGCCCAGGACGTGCTGCTCGAAGGTATCTTCATCGAGCAGTATTTTCCCGCCGACGCCGAGACACGCCGGCTGGCCGATAGGCTGGCGGATGGTTGATCATGCGCGGCGCCCGGCCTATGCCACCGCGACATCGCGATTGCCCGGGAGGGCGCGAGGATGCGACCCGTGAGACAGACCGAGCCGACCATTCCCGAGGCCGAACTGTCCGAGGCGTTCATCCGCGCCTCCGGGCCCGGCGGCCAGAACGTCAACAAGGTGGCAACCGCCGTCCAGCTGCGCTTCGACGTCGAGCGCTCGCCGTCGCTGACCCCTTACCAGAAGGAGCGGCTGCGGCGGATCGCCAGCCATCTGATGACCGCGGCCGGCGAGCTCATCATCGAGGCGGCCCGGTTCCGCACCCAGGCGGCCAACCGCGACGACGCGCGGGCCCGGCTGGCGGCGCTGGTCGCCCAGGCGTCCCGGCCGCCGCCGCCCAAGCGCAAGAAGACGCGGCCGCCGAAGAGCGCGGTCGAGAAGCGGCTGCGCGGCAAGTCGGGCCGCTCGGCGGTCAAAAAGCTGCGCGGCCGGGTCGCCGAGGAGTGAATGCGATAGCTCTGCGGCTGACGGGGAATTGACCGGCGGTTGAATTGTATCGCGCGCCGCGGCTCCTTATAAATCGGGGCGAAGGACCCGAACCGAAACGGAGCCGCCATGGCCTACCGCCCCCGCCTTGCCGCCGGTGCCAGGATCCTGCCGTCCGAGATCACGCCGAAAGAGGTCTATTTCAATCGCCGCGCCCTGATGGCGGGCGCCGCCGGCGTGGCTGCCATGACGCTGTTGCCGGACGCTGCCGTGGCCGCACTCGAGACGACGCCGTCGCCGTTCTCCACCGACGAGACGCCGACGCCGCTCGAAGCGGTGACCGCTTACAACAATTTCTATGAATTCGGCGTCGGCAAGGACGAACCGGCCCGCTATGCCGAGGCGCTGACGACGGATCCGTGGTCGGTCGCCGTCGACGGGCTGGTTGCCAGGCCCGCGACCTTCGCGCTCGAGGACATCGTGCCGAAGGTGCAGGAGGAGCGCATCTACCGCCTGCGCTGCGTCGAGGGCTGGTCGATGGTGATTCCCTGGGTCGGCTTCCCGCTATCCGATCTGCTGGCCAGGGTCGAGCCGCTCGGCAGCGCCCGGTATGTCGCCTTCGAGACGCTGGAGCGGCCCGACGAGATGCGGGGCCAGCGCGGCTTCTTCCAGGCGCTCGACTGGCCCTACACCGAGGGCCTGCGCCTCGACGAGGCGCTGCATCCGCTGACCATCCTCGCCACCGGGCTCTACGGCGAGCCCCTGCCCAACCAGAACGGCGCGCCGCTCCGCCTCGTGGTGCCGTGGAAATACGGCTTCAAGTCGATCAAGTCGATCGTGCGCATCAGCCTGACCGAGGAACAGCCGCCGACGAGCTGGAGCCGGCAGGCGCCGCGCGAATACGGCTTCTACGCCAACGTCAATCCGGACGTCAGCCACCCGCGCTGGAGCCAGGAGAAGGAGCGCCGGGTCGGCCCCGGCCTGATTGCCGCCTACCAGCCGACGCTGATGTTCAACGGCTATGAGGAGGACGTTGCCCACCTCTATGCCGGCATGGACCTGAAGGCCAATTACTGACCATGGCCGCCACCGCCAGAACTGTCGTCGAGGCCCTGAACGGCGCGCTGAAGCGCGTGCCGGTGCTGCCGCTCTATTTCGTGGCGCTGGCGCCGGGGGCGTGGCTGTTCCTCGCGGCACTTACCGGCCGCCTCGGCTTCGAGCCGATGAAGGCTCTGGAACAGGGCCTCGGCCTGTGGGCGCTGAGATTCATGATTGCCACGCTGGCGGCGACGCCACTGCTGGACTGGACCGGGCTGCGGCTCGTCCGCTTCAGGCGGATGCTGGGGCTGACGGCGTTCTACTATGCGCTCGCCCACCTCGCCACCTATCTGGCGCTCGACCAGCAGTTCGGCTGGAGCTTCATCCTCGCCGATCTTGCCAAGCGTCCTTACATCATCATCGGCATGGCGGCGTTCGCGGCCCTGGTGCCGCTGGCGCTCACCTCGACCGACGCCATGGTGCGTCGGCTCGGCGCCGCCGCCTGGCGCAAGCTGCATCGCCTCGCCTACCCGGCGGCGGCGATGATGGCGCTGCACTACCTGCTGCTGGTCAAGAGCTGGACGGCCGAACCGCTCGCCTACGCGGCGATCGTCGTCGTCCTGCTCGCGCTGCGGCTGGTGCCGAGGCGTGCGCCGCGCCGGGCCGCCGGCCGCGTCGCCGCCCAGCAGGCCTGACCGGGCGCTATTTCGGTGCCCGCTTGGCCAGGATGCGCTGCAGGGTGCGCCGGTGCATGTTGAGCCGGCGGGCCGTCTCCGAGACGTTGCGGTCGCACAGTTCGTAGACGCGCTGGATGTGCTCCCAGCGCACGCGGTCGGCCGACATCGGGTTCTCGGGCGGGTCGGCGCGCTCGCCGGCCCGGCGCAGCAGCGCCGCCATGATTTCGTCGGCGTCGGCCGGCTTCGACAGATAGTCGACCGCGCCGAGCTTGACCGCGGTCACCGCCGTGGCGATGTTGCCATAGCCGGTCAGGATGATCGCCTTGCTGTCCGGCTTGCGCTGGCGGATGGCTTCGATCACGTCGAGGCCGTTGCCATCGCCGAGACGCATGTCGACGACGGCGAAAGCCGGCGGATTGGCGCGGACCTTGACCAGTCCCTCGGCCACCGATTCGGCGGTCTCGACCGCAAAGCCGCGGCTTTCCATCGCCCGCGCCAGGCGGGTCAGGAACGGGCGGTCGTCATCGACAATGAGCAGGCTGCGGTCATCGCCGATGTCGGCGATGCCGGCCGATTCCGCCTCGGGCATTGGTTGCATCCTCGATTCCCGTCAATCCGCCTTCTTATTGGTCAGTTGCGGGGGCTTTGTCAAAACCCCGCTGCCCGGGCGGCCGGTGGCCGGCGCGTGACCGACCTGCTGGCGGGGTGCCCGAGCGCCGCCATCCTGGCCGATGTCGATCAGCCCGCGCGGCCAGCGCACGGTGACGCGGGCGCCGCCGGCCTCGGCATTGGCGAATTCGAGCGTCGCGCCCGAGCGTTCGAGCAGCGTCTTGGCGATGAACAGGCCGAGGCCGAGGCCGCCGCCGGTGGCCGGCCTGCGGCGCGAGGTGACATAGGGTTCGCCGATGCGCTCCATCATTTCGGGCGACAGGCCGGGGCCGTCGTCGGTGATGGTGACGGTGACGGTGTCGGCATCCCAGCTCGCGGCGAAGACTACTTTCGAACGGGCAAAGTCGACTGCGTTCTCGACCAGGTTGCCGAGCCCGTAGAGGATGGCCGGATTGCGGCTGGCGACCGGCTCGCCGGCCACGGCGCCCGGCTCGACGGCCAGCTCGACGCCGAAGTCGCGGTGGGGGGCAGCGACCTCCTCCATCAGCGAGGAGAGCGCCATGCGGCCGATGTGCTCGTCGCCGGCGTCCGACAGCGAGGTCAGCTTCTCGAGGATTTCGCGGCAGCGTTCGGCCTGGCCGCGCAGGAGCCGGGCGTCCTCGGCGAGCGGCGAATCCGGCGGCAGTTCGCGGATCATCTCCTTGGAGACCAGCGCGATGGTGGCGAGCGGCGTGCCAAGTTCGTGCGCGGCGGCGGCGGCGAGCCCGTCGAGGACCGACAGATGCTGCTCGCGCTGCAGCACCAGCTCGGTCGCCGCCAGCGCGTTTGACAATTGCCGCGCCTCATCGGCGACGCGGTAGGTGTAGACCGCCGTGAACACCAGCATCGAGGCGATGGCAACCCACATGCCGATGACGTAGATCAGCGGCACTTGCAGTTCCTCGCCGCTTTGCCAGGGCAGCGGCAGGTGCGCGAACACCAATACGGTGGCCGCGCCGATGGCGAGCACGCCGAGCGGCACGATCTGGCGGATCGACTGCGACGTCGCCGAGACGACGACGGGGACGACCAGCAGCATGGCGAACGGGTTCTGCAGCCCGCCGGTCAGGAACAGCAGCAGCGCCAGCTGGAGGATGTCGTAGCCCAGCAACGCCACGGCGGCGGTCTCGGTCAGACGGAAGCTCGCCCTGTAGCGCAGGCGCAGGAAGACGTTGAGCCAGGCGGAGGCGGCGATCAGCGCCAGGCACAGCGACAGATAGAATTCGTAGCGCAGCACATAGGCGACGAAGAACACTGCCACCGTCTGGCCGATCACCGCCAGCCAGCGGATGCGGATCAGGGTCTCCAGACGCAGGCTCGGGCCGCCCGGGGGCGACCGGCCGAGCATGTTGTCCACCATCGCGGCGCTCCGTTGCTGCCCTGCAATATCGGTTGCTCCGCCGGCTTTGGCAAACCGGCCGCCCGGCGCCTCGCTCGGTGCTACCGCGGCCGCACCCGCGTCGTCGCCGGCGCGCCGGCCGGGTCCTCGGGCCAGAAGTGCCTGGGATAGCGCCCGCGCATCTCGGCGCGCACGGCCGCCCACGATCCGGCCCAGAAGCGCGGCAGGTCGCGCGTCACCTGGATCGGGCGGCCGGCCGGCGACAGCAGCTCCAGCGTCAGCGCGATGGAGCCATCGGCAATGGCCGGGTGGACTGTCATGCCGTACAGTTCCTGCACGCGCACGGGCAGCACAACCTGGTCGTCCTCGTAACGCAGCGCGATGCGCGAGCCGGCCGGCGTCAGAAAGGTCTCCGGCAGGGCGGCGTCCAGTTCCCGCCGCGACCGGCCATGGAGGGCGAGCAGCTGGTCGAGGCCGGCCATCAGGCTTCGGGGTCCGAGATCGGCCAGCGACCGGGCCGCCGGTGCAACCGGCAGCAGCCAATCCTCCAGCCTTGCCAACAGGGCTGCCTCGCTGGCGTCGGGCCAGCCGCCGACATGGCGATTGAGGAACGCGATGCGGTCGCGCAGGCGTGTTGCCGCCTTGTCCCAGCCGAGCGCCGCCAGTCCCTTGCGGCGGACCGCCTCGGCGAGCACCGCCCCCGCCTCGTCGAACGTCGGCTCGACCGGCACCGCCGACATGACCAGCGTGCCGAGCCGGCGCGTGTGGCGGGCGCGGACCGCTCCGGAAGCTTCGTCAAAGCCGACCTCACGGGTCCGGGTGAAGCGCGCGCCATGCAGGCGCTCGATCTCCCCGGCCGTGACGGCGGCCGCCGACAGGATGCGGGCCGAGGCGGCCGCCCCCTGCAGGTCGGCGACGACCACGAAGGCTTCCCGCGCCAGCGGCTCGACCTCGTCGATGATGGCGCCGCGACCGTTGGCAAGGCGGAACCCGCGGCCGGCGCCGCGCAGTTGCGCCATGCGGTCGGGCCAGGCGAGCGACAGCAGCGCTCCGGCCGAAAGGCCGGCCGGCGCCGCCTCCGGCAGGTCCCTCACCATGCGCGCGGCCAGGCGGCGCGCCGCCGCGGCGCGTTCGCCGCGGTCATGGCGCAGACGGTCGAGCCGCAGCGCCAGGTCGACCGCTTTGCCGCCCAGCCCGCGCTCGGAGGCAATGAGCGCCAGCAGCGCGGCCTCCCGCGCCTGGCCGTGATCGGCCGCCGCCACCACCATGTGGGCGAAGCGCGGCGCCAGCGGCAATTGACGCATCGCCTTGCCGGCCGGCGTGATCGCCCCGCTCCTGTCCAGCGCGCCCAACTCCTTGAGCAGCGCCACCGCCTCGGTCCAGGCCGGCGCCGGCGGCGGGTCGAGCCAACGCAGCGCCGCAGGGTCGGTGACGCCCCAACCGGCGAGATCGAGGGCGAGCGGCGACAGGTCGGCCTCCAGTATCTCCGGTCGCGCGGCCGGCGCCAGGGCGGCGTTCTGCTGCTCCCGCCACAGGCGGATGGCGATGCCCGATCCGGTGCGGCCGGCGCGGCCGGCGCGCTGATCGACCGAGAAGTGCGAGGCGCGCACCGTCTCCAGCCGGGTGAGCCCGGTTCGCGGCTCATATCTCGGCACGCGCGCCAGGCCGCTGTCGACGACCACGCGCACCCCCTCGATGGTGAGCGAGGTCTCGGCGATCGCCGTTGCCAGCACCACCTTGCGCGTTCCCGGCGCTGCCGGGCGGATCGCCGCTTCCTGTTCGCCGGGATCGATGCCGCCATGCAGCGGGTGGACGCTGACGCCGGCCGGCAGCCGGCCGGCGAGGTGCTCGATCGCGCGCCTGATCTCGGCCTGGCCGGGCAGGAAGGCGAGCACCGATCCCGATTCGGCGGCCAGCGCCGAAAGAACTGCGCGGGCGGTCGCCCTTTCGATCGTTTCGTCAGCGGAACGAGCTTCGTAGCGCACTTCAATCGGGAAGCTGCGGCCGTGACTTTCGATGACCGGGGCGCCGCCCAGGAAACGCGACAGCCGGTCGATCTCGAGCGTCGCCGACATCACCAGGATACGCAGGTCCGGCCGCAGGCCAGCCTGGATGTCGAGCGCCAGCGCCAACCCCAGATCGGTGTCGAGGCTGCGTTCGTGAAACTCGTCGAAGATGACCGCGCTGATGCCGCCCAGTTCCGGGTCGGCGAGCGCCATGCGCGTGAATACCCCTTCGGTAACGAATTCGACGCGCGTGGCGGCGCTCACCCGCGTCTCCAGCCGCACGCGATAGCCGATGGTGCGCCCGGGCGCTTCGCCGCGCTGGCGAGCGACGAAGGCGGCGGCGGCGCGCGCGGCCAGACGTCGCGGCTCAAGGGCGAGGACCCGGCCGGTGCACCACGCCTCGCCAAGCAGCGCCGCCGGCACCCGCGTCGTCTTGCCGGCACCGGGCGGGGCGGTCAGCACCGCCACATTGCGCTTGCCCAGCACGCCCAGCAGTTCCGGCAGACTCGCGTCGACGGGCAAGGCTGCGCCTGGCGCGGAGGATGTCATTCCAGGACGACCACCGGGCCGCCCGCCGCCCGCGCATCGGCCTCGTCATGGGTGACCAGCAGCACCGGCAGACGGCGCTCGACCGCCTCGGCGAAGACGAAGGCGCGGATCTGGCCGCGCAGGTCCGCGTCGAGCCGGGAGAAGGGCTCGTCGAGCAGCAGCGCCTGCGGCTGCGATACCAGCACCCGCATCAGCGCGGTGCGCGCCGCCTGGCCGCCAGACAACGTCGCCGGGTCGCGGTCGAAGAAGCCGTCGAGCCCGGCTTCGGCCAGCGCCGCCTCGGCGATCCCACGCCGCTGGCGGTGGCCGCCGCCGGCGGCGATGGCAAACAGCAGATTGTCGCCGACGCTCATATGTGGGAACAGCATCGGGTCCTGGAACAGGAGGCCAGTGCGCCGCTCGTTGGCCGGCAGGTCGGTTATTTCGCGCTCGCCGATGAAGATGCGGCCTTTGGCCCGGAAAGGCGGCTCGAGGAAACCGGCGATGTAAGCGAGCAGCGTCGACTTGCCGG
Organism: Alphaproteobacteria bacterium; assembly: GCA_016861165.1. Lineage (GTDB taxonomy): Bacteria > Pseudomonadota > Alphaproteobacteria > Rhizobiales > Rhizobiaceae > BOKV01. The sequence goes on along the minus strand of BOKV01000010.1, from coordinate 14,117 downwards.
AGCCCGACGGCCCCATCACGGTCAGCACCGCGCCGGGGGCGACGGTCGCCGAGAGATCGATCAGCCGCCGCTCGCCGAGGCTGATCTCCACTCGCTCGATCCGCAGGTTCGCGGTCATGCTCCGGCCGGTCGCATGTCGCGGCGGCGCATGAAGGCGACGGCCGGCACCAGCGTGGCGATCATGAACCCGAGGAAGGGCAGCAGCATCTGGACGAAGGCATAGACGCCAATTACACGCCGGTCCCCGCCGGAGGCAAGCGCGACAGCCTCTGTCGTCACCGTCGGCCAGCGGCCGGCGCCGATGAGCAGGGTCGGCAGGTACTGGCCGATCGAGACGGCAAACCCGACGGCGGCGCCGACAAGAATGGCCGCCGCGAGCATCGGCAGGCGGACCCGCCAGAAGACGAGACCGGCGCCGGCGCCGAGCGAAGCGGCGACGCGGGCATAGCGCGGGTCGAGCGCGTGCCAGGGATCGGACAGCGACAGCAGCACGTAGGGCAGGACGAAGACGAGGTGGGCCAGCACGACCGCAAGAATGCTCGCGCCGATGCCCGCCAGGAGGAACGCAAGCTGCATGCCAAAAACGAAGGAGACCTGCGGCACCAGCAGCGGCAGGTAGAGGATGTAAGGGGAGCGTCCGCGTACGCGCTCGCCGGTGCGGCTTTCGCGCTCCAGGCAGGCGAGCGCGATGGCGACGGCTAGCGCCGTGGCGGCAAGACCGATGCCGACGGTGACTGCAAGCGGCCGCGTCAGCCCCGGCAGCTCGCGGCGCCAGATGTCGAGTGTCAGCGTCCGAGGCACAGCATCGGGAAACGACCAGTAGCCGGCAAACGACCACAGCGCCAGGACAGCGAGGCCGGCAAAGACGGCCGCCGCCGCCGCCGTCACCACGGCCGCGGCGGCCAGGCGGGCCGGGCCCTCACGGCGGAAGCGCCGGCCCGAACGACACAGCCGCCGCAACAGGACGGCGGCAATCCGCTCGCCGCCCACCCACAGCAGTATCGCCGTCGCCGTCAAGCCAAGCTGCAGAAGCGCGCCGGCCGACGCCTTGAAGCGCATGGCGAGGTCGGGATCGTTCATCCATTCGACGAGGCGGACCGCCAGCGGCGCCGGCCGGGTCGGTCCGAGGATGATGGCGACATCGACCGCCGAGCTGGCATAGGCGATGACGGCGAAGACGGCGAGCCGGATCTGCGGATAGGTCAGTGGCCATGCCGTCAGCACGAAGCCGGCGATGCGGCCGTAGCCGAGGCTCGCCGCCGTCCGCACATGAAGGTGCGACCGCACCTGCGGCAGCGCCGCCAGTGTCACCAGGAACAGGAAGGGCAGTTCCTTGACCAACAGGCCGGCCATCATGGCGAGGCCCCAGGGATCGTTGACGATGAGCCAGTCGGGCGGTCGGGCGAAGCCGGTGAGTTCCGGCGAGACCAGACGCATCAGCCACCCGGACGGCGCGATCAGGAAGGCGATGCCGAAGGCGGCGGCGGCGTGCGGCACCGACAGGAGCGGCGAGATCAGGTGCTGGATGGCGCGGAACGCACGGGTGTGCGACCAACCGGCAACGAAGGCGATGACGGCGGCCAGCGCCGCCGCCGTGGTCAACAGTCCGGCCGCCAGGCTGATCGCCGCCGACCGCCACAGCCCCGGCGTGGCCAGCAGTTCGCGCCAGGGCGCCAGCGATAACGTCTCGCCGCCCAGCGCCGGAAACCAGCCAAAGGCCGGCAGCACCGTGGCGATCAGACCGAAGCCGACCGGCGCGGCCAGCACGGCGATGGCAAGCGCCGGGGCGACCGCCAGCGCAACCGGCAGGGGCGGCCTAGTTGGCAACGCCGTATCGTCTGGTCCATTCCTCCTCGAGCCGCGTCATCCAGCTCGCGTGTGGCTCGGTGAGCGCGGGACCGAGTTCGGCGGGTCTCAGCGTCGCGACGCCAAGATCGAGACGGTCGAAGGCATCGCGGTATTCGGCCGGCAGCGAGGCCGTGTCGAGCACGGTCGGGTCGCCCCAGACGGCCGGGTCCTGCTTGCGCAGCTGCGCCTCCGGCGACATCAGGAAATCGGCGAGGACGAGCGCGCCTTCCCGGGCCGCCGCGTTGTAGGGGATGGCGACGAAATGGGTGTTGGCCAGCGTGCCGCCCGAAAAGACGAAGGAGCGAACGGTCTCGGCCAGTTCGCCGTTGGCGATGGCGTTGGAGGCTTCGGCCGGCGAGAAGGCGAAGGCGATGTCGATCTCGTCATCGGCCAGCAGCTGGCGCATCGCTTCCTTGTTCTTGGGAAAGGTCCGCCCACCCCGCCACAGATGCGGATGCATGGTATCAAGCGCGGCAAACAGCGGCGCGGTTGCTTTCTCGAATTCGCCCTCGACGGCCGGCTCGGCCAGCACCGAACGGTCGGCGGCCGATTCGATCAGTGCCTGCTTGAGGAAGGAGGAACCCATGAAATCGGGTGGCGCCGGATAGGTGAAGCGGCCGGGATGCGCCTTCGCCCATTCGACCAGCTCGGCGAACGAATCGGGCATGGCAAGGCCGCGCGCGGTATCGTGGAAGAACACCAGCTTGGCCATGCCCCACGGTGCCTCCAGCCCGTCGGTCGGCGTGGTGAAGTCGACGAGGATTGTCGGCTTGGTGCGCCAGTCGACATGGCGCCAGTTGGGCAGCTTTTCGGCCCAGCCGGGCTTCAGCAGCAGGTCCCGGCGCTTCATCGCCGCGAAGTTCTCGCCATTGATCCAGATGAGGTCGACGCTGCCGGCGGCGTCGATCCCGGCCGCCTTTTCGGCGACGATCTTGGCAACGGCGTTGGCGGTATCGTCAAGCTTGACATGGACGACCGTAACGCCGTGTCGGGCCTTCACCTGATCACCAGCCCAGGCGATGTAGTCATTGATGTTGCGGGCGCCGCCCCAGGCATGGAAATAGACGGTCTGCCCGCGCGCCTTGGCGAGGATGGCCGGCCAGTCCGACGGATCGAGCGCCCATGCTCCGGATGCGCCGACGAAGCCGAGACAGGTGGCGAGAAACAGTCGAAAGAACATGGGCATGGCGAAACGGTTCCATCCTCGCGGCAGGTTGCGTTGAACGATCCGCCATTGGCTATGGACCTGACCGAACACGGTCAATGCACGTCTGCGTGACGGGAGGGTTTCAGCCGCGTCTCGACAGCGTTCGCGCGACCGCGTCCAGCCAGCCGGCATAGAGCCGCTCGCGTCGATCGTCTTCCATCGCCGGCTCGAAGCGCCGGTCCAGTGCCCAGCGGGCGGCGAATCCGTCAGCGTCCGGCCACACGCCGGCCTGCCAACCGGCGAGCCACGCCGCGCCGAGCGCGGTGGTCTCCAGCACCGTCGGCCGGTCGACCGGGGCATCAAGGATATCGGCGAGGAACTGCATCGTCCAGTCGCTGGCGACCATGCCGCCATCGACCCTCAGCACCGTGTCGCCGGCGCCCCGCCAGTCGCCGCGCATCGCTTCCAAGAGGTCGCGGGTCTGGTAGCAGACCGCTTCGAGCGCGGCGCGCGCGAATTCGGCAGGTCCGGAATTGCGGGTCAGCCCGAAGACCGCGCCGCGCGCCTCGGCGTCCCAGTAGGGCGCGCCGAGGCCGGTGAAAGCCGGCACCAGGTAAAGCTGCTGGCCCGGATCGGCGCCGGCGGCGAGCCGGCCGCTGTCGGCCGCCGTGGCGATGATGCCGAGGCCGTCGCGCAGCCACTGCACGGCGGCGCCGGCGACGAAGATCGAACCCTCCAGCGCATAGCTGGTGCGCCCGCCAAGCCGATAGGCGATGGTGGTGAGCAGTCGGTTCCTCGACGGAACCCGGTCGGTCCCGGTGTTGAGCAGCGCGAAACAGCCGGTGCCGTAGGTCGATTTCATCATGCCGGGGGCAAAGCAGGCCTGGCCGAGGGTCGCCGCCTGCTGGTCGCCGGCGACGCCGCGGATGGGGATGGCGGCTCCGAGCAGGTCGGACTTCGCGGTGCCGAAATCGCCGGCGCAGTCGAGCACGTCCGGCATCAGCCCTGCCGGCACCCCGAGCCAGTCGAGCAGGTCGCCGTCCCATTCGTTGGTGGCGATGTCGTAGAGGAGCGTGCGCGAGGCGTTGGTGACGTCGGTGACATGGCGCGCGCCGCCGGTCAGGTGCCAGATCAGAAAGCTGTCGATGGTGCCGAAGGCGAGTTGGCCGCGTTCCGCCCGCGCGCGTGCGCCGTCGACATGGTCGAGCAGCCAGCGAATTTTGGTGCCCGAGAAATAGGGGTCGAGCAACAGGCCGGTGCGCGCGGCGAATTCAGGTTCCAGGCCGCGTGCCTTCAACTCCTCGCAGAACGGCGCCGTGCGCCGATCCTGCCAGACGATGGCCCGGTGGATCGGCTTGCCGGTGGCGCGGTCCCAGACCACCGTCGTCTCGCGCTGGTTGGTGATGCCGATCGCCGCGACGGCGCCAGCCGCCAGATCGGCGGCAGCCAACGCCTCGCGCGCTGTGGCCACCACGCTGCCGAGGATTTCCATGGCGTCGTGCTCGACCCAGCCCGAGCGCGGGAAATGCTGGGTGAATTCGCGCTGCGCCTGGGCGACGAGGCGCTGCTCGGCGTCGAAGACGATGGCGCGAGACGACGTCGTACCCTGGTCGATGGCCAAGACATGGCCCGGCATGGTGTCCTCCTCCCCTTCGGCGTGGCCGCTGCACTCAGGCCGTCGTCATGTCGACGGCGACGCGGCCGCGCACCCTGCCCGCCACGATCGCTTCGGCGGTGGCAATGATATCGTCGAAACCGATCGTGGTCGTGATCCGGGCGAGCTTGTCCCTGTCGAGTTCGGCGTCGAGACGGCGCCAAGCCTCCTTGCGCAGCGGCAGCGGCGCCATCACCGAGTCGATGCCGAGCAACGACACGCCACGCAGGATGAACGGCATCACGGTTGCCGGCAGGTCGAAGCCTTGCGCCAGCCCGCAGGCCGCCACCGCGCCGCCATAGCGCGTCTGCGCCAGCACGTTGGCGAGGGTGTGCGAGCCGACCGCGTCGATGCCGCCGGCCCAGCGCTCCTTGCCGAGCGGCCGGCCGGGGCCGGCCAGCTCGGCCCGGTCGATGATCTCGGCCGCTCCGAGTTCCTTCAGATAGCCGGCTTCGTTCACGCGCCCCGTCGAGGCGATGACGTGGAAGCCGAGCTCCGACAGAAGCGCGATCGCCACCGAGCCGACGCCGCCATTGGCGCCGGTGACGACGACCGGTCCGGCGGCCGGCGTCAGCCCGTGGCGCTCCAGCGCCATAACGGCCAGCATCGCCGTGTAGCCGGCCGTGCCGATCGCCATCGCCTCAAGCGGCGAAAAGCCGGCGGGCAACGGGATCAGCCACTCCGACTTCAGCCGGGCCATGCCGGCATAGGCGCCCCAATGGGCCTCGCCGACGCCCCAGCCGTTGAGCAGCACCCGGTCGCCCGCAGCGAATTCGGCACTCTCCGATTTCGTCACCGTGCCGACCAGGTCGATGCCGGGCACCATCGGCCAGTGGCGGACGACCGGGCTCTTGCCGGTGATCGCCAGGCCGTCCTTGTAGTTGACGGTCGTCGCCTCGACCTTGACCGTCACGTCGCCTTCCATCAGGTCGTCCTCGCCAAGCTGGACGATCGCGACCGACTGCTTCTTGTCCTCGTCGCGTGAAACCAGGATTGCCCTGAACGTCGCTGCCATTGGCCGCTCCCTAGCCGTTGTCATCGCCGCCACCGTTGCCGGCCTGTCGGCCCGCCCCCTGCCGCAGGACGAGAAACTCGTCGAGGATGATGAGCGCGGCCCCGACTGTAATAAAGGAATCGGCCAGATTGAAAACGGCGAATGACCAGTGCGGCGTGTGGAAAAGGATGAAGTCGACGACGTGGCCGTGGACGAGGCGGTCGATCAAATTGCCGAGCGCCCCGCCGAAGACAAGGGTGAAGCCGACCCGCGCCCACAGCCGGCCGACATCGGCCTGGTGCCACAACCAGGCGACAAACACCATGATGGCGATGGTGAGCGCGATCAGCGCCGTGTCGTCCATAAAGGCGAGCAGCGAGAAGGCGATACCCTTGTTGTAGGTCAGATAGGCGGCGAGGAACGGCAGCACCGGGACCGAAACCTCGAAGGGAAGCGTCGCCTCGGCAATCGCCTTGGAGGCCTGGTCGGCCGCGACCAGCAGGATAACGACGATCAGTTCAAGACGGCCCTTCACGACACGGCCTGCCCGACTGCCGGCATGGAGAGCGCGTGGCGCCTGATCTCGAAGGCCATGACCGCCGTCGCCACGGCAAGGTTGAGCGAGTCCGCCTTGCCGGCCATCGGAATGAGGCACAGATGGTCGCAGATCGCGGCCAGTTCCTCCGGCAGCCCCCGCTGCTCGTTGCCCATCAGCAGCAGCACCGGCCGGCCGGCATAGTCGAGGCCGCGATAGTCGAGCGCGGCGCCAAGATGGGTGCCGACCACCATGCCGGGCCAGCGGGCGCGCCAGTCGCGGAATTCCGGTGCGCTCATGCGCGCCACCGGCACGGCGAAGATCGAGCCCATGGTGGCGCGCACCGCCTCCAGCGAGAACGGGTCGGTGGTCTCGCCGATCAGGATCACGCCCGACGCGCCGACGGCGTCGGCGGTGCGGATGATGGTGCCGAGATTGCCGGGATCGCGAATGCGGTCGAGGCCGATCCACAGGCAATCGCGCCCCGGGCGGATGTCGGCCGCCGGCAGCCAGCGCTGGCCGAACGCGCCGACCGCCGTCTGCGGGTTGTCGCGCCGGGTGATCGCCGCCATCACCTTGTCGCTCGCCTCGATGATGGTGGCGCCGCGCGCCCGTGCCCGGGCGGCGACGGCCATGAGGTGCGGCTGCCCGGCGGCGGCCCTGGCGTAAAGAAGCGCATGCACCGGCCAGCCGCCGTCAAGCGCGTCGGTGACGAGCTTCAGCCCCTCGGCGAGGAAGCGGCGGTGCTCGTCGCGGTATTTCTTGAGCGCCAGCGCCCGCAATTCCTTGATGAGCGGGTTGGAGACCGCCGTGATCTCGCGCACCTGGCCGGGCGGGTTGGCCGGCGTGCTCATGACGCCATCCAGCGGCTGAACAGCGAGGTCGCCAGCAGGCGGTCGCTGCCTTCCGTGCGGATCACCAGTTCGCCCGATTCGAGCCGGCCGCCTTTGCCGGCCAAGATATCCTGCATCAGTTCGTGCAGCGCGAAGAACGAAACGCGGATCGAATAGGCCGTCAGCACGACGAACAGCGGCCGGTCGCTGATCAGCCCCGCGACGATGTCGAGGAGCCGAGGCAGGTCCTCGAAAAGGTGCCAGGTCTCGCCCTTCGGTCCGCGGCCATATTTGGGCGGGTCGAGCAGGATGGCGTCGTAGCGGTTGCCGCGCCGCGCCTCGCGTTCGCAGAACTTGACCGCATCGTCGCAGATCCAGCGGATCGGTCTTGCCGAAAGGCCGGCGACGGCCTGGTTCTCGCGGGCCCATCCTATCGCCTTCTTCGAGGCGTCGACATGGGTGACATGGGCGCCGGCGCGGGCGGCGACCAGCGAGGCGATGCCGGTATAGGCGAACAGGTTGAGGAGCTTGACCGGCCGGCCGGCGCCGGCGATCGCCGTCTCGACGAACCGCCAGTGGGCGGCCTGCTCGGCAAAGACGCCGACATGGCGGAAGGCGGTGAAGCGGCCGAGATAGTCGAGCCCGTTCCATCTGAGCGGCCAGGTCTCGCCCAGCGGCCGGCGCGGAAAGCGCCAGCGGCCGATGCCGTCCTCGTCGGCCTCGCCGGTGAAGACGGCATCGGCAGCGGCCCATCGGGCCGGGTCGAGCGCCGGGCGCCAGAGCGCCTGGCTCTCGGGCCGCTCGACGATGAGCTGGCCGTAGCGTTCCAGCTTGCGGCCATTGCCACTGTCGAGGAGGGCATAGTCGTCGTCTGCGGCTGTCTCCAGCACCAGCGGCGCCGTGCCGGGCAGGCGACCGCCGGCCGCGGCGGGGCCGGACGGGGTCAGCAGGTCGGCGGACGGCTTCATGGCAACTGGCTTTGCCGCTCCCGCGCCATGGATGCAAGTCCAAAGCGGGCCGGACTGTCGCGCAAATGCGACTGTGGCGGCGGCCGGGCGGCGCCGGACCCTTGTGCGCCAAGCGCCGAGGATGCAAATGTCGGCGCCCGCCCGCCCATCACGATGAGGAGGAAGAGACGATGGACATGTCCGGCGAATATGTGATCGCGGCCAGTCGTCAGAAGGTTTGGGAGGCGCTGAACGACGCCGACGTGCTGCGTGCCTGCATCCCCGGCTGCGAGGCGCTGGAAATGACCTCGCCGACGCAGATGAAGGCCACGGTGGTGACCAAGATCGGCCCCGTCAAGGCCCGCTTCAACGGCGAGGTCGAACTGCAGAACATCGACGCGCCGAACAGCTACACCATCGCCGGCGAGGGCAAGGGCGGCATTGCCGGCTTCGCCAAGGGCGGCGCCGATGTCAGGTTGGAGGAGGTCGACAGCGGCACCCGTCTCACCTACCTGGCTCGGGCCCAGGTCGGCGGCAAGCTGGCGCAGCTCGGCTCGCGGCTGATCGACTCGACCGCCAAGAAGCTGGCCGATCAGTTCTTCAAGAACTTCGCCGAACGGATCGGCGACACAGGCTGATGGCGCGGTCGGGCGTCGCCACCCGGCCGCGCCGCACGGTCGGCCGGTCAGGCGTGGGCCGGAACCGCGCCGCGCCGCGCGTCGACCGACCAGGCGCCGGCGCCCGCCACCGACAGGACCAGGAAGCCGCCGGCCAGAGCCAGATTCTTCATCATCATGATCTGGTTCATCGATGTCAGCATGCCGTTGGCGGCGGCCGGGAAGTCGGAAATGTTGATCGGGCCGGCGTGGAACATGACCGCGGTGAAGGCGCAGAAGGCGGCGAGCGCCCATGCGGCATAGCGGGTCATGAAGCCGACCAGGATGGCAATCCCGGTGACCGTTTCGAAAATGCCGGAGAGCCAGGCCAGCGCGGTCGGCGCCGGCAGCCCGACCGAGGCGATGTAGCCGGCGGTGCCGGCGATGTTGCCGAACTTCTCCACGCCCGCGGCGATGAAGATCGCCGACAGCAGGACGCGGGCGACGAGAAGGATGACATTGCTGGTCATGGTACCCTCCATGGCTGGAAACAGCGGTTGCCCAGATGTAGGCGTTTGTGCGGCGCGGCAAAACGCGCCGTGCGGTTACGAACCGTTCAGCGATGGTTGACGGTCATTGACCCGGCCCGATCATGCGTTCCGGTCGCACGATGCGGTCATAGTCCTCGGCGCTGACGAAGCCGGACTTCAGTGCCTCCTCGCGCAGCGTCGAGCCGTTGGTGTGCGCCGCCTTGGCGATCTGCGCGGCGCGGTCGTAGCCGATCAGCGGCGCGAGGGCGGTGACCAGCATCAGCGACTGGTCGACCAGCTGGCGTATGCGCGCCGTGTCTGCCTCGATGCCGATGACGCAGTTGACGCAGAACGAACTCATCGCGTCGGCGAGCAGGCGAACCGACTGCAGTACCGCGTCGGCGATCACCGGCTTGAACACGTTGAGTTCGAAATGGCCCTGGCTCGCCGCCATCGCGACCGTCGTTTGGTTGCCGATCACCCGGGTGGCGACCATGGTCAGCGCTTCCGTCTGGGTCGGGTTGACCTTGCCCGGCATGATCGAAGAGCCGGGCTCGTTGGCCGGCAGCTTCAGTTCACCGAGCCCGGAGCGCGGGCCGGAGCCGAGCAGGCGGATGTCGTTGGCGATCTTGAACAGATCGGTGGCGAGTGCGGCGAGCGCGCCATGGAAGAAGGCAAGCGCGCCGTGGCCGCCCAGCGCCTCGAACTTGTTGGGCGCCGAGCGGAAGGGAATGCCGGTACGCTCGGCGAGCCTGGCCGCAATGCGCTCACTGAAGCCAGCCGGCGCGTTGAGGCCGGTGCCGACGGCGGTGCCGCCCTGGGCGAGCGCCAGCACACCGTCGAGCGCCGCTTCGATGCGCTCGCCGCCGAGGGCAACCGCTGCGGCATAGCCGGAGAATTCCTGGCCGAGCGTCAGCGGGGTCGCGTCCTGGGTGTGCGTGCGGCCGATCTTGACTATGTCGGCGAACGCCTCGGCCTTGGCCGCCAGCGCCGCATGGAGCGCGGCGACCGCCGGGAGCAGGCTGTTGCGGGTCTCGACTGCCGTGGCGACATGCATGGCCGTCGGAAAGGTGTCGTTCGACGACTGGGCCATGTTGACGTGGTCGTTGGGGTGGACGGGGTCCCGGGAACCGATACTGCCGCCCAGCATCTCGATCGCCCGGTTGGCGATCACCTCGTTGGCGTTCATGTTGGTCTGGGTGCCCGAACCGGTCTGCCATACGACGAGGGGAAAATGGTCGTCGAGCCGGCCCTGCGCCACCTCGGCCGCCGCAGCGGCGATCGCCTCGCCGGTCCGCCGGTCGAGCCGGCCCTCCTCCACGTGGAGTTCGGCGGCCGCCTGCTTGATCAGGCCGAGCGCGTGGATGAGCGGCGCCGGCATCGTCTCGGTGCCGATGGCGAAGTTGGTCAGGCTGCGCTGGGTCTGCGCTCCCCAGTAGCGGTCGGCGCGAACCGCGATGGGTCCGAAGGTGTCGGTCTCGGTTCTGGTCGCGGTCATGGCATTCCCCGGGCGGCCGCCGTCAGTGCCCGAGCACCGGGACGAGGGCGCCGTTGATCGCCCTTGCCTCGGCCGACAGCAGGAAGGCGATGGTGGCGGCGATGTCGGCCGGAGCGGTCCATCTCGACGCATCGGCCTTGGGCATGGCGGCGCGGTTCTGCGGCGTGTCGATGATGGCCGGCAGCACGCAATTGGCACCGACCCCGCTGGCGCCGAGTTCCCCGGCCAGCGCCTCGGTGATGCGCATGACGGCGCTCTTGGCGGCGCAATAGGCGGCCATCCGCGGCAGGCCGGCAAGCGCGGCATTGGCGCCGACGGTGACGATCCGCCCGCGCCGGCGCGCGGCCATGCCGGGTACGACCGCGGCAAGCGTGTTGAGCAGGGTGGTGACGTTGACCGCCTGCATCGCCTGCCAGGTGGCGGCCGGCGTCTCGTGCACCATCTCGCCCATTTGGAAGCCGCCTGCGGTCGCGCACAGCCCGTCGATGCCGGCGAAATGGCGCTCGGCGGCGGCCAGCGCGGCGACCGCCGCCTCGCGGTCGGTGAGATCGACGGCGATCTTCATCACGTGGGCGGTCAGTTGCGGGAAGGTCGCATCGAGCCGCGACCGGTCGCGGGCGACCAGCACCAGGTTCGTGCCGGCCGCACCCAGGCGCGCGGCAACGGCGCGGCCGAGATTGCCGCTCGCGCCGGTGATGACCACCGTTGCCGGCCGGCCGGCCTGGTCCGCCATCTCAGTCGGCTTCCTTGAGGCGGCCGGCGCTGGCCTTGTCCATGTAGCGGGCGAGCGCCACGTCCTTGTCGGTGATGGCGCCCCTGTCGTGGGTGGTCAGGCGCACGTCGACCCGGTTCCAGGAATTGTACCAGTCGGGGTGATGGTTGCGGCGTTCGGCCTCCAGAGCGACCATGACCATGAAAGCCATCGCCTCGCGGAAGTCGGCAAAGACGAAGCGTTTCGACAGCGCCCTGCCGTCGCCCGAGATCGCCCAGCCCGCCGTCGCCAGGCCGGCATCGATGTCGCCGATCGCGGTCATCGGCTTGACCTCCGGTTGCTCACGCGCCGGCGGTCATCTTGCCCTTTTCGATGAAGTAGCGGAAGTCGCCACGGGTCACGATTTCGTCGCCGGGCAGCGTCGCGTGCGGCGCCAGGTCCGGCTGATCGCGGACGCGGTCGTAGACCGTCCCGAAATCGACCGCGCAGTCGGCCAGCAGCCTGTCGAAGGAGTCGATGACGAAATAGACCTGCTGGAAATCGTCGATGATGTAGTCGGTGCGCATGACCCGCTCCAGGTCGAAGCGGATGCGGTTGGGCGAGGAACTCTCCAGCGAAAAGCGGGTCTCGGCCGGCGACGACATGATGCCGGCGCCGAAGATGCGCAGGCCGTCGGCGGTGTCGATCAGGCCGAACTCGATCGTGTACCAGTAGAGACGGGCCAGGTTCTTCAGCTGTCCGCGCTGAAGCGCGCGGGCGCCGCCCCTGCCATAGGCGGCCATGAAGTCGGCATAGACCGGGTTGGCGAGCAGCGGCACGTGGCCGAACACGTCGTGGAAGATGTCCGGCTCCTCGATGTAGTCGAACTCCGATTCCGGCCGGATGAAGGCGCCGGCGGGAAAGCGCCGGTTGGCCAGGTGGTCGAAGAAGATGTCGTCGGGCACCAGCTCGGTGACCGGGACGACGCGCCAGCCGGTGATCGCCTGCAGCCGGTCGCTCAGTTCGCCGAACTCGGGGATGCCGCTGTCGGAAAGCTTGAGCCGGGCCATCGCCTCGAGGAAGGCATCGCAGGCACGGCCCTCGAGAACGGCCCGCTGGCGCTGGAACAGGCGGTTCCAGCGGTCATGCTCGTCGTCGGTGTAGGATTTCCAGTCCTGGTCGATGGTGTAGTCGGCGTTGCGTCTGGCGCCGAGATAGCGGTTCTTCGAGACCGCCGCCGGCGCGGCCTGTTCGCTGGCCATGGCGTCCTCCCTCGCTGGGGCGGCAGCGCCGCCCGGAATGCTCCTGAAGAGGAATATAATGCGCCGGGCCGCAAAGCCCAAAGCGGGGGTGCCGCCGCCAGGCAACTGCCACTCCCGGCGAGCATTGTCTTCACCGTCGGACTTCGCTCAGCTCGCCCTTTCCAGCCCGCCGGAGGGCTTCGGCACAGGGCGCCCCAGTTCGCGTGCCGCCTCGATCCAGGTGTCGATCGCATCCTGCACGTTCGCAATCGCCTCCTCGGGCGTTTCGCCGTCGCTCATGCAGCCCGGCAGGTCAGGCACTGTTGCGGCAAAGCCGCCGCCGTCCTCGCCGGACAGCGGCTGGACGATCACCGAATACTTGAGCCTGCTCATGCGCCTTCCTGACAGCGTCGATGAACTGAACCAGCCTCCGGACATATACAGGCTTGATCGGCCGTTTGTAAGGGATCGTCAGTATCTCGCGCATCGCCGGATGCGACACCTTGTAGTGCGAGGAACTTGATCGCGACGGCCGGCAATCGATCTGGAACTCACGGCAGACCGCCTCGATGTCCGAGATGGTCCAGTCAGCGCGCGGGTTGCGCCGCATCCTTTCGAGCCGCCCGTCGAGCCGCCCGATCACATTGCCTACCCGCTGCCAGGAAAAGCGTGCGGGCCGCACTTAACCATGCATCTGTTGTGCTTGAAAAGAAGGGGCGGCATCGCTGCCGCCCCTCGTATGTCGTGGTGTGGCGAACTTCCTCAGAAGTCCATGCCGCCCATGCCGCCGCCGGGCATGGCCGGGGCTGGCGTCTCCTTCTTCGGCATCTCGGCGACCATGGCCTCGGTGGTGACCAGCAGGCCGGCGACGGAGGCGGCATCCTCCAGCGCGGTGCGCACCACCTTGACCGGATCGACGATGCCCATCGCGATCATGTCGCCATATTCGCCGGTCTGGGCGTTGAAGCCGTAGGTGGCCGACTTGCTCTCGAGGATCTTGCCGGCAACGATCGACGCCTCGGCCCCGGCATTGGCGGCGATCTGGCGGGCCGGAGTCTGCAGGGCGCGACGCACAATCTGGATGCCGGCTTCCTGGTCCTGATTGACGCCCTTGACGGTGATCGAGGCCGAAGCGCGCAGCAGCGCCACGCCGCCGCCGGCGACAATGCCTTCCTCGACCGCCGCACGGGTGGCGTTGAGCGCGTCGTCGACGCGGTCCTTCTTCTCCTTGACCTCGATCTCCGTGGCGCCGCCGACCCGGATCACCGCCACGCCGCCGGCGAGCTTGGCCAGCCGCTCCTGCAGCTTCTCGCGGTCATAGTCGGAGGTGGTCTCCTCGATCTGCTGCTTGATCTGGCCGACGCGGCCCTCGATCTCCTTCTTCTTGCCGGCGCCATCGACGACGGTGGTCTCCTCCTTGGTGATGGAGACGCGCTTGGCGCGGCCGAGCATGGACAGCGTGACGTTCTCGAGCTTGATGCCGAGGTCTTCGGAGATGACTTGGCCGCCGGTCAGGATGGCGATGTCCTCAAGCATTGCCTTGCGGCGGTCGCCGAAGCCCGGCGCCTTGACGGCGGCGATCTTGAGCCCGCCGCGCAGCTTG
>BOKV01000009.1 GCA_016861165.1 Alphaproteobacteria bacterium | reverse complement strand
CGACGGCGGTATCATCGTGCCAAGCGAACCCGATGCGCAAATCGTCCCGATGGCCAGGTTCTGGTCGTAGCCGAGCCTCAGCATCTGCGGCAGCGCAATCAGACCGAGCAGCACGACTTCGCCGCCGATGATGCCCGACATGGCTGCCATGATGATCGCCATGATCGACGTGACGATGGCGATGCCGCCGCGCGTGCGGCTGAGCCACGCGGTCAGGCTGTCATACATGTCGCGGGCGATTCCGGAGCGTTCCAGAAGTGTCGCCATCAGGATGAACAGCGGCACGGAGATCAGCACGTAGTCGGTGCACAGTCCGTACATGCGCTGGGCGAGGATGTTGAGCGGCCCCGTCCCGAACTGGCCAAACAGGACATCCGGGCCGAACTTCATCACCAGGACGACAACGGCAAGGAAGCCCGACGCGAAGCCCAGCGGCATGCCGATCGCCAGCAGCACGAGCATGCCCACGAGCACAGTGATCGAGATCGTGCCTATGTCCATTGTTCCCCATCCCGAAGGAGGACGAGCGGACGGCCCGCTTGTCACTGCTACCCGCGTATGCTTTTCGCCTCACCGTTGCGGTGATGGCGTCGTGTCGCGTTCTTCTTCGATATGCCGCAATGCTTCGACGTCTATCTCGACATCGCTGATCGGGCGGTGGTCTTCGGCGACCCGCTTCCAGTCGTGAACGAGATTGGAAACCGCCTGCAGCGCCGTCAACACGAGCACGATCAGGATGAGCGGCTTGATCGTTGCCGGTATCGGCGGATCCCAGGCGGTGCCGAACGTCTCCCAGCGCATCAGCTTGGCGTATGCCTCGCCGAAGCCCCCCCAGATCACGGCACCCATGAAGATCAGCATGAATGCCAGCGAAAGGATGTCGAACACGTGCTTCAGCCAGCGCGGCACGATATCATAAAGCAGGGTGATGCGGATGTGGCTGCGCTGCTGCATCGCGTAGAGACCAGCCAACAGATAGACCGCGCCGGCGATCCACAGCGACAGTTCGTTGGCCCAGAGCGTGGGCCGCGCCAGCACGTAGCGCATCGCCACCTCGATCGACATGACAACCACGATGGCGGCTGGCAGCAGCATGGAAATCCGGCTGAGCCCCAAGCTGAGCAGGTCGACCCATCCGGTGCGTTCGTGTTCGAGCATGAATGCCTCCCGGCGCGCCGAGGCGGCGGCCCGCCTGCCGGCCCGCCGCCTCGATAGCTCGGTATGGATTACTCGATCAGAAGCCCCAGGCTCTTGAGGTAGGCCTTGTGGCTGGCGACGAGGTCCTCGGCCTCGGGCGACGTGGCAAATTCATCCCAGCTTGCCTGGGCCGCCGCGTGGAACTTGCGGCGGTCCTCGGTCGTCCAGTCCGAGACGGTGATGCCGGCGGCCTTGAGCTCGGCCGCGGCCTCGTTGTTGGCCTTCTCGCCGGCCAACGCCTGGCGCAATGCCAGCTTTTCCATCGCCACCTCCATGATGCGGCGATGGTGTTCGGGCATCGCCTCCCATTTGGCCTTGTTGCAGGCCAGGTGATCCGATGGCATCGAGTGGAAGCCCGGATAGGTCGCGTATTTGGCGATGTCGTAGAGCCCGATGCTCTTGTTGTTGGCGAGGATGGAGTAGTCGGCGCCGTCAATGATGCCGGTCTGCAGCGCGGTGAACACCTCCGAGAAATCCATGACGATCGGCTTCGCGCCGAGCTTCTCGAAGATCTTGGTTTCCATTCCCGGCGGCGAGCGGAACTTCCAGTCCTTGAAGTCGTCGGCATTGCGGATCGGCTTGGTCGACGACAGCGATTCCTGGCCGACGACCCACCATCCGATCAGCTGCATGTCATATTTGTTGTAGAGCTTCTGGGCGGCCTCCATGCCACCGCCAAGCAGAAGCCAGCTGAGCTGCTGGTAGGGCGTGTCGTAGCCGCCCATGATGTCGCCCACGAACTGGAAGGCCGGGTTCTTGCCCGTCTGATAGGCGCCACCCGTCATGTCGCAGTCGAGGATGCCGGTTGCGGCCGCATCGAACGTTTCGACCGATTTCACGACCGAAGAGGAATAGAACATCTCGATCTTGATTTCGCCGTTCGACATGGTCTGCACGTCGTCGATGAAGTCGGCGGCGTTCTTTCCCGAAAGCGATTCGGGAGTGTAGTGCGTCTGGATGCGCAGCGTCGTGGTCTCGGCAAGCGCCGTGCCAGCGATCAGGCACATGGCGGCCGTTGTGATCGCGGTTCTGGTAATCGGTTTCATTGAAGTCCTCCCTTTGGTGCAACTGGCCGAAGCATCAGTTCTTCCATTCCGCCTGCCCGACGGCGGCGGCGCAAAACTAACGGGAAGGAGGGCACAGGACAAGCGATATACGAAGATTTCACAAATTTCGAAAAAATTGCAAAATTTCGAAATTCCGTGTAGGTCTTTGAAAACAAGGCTGTACCATGACGAATGGCGAAATCGCGCACCTGCCCGAACACCCGGCGCAACGGTCGATCTACCAGGTGATCCGCGAGCGCCTGGCCACGGGCGAGTTGGTGGCGGGACAGAAGCTGAAGCCGGACGCGTTGCGCCGCGATTTTGGTTGCAGTGCCAGCACGCTGCGCGAGGTTCTGTTCCGGCTGGCCTGTGGCGGTTACGTCGACTTTGAAGAGCAGCGCGGTTTCCGCGTTCCGTCGACGTCGCTCGCGCGCCTGGTGGAGATCCGGCATCTGCGCATTCTGGTGGAATCGGAGGCGGCGGCCCTGTCGATCGCCAATGGGGACATGGAATGGGAAGCGCGGCTGAACGCTGCGCATCACAAGCTGGCCCATCTGGAATTCAGGATGCAGACCTCTGCCCGGCTGCGGCAGAACATCCCCATCTGGACACGCTTTGACTGGGAATTTCACGAAACACTGGTGTCGGCCTGCGGATCGCAGCTGCTGATGGAGACGCTGCACACCCTGTTCTACCGCTACCGGCAGCAGCTCGTCGGGATCGTGCAGGATTACGGCTTCCGGCCCGGCACAATCGACGAGCACAGGCAAATCCTCGAGGCTGCATTGGCGCGTGATCCCGACGCCTGCGCGGCGGGCATCCGTCGGCACTTTGCCTTCATCGACGCGCTTCAGCCATCGGCAACGGACGCTTAGCGGCTTGCCGCCCGGGAGCAAGCCTCGAACAGCACCGTCCCCCGACGAGATCGGTGGCCGTCGCAGACCGCTGACGCCCGGCGCCTCCTGCCGGAGTTGTCCGCCGACGGCGGGCGCGCGAATTCCATTGCCTCTTTGCGCTTGATCAAATGCGCGCCCGCCGCAGCGTGCGATCCTGCCGCGCTTCCCTGTTGACAGCGATCGACGCGGGATTGCCGTCTTTGCACCCTTTCAGGAAACCTTGGATGACCGACCACGAGGAAATCTCCGCCCGTTCGCCGCTGCGCGCCGCGCTCCTTTCGGCCGGCGTGATCGCCGCCATCTTCGGCCTGGCGACCGTCGTCTCGGGCGGCCGCGCCCTGTTCGGCGGGGCCGCCGCGCGGGCGGCCGTCGGCGACGCCGTTCCCTTCGTCCTGTGGTTCAACACGCTCGCCGGCTTCGCCTATGTCGCCGCTGGCGTCGGCCTGTTGATGCGCCGGCGCTGGGCGGTGTGGCTCTCGGCGCTGGTCGCCGCGACCACGCTGGCCGTTTTCGCCGCCTTCGCCGCGCACGTCCTGGCGGGCGGCGCCTACGAGATGCGCACGGTGAGCGCGATGACGCTGCGCAGCCTGGTCTGGATCGCGATCGCCGTGCTGGCCTGGCGATCGATCGGGCCGGAGGGCGGACGGTGAGGTGCGCCGGTCGCAGCCGGCCGGCGCGGGCTGGGGCCTGAAGCGATGGCGCGCAGGACCCTGGTCAGAGCGCTGGCGATGGTCGTCGTCGCGGCTGCGGCCCTGGCGGCGGCGTTGTTCGTCTATTCCAACCGTCCGCTGTCGGTACGCGTCGCCGCGCTCGAACGCGACGTCGCCATCCGCGTGTTCGGCCTCGGCACGGTGGAAGCGCGCATCAGCTCCGAGGTCGGCTTCGAGGTCGGCGGCAGGCTGGTCGAACTCAATGCCGACCACGGCGACACCGTTGCGAAGGGGGCGGTGCTGGCGCGGCTCGATCTCGGCGAGCAGGAGGCCAGGGTGGCCAAGGCGCAGGCGGCGCTGGCCATCGCGCGCGCCAACATCAGGAAGGCCGCGGCTAACCTGCAGCGGGCCGAGGCGGTCTTCCTTCAGAAACAGGAGACCAACCGTCGCCGTCAGGCCCTCGCCGGCAGCAATGTCGTCTCCCGGCAGGCGGCCGAAGAGGCCCAGCGCGACGAGGACGTCGCCCGCGCCGATGTCCTGGTCGCCACCAGCGAGACCGAGGTGGCCAACGCCCAACTGGCCGATGCCAAGGCGCAACTGCGCTTCGAGGAGACGATGCTCGGCCACCGCACGCTTCACGCCCCCTATGATGCCGTCGTGGTCGCGCGCCGGATCGAACCGGGCACGGTGGTCAAGGCCGGCGATCCGATCTTCACGCTGGTCGCGACCGGCACCTATTGGGGGCTGGCCTATGTCGACGAGGCCCGGGCCGGCCACATCGAGGTCGGGCAGACGGTCGATGCGCGGCTGCGCTCGCGGCCACGCGACGCCTTCACCGGCCGCGTGGCGCGCATCGCCCTGGAAAGCGACCGGGTGACGGAAGAGCGCCGCGTGTTCGTCAGGGGCGACAATCCGCCGCCGCAGGTCTATCTCGGAGAGCAGGTCGAAATCTGGATCACGGTTGCCCGGGTCGACGAGGGGCTGTTCGTGCCCGAGGCGGCGGTACAGGGCTATGACGGGCGGCACGGCACAGTCTGGACGGTCGAGTCGGGGCGCCTCGCCCGCCGCACGGTGGAGTTCGGCCACCGCACCGAGGACGCCCGCCTTGAGATCGTCGGCGGCCTGCCGGCGGGCGCCGGCGTCGTCACCCAGGTCGGGAACGGAATGCGCGAAGGCCGCGCCGCGCGCCCCGTCGGGACCGCCGAACAATGAACCTCGCCTACCGCGACATCCGGCACAATCTGGGGCGATTCCTGCTGACCTGCGTCGGACTGGGGCTGCTGCTCGGTGTCGTTCTGGCGATGATCGGCATCTACCGCGGGCTGGTCGTCGACGCCTTGACGATCGCCCGCGCGCCTGCCATCGATCTGTGGGTGGTCGAGGCCAACACCAGGGGGCCGTTCGCCGAGGCCTCGCGCATTCCCGGCGATATCCGCGAATCGATTGCGCGCATCGCCGGTGTTTCGGCGGCGGGCAGCATCACCTACCAGACCGTCGAGACCGAGCACATGGGCGACAAGCTCAGGCTCTACGTTATCGGCTACGAGCCGACGCGCCCGGGCGGACCGCCGCAGATCGTGCAGGGCAGGGCCATTGCGCGCAGCCATCACGAACTGGTTGCCGACGCGGCGACCGGCCTGGTCCCCGGCGACCGCATCAGGCTCGGGCGCACCGTCTTCACCGTCGTCGGGCTGACCCGCCATCAGGTCAATTCGGGCGGCGATCCGGCCGTCTATGCCACGCTTGCCGACGCCCAAAAGCTGCAGTTCGATCTGTCGCCGCCGGCCGCGCGCGTCCAGCAGGCGCGCGGCGCCGGCGAGGCCAGCCGCGACACCGTCAATGCCGTTGTCGCGCGGCTGCATCCCAATGCCTCACCGGACGCCGTCGCCGAGACGGTGCGGCGCTGGAAACATCTGGCGGCGATAACGCAGGAGGCCCAGGAACTGATCCTGACCCGTTCGCTGGTCGACCGCGCCCGGCGTCAGATCGGACTGTTCACCTCGCTTCTGCTTGTCGTCTCCGCCGTGATCATCGCGCTCATCATCTACACCATGACGATGGAGAAGCTCAAGCAGATCGCGACGCTGAAGCTGATCGGTGCGCCCGACCGGACCATCATCGGCATGATCGTGCAGCAGGCGCTGGCGCTCGGCTTCATCGGCTTCGCCATCGGCGCCACGTTGATTGTCAACATCAAGGACTATTTCCCGCGCCGGGTGGTGCTCGAACCGGACAATGTCGTGATTCTCGGCTCCATCGTTTTCGCCGTCTGCCTGCTGTCGAGCGGGCTTGGCGTGCGCGCCGCGCTGAAGGTCGATCCGGCGACGGCGCTGGGGGGCTGACCATGGCGGCCGCGGCAGATCGGATCCCGCTGGTGCGGCTGAGGGGCGTCTCCAAGCATTTCGGCGAAGGCGAAACCCGCGTCGACGCGCTGCGCGAGGTTTCGCTCGACGTCTTTCCCGGCCAGGTGGTGGCACTGCTCGGTCCGTCGGGGTCGGGCAAGACGACGCTGCTCAACGTCATCGGCTGCATCATCGATCCTGCGGCTGGCTCAATGGAGCTCGATGGCGAGAAGGTGCTGGCGGACGGTCGGTGGCTGCGCACCGATCTGCGCCGGCTGCGGCTCGACAAGATCGGATTCATCTTCCAGTTCCACAATCTGATCCCGTTCCTCGATGCCACCGACAACGTCGCGCTGGTCCTCCAGCTGGCCGGAGCCGACGCGGCGGCGGCGCGCCGCCGCGCGGTCGAACTCCTCGACTATCTGGAGGTCGGCCACCGCCGCGCATCGATGCCGGCCAAGCTCTCCGGCGGCGAGGCACAGCGCGTTGCTATCGCTCGTGCGTTAGCCAACCGGCCGCGCATCATCCTCGCCGACGAGCCGACGGCAGCGCTCGATTCGAAGCGTGCGGGAATCGTCATGGACCTGCTGCGCAAGGTGGCGATCGAGCATGATGCGGCCATCATCGCCGTCACCCATGACGAGAAGATCTTCGACCGGTTCGACCGCATCTTCAATCTGCGCGACGGCCGCCTGGAGGACGACGCGGCGGCCGGTGACCGGCCGGCGCCGGGCGGCGGGATGGCGGTCGCCTGAGCGGCGGCACCGCCGGGTCGAAAAAGCGCCGAGGGCTCCGGCAAAACGCGTTTTGGCTCTTGCGTTTCACCCGCCCGCCCTATATCTATCGGCTTCCGGACCGCGGCGCGCGGAGCTGATCTTTCGGCTTTGCGCGATTTTTGCTGTCGAAAGGGCCGATGCCGTTCCCCGGGTTGCCAGGATGGGGGAGAAAGCGCGGTTCCCGTCCATCAGAAACCGATTTCCGGCGACGCCGGCAACAGGCGTGAAGGTCATGGCCGCCAAAACCAATCCCTTTACCTTTTTCCAGCAGGTGCGCGCCGAAACGGCCAAGGTCACCTGGCCCACCCGGCGCGAAACGGTGATCACGACCCTGATGGTGTTCGTCATGGTGATCCTGGCGGCGACCTTTTTCTTCCTGATCGACCAGATTCTCGGCTGGGGCGTGGGCACACTTCTGAGCCTGGCCAACTGAGCGGCACCGGGCTAGCGGCGGCAAGGCACGGGTCTCAACGCCTACGAGGAACACTGACTGAACATGGCACACCGTTGGTACATCGTGCACGCCTACTCGAATTTCGAGAAGAAGGTGGCCGAATCGATCCAGGAGAAGGCCCGCCAGAAAGGGCTCGAGGACAAGTTCTCCGCCGTCATGGTGCCGACCGAGAAGGTGGTCGAGGTGCGGCGCGGCCGCAAGGTCGATTCGGAGCGCAAGTTCTTCCCGGGCTATGTGCTGGTGAAGATGGAACTGACCGACGAGACCTATCACCTGATCAAGAACACGCCGAAGGTCACCGGCTTCCTCGGCTCCGACAACAAGCCGATGCCGATTTCCGACCGCGAGGCCGAGCATATCCTCCAGCAGGTCCAGGAGGGTGTCGAGCGGCCCAAGCCCTCGGTCACCTTCGAGATCGGCGAGCAGGTGCGCGTCTCCGACGGTCCGTTCGCCTCCTTCAACGGCTATGTGCAGGAGGTCGACGAGGAGCGCGCCAGGTTGAAAGTCGAGGTCTCGATCTTCGGCCGCGCCACCCCTGTCGACCTGGAATACGGCCAGGTCGAGAAGCTCTGAGGGAGCGCCAGCCATTCGCCGCCGCAGGCGGCGGGGGAGGGGTCTTGGCCCTTCCCGCAACAGCGTGGGAGCAGGGACGGCGCTAGCCGATCCGTCCTCGCCTACCACGCACTGCACCGCCCCGGCGCGAGTCGGGGCATTAACAGGTGGCCGGGCGCGCCCGGCCGGTCAAGAGGCAGGAAAATGGCCAAGAAGATCACGGGATACCTGAAGCTTCAGTTCCGGCCGGCAGCGCGACGCCGTCGCCGCCGATCGGGCCGGCGCTCGGTCAGCGCGGGCTGAACATCATGGAGTTCTGCAAGGCGTTCAATGCGCGCACGCAGGAGATGGAGAAGGCGATGCCGATCCCGGTCGTCATCACCATCTTCGCCGACAAGTCGTTCACCTTCGAAATGAAGCAGCCGCCGATGAGTTACTTCCTGAAGAAGGCCGCCGGTATCCAGAAGGGCAGCCAGACCACCGGCAAGACCGGGCCGGTCGGCCGGCTCACCGCCGCCCAGGTGCGCGAGATCGCCGAGAAGAAGATGTCCGACCTCAATGCCGACTCGGTCGAGGCGGCCATGCGCATGGTCGAGGGTTCGGCCCGTTCGATGGGCCTGGAAGTGGTGGGCTGAGATCATGACCGGCAAACGCATCATCAACGCCCGCCAGGGCATCGATCGCAACAAGCTCTATCCGCTGACCGAGGCGCTGGCGCTGGTCAAGGCGAGGGCGACCGCCAAGTTCGACGAATCGGTCGAGGTCGCGATGAATCTCGGCGTCGATCCGCGCCACGCCGACCAGATGGTCCGCGGCGTCGTCCAGTTGCCCAACGGCTCGGGCAAGTCGGTCCGTGTCGCCGTGTTCGCCAAGGGCGACAAGGCCGATGAAGCCAGGAAGGCGGGTGCCGACATCGTCGGCGCCGAGGACCTGTTCGAGCAGGTCAATGCCGGCCAGATCGACTTCGACCGCTGCATCGCCACGCCCGACATGATGCCGCTGTCGGCCGCCTCGGCAAGGTGCTCGGCCCGCGCGGCCTGATGCCGAACCCCAAGGTCGGCACGGTCACCCCGGACGTCGCCGCCGCCGTCAAGGCGTCGAAGGGCGGCGCCGTCGAGTTCCGCGTCGAGAAGGCGGGCATCGTCCATGCCGGTGTCGGCAAGGCTTCCTTCGAAGTCAAGGCGCTCGAGGAGAACGTGCGGGCGCTGGCCGACGCGGTGCTGAAGGCCAAGCCGTCCGGCGCCAAGGGCACCTATGTGCGGCGCGTCGCCGTCTCCTCGACCATGGGGCCCGGCGTCAAGGTCGACCCGGCCACCCTGATGGGGGTGCCGGCATAGGCATCGAATGCCGGCGGCGGCAGCCGTCGGAACGAAATCCGGCGGCTTGCCGCCGGTCCCGCGCGAAGGGGCGACCCGACGGCGGGCAATCCTGTCCGAGATTGCAGGCGGCCTGCCTTAATGCCGGAGTTTCCGGGGCCTGCATGAGATGGGGGTAGGGATCGGGTTCCGGCGGGCATTGGTCCCGCGCGAACCGGGTTCGGACTCGTTGGCCTTGCGCCCTTCCGGGCCGCCTGTGGCGCCCCGGATGGACCGTCAGGGGACAGGACCTTGAAGCGTCGTTCGGGTGCTGTCCCGTTGTCCGCGCCAAGCGGGCCGGGCGGAGGAAGGGCGGCAATGTCAACTGGCGGGTCGCAAGACCCGCCGAACGGAGAGAAGGAAGTGGACAGAGCGGAAAAACGCGAGTTTGTCGCTTCGATGCACGCGGCGTTTTCGGGCGCCGGCGCCATCGTCGTGGCACACTATACCGGGCTCACCGTCTCCGAGATCAGCGCCTTCCGCGCCAAGGTCAAGGAAGCCGGCGGCACCGTGAGGGTCGCGAAGAACCGCCTTGCCAAGATCGCTCTTCAGGGCACCAGCGCAGCGCACGCGGCCGATCTGTTCAGGGGTCAGACCCTGATCTGCTACTCGGCCGATCCGGTGACTGCGCCCAAGGCGGCCGTGGACTTCGCCAGGACCAACGACAAGCTGGTCATCATCGGCGGGGCCATGGGCGCCACCAGCCTCGACCAGGATGGCGTCAAGGCGCTCGCCTCGCTGCCTTCCCTGGACGAACTGCGCGCCAGGCTCGTCGGCATGATCCAGACGCCGGCGACCCGCGTCGCGCAGGTCGTCAACGCGCCGGCGGCCCAGCTTGCCCGCGTGTTCGGGGCCTACGCCCGGAAGGACGAGGCGGCATAGCGCCTCTTCGCATCTGTTGAGTTCGAACCTGAAAAGGAAATGAGCAATGGCTGATCTTGCCAAGATCGTGGATGACCTTTCCAACCTGACCGTTTTGGAAGCCGCCGAGCTGTCCAAGATGCTCGAAGAGAAGTGGGGCGTTTCGGCCGCCGCGCCGGTTGCGGTCGCCGCAATCGCCGGCGCCCCGGGTGCCGCCGGCGCCGAGCCGGTCGAGGAGAAGACCGAGTTCGACGTCGTTCTCGCCGCCACCGGCGAAAAGAAGATCGAGGTCATCAAGGAAGTGCGCGCCATCACCGGCCTCGGCCTGAAGGAGGCCAAGGACCTGGTCGAGGGCGCGCCCAAGACCGTCAAGGAAGGCGTGTCCAAGGCCGAAGCCGACGAGATCGTCAAGAAGCTCGAGGCAGCCGGCGCCAAGGTCGAGTTGAAGTAGTTCGTGCCGGTCGCCCCCTTGGGCGGCGGCCGCCACGCCAGAAGAAATGCGGCTCCGGGCAGGGCGTATTCCTGCCCGGAGCCGAACCGCTCCGGAACTGCGACGACAGGATGGTCCGGCGGATGCGGCGTAAGAGTGATGGTTGCAGCCGGTGAACTGACACGCACCGGTGTCGCGATGGCCGACAGGATGGGTCTTGCGGCGACAGCTTGTTGGGGGACCGGCGCCGATGCGCCAGGCCCCGGTGTCACGCCCGAACACCTACGAGGAGCACCAATGGCTCAGTCCAGGAAAACCCAGCCGGTACAGTTCAATGGCCGCCGGCGGATCCGGAAGTTCTTTGGCCACATCGCCGAAGTCGCCGAAATGCCCAACCTGATCGAGGTCCAGAAGGCCTCCTACGACCAGTTCCTGATGGTCGACGAACCCGAAGGCGGACGCCCGGACGAGGGCCTGCAGGCGGTGTTCAAGTCCGTGTTCCCGATCACCGATTTTTCGGGCGCGGCGATGCTGGAGTTCGTGCGCTACGATTTCGAGGCGCCCAAATACGACGTCGAGGAGTGCCGCCAGCGCGACATGACCTTTGCCGCGCCGCTCAAGGTGACGCTGCGCCTGATCGTCTTCGACATTGACGAGGAGACCGGCGCCAAGTCGATCAAGGACATCAAGGAGCAGGAGGTCTACATGGGCGAAATGCCGCTGATGACCGACCACGGCACCTTCGTCATCAACGGTACCGAGCGGGTCATCGTTTCGCAGCTGCACCGTTCGCCAGGCGTGTTCTACGACCATGACAAGGGCAAGACCCACTCCTCCGGCAAGCTGCTGTTCTCCGCCCGCGTGATCCCGTATCGCGGTTCCTGGCTGGACTTCGAGTTCGACGCCAAGGACATCGTCTATGCGCGCATCGACCGGCGGCGCAAGATTCCCGTCACCTCGCTGCTCCTGGCGCTGGGTCTCGACGGCGAGGACATCCTGTCGACCTTCTACACCAGCACCACGCTCACCCGTGACGGCGAGGGTTGGCGCATGCCGTTCGACCCCGAGGCGATGAAGGGTACCAAGGCCGAAAGCGACCTCATCGACGCCGACTCCGGCGAGGTGGTGGCCGAGCAGGGCCGCAAGCTGACGACCCGCATCGTCCGCCAGCTCGCCGACAAGGGCCTCAAGGCGCTCAAGGTTGCCGACGAGCAGGTGCACGGGCGCTACCTGGCCGTTGATGTCGTCAACGAGCAGACCGGCGAGATCTATCTGGAGGCCGGCGAGGAGATCGGGCCGAAGACCATCGCGCTGCTCGACGACAAGGGCATCGACGAGGTCCCGCTGCTTGACATCGACCACGTCAATATCGGCGGCTACATCCGCAACACGCTCGCCGCCGACAAGAACGAGAGCCGCCAGGACGCGCTGTTCGACATCTACCGCGTCATGCGTCCGGGCGAGCCGCCGACGATGGACACGGCCGAGGCCATGTTCAACTCGCTGTTCTTCGACGCCGAGCGCTACGACCTGTCGGCCGTCGGCCGCGTCAAGATGAACATGCGCCTCGGCATGGAGACCGACGACAGCCTGCGCGTCCTGCGCAGGGAGGACATCATCGCCATCGTCAAGACGCTGGTCGAGCTGCGCGACGGTCGCGGCGAGATCGACGACATCGACAATCTCGGCAACCGCCGGGTGCGCTCGGTCGGCGAATTGATGGAGAACCAGTACCGGCTGGGCCTGCTGCGCATGGAGCGCGCGATCAAGGAGCGCATGAGCTCGATCGAGATCGACACGGTCATGCCGCAGGACCTGATCAACGCCAAGCCGGCGGCCGCCGCCGTGCGCGAGTTCTTCGGCTCCTCCCAGCTCTCGCAGTTCATGGACCAGACCAACCCGCTGTCGGAGATCACCCACAAGCGGCGCCTGTCGGCGCTCGGGCCGGGCGGCCTGACGCGCGAGCGGGCCGGCTTCGAGGTGCGCGACGTGCACCCGACGCACTACGGCCGCATCTGCCCGATCGAGACGCCGGAAGGGCCGAATATCGGCCTGATCAACTCGCTCGCCACGTTTGCCCGGGTGAACAAGTACGGCTTCATCGAGAGCCCGTACCGCAAGATCGTCGACGGCAAGGTCACCGCCGAGGTGATCTACCTGTCGGCCATGGAGGAGGCGCGCTACAACGTCGCCCAGGCCAACGCCGCGCTCAACGAGGATGGCAGCTTCACGGACGAGTTCGTCGTCTGCCGCCATGCCGGCGACGTCACCATGGTGCCGCGCGACAATGTCGAGCTGATGGACGTCTCGCCCAAGCAGCTCGTCTCGGTCGCTGCCGCGCTCATCCCGTTCCTGGAGAACGACGACGCCAACCGCGCACTGATGGGCTCCAACATGCAGCGCCAGGCGGTGCCGCTGATCCGCGCCGAGGCGCCGTTCGTCGGCACCGGCATGGAGCCGGTGGTCGCCCGCGACTCGGGTGCCGCCATCGTCGCTCGGCGCGCCGGCGTCGTCGACCAGGTCGACGCCACCCGCATCGTCATCCGCGCCACCGAGGACCTCGATCCGTCGAAGTCCGGCGTCGACATCTACCGGCTGCAGAAGTACCAGCGCTCCAACCAGTCGACCTGTATCAACCAGCGTCCCCTGGTCAGGATCGGCGACGTGGTCGGCAAGGGCGACATCATCGCCGACGGTCCGTCGACCGATCTCGGCGATCTGGCACTCGGGCGCAACGTACTCGTCGCCTTCATGCCGTGGAACGGCTACAACTTCGAGGACTCCATCCTGCTGTCCGAGCGTATTGTGCGCGATGACGTCTTCACCTCGATCCACATCGAGGAATTCGAGGTCATGGCCCGCGACACCAAGCTCGGGCCCGAGGAGATCACGCGCGACATTCCCAACGTCTCCGAAGAGGCGCTGAAGAATCTCGACGAGGCCGGCATCACCTATATCGGCGCCGAGGTCGGCCCGGGCGACATCCTGGTCGGCAAGATCACGCCGAAGGGCGAGAGCCCGATGACGCCGGAGGAGAAGCTCCTGCGCGCCATCTTCGGCGAGAAGGCCTCCGACGTGCGCGACACCAGCCTGCGCATGCCGCCCGGCGCGTTCGGCACGGTGGTCGAGGTGCGCGTGTTCAACCGCCACGGTGTGGAGAAGGACGAGCGCGCCATGGCGATCGAGCGCGAGGAGATCGAGCGGCTCGCCAAGGACCGCGACGACGAGCAGTCGATCCTCGACCGCAACGTCTACGGCCGTCTGGCCGGCATGCTGTCGGGCCAGGAGGCCGTTGCCGGACCCAAGGGCTACCGCAAGGGCGACAAGATCAACGCCGAGGTGCTGGACACCTATCCGCGTTCGCAATGGTGGATGTTCGCCGTCGGCGACGACAAGCTGCAGAGCCGGCTGGAGGCGTTGCGCAACCAGTATGATGAATCCAAGAAGCAGCTCGAGCAGCGCTTCATGGACAAGGTCGAGAAGCTGCAGCGTGGTGATGAACTGCCGCCCGGCGTCATGAAGATGGTCAAGGTCTTCGTCGCCGTCAAACGCAAGATCC
The DNA here is from genome assembly GCA_016861165.1 of Alphaproteobacteria bacterium. Classification (GTDB taxonomy): domain Bacteria; phylum Pseudomonadota; class Alphaproteobacteria; order Rhizobiales; family Rhizobiaceae; genus BOKV01. The sequence continues at coordinate 118,009 of BOKV01000009.1, read as the reverse complement.
AGCCCGGCGACAAGATGGCTGGCCGCCATGGCAACAAGGGTGTGGTCTCCAAGATCGTGCCGATCGAGGACATGCCGTTCCTGGAGGACGGCACCCATGTCGACATCGTGCTCAATCCGCTCGGCGTGCCGAGCCGCATGAATGTCGGCCAGATCCTCGAGACGCATCTGGGCTGGGCGTGCTCCGGCATGGGCCGCAAGATCGGCGAGCTGATCGAGGCCTACAACGCCTCGGGCGAAACCCGGGCGCTGCGGGCCACCATCGAGGACCTGTTCGGCGACAACGACGCCAATGAGCCGGTCGCCCGCTACGACGACGAGTCGGTCGTGCGGCTGGCCAGCCAGCTGCGCGAGGGCGTGTCGATCGCGACGCCGGTCTTTGACGGCGCCCACGAGCACGACATTGTCGAGATGCTGGAGAAGGCGGGCATGCACCCGTCCGGCCAGAGCACGGTCTATGACGGGCGCACCGGCGAGGCCTTCGACCGCAAGGTGACGGTGGGCTACATCTACATGCTCAAGCTGCACCACCTCGTCGACGACAAGATCCACGCCCGCTCCATCGGTCCCTACAGCCTCGTCACCCAGCAGCCGCTGGGCGGCAAGGCCCAGTTCGGCGGCCAGCGCTTCGGCGAGATGGAGGTCTGGGCGCTCGAGGCCTACGGCGCCGCCTACACGCTGCAGGAGATGCTGACGGTGAAGTCGGACGACGTGGCCGGCCGCACCAAGGTCTACGAGGCGATCGTGCGCGGCGACGACACCTTCGAGGCCGGCATCCCCGAGAGCTTCAACGTGCTGGTCAAGGAAATGCGCTCGCTTGGCCTCAATGTCGAACTGATCGCGCCGAAGCCGCCGGCGCACGAGGCCGGGCACGGCGAACTGCTGCCGGACGCGGCCGAATAGCGGCGGATGGCGCGGCGCGCCGGGCGCCGCGCCACCGCACGAATGGGTGCCGGCCCGGCCGGCATCTCGCAAGTTACCAGGGTCCACGGCGCCGCGCCCACCGCGCCGGCAGGGCCCGCAAGGGGTCGATGCCCCAAGGAGACGCATCCATGAACCAAGAGGTCATGAATCTCTTCAACACCCCTGCGGCGACGCAGAACTTCGATTCGATCCGTATTTCGATCGCCTCGCCGGAGAAGATCCTCTCCTGGTCCTATGGTGAGATCAAGAAGCCGGAGACGATCAACTACCGCACGTTCAAGCCCGAGCGTGACGGCCTGTTCTGCGCGCGCATCTTCGGCCCGATCAAGGACTACGAGTGCTTGTGCGGCAAGTACAAGCGAATGAAGTACAAGGGCATCATCTGCGAGAAGTGCGGCGTCGAGGTGACGCTGTCGCGCGTGCGCCGCGAGCGCATGGGCCACATCGAGCTGGCCGCGCCGGTCGCCCACATCTGGTTCCTGAAGTCGCTGCCATCGCGCATCGGCCTGATGCTCGACATGACGCTGAAGGACCTCGAGCGCGTCCTCTATTTCGAGAACTACATCGTCACCGAGCCTGGTCTGACCCCGCTCAAGGAGCACCAGCTCCTCACCGAGGAGGAATACCTGCTCGCCGCCGACGAATACGGCGAGGATTCCTTCACCGCCATGATCGGGGCCGAGGCGATCCACGACATCCTGGCGGCGATGGACCTGCAGAAGCTGGCCGGCGACCTGCGCTCCGAACTGGCAGACACCACGTCGGACCTGAAGCAGAAGAAGCTGACCAAGCGGCTCAAGGTGGTCGAATCGTTCATCGAGTCGGGCAACCGGCCGGAATGGATGATCATGAAGATCATCCCGGTCATCCCGCCCGACCTGCGGCCGCTGGTGCCGCTGGATGGCGGCCGCTTCGCCACCTCGGACCTCAACGACCTCTATCGTCGGGTCATCAACCGCAACAACCGCCTCAAGCGGCTGATCGAGTTGCGCGCGCCCGACATCATCATCCGCAACGAGAAGCGCATGCTGCAGGAGGCCGTCGACGCCCTGTTCGACAATGGCCGGCGCGGCCGCGTCATCACCGGCGCCAACAAGCGGCCGCTGAAGTCGCTTTCCGACATGCTGAAGGGCAAGCAGGGCCGCTTCCGCCAGAACCTGTTGGGCAAGCGCGTCGACTATTCCGGCCGCTCGGTGATCGTCACCGGCCCCGAGCTGAAGCTGCACCAGTGCGGCCTGCCCAAGAAGATGGCGCTCGAACTGTTCAAGCCGTTCATCTATGCCCGCCTCGACGCCAAGGGCTATTCGTCGACGGTCAAGCAGGCCAAGAAGCTGGTCGAGAAGGAGAAGCCGGAGGTCTGGGACATCCTCGACGAGGTGATCCGCGAGCATCCGGTGCTCTTGAACCGCGCGCCGACGCTGCATCGCCTCGGCATCCAGGCCTTCGAGCCGGTCTTGATTGAGGGCAAGGCGATCCAGCTCCATCCGCTGGTCTGCACCGCCTTCAACGCCGACTTCGACGGCGACCAGATGGCCGTGCACGTGCCGCTGTCGCTGGAAGCCCAGCTGGAAGCCCGCGTGCTGATGATGTCGACCAACAACATCCTGCACCCAGCCAACGGCCAGCCGATCATCGTGCCCTCGCAGGACATGGTCCTTGGTCTCTACTATCTGTCGATCATGGCCGAGAACGAGCCGGGCCAGGGCATGGCCTTCGCCGACATGGGCGAGCTGCACCATGCGCTGGAGAACAAGGTCGTCACGCTGCACACCCGCATCAAGGGCCGCTTCAGGACGGTCGACCATGACGGCCGGGAGGTGTCGAAAATCTACGACACCACGCCGGGACGCATGATCATCGGCGAACTGCTGCCCAAGAATCCGAACGTCCCCTACGACATCTGCAACACCGAGATGACCAAGAAGAACATCTCCAAGATGATCGACACGGTCTATCGCCATTGCGGCCAGAAGGAGACGGTCATCTTCTGCGACCGCATCATGGCGCTGGGCTTCGGCCATGCCTGCAAGGCCGGCATCTCCTTCGGCAAGGACGACATGGTCATCCCTGACGCCAAGGCCCGGCTGGTCGACGAGACCGAGGCGCTCGTCAAGGAATATGAGCAGCAGTACAATGACGGCCTGATCACCCAGGGCGAGAAGTACAACAAGGTGGTCGACGCCTGGGGCAAGTGCGGCGACAAGGTCGCCGAGGAGATGATGCAGCGCCTGCGCGCGATCGAGATCGACTCGCAGACCGGCCGCCAGAAGCCGATGAACTCGATCTACATGATGAGCCATTCCGGCGCGCGCGGTTCGCCGACCCAGATGAAGCAGCTCGCCGGCATGCGCGGCCTGATGGCCAAGCCGGACGGCTCCATCATCGAGACGCCGATCATCTCCAACTTCAAGGAAGGCCTGACCGTGCTGGAGTACTTCAACTCCACCCACGGCGCCCGCAAGGGCCTGGCCGACACCGCGCTGAAGACGGCCAATTCGGGCTACCTGACCCGGCGCCTGGTCGACGTCGCGCAGGACTGCATCGTCACCGAGGAGGACTGCGGCACCGATCGCGGCCTCACCGTCCAGGCGGTGATCGACGCCGGCCAGGTCGTCGCCTCGCTCGGCATGCGCATCCTCGGCCGCACCGCCGCCGAGGACATCGTCGATCCCGACAGCGGCGCGGTCGTCGTTCCGCAGGGCAAGCTGATCGACGAGCGCGATGTCGATGCGGTCGAACAGTCGGGCGTCAAGCGGGTGCGCATCCGCTCGGGCCTGACCTGCGAGACCCAGAATGGCGTCTGCGCCAAGTGCTACGGCCGCGATCTCGCCCGCGGCACGCCGGTCAATATCGGCGAGGCGGTGGGCGTCATCGCCGCCCAGTCGATCGGCGAGCCCGGCACGCAGCTCACCATGCGCACCTTCCATATCGGCGGCGCCGCCCAGGTCGTCGACCAGTCGTTCATCGAGGCCTCCTATGACGGCCGCGTCAGCATCCGCAACCGCAATGTGGTACGCGATTCGGAAGGCCACCTGATGGTGATGGGCCGCAACATGGCGATCGTCATCGAGGACGACAAGGGTGTCGAGCGGGCTAGCCACCGCGTGACCTACGGCTCGCGGCTGCTGGTCGACGACGGCGACGCGGTGCGCCAGAGTGCGCGCCTGGCCGAGTGGGACCCCTACACCCGGCCGATCCTCACCGAGGTCGGCGGCACCGCCGAGTTCGAGGACCTCGTCGACGGCTTGTCGGTGTCGGAGACGACGGACGAGTCGACCGGCATCACCAAGCGCGTCGTCGTCGACTGGCGCGCCAATCCGCGCGGCGCCGATCTGAAGCCGGCCATCGTCATCAAGGACGCCGGCGGCAAGATCGCGCGGCTGGAGCGTGGCGGCGAGGCCCGCTTCCTGCTTTCGGTCGACGCCATCCTGTCGGTCGAACCCGGAGCGCCGATCGCCGCCGGCGACGTGCTGGCCCGCATTCCGATGGAAAGCGCCAAGACCAAGGACATCACCGGCGGCCTGCCGCGCGTGGCCGAGCTGTTCGAGGCGCGCCGGCCCAAGGATCACGCCATCATCGCCGAGATCGACGGCACCATCCGGCTCGGCCGCGACTACAAGAACAAGCGGCGCATCCTGATCGAACCGCACGATTCGACTCTGGAGCCGGTGGAGTACCTGATCCCCAAGGGCAAGCCGTTCCACCTCCAGGAAGGCGACACCGTGGAGAAGGGCGACTACATCCTCGAGGGCAACCCGGCGCCGCACGACATCCTGGCGATCAAGGGCGTCGAGGAGCTCGCCGCCTATCTCGTCAACGAGATCCAGGAGGTCTACCGGCTGCAGGGCGTCGACATCAACGACAAGCACATCGAGGTGATCGTCCGCCAGATGCTGCAGAAGGTGGAGATCACCGATGCCGGCGACAGCGGCCTGATCGCGGGCGAGCATATCGACCGCATCGAGATGGACCTCATCAACGAGAAGCTGGCCGAGGAGGGTAGGAAGCCGATCCAGGGCAGCCCCGTGCTGCTCGGCATCACCAAGGCCAGCCTGCAGACGCGCTCCTTCATCTCGGCCGCCTCCTTCCAGGAGACGACCCGCGTGCTGACCGAGGCGGCGGTTTCCGGCAAGTCCGATCCGCTCGACGGCCTCAAGGAGAACGTCATCGTCGGCCGGCTGATCCCGGCCGGCACCGGCGGTGTCATCGCTCGCATCCGCCGTCTCGCCACCCAGCGCGACGAGCTGATCCTCGAGGAGCGCCGCCGCGAGGCGGAATCCGTGCCGATGATCACGGAAGGCACGAGCGAGCAGGCGGCCGAATAGGCGACCATGCCCGCCATCCCGCATCCCCGCGCCGCAACCCGGCGCGGGGTTTCGGCCCGGCGAGCGCAACTTGCGCCCCCGCGGCGCCAAAAAGGGGCGGCTCAGGCTTGACGTTGCGGCGCCAAGTCACTATTACCGCGCCATCCTGACCGATGTGAGCCGATGCGGTCTCGCGGCGCCTCGCCGGAGACGAAGCTGCTCAAACAAGGTCGGCATAGCAGACGTTGACAACAGGGCTGCAAGACCGGCTTGCCGGTCCTCTGGATTTTGAAGGTTCCTCCGCACTGGCCGGGCCGGCCGCAGCGGATGCGAGCCTTTCTTGCATGCCAGAGTGCCCGCCAACAGGAACGACAACGGCGATTGCCCTGGTGACGGCATCGCGGTGAAGACATTCAGCCCGGACAGGACGGGCAGGCAGGACAAGGTCAGGTATTCATGCCAACCATCAACCAGCTGATACGCAACCCCCGCCAGCCGGCGGTCAAGCGCAACAAGGTTCCGGCGATGCAGCAGAACCCGCAGAAGCGCGGCGTGTGCACGCGCGTCTACACGACGACGCCGAAGAAGCCGAACTCGGCGCTGCGCAAGGTGGCCAAGGTGCGCCTGACCAACGGCTTCGAGGTGATCGGCTACATCCCCGGCGAAGGCCACAATCTGCAGGAACATTCCGTCGTCATGATCCGCGGCGGCCGCGTCAAGGACCTGCCGGGCGTGCGCTACCACATCATTCGCGGCGTCCTCGACACGCAGGGCGTGAAGAACCGCAAGCAGCGCCGCTCCAAATACGGCGCCAAGCGTCCGAAGTGATCCGAGCGCAGCTTGAGGACCACCCCGGGCGGGCCGACCGGTACCCGGGGTCGCCAAGACAAGGAAGAGAGAGCTAGAGACCCATGTCGCGCCGCCACCGTGCAGAGAAGCGGGAAGTCAACCCGGACCCGAAATACGGCGATGTCGTCGTCACCAAGTTCATGAACGCGCTGATGCTCGACGGCAAGAAGTCCGTCGCCGAAAGCATCGTCTACGGGGCGCTCGAGACGATCGAGCGCAAGGCCCGCCAGAATCCGGTCGAGAGCTTCCACCAGGCGCTCTCCAACGTCGCCCCGCATGTCGAGGTTCGCTCGCGCCGGGTCGGCGGCGCTACCTACCAGGTGCCCGTCGAGGTCCGCGCCGAGCGCCGCCAGGCGCTGGCCATCCGCTGGCTGATCGGCGCGGCGCGCAAGCGCAACGAGTCGACCATGGTCGCGCGCCTGTCGGGCGAGCTCATGGACGCCGCCAACAATCGTGGCGCGGCGGTCAAGAAGCGTGAGGACACGCACAAGATGGCGGACGCCAACAAGGCGTTCTCGCATTATCGCTGGTGACGACCGGCACGGACGTTAGGCAGAAGGTTTGAGGCCATGGCCCGCGAATACAAGATCGAGGACTATCGCAATTTCGGCATCATGGCCCACATCGATGCCGGCAAGACGACGACGACCGAGCGGATCCTCTACTACACCGGCAAGTCCCACAAGATCGGCGAGGTCCATGAGGGCGCCGCCACCATGGACTGGATGGAGCAGGAGCAGGAGCGCGGCATCACCATCACGTCTGCCGCCACCACGACCTTCTGGAAGGGTCGCGACGGCAAGATGCGCCGCTTCAACATCATCGACACGCCCGGCCATGTCGACTTCACCATCGAGGTAGAGCGCTCGCTGCGCGTCCTCGACGGCGCCATCGCGCTGCTCGACGCCAATGCCGGCGTCGAGCCGCAGACCGAGACGGTCTGGCGCCAGGCCGACAAGTACCACGTGCCGCGCATGATCTTCGTCAACAAGATGGACAAGATCGGCGCCGACTTCTACCGCTCGGTATCCATGATCAAGTCGCGCCTCGGCGCCACTCCCGTCGTCATGCAGCTGCCGATCGGCGCCGAGAACGACTTCAAGGGCGTCGTCGACCTGGTCGAGATGAAGGCGCTGGTCTGGCGCGACGAGACGCTCGGTGCCGCCTGGGATGTCCTCGACATCCCGGCCGACCTGAAGGCGCAGGCCGAGGAATATCGCGAGAAGCTGATCGAGTCGGCCGTCGAGATCGACGAGGCGGCGATGGAGCGCTATCTCGAAGGCGAAATGCCCTCCAACGACGAATTGCGCACCCTGGTCCGCAAGGGCACCTGCGCCGTTTCCTTCTTCCCGGTCTTTTGCGGCTCGGCCTTCAAGAACAAGGGCGTCCAGCCGCTGCTCGATGCCGTCGTCGACTACCTGCCGTCGCCCGTCGAGGTGCCGGCGATCAGGGGCATCGATCCGAAGACGGAAGCGGAAATCACCCGCAAGTCGTCCGACGAGGAGCCGCTGTCGATGCTGGCCTTCAAGATCATGAACGACCCGTTCGTCGGCTCGCTGACCTTCGCGCGCATCTATTCCGGCAAGCTCGACAAGGGCACGTCGGTGATGAACACGGTCAAGGAGAAGCGCGAGCGCATCGGCCGCATGCTGCAGATGCATGCCAACCATCGCGAGGACATCGAGGAGGCCTATGCCGGCGACATCGTGGCGCTGGCCGGCCTCAAGGACACGACCACCGGCGACACGCTGTGCGACCCGCTGAAGCCGGTCATCCTGGAGCGCATGGAGTTCCCCGAGCCGGTCATCCAGATCGCCATCGAGCCGAAGACCAAGAACGACCAGGAGAAGATGGGCCTGGCGCTCAACCGTCTGGCGGCCGAGGATCCGTCCTTCCGCGTCAAGACCGACGAGGAGACCGGCCAGACCATCATCGCCGGCATGGGCGAGCTGCATCTCGACATCATCGTCGACCGCATGCGGCGCGAGTTCAAGGTCGAGGCCAATGTCGGCGCGCCGCAGGTGGCCTACCGCGAGACCATCACCCGGCGCACCGAGAAGGACTACACCCACAAGAAGCAGACCGGCGGCTCGGGCCAGTTCGCCCGCGTGAAGATCGTCTTCGAGCCCAATCCGGAAGGCGAGGACTTCAAGTTCGAGTCGCAGATCGTCGGCGGTTCGGTGCCCAGGGAATACATTCCCGGCGTCCAGAAGGGCATCGAGAGCGTGCTCAATTCCGGCCCGCTTGCCGGCTTCCCGATGCTCGGCGTCAAGGCGACGCTGATCGACGGCGCCTATCACGATGTCGACTCCTCGGTGCTGGCCTTCGAGATCGCCGCGCGGGCCTGCTTCCGCGAGGCGGCCAGGGAGGCCGGCGCCCAGTTGCTCGAGCCGATCATGAAGGTCGAGGTGGTGACGCCGGAGGACTATGTCGGCGACGTGATCGGCGATCTCAACTCGCGGCGCGGCCAGATCCAGGGCCAGGAGATGCGCGGCAACGCCGTCGTCATCGACGCCAACGTGCCGCTCGCGAACATGTTCAAATATGTCGACACGCTGCGGTCGATGTCGCAGGGCCGCGCCCAGTACACCATGCAGTTCGACCACTACGCGCCGGTGCCGAGCGCGGTGTCGCAGGAAATCCAGGCCAAATACGCCGGCTGATCGCCCGCGTGAACCGACCACGTGAATAGAACGGAGAGCCCAGATGGCGAAGGAAAAGTTTGCACGCACGAAGCCGCACTGCAACATCGGCACGATCGGGCATGTTGATCATGGCAAGACGACGCTGACGGCGGCGATCACCAAGTATTTCGGCGAGTTCAAGGCCTATGACCAGATCGACGCGGCGCCCGAGGAGAAGGCGCGCGGCATCACGATCTCGACGGCGCATGTCGAGTATGAGACGGCCAAGCGCCATTATGCGCATGTCGACTGCCCGGGCCATGCCGACTATGTGAAGAACATGATCACCGGGGCGGCGCAGATGGACGGGGCCATTCTGGTGGTATCGGCGGCGGACGGGCCGATGCCGCAGACGCGCGAGCACATTCTGCTGGCGCGCCAGGTGGGCGTGCCGGCGATCGTGGTGTTCATGAACAAGGTCGACCAGGTTGACGATGCCGAGCTTCTCGAACTGGTCGAGATGGAGGTGCGCGAGCTGTTGTCGAAATACGAGTTCCCGGGCGACGACATTCCGATCGTCAAGGGTTCGGCGCTGCATGCGATGAACGGCACCAATGCGGAGATCGGCGAGAACGCGATCCGCGAATTGATGGCGGCGGTCGACGATTACATTCCGCAGCCCGAGCGTCCGGTCGACCAGCCCTTCCTGATGCCGATCGAGGACGTGTTCTCGATTTCGGGGCGCGGCACGGTGGTGACGGGGCGCATCGAGCGCGGGGTGATCAAGGTTGGCGAGGAGGTCGAGATTGTCGGCATCCGCGACACGCAGAAGACGACCTGCACGGGCGTTGAGATGTTCAGGAAGCTGCTCGACCAGGGCGAGGCGGGCGACAATATCGGCGCGCTGCTGCGCGGCATCGACCGCGACGGGGTGGAGCGCGGCCAGGTGCTGTGCAAGCCGGGCTCGGTCAAGCCGCACACCAAGTTCAAGGCCGAGGCCTACATCCTGACCAAGGACGAGGGCGGCCGCCACACGCCGTTCTTCACCAACTACCGGCCGCAGTTCTACTTCCGCACCACCGACGTGACCGGGGTGGTGACGCTTCCCGAGGGCACCGAGATGGTGATGCCGGGCGACAATGTGACGATGGATGTCGAGCTGATCGTGCCGATCGCCATGGAGGAGAAGCTGCGCTTCGCCATCCGCGAGGGCGGCCGCACCGTCGGCGCCGGCATCGTCTCGGCGATCGTGGAGTGACCATTGCGCCAGGCGGCGGCGCGCTCCTTCTGCGCTGTCGGCCCTGGCCCCGCGCCGAAGCGAACGCATGATGAGGGAATGCAAGGCCGGAGCCGCCGGCCCTTTCCCGGTTCCCGTGAGGAAAGCTTAAGATGAACGGCCAGAACATCCGCATCCGCCTCAAGGCGTTCGACCACCGCATCCTCGATGCCTCGACGCGCGAGATCGTCTCGACGGCCAAGCGCACGGGTGCGCAGGTGCGCGGGCCGATCCCGCTGCCGACCAGGATCGAGAAGTTCACGGTCAACCGCTCGCCGCACATCGACAAGAAGAGCCGCGAGCAGTTCGAGATGCGCACGCACAAGCGCCTGCTCGACATCGTCGATCCGACCCCGCAGACCGTCGACGCGCTGATGAAGCTCGACCTGGCCGCCGGCGTCGACGTCGAGATCAAGCTCTAGAGCAGCGCTCCCGTATTCGAGGAATGAACCGATGCGTTCAGGTGTCATCGCACAGAAGCTGGGAATGACCCGCGTCTACAACGACGCCGGCGAGCAGGTCCCGGTTACCGTCCTGAAAGTCGACAACCTGCAGGTCGTGGCCACGCGCACGCAGGAGAAGAACGGTTATACCGCCGTCCAGCTTGGTGCCGGCCTTGCCAAGGTGAAGAACACGTCCAAGGCCATGCGCGGCCATTTCGCCAAGGCCGAGGTCGAGCCGAAGCGCAAGGTCGTCGAGTTCCGCGTCAGCCCCGACAACCTGATCGATGTCGGCGCCGAGATCACCGCCGACCATTTCGTGGTCGGCCAGTACGTCGATGTCACCGGCACCTCGATCGGCAAGGGCTTCGCCGGCGCCATGAAGCGCCACAATTTCGGCGGCCTGCGCGCCACCCACGGCGTGTCGATCTCGCACCGCTCGCACGGCTCGACCGGCGACCGCCAGGACCCGGGCCGGTGTTCAAGAACAAGAAGATGGCCGGCCACATGGGCCAGACCCGCGTTACCACCCAGAACCTGCAGGTCGTCAAGACCGACGCCGAGCGCGGCCTGATCCTGGTCAAGGGCGCCGTGCCCGGCTCCAAGGGGTCGTGGATCATGCTTCGCGATGCGGTCAAGGCGCCGCTGCCGGCCGAGGCGCCGCGTCCGGCCGCCATCCGGGCCGCCGAGGTCAAGTCAGCCGCCGCCGAAACCGCGGTCGAGGCCGTCGCCGAGGGAGGCAACGAGTAATGGATATCAAGGTCACCACCCTCGACGGCAAGGCGTCCGGCAAGGTGTCGGTCTCCGACGAGATTTTCGGGCTGACGCCGCGTCCCGACATTCTTGCCCGCATGGTCCGCTACCAGCTCGCCAAGCGCCGCGCCGGCACCCACGCCGTGCAGAACCGTTCCGACGTGAGCCGTACCGGCGCCAAGATGTACAAGCAGAAGGGCACCGGCCGCGCCCGCCACTCCTCGGCGCGCGCCCCGCAGTTCCGCGGCGGCGGCCGCGCCTTCGGCCCGGTCGTGCGCAGCCACGCCATCGACCTGCCGAAGAAGGTGCGCGCCCTGGCGCTGCGGCACGCGCTGTCGGCCAAGGCGCAGTCGGAGGCGATCATCGTCGTCGACGATCTCGTCGCCAAGGAGCCGAAGACCGCCACGCTGAAGGGCCAGCTTGCCAGGCTCGGCATCGCGAATGCGCTGATGATCGGCGGCGACGAACTCGACGGCAATTTCCGTCTGGCCGCGCGCAACATTCCCGGGCTCGACGTGCTGCCGGTCCAGGGCATCAACGTCTACGACATCCTGCGCCGCGACATGCTGGTGCTGTCCAAGGCCGCGATCGCGGCGATCGAGGCCCGTTTCGCCAAGGAAGCTGCCAAATGACCGACCTGCGCCACTACGACGTGATCGTCTCGCCGGTGATCACCGAGAAGTCGACGATGGCCTCGGAATCGAACCAGGTCGTCTTCAACGTCGCCCGCAGCGCGACCAAGCCGGCGATCAAGCAGGCCGTCGAGGCGCTGTTCGGCGTCAAGGTCAAGGCGGTCAACACGCTCGTCCGCAAGGGCAAGGTCAAGCGCTTCCGCGGCACGGTGGGGCGCCAGAGCGACGTCAAGAAGGCGGTGGTCACGCTGGCCGAGGGCCACTCGATCGACGTGACAACGGGCCTGTGAGCGTCTTTGGGAAAGTTTGAACCATGGCACTGAAGAGCTACAACCCGACGACCCCGAGCCAGCGCCAGCTGGTCATCGTCGACCGTTCGGAATTGTGGAAGGGCAAGCCGGTCAAGGCCTTGACCGAAGGTCTGACCTCCAAGGGCGGGCGCAACAATGCCGGCCGCATCACCGTTCGCCATCGCGGCGGCGGCCACAAGCGCGCCTACCGCATGGTCGATTTCAAGCGCCGCAAGTGGGATGTCGAGGCGACGGTCGAGCGGCTCGAATATGATCCGAACCGCACCGCCTTCATCGCGCTCGTCCGATATGCCGATGGCGAGCTGGCCTACATCCTGGCGCCGCAGCGGCTCGCCGCCGGCGACCGGGTCATCGCCGGTGCAGCCTGCGACATCAAGCCGGGCAACGCCATGCCGGTCAGGGCGATTCCGGTCGGCACCATCGTCCACAACATCGAGATGAAGCCGGGCAAGGGCGGCCAGATCGCCCGCTCGGCCGGCGCCTACGCCCAGATCGTCGGCCGCGACGGGCCCTATACGATCCTGCGGCTGAATTCCGGCGAGCAGCGCCTCGTCCATGGCAACTGCATGGCCACCGTAGGCGCGGTGTCGAACCCAGACCACGGCAACATCAACTACGGCAAGGCCGGCCGCATGCGCTGGCTCGGCCGGCGCCCGCATGTGCGCGGCGTCGCCATGAACCCGGTCGACCATCCGCATGGCGGCGGCGAAGGCCGCACCTCGGGCGGCCGCCATCCGGTCACCCCCTGGGGCAAGCCGACCAAGGGCAAGAAGACCCGGACCAACAAGGCGACCGACAAGTTCATCATGCGCTCGCGTCACCAGCGCAAGAAGTAGGTAAGGAAGCGAAGTCGTGGCACGTTCAACCTGGAAGGGGCCGTTCGTTGACGGCTATCTCCTCAAGAAGGCCGAGAAGGTCCGCGCCGGCGGCCGCAACGAGGTCATCAAGATGTGGAGCCGGCGCTCGACCATCCTGCCGCAGTTCGTCGGCCTGACCTTCGGCGTCTACAACGGCCAGAAGCACATCCCGGTGCTCGTCACCGAGGAGATGGTCGGCCACAAGTTCGGCGAGTTCTCGCCGACCCGCACCTATTACGGCCACGGCGCCGACAAGAAGGCGAAGAGGAAGTAGCCATGGGCAAGGAAAAGCGCGAACGGGCGCTCAAGGACAACGAGGCGCGGGCGGTCACCCGCACCATCCGCGTCAGCCCGCAGAAGCTCAACCTCGTCGCCGCGCTGATCCGCGGCAAGAAGGTGCAGACGGCGCTGGCCGATCTGGAATTCTCGCGCAAGCGCATCGCGGCGACCGTGCGCAAGACGCTGCAATCGGCCGTCGCCAATGCCGAGAACAACCATGATCTCGATGTCGACAGCCTGGTTGTCGCCGAGGCCTATGTCGGCAAGTCGATCGTCATGAAGCGTTTCCATGTGCGCGGTCGCGGCCGCGCCTCGCGCGTCCTGCGCCCGTTCTCGCATTTGACCATCGTCGTGCGCGAAGTCCAAGAGGAGGCCGCCTGATGGGCCAGAAAGTCAATCCGATCGGCCTGCGCCTCGGCATCAACCGGACCTGGGATTCGCGCTGGTTCGCCAACAAGGGCGAATATGGCCGCCTGCTGCACGAGGACCTGGCGATCCGGGAATATCTGGAGAAGGAGCTGGCCGCCGCCTCCATCTCCAAGATCGTGATCGAGCGCCCGCACAAGAAGTGCCGGGTGACCATCCACGCCGCGCGTCCGGGCGTGATCATCGGCAAGAAGGGCGCCGACATCGAGAAGCTGCGCAAGAAGCTGTCGCAGATGACCGCCTCGGAGGTCCACATCAACATCGTCGAGGTGCGCAAGCCCGAGATCGACGCCACCCTTGTCGCCCAGTCGATCGCCCAGCAGCTCGAGCGCCGCGTCGCGTTCCGCCGCGCCATGAAGCGCGCCGTGCAGTCGGCCATGCGCCTCGGCGCCGAGGGCATCCGCATCAATGTCGGGCCGTCTCGGCGGCGCCGAGATCGCGCGCATGGAATGGTACCGCGAGGGCCGGGTGCCGCTGCACACCCTGCGCGCCGACATCGACTACGGCACCGCCGAGGCGCTTACCGCCTACGGCATCTGCGGCGTCAAGGTGTGGATCTTCAAGGGCGAGATCCTCGAGCACGATCCGCTCGCCTCCGAGCGCCGGGCGATCGAGGGCCAGGAGCAGGGCGGCTCGCGCCGTCATGCCGCCTGAGGCCGGCCAAGCAAGCAGGAATAGACGATCATGTTGCAACCCAAGCGCACCAAGTTCCGCAAGCAGTTCAAGGGCCGCATCCACGGCGCGGCCAAGGGCGGCACCACGCTGAACTTCGGCTCCTTCGGCCTCAAGGCGCAGGAGCCGGAGCGCGTCACGGCGCGCCAGATCGAGGCCGCGCGCCGCGCGATCACCCGCCACATGAAGCGCGCCGGCCGCGTCTGGATCCGCATCTTCCCGGACGTGCCGGTCTCCAAGAAGCCGATCGAGGTGCGCATGGGCAAGGGCAAGGGCGCGCCCGAATACTGGGTGTGCCGCGTCAAGCCGGGCAAGATCATGTTCGAGATCGACGGCGTCGCCGAGGACGTCGCCCGCGAGGCGTTGCGCCTGGGTGCCGCCAAGCTGCCGATCAAGACGCGCTTCGTCGCGCGCATCGCCGAATAGCGCAGGAACAGGACGAGAAGAGGTGATCCGATGAAGACCTCCGACATCCGCGTGATGACCCCCGACCAGCTCTCCGACGAGCTGCTGAAGCTCAAGAAGGAGCAGTTCAACCTGCGCTTCCAGCGCGCCACCGGCCAGCTCGAGAACACCGCGCGCGTGCGCCAGGTGCGCCGCGACATCGCCCGCATCAAGACCATCGCCGCCGAGAAACGCGCGGCCGAAGCCAAGGCCTAGGAGAACAAGCCGCCATGCCCAAGCGCGTATTGCAAGGCGTCGTCGTCAGCGACAAGAACGACAAGACCGTCGTGGTCAAGGTGGAGCGCCGCTTCACCCACCCGCTGTTCAAGAAGACGGTCCGCCGTTCCAAGAACTACCAGGCCCATGACGAGGCCAACAAGTGCAAGGTCGGCGACACGGTCTTCATTCGCGAAAGCCGGCCGATCTCGCGCACCAAGCGCTGGGTCGTGGTCGAGGAACAGGCCTGACCGCATCGGGCTGCCGGCGCGCCGGCTGAAGCAATGAGAAGGTAGTCAGTCATGATTCAGATGCAGACCAACCTCGACGTCGCCGACAATTCCGGCGCGCGCCGCGTCATGTGCATCAAGGTGCTCGGCGGTTCCAAGCGCAAGTACGCCACCGTCGGCGACGTCATCGTCGTGTCGGTGAAGGAGGCGATTCCGCGCGGCCGCGTGAAGAAGGGCGACGTGATGAAGGCCGTCGTCGTGCGCACCGCCAAGGACATCCGCCGCCCCGACGGCAGCGTCATCCGCTTCGACAGCAACGCCGCCGTGCTGATCGACAACAAGAAGGAGCCGATCGGCACCCGCATCTTCGGCCCGGTTCCGCGCGAACTGCGCGCCAAGAACCACATGAAGATCATCTCGCTGGCGCCGGAAGTTCTGTAGGAGAACGGACCATGCAGAAGATCAGGAAGGGTGACCGCGTGGTCGTGCTCACCGGCAAGGACAAGGGCCGCTCCGGCGAGGTCGTCAAGATGATGCCGAAGCAGAGCCGCGCCATCGTCGGCGGCATCAACATGGTCAAGCGCCACCAGAAGCAGACCGCCAGCCAGGAGGCCGGCATCATCGCCAAGGAGGCGCCCATTCACGTGTCCAACCTGGCGCTCGTCGATCCGAAGGACGGCAAGCCGACCCGGGTCGGATTCAAGACGCTGGAGGACGGCCGCAAGGTGCGTTTCGCCAAGCGTTCGGGAGATTTGATCGATGGCTGAAGCAGCTTACTCGCCGCGCCTGCGCGACCACTACGAAACAGTGGTGCGGCCGAAGATGATCGAGGAGTTCGGCTACAAGAACCCGATGGAGGTTCCCCGCCTCGACAAGATCGTGCTCAACATGGGCGTCGGCGAATCGACGGCCGATTCCAAGAAGGCCCAGACCGCGGCCGACGATCTGACGCTGATCGCCGGCCAGAAGGCCGTGGTCACCCGCGCCCGCAAGTCGATCGCCTCGTTCAAGGTTCGCGAGAACATGCCGCTCGGCGCCAAGGTGACGCTGCGCAAGGCGCGCATGTACGAGTTCCTCGACCGGCTGATCAACATCGCGCTGCCGCGCGTGCGCGACTTCCGCGGCCTCAACCCCAAGAGCTTCGACGGCCGCGGCAACTTTGCCCTGGGCGTCAAGGAGCACATCGTGTTCCCGGAGATCAACTACGACAAGGTCGATCAGATCTGGGGCATGGACGTCATCGTCTGTACGACGGCGAAGTCGGATGACGAAGCGCGCGCGCTGTTGCGCCACTTCAACTTCCCCTTCCGCAAGTAACGGCAGGCGAACAGGAGAGAGCTGACATGGCAAAGACGAGTGCCGTAGAGAAGAACAAGCGCCGCGCCCGGATGGTCAAGCGCCACGCCGCCCGGCGCAATGCGCTCAAGGCGATCATCATGAACAAGGAGATGCCGATCGAGGAGCGGTTCCGCGCCCAGCTGAAGCTGGCCGAACTGCCGCGCAACAGCGCCAAGGTCCGCATCCGCAACCGCTGCGAAGTCACCGGTCGTCCGCGTGCCTATTACCGCAAGCTCAGGATGTCGCGCATCGCGCTACGCGAACTCGGCGCCAGGGGCCAGGTTCCCGGCATCGTCAAGTCGAGCTGGTAAGGAGAGCAAGGCTCATGTCGATGAACGATCCTCTCGGCGATATGCTGACGCGCATCCGCAACGGACTGCTGCGCGGCAAGTCCAAGGTCACCACGCCGGCTTCCAGCCTGCGCGTGCGCGTGCTTGATGTGCTGCAGGCCGAAGGCTATATCCGCGGCTACACGCGCACCGATTTCGACAATGGCAAATCGGAACTGGAGATCGAACTCAAATATTACGAGGGCGCTCCGGTGATCCGCGAGATCGCGCGCATTTCCAAGCCCGGCCGCCGCGTTTATGCCTCGGTGAGGTCGCTGCCGCGGGTCGCCAACGGGCTCGGCGTGTCGATTCTGTCGACGCCCAAGGGCGTGATGGCCGACCACGACGCCCGCGAGCAGAATGTCGGCGGCGAAGTGCTCTGCCGGGTATTCTGAGGCAACGGACCCTCTACGGACAGGTTGAAAAGATGTCTCGCATAGGAAAAAAGCCGGTTCACGTGCCCGATGGCGTAACCGCCACGGTCGAGGGCCAGACGATCCGCGCCAAGGGCCCCAAGGGCGAATTGCAGTTCGTCGTCAATGACGAGGTGCTGGTCAAGATGCAGGACGGCGCCATCGTCGTCGATCCGCGCGACGGTTCCAAGCAGGCGCGTTCCAAATGGGGCATGTCGCGCACCATGATCGCCAACATCGTCAACGGCGTAAAGAACGGCTTCGAGAAGCGCCTCGAGATCAACGGCGTCGGCTACCGCGCGGCGATGCAGGGCAAGAACCTGCAGCTCGCGCTCGGCTTCAGCCACGATGTGGTCTACGAGGTTCCCGACGGCATCCAGGTGGCGACGCCGAAGCCGACCGAGATCGTCATCACCGGCATCGACAAGCACAAGGTCGGCCAGGTCGCCGCGGAAATCCGCAAGTTCCGCCCGCCCGAGCCCTACAAGGGCAAGGGCGTCAAGTACGCCGACGAGACCATCTTCCGCAAGGAAGGCAAGAAGAAGTAGGAATCCGCCATGGCATCGAAACGTGACAACGCCGTGCGCCGCGCCCTGCGCGTTCGCCGTTCCGTCAAGGCGGTGGCCAATGGCCGGCCGCGGCTGAGCGTCTATCGTTCGGCGAAGAACATCTACGCCCAGGTCATCGACGACGGCAGGGGCCACACGCTGGCGGCCGCCTCCACGGTCGACAAGGACCTGCGCGCCCAGCTCAAGGCCGGCAGCGACGCGGCAGCGGCAGCGGCCGTCGGCAAGCTCGTCGCCGAGCGGGCGCTCAAGGCCGGCGTCAAGGAGGTCGTCTTCGACCGCGGCGCCTATCTGTTCCACGGCCGCGTCAAGGCGCTGGCCGACGCGGCGCGCGAGGGCGGGCTCGAATTCTGATTTTGCCGCGCCCGCTGGCGGGCGCTGTCGTGCTACCGGAAAAGAACAAAGGCTTCAGGACAATGGCACAGGAAAGACGGGCTCACCGGGATGGCCGGGAGCGGGACCGCGACGAGCGCGACAGCGAATTCGTCGACAAGCTCGTCCACATCAACCGCGTCGCCAAGGTGGTGAAGGGCGGCCGGCGCTTCGGCTTCGCCGCGCTCGTCGTCGTCGGCGACCAGAAGGGCCGGGTCGGCTTCGGCCACGGCAAGGCGCGCGAGGTGCCCGAGGCGATCCGCAAGGCGACCGAAGCTGCCAAGCGCGACATGATCTTCGTGCCGCTGCGCTCCGGCCGCACGCTGCATCACGACGTCGTCGGCCGCCACGGCGCCGGCAAGGTGTTCCTGCGCGCGGCCCCTCCCGGCACCGGCATCATCGCCGGCGGCCCGATGCGCGCCGTTTTCGAGACGCTCGGCGTCCAGGACGTCGTCGCCAAATCGATGGGGTCGTCGAACAAGTACAACATGGTGCGCGCCACCTTCGATGCGCTCAAGCACCAGGTGCACCCCAAGGACGTCGCCGCCGCGCGCGGCATCAAGTATTCGACGCTGCAGGCCCGTCGCCGGGACCTGATCGGCGCCGACGAGTGAACATCGGGAGCCTGACGATGGCCGACAGGAAGAAGACCATCACCGTTCAGCAGATAGGCAGCCCGATCCGTCGCCCGGCGGACCAGCGCGCCACTCTGATCGGGCTGGGGCTGAACAGGATGAACCGCCGCCGCGTGCTGGAGGATACGCCGGCCGTGCGCGGCATGATCGCCAAGGTCTCGCATCTCGTCCGCGTCGTCGACGAGGCGTAAGGCCGCTGGCCGGGCGGGCCCGCTGGCGCCGGGCCGGTCTGGATTTTTGGTTTTGACCGACTTATCTGCGTCTGGGCCGGCCGGCCCGAACGCGGCATCGTCCAGGAGGGCGACGAGATGAAACTCACCGACATCAGGGACAACGCCGGCGCCGCCAGGTCGGCCAAGCGGGTCGGCCGCGGCATCGGCTCCGGCAAGGGCAAGACCGGCGGCCGCGGCGGCAAGGGCCAGACCGCGCGCTCCGGCGTGGCCATCAACGGCTTCGAGGGCGGCCAGATGCCGCTCTATCGCCGCCTGCCCAAGCGCGGCTTCACCAATGCCAAGTTCACCAGGGACTACAACGAGGTGTCGCTCGGGCGCGTCCAGGCCGCCATCGATGCCGGTCGCCTCGACGCCGGCCAGACCGTCGATGTCGCGGCGCTGATCGAGGCCGGCATCGTGCGGCGAGCCCGCGACGGCGTGCGCCTGCTGTCGGACGGCGAGATCAAGGCCAAGGTCGGCTTCGCCGTCGCCGGCGCCTCGAAGGCGGCCATCGCGAAGGTTGAAAAGGCCGGCGGTTCTGTCACCGTGCTGGCGGCGCAGACGGAAGCGGCGACGGCATCGTAGGGGCCGCGCCGCGCGCCGGGCCCTGGCGGCCCGCGCCAACCGACCGGAGTGACTCATGGCATCAGCCGCCGAACAGCTTGCAGCCAACCTCAACTTCTCGGCCTTCGCCAAGGCCGAGGAACTGAAGAAGCGCATCTGGTTCACGCTCGGCGCGCTGCTCGTCTACCGGCTCGGCACCTACATCCCGCTGCCCGGCATCAACCCGGAAGCCTTCGCCCAGGCTTTCCAGCAGCAGTCCGGCGTCCTCGGCATGTTCAACATGTTCGCCGGCGGCGCCGTCGAGCGCATGGCGATCTTCGCGCTCGGCATCATGCCCTACATCTCGGCCTCGATCATCATCCAGCTGATGACGTCGGTCGTGCCGACGCTCGAGCAGCTCAAGAAGGAAGGCGAGCAGGGCCGCAAGACCATCAACCAGTACACCCGCTACGGCACCGTCATCCTGGCGACCCTGCAGGCCTATGGCATCGCCGTAGGGCTCGAATCGGGCACCAACATCGTCTCCGATCCCGGCTGGTTTTTCCGCATCTCCACCGTCATCACGCTGGTCGGCGGCACCATGTTCCTGATGTGGCTCGGCGAGCAGATCACCGCGCGCGGCATCGGCAACGGCATCTCGCTCATCATCTTCGCCGGCATCGTCGCCGAGCTGCCCGGGGCCATCGCCGGCACGCTCGAGCTCGGCCGCACCGGGGCCCTGTCGACGGCGCTGATCCTGGCCGTTCTGTTGGTGGCGGTCGTCGTCATCACCTTCATCGTGTTCATGGAGCGCGCGCAGCGCCGGCTGCTGATCCAGTACCCGAAGCGCCAGGTCGGCAACCGCATGTTCGAGGGCCAGTCCTCGCACCTGCCGCTCAAGCTCAACACCTCGGGCGTCATCCCGCCGATCTTCGCCTCCTCGCTGCTGCTGCTGCCGGCGACCATTGCCAACTTCGCCAACACCGCCGACATGCCGGGCTGGCTCGCCACCATCACGGCGACGCTTGGCCACGGCCAGCCGGCCTATATGGCGCTCTATGCGGCGATGATCGCCTTCTTCGCGTTCTTCTACACGGCGATCGTGTTCAACCCGACCGAGACCGCCGACAATCTGAAGAAGCATGGCGGCTTCATTCCCGGCATCCGTCCGGGCGAGCGCACCGCCGAGTACATCGACTATGTGCTGACCCGCATCACCACGGTCGGCGCCATCTATCTCGTCATCGTCTGCCTGCTGCCGGAATTCCTGATCTCCGCGACGGGAGTGCCGTTCTATCTCGGCGGCACGTCGCTGCTCATCGTCGTCAGTGTCACGATGGACACCGTGTCCCAGGTCCAGGGGCACCTGCTCGCCCACCAGTATGAGGGCCTGGTCAAGAAATCCCGTCTTCGCGGAGGAAAACGGAGCCGATGAACCTGATACTGCTGGGGCCGCCAGGGGCGGGCAAGGGTACCCAGGCGCGCATGCTGACCGACCATTTCGGCATCCCGCAACTGTCGACCGGCGACATGCTGCGCGAGGCCGTGGCCGCCGAGACCGAGGTCGGGCTGCGCGCCAAGGCGGTCATGGCCGAGGGTAGGCTGGTTTCCGACGAGATCGTCAACGCCATCGTCTCCGATCGGCTCGACCGGGCCGACTGTGCCAGGGGCTTCATTCTCGACGGCTATCCACGCACGCTCCAGCAGGCCGAGGCGCTCGGGAAGATGCTGGCCGAGAAGGGCAGGGCCCTCGACTGCGTGGTCGAAATCGCCGTCGACGACGAGCAGCTGATCGAGCGTATCTCCGGCCGCTTCACCTGCGCCAATTGCGGCGAGGGCTATCACGACATCTTCAAGATGCCGAAGGTGGCCGATACCTGCGACCGCTGTGGGAGCAAGGAATTCAAGCGCCGCCCGGACGACAATGCCGACACGCTGCGCACGCGCCTGCAGGCCTACTACAAGGAGACCTCGCCGCTGGTCGGCTACTATTTCGCCAAGGGGCTGCTCCGGCGGGTGGACGGCATGGGCGAGATCGGGCCGGTGCATGCCGCCATCCGCGAGGTGGTCGAACGGTGTGCGCGCCGATGACGCAGCGCTGGCGCCCGCCGGCCCGCGCAAGCGGCCCGCGCGAGGCTTGACTTCAACCGGTCGAGTGCGTATCTGAGGCGCACTTCGCACAGGTGAGACGACCGGGACCAGGTTTCTGGAGGAAAGCTGGAGCCGGTCTTTTGCCGTTTTCGCGGGACCGCGCGCCAGCGCTGCCCACGCGGGCGCGAACCACCCGCAGGGGCCGGTCTCCACCGGACGCGGGCAAGCTGAATGGGCCGGTGTTTCCGCCGGCCGAAAAATGGAGAGAAGAGCATGGCCCGCATCGCCGGCGTCAACATCCCGACCAACAAGCGTGTCGTCATCGCGCTGCAATACATTCACGGCATCGGCCCGAGGGTCGCCCAGGACATCATCGACAAGGTGTCGATCGCCCCGGAGCGCCGCGTCAGCCAGCTCACCGACGCCGAGGTGATCCAGATTCGCGAGGTCATCGATCGCGACTACCAGGTCGAGGGCGACCTGCGCCGCGAGACGGCGATGAACATCAAGCGCCTTATGGACCTGGGCTGCTATCGCGGGCTGCGCCACCGTCGCGGACTGCCCGTCCGTGGCCAGCGCACCCACACCAACGCCCGCACCCGCAAGGGGCCGGCCAAGCCGATCGCCGGCAAGAAGAAGTAATCTGGTGAATGGTCAATGGTGAATTGTGAATGGTAAGTCGCGCCGCGCCGCTGGCGCATCCATTCACCATTTTGCCATTCACCATTCACAGCTAGGTGTAGCCGCCGGAACGACGGCGGTGCAGAGATCGAACGAAAGGACCTAGATGGCCAAGGAAGCCGCGCGCGTTCGCCGTCGCGAGCGCAAGAACATCACCTCGGGCACGGCCCACGTGAATTCGACCTTCAACAACACCATGGTGACGATCACCGACGCCCAGGGCAACACCATCGCCTGGTCGTCGGCCGGGGCGCAGGGCTTCAAGGGTTCGCGCAAGTCGACGCCCTACGCCGCCCAGGTCGCGGCCGAGGATGCCGCCCGCAAAGCCCAGGAGCACGGCATGCGCTCGCTTGAGGTCGAGGTGCGCGGTCCCGGCTCGGGCCGCGAATCGGCGCTGCGCGCGCTGCAGGCGGCCGGCTTCCAGATCACCTCGATCCGCGACGTGACCGCCATCCCGCACAATGGCTGCCGCCCGCGCAAGAAGCGGCGCGTCTAGTCAACGGGGGCCTCGCCCCGGCGGATCGCGGCGGGCCGACGCCGGCCGCGACCGGCAATGTGACCTGCAACGATCCACTGCAGGCAAATCTTTGGGACCCGCCACGAATGGATGGTGGCGAAGACACCTGAAGGGAATGACCCCATGATTCAGAAGAATTGGCAAGAGCTCATCAAGCCGAACAAGCTTGAAATCGTTTCCAGCACGCCGATCAAGGCGGTGATCGTCGCCGAGCCGCTGGAGCGGGGCTATGGCCTGACGCTCGGCAACGCGCTGCGCCGCGTCCTGCTTTCCTCCCTGCAGGGCGCCGCGGTGACCGCTGTCCAGATCGACGGCGTCCTGCACGAGTTCTCGTCGATTCCCGGCGTGCGCGAGGACGTGACCGACATCGTCCTCAACATCAAGGAAATCGCCTTCCGCATGCATGCCGACACGCCCAAGCGCATGGTCATCCGCAAGGAGGGGCCGGCCGTGGTGACCGCCGGCGACATCCAGACGGTGGGCGACATCGAGGTGCTCAACCCCGACCACGTCCTGTGCACGCTCGACGAGGGCGCCGAGATCCGCATGGAGCTGACGGTGGCCACCGGCAAGGGCTATGTCGCCGCCGACCGCAACCGCTCGGAGGACGCGCCGATCGGGCTGATCCCGGTCGACAGCCTCTATTCGCCGGTGCGCAAGGTCTCCTACAAGATCGACAACACCCGCGAGGGCCAGTACCTCGATTACGACAAGCTGACCATGACGGTCGAGACGGACGGTTCGGTCACGCCGGAGGACGCCGTCGCCTATGCGGCGCGCATCATCCAGGACCAGCTCTCGATCTTCGTCAATTTCGAGGAGCCGGCCAAGGAGACGGTCGCCGAGGAGGTTCAGGAGCTCGCCTTCAATCCGGCGCTGCTCAAGAAGGTCGACGAACTGGAACTGTCGGTGCGCTCGGCCAACTGTCTCAAGAACGACAACATCGTCTATATCGGCGATCTCATCCAGAAGACCGAGGCCGAGATGCTGCGCACGCCGAATTTCGGCCGCAAGTCGCTGAACGAGATCAAGGAAGTGCTGGCCGGCATGGGTCTCCATCTCGGCATGGAGGTTCCCGCCTGGCCGCCCGAGAACATCGAGGAACTGGCCAAGCGCTACGAGGACCAGTACTGAGACGCACGGCCGCCGCTGGCGGCCGTCGCCACCTGAAGAACCATGAAGGCCGCGGTCTCAAGTCCTAGGCCGCGGCAGCATCCGCAAAGGAGAAGGCACATGAGACACGGCAAGGCCCACCGCAAACTCAACCGCACGTCGAGCCACCGCAAGGCGATGTTCGCCAACATGGCCGCCGCCCTCATCGAGCATGAGCAGATCGTCACCACGCTGCCCAAGGCCAAGGAGCTGCGCTCCGTCGCCGACAAGCTGATCACGCTCGGCAAGCGTGGCGACCTGCACGCCCGCCGCCAGGCCATCGCCCAGGTGCGTGACGCCGATCAGGTGAAGAAGCTGTTCGACGTGCTCGGCCCCCGCTACAGGGAACGCAATGGCGGCTACACCCGCGTGCTCAAGGCCGGCTTTCGCTATGGCGACAACGCGCCGATGGCGGTGATCGAACTGGTCGACCGCGATCTGGAGGCGAAGGGCGCCAAGGACCGCGCCCGCATCGAGGCGGCCGAGGAGCAGGCCAGCATCGGCGCGCCGGAAAACGCCTGACCCGTCCCGCCAGGGCGGGCGGGAAAGACCTCTTGTTGGGCCGGGAGGCGGTCCCCCCGGTCCCCCCGGCCTTGCCGGTGGTTGCACGCCGGGTCGTGCCGGCGGCTCAATGATGGTGCGCCGACACCTGCCTGGCGTATTCGGACAGCAGCCCCTTGGATGCGGCATGGCTGATGTCGCCGAAGCTCAGGATGCCGGTCATTCGCATGCTCTCGTTGATGACCGGCAGTCGGCGAACCTTCAGCTTCTCCATGTGCCGCACCGCCTCTTCGAGGTCGTCGTCCTCCCGGCAGCAATGGATGCCTTGTGTCATCACGTCGCGCGCGGTTGCGCGGCGAACGTCGATGTCGCGGGCCAAACCCTTGCACACGATGTCGCGGTCGGTGACCATGCCAACCAGACGATCGTTTTCGCCGACCGGGATTGAGCCGATATCGCGGTCGCGCATGATCCGGGCGAGTTCGGTGAGCGGAGTGTCGGGTGCAACCCATTCGACGCCGCTGTGCATGGCTTCTCTGACTTTCATGGCGGACCTCCGTTGCTGGAGTTCGTTCAACAAACGCGCTACGCGTGTCCCCCGCCAGGAAGCGACCACTATACATGGGTCGGGCCGGCTTGGCCAATGACGGGTTGCGCCCCGATTGCCAACCGATTGCCACCCGATTGCTCCCGGCCGCCATGTGATTTTCGCCACATTGGCGGGCTTGTTATTGGACCATTGTCGGCCGATACAGACGCCAACGAACCGCCGGAGGTTTTCCCGTGCCCCATCTGGTCCGACTGACCCTTGTTCTCGCCCTGTCGCTTGCCGTCGCCGCCCCCGCCGCGGCCGAGGAGAGCGGCGGCCTGCTGCGCGGCACGCTCGGCAAGCTGCTCGGCGACCGGCCGCTCGCCGAGGCGCAGGAGGATGCTCCGGCCGCGGCACAGGTGGTCCCCGAAAGCCGCGAACAGGTCCAGCTTTCCTTCGCCCCGATCGTCAGGAAGGTGGCGAAATCCGTCGTCAACGTCTACGCCGCGCGCAACGTCGTTGAGCGTTCGCCCTTCGCCGGCGACCCGTTCTTCGAGCGCTTCTTCGGGCCCGAGGGCTTCGGCCTGCCGCGCCAGCGTCGGCAGCAGTCGCTGGGATCGGGCGTCATCGTCAGCGCCGAGGGCGTCATCGTCACCAACAACCATGTCATCGAGAACATGGACGAGATCAAGGTCGCGCTGACCGACGGCCGCGAGTTCGAATGCGAGGTCGTCCTGCGTGATGCCAAGTCCGATCTGGCGGTCCTGAAGGTCAGTGCCGACGTGCGGCTGGAGCCGATCGAGATCGGCGATTCCGACCAGGTCGAGGTCGGCGACCTGGTGCTCGCCATCGGCAATCCGTTCGGCGTCGGCCAGACGGTGACGAGCGGCATCGTCTCGGCGGTGTCGCGCTCGCTGCGCGGCGTCAACGACTACGGCTATTTCATCCAGACCGACGCGGCCATCAACCGCGGCAATTCGGGCGGCGCCCTGGTCGACATGAATGGCAGGCTGATCGGCATCAACACCGCCATCTTCTCGCCGTCGGGCGGCTCGGTCGGCCTCGGCTACGCCATTCCGGCCAACATGACCAAGGTCATCCTGCGCTCGGCGCGCACCGGCGACGCCGTGGTGCGGCCGTGGCTTGGCGCCGATTTCCAGACCGTCAACGCCGAGATCGCCGAATCGATCGGGCTCGAGCGCCCGATCGGCGCCATCGTCACCTCGGTCGTCGACAAGGGGCCGGCGGCGGCTGCCGGGCTGGCGGCCGGCGACGTCGTCGTCGAGGTCAACGGCCAGTCGGTCGACAGCGCCGACATGCTCGGCTACCGGCTCGACACGGCCGGCCTCGACACGCGGGCCGAGCTCACCGTGATCAGCCGCGGCGAGCGGCGCACCATCGAGGTCAAGCTCGAGCCGGCGCCCGAAACCGTGCCGCGCGAGGAGATCGAACTGCCGGCGCAGTCGCCGCTCGGCGGCCTGCGGGTCGCCAACCTGTCGCCGGCGGTGGCGGTCGAGCTCGGCCTGCCCGGCGACAAGACCGGCGTCGCGGCGCTGTCGGTGGCGCGCAACTCGCCGGCGGATGCCGGCCGCATGCGGCCGGGCGACATCATCCGGCAGGTCAACGGAGTTGACATCACCAGCACGCGCGACCTCGAACGGATCCTGTCGCGCCGGCTGCGCACCTGGCAGTTCGTCGTCGAGCGCGAGGGGCGCTTCCTCATCATTGAACGCGACGGGCCGCTGATCCGCCAGTTCCTGCGCTAGGTCGGCGCGCCGCCCATGACGACGCCATGAGCGATCTGTTCGGTCCGCCCCCGGCAACGCAGGACACGGCCTACCGGCCGCTGGCCGACCGGCTGCGCCCGACCCGGCTCGCCGACGTGCTCGGCCAGGAGCACCTGACCGGCCCCGACGGCGCGCTGACGCGCATGATCCGCACCGGCGCGCTCGGCAGCCTCATCTTCTGGGGGCCGCCGGGCACCGGCAAGACCACCGTCGCCCGGCTGCTCGCCAGCGAGACCGGTCTCGCCTACGAGCAGCTCTCTGCGATCTTTTCCGGCGTCGCCGATCTCAAGCGGGTTTTCGAGGCCGCCCGGCTGCGCCGCCAGCAGGGCAGGGCGACGCTCCTCTTTGTCGATGAGATCCACCGCTTCAACCGGGCGCAGCAGGATTCCTTTTTGCCGGTCATGGAGGACGGCACCGTCATCCTTGTCGGCGCGACCACGGAAAACCCGTCCTTCGAGTTGAACGCGGCGCTGCTGTCACGCGCCAACGTGCTGGTCTTCCACCCGCTCACCGCCGAAAGCCTGGAGGGCCTGCTGGCGCGCGCCGAACAGCACCAGGGCACCAGACTGCCGCTCGACGAGGAAGCACGCCAGTCGCTGATCCGCATGGCCGACGGCGACGGCCGCGCCGTGCTGTCGCTGGCCGAGGAGGTCTGGCGCACCGCCGGCGAGGGCGAGGTCTTCTCGGCCGACAAGCTGCAGCAGATCCTCCAGCGCCGCGCGCCGATCTACGACAAGGGCCAGGATGGCCACTACAACCTGATCAGCGCGCTGCACAAATCGGTGCGCGGCTCCGACCCCGACGCCGCACTCTACTACCTCGCCCGCATGCTCGACGCCGGCGAGGACCGCCGCTTCATCGCCCGCCGCATCATCCGCATGGCGACCGAGGACATCGGCCTGGCCGATCCGCAGGCACTGGTGATTGCCATCGCGGCGCGGGACGCCTGGGAGTTCCTGGGTCCGCCCGAGGGCGAACTGGCCATCGCCGAGGCCTGCCTCTACATGGCCACCGCGCCCAAATCGAATGCCGCCTATGTCGCCTTCGGCAAGGCGATGCGGGCGGCGAAGGAACACGGCTCGCTGCTGCCGCCCAAGCACATTCTCAACGCGCCGACCCGGCTGATGAAGGCCGAGGGCTATGCCAGCGGCTACGCCTACGACCATGACCAGCCGGACGCCTTCTCCGGCCAGGACTATTTCCCCGAACAGATGGGCCGCAAGCGCTTCTACGACCCGCCCGAGCGCGGCTTCGAGCGCGAGATCAGAAAGCGCCTCGAATACTGGGAGCGCCTGCGCCGGGAACGCAAGGGTTGAAGACGCATCGGCCGCCCGGCGAACGGGAGGATGGATTTGAATACCGGCACGGACCTCACCTTCGCCAGTGTCGACCGCAGCCGGCTCGCCGACTTCGAGGCGCTGTTCGAGGCTCCGGGCGGGCCGAAATATTGCTGGTGCATGGCCTGGCGCGAGATGCCCGCCGACGCCCGGCAGCGCGACGGTACGGCGCGCAAGGCCGCCATGCTGGCGCGCGTTCGGCGCGACGAGCCGGTCGGCCTGCTCGGCTACCAGGCCGGCACACCGGTCGCCTGGGTGTCGATCGCGCCGCGTTCGAGCTACCGCCCGCTTGGCGGGCCGGAGGCGGCGCCGGGCGAGAGCATCTGGTCGCTTGCCTGCATGTATGTCCTGCGCCGGCTGCGCGGGACCGGCATGGCCTATCGGCTCATCGGGGCCGCGGTCGACCACGCCCGCGCGCAGGGCGCCACCGTCGTCGAGGCCTATCCGGTCGCCGCCGATTCGCCGAGCTACCGCTTCATGGGCTTCGTGCCGGCATTCGAGCGTCTGGCGTTCGAGCATTGCGGCATGGCCGGCAGCCGCCGGCATGTGATGCGGCTGCGGCTCTAGGCGCAAAACCCCGGATTTGTGGCGCAATCGTCACCGGAAAACCGGAGCAAAAAATCTACTTAAAAGGGAAACGTTCGATGTTGGAGAGGGCCGACAGATGTTCGCTGTGCCGCGTGGGCCGCAGTGCTATTTCAGTTCATTTCCCTTGTCGTCTGGAACAAGCCAGAGTTGGCCGTCGCGGCGCTTCTTCATGACAAGTCTGAATTTGGTGGTGTGCCGGCGATTGAAAACATCATCATACCAGATGGTTCCATACATCCAGCAGCCGAGTTTCCCGGATCGGATTACGTCGGCAAGGCCGGGAGAGGGTTTATCTGGCGCTGTGTGTGTCGCCTCGAAAGTATCGCCGCCCCCAACATCACTTGCGCTGTCTGGCGTAGCAGGATCATTCAACCAGTCCTCATCAAAGGGGGGAGGTTCAAGTGCAATCACGTACCACGAACGAACGTTTTTAGCTGGCGTTTGGCCGTTGTTCCTGCCCGTCATGGTGACGTGTATGCGGTCACGAACAAACTCAACGTTGGTGCATTTGATCGTGATATAGGCGCGCAGTTGGCGTCTGGCCGTGACGATCCCCATTACCCAAAGCCCGGTAGTGGATACCGCCAGTACAAAAGTGAAGAGTGCAACCCAGAACGTGAAAAATGCTACGGGGTCATGCGTCACCCGCTGCCAGAATGGTTCGTATGGCTGACTTTGGGCGCTGGTTTGTTGGGCGCTTGTCTCGCTCTGTTCGTTGGCTGGCTGGCTACTAGGTGGGACTAGTTGAAGGCGCGCAACGTCAGCCGCCCCGAGCACTAGAAAGCATAGGATTAGAACTGCGGCCGCGCGGATCATATCTCGTCTAGCTGCACGGATTGGACCCCCAGTGCAGCCAGACTAGCAAGAAAGAACGTTGCCGGGAACGTGCCGCGTCTCAGCTTGTTTGTGATCGAGGCTACGGATTCAACAAAGCCATCTTTCTTGAGCCGCTAGCACGTCCCCGTCGTGTATCGCCGCTCGGCGGGATGCGGCCCGAGCCGCCCGGTTTTGATCCGTATCAAGGTGGCGGCGCTCGCCCCGTGGGATGAGAACCCGTCATCTGGAGGTTTCGCGATGCGTGCCGTCGCCTTCGTCATCACTGCCGGCCTGCTGCTCGCGCCGCAGGCTTCGTTCGGCCAGTCCTCCGATCCGGCCTGGCTTGACGATCTGAAGGAGCAGATCGCCTTCGACAAGCAGTGCGAGATCGCCTACCTCCTCAACGTACGCGAGGGCGTGCTCGGCGGCCAGCCGACCTATGAGGCGCGCGTGCAGTGTGCCGACGGCCGCATGTTCGACGCGAGCCGCGTCGGCTCGACCGGTTATTTCGAGTTCAAGGCCTGCGAAATCCAGGCCTGCTGAGACCCCGAGGGGCGCCGCCATGATCATCCTCATCGCCTACGCCACCGTCGAGGGCCAGACGCGCAAGGTCGCCACCCGGATGGCCGATACCATCGAGGCGGCGGGCCACCAGGTAGTCCTCGCCGATCTTGCCGAGCCGGGCTTTGCCATTCCCGCCCGCTACGACGCGGTCATTCTCGCCGCACCCATCCACCTGCACCGCTATCCGGGCGCGATGGTTCGGTTCGTGCAGAACTGGAAGTCGGCGCTGATGGAGAAGCCCTGCGCCATCGTCACCGTCTCGCTCGCCATCCACAGTGACAATGCCGTTGAGCGGGCGGAGGCGGAGGCCTACCCGGAACTGCTGGCGGTCGAGACCGGCTGGGCGCCGGCGATCCGCCACCACGCCGCCGGCGCGTTGAAATACCTCGAATACGACTTCTTCAAGCGCTGGATGCTGCGCCGAATCGCCGCCAAGGAGGGTGGGCCGGTCGACACCAGCCGCGACCACGAATTCACCGACTGGGCGGCACTCGACAAGTTCGTCATGGATTTCCTGGCGGTCGCCGCCAAGGCGGCACACCCCGCCCCCTGACCTTCCAACGCCGGCCAAAACGGTCTAATCAGGCGGCCATGAACGCCCTGGCCGCCGATACCGGTTCCGGTCGCTCCGCCGTCGCGCGGAGGTCGCCGTGAGCGCGCCGGTCCAGTCGCGCACCGTCGAGGCCGACGAGGCCGGCATGCGCCTCGACCGCTGGTTCAAGGCGCATTTCCCCGGCCTCGGCTTCGGCCAGTTGCAGCGTCTGCTGCGCACCGGCCAGGTGCGCGTCGACGGCGGCCGGGTGCGCACCGACACGCGTCTCGCCAAGGGCCAGAGCGTCCGCATCCCGCCCTTCCTGGCCGGCGACAACGGCGCCCGACCGGCGCCGCTGACGGCCGGCACGATCCGCGACCGCCACGACGCCGACGTGCTCGACGCCATGCTGCTGCACGAGGACGACAAGGTGTTCGTCTTCAACAAGCCGGCGGGTCTCGCCGTGCAGGGCGGCTCGGGCGTTTCGCGCCATGTCGACCAGATGCTGGAGGCCCTGCGCAACCGCAAGGGCGAGAAGCCGCGCCTGGTCCACCGCATCGACCGCGACACTTCGGGCATCCTCGTCGTCGCCCGCACCCGCGGCGCGGCGGTGGCGCTGACGAAGGCGTTCCGCGAGCGCGATACCGAAAAGGTCTACTGGGCCGTCTGCCGCGGCGTGCCGAGCCCTCGGCAGGGCCGCATCTCGACCCATCTCGTCAGGGAGAAAACACCGGACGGAGACCGCATGCGCGTCGCCCGCCACGGCGAACCCGAGGCCGAGCATGCCGAGAGCCTCTACCGGGTGATCGACAGTGCCGGGCAGAATCTGAGCTGGGTCGAGCTGCGCCCGGTGACCGGCAGGACCCACCAATTGCGGGTGCACATGGCCCATCTCGGCCACCCGATCATCGGCGATCCGAAATATTTCGACGTCGAGAACTGGCAGCTGCCGGGCGGCATCCAGAAGCGGCTGCACCTGCACGCGCGTCGCATCCGCATCCCGCATCCCGACGGCGGCATGCTCGACGTGGCCGCGCCGCTGCCGCCGCACATGACGCAGACCTTCAACCTGCTCGGATTCGACGAGTCATCCGGGGAGGAGGCGCCGTGATGCGGCTGGTCCTTTTCGACGTTGACGGAACCCTGGTCGACAGCCAGGCCACCATCCACGAATGCATGTGCCGCACCTTCGCCGCCTTCGGCCGCGCCGGGCCGTCGCCCGCCGCAGTGCGCGCCATCATCGGGCTGAGCCTCGACCATGCCATCGAGCGGCTGCTGGGCGGCTGGCACCGCGACATCGCCTCGATGACGGCGCTCTACAAGCGCCACTGGCTGGCGATCCAGGACGAGGCGGCCTTCGCGGTCGCCTTCTTCCCCGGCATGCGCGAACTGCTGGCCACCCTGTCGCAGCGCGAGGAGCTGGCCCTTGGCATGGTGACCGGCAAGTCGCGGCGCGGCATCGAGGCGATCATCAGCGCCCACGGCCTTGAACGGACATTCCTGACCGCGCGCACCGCCGACGACTGCCCGTCCAAGCCACACCCCGCCATGGTGCTCGAATGCTGCGCCGAAACCGGCATCGAACCGGCCAGCACCGTGGTCATTGGAGATACCGGTTTCGACATGGAGATGGCGCGTGCCGCCGGTGCGCGCCCCCTCGGTGTCGGCTGGGGCTATCATCCGCGCGAGGCCCTGGCGGCAGCCGGCGCCGAACGGGTCGCCGAGACGGCCGACGACATCCTGGCCTTCCTCGCGTCCCTTGAAGTCGGGCGGCCGTCCGATGCGTGATCCGGTCAACGATCCCGACGATACCGCGGCGCGCAACCCGATGGAGGCGGCGCGCGCCGCCATGCGCCCGCAACTGGCGCGCCGCTTCTACCGGGTGGTTTCGGTCGCGGCGGGCGCGGGTGGGCACGCCGTCCTGCTCGACGACAGGCCGGTGCGCACGCCGGCCCGCGAGGCGCTGGAAGTGGAGACGGCGGCCGCCGCCCGGCTGGTAGCCGCCGAATGGGCGGCACAGGGCGAGACGATCGACCCCGCCACCATGCCGGCGACACGGATCGTCAACACGGCGATCGACGGCGTGGCCGCCGACCCGCAGGCGGTGTTCGAGGACGTCCTCAAATTCGCCGCCAGCGACCTGTTGTTCTACCGCGCCGACTCCCCGCGCGAACTGGTCGCCCGCCAGGCCGAACTCTGGGACCCCGTCATCGACTGGCTGCGCGACGCATTCGGCGCCAATTTCATCCTCGCCGAGGGCGTCGTCCACGTCGCCCAGCCGCGCGAGGCGCTCGCCGTCTTCGCGAGCCGGCTGAAGCTCCACGACGGCGCGCTGCGGCTTGCCTGCCTGCACACTCTCACGACGCTGACGGGTTCTGCACTGCTGGCGCTCGCCATCGCCGAGGGCCGGCTTGCCGCCGAGGCGGCGTGGGCGGCCGCCCATGTCGACGAGGACTGGAACATCGCCCAGTGGGGCGAGGACGAGGAGGCGGCGCGGCGGCGCGTGCGGCGGTGGACGGAAATGCGGGCGGCAGCGCAACTGTTGGCGGCGCTGTCGCACGCCGACGCATGAAAAGTCCGCATTTTCAGTAATTTGCTCTTGCGTCCCGATTCAGTTTCGCAACAACCTGAATCATCTTCTCAAGTAGCGGGCACCCCTCCGGCGAGGTTGCGTTAACCAGTTTCCTTCGGCCTTTCTCAAGCCCGGCCGGCTATCATCCGCGCCGATCCGGGACGGACAAGGGAAGGGACTGCCCGATGAACCGTGAACCAATTGCCGCGCCGGCCGGGCGTTTCGCCGAGCTCATCGAAACGCCAGGCGCGATCGGCCCGCGCGACGTGCGCCATCTGCGCGGCGAGGTCTTCCGCGACGGCCTGGTCTCCTTCGCCGAGGCCGAGGCGGTGTTCGCCCTCGACGCCGCCGCGACGAACAGGTGCCCCGAATGGACGGTGTTCTTCGTCGAGGCGCTGACCGACTTCATCGTCAACCAGGCCGAGCCGCGCGGCTATGTCAGCCTCGCCAACGCGCAATGGCTGATCGACCGGGTGTCGCATGACGGCCATCTCGATACGGTGACCGAGCTGGAGCTGCTGGTGAAGGTCCTCGACCGCGCCCAGTCCTCGCCCGACATGCTGGTGCGCTTCGTCATCACCGAGATCGGCAGGGCCGTGCTGGAGGGGGAGGGGCCGCTCGCCTGTGGCCGCCGGCTGGCGAAGGGGGCCATCGGCGAGGCCGAGGTCGAGCTGATCCGCCGCGTCCTCTATGCCTTCGGTGGCGAGGCCGGCATCGCGATCTCGCGCACCGAGGCTGAAATCCTGTTCGACCTCAACGACCGTTCGATGCAGGCCGACAACCACCCGGCCTGGGGCGAACTGTTCGTCAAGGCGATCGCCAACTACCTGATGGCCGCCGCCAGCTACCAGGCGCCGCCCCGCGCCGTGGCGCTCGCCCGCGAGGAATGGCTGGAGGACGATTCGATCGACATCCGGGGCACGATCATCGGCGCCTTCGCCGGCCTCGGCCAGATGTTCACCCAGGGCTTTTTCGATGACGTCGTCGACGCGCACCAGCAGATCGAGCGGGCCTGGGCCGAGCGCAACCGCCGGGTCGAGGCCGCCGAGGCTGCCGCCGCCATCGTCGGCGAGGACGAGGCCGACTGGCTGATCGACCGGCTGAGCCGGGACGGCATCGTCCACGACAACGAGCGCGCGCTGCTGAGCTTCATCCGCCGCCACAGTCCCGACATCCATCCCCGTCTCAAACCTTGGCTTGAGAAATCGGCCTGAAGCGATTCTAAAGACTCGGGTCTGGCCGACCGATTCATCGGTGGCGGCGGCCTGACCGCGGCCAGGCTTCCCCTTTCCCGGCTGGCGTGTATTATCGGCGCGTTCGGTTCCACGCACGCCATGACCGGGAGGAGCGCATGACCCGCGGCCGGACGCTCCGCCACGAGGAGCGGGTGGAGGCTGCGATTGCCTCCGACGCGCCGGCCCGCTCGGCGCTGGTCGCCTCATGGCGCCGTTCGTCCAGCCTGCACCACCTCGACCCGGGCGAACGCAAGCCGCCGCGCCGCCTGACGGATGCCGAGTTGCATCTCGCCCGCCAGGCGATCGAGCCGCTGGTGCGCGCCGCCCAGGCGGCGATGGACCGGCTCTATCTGGCCGTCGGCGGCATTGGCTGCTGCGTGCTGCTGGCCGACCGCAATGGCGTGCCGGTCGACCGGCGCGGCGCCCCGGCCGACGACAAGACCTTCGAGTCCTGGGGGCTGTGGCCGGGCGCGGTGTGGAGCGAGGACAGCGAGGGCACCAACGGCATCGGCACCTGCCTGGTCGACCAGCGCCTGCTCACCGTTCATCGCGACCAGCACTTCTATTCGCGCAACAGTCTGATGAGCTGCACCACGGCGCCGATCTACGACCACGAGGGCAATCTGGCCGGGGCGCTCGACGTCTCCTCCTGCCGCGCCGACCTGACCGAGGGCTTTGTCGATCTGATTTCGGTCGCGGTGGCCGATGCCGCCCGGCGCATCGAGGCGGAGAATTTCCGTCTGGCCTTTCCCGGTTCGCGCATCATGGTGGTGCCTTCGGCCGAGGCGGGCTATGGCGCGCTGGTCGCCGTCGACCATGACGATCTGGTCGTCGGCGCCACCCGCGCCGCCCGCCATGCGCTCGGCATCACCGCCCGGGCGATCGAACGCCATCTGCCGGCGGCGGACCTCCTGTTCGGCGGCGACGCCGAGACGGCGCAGGCGTTCGGCACGGCCGAGCGCGGCGTCCTGCAGCGGGCGCTCGCCCGCGCCAACGGCAATGCGACCGCCGCCGCGCGCATGCTCGGCATCAGCCGCGCCACGCTCTACCGCAAGCTGAAGCGCCTCGATCTCAACAGCCGGGTCTGAGCCGGCTGCCGCGTCATCCCGACCCGGAGCTTCGCCCGCCGCGGACAGTCGAACGGCACCAGCGCATGACCCAACGCGCCGCACAGGAAGCACCGACCGGGTGGCGGGCCATTCCGCCCGGGATCTGGGCGCTTGGCCTTGTCTCGATGTTCATGGACGTTTCGTCGGAGATGATCCATGCCCTGTTGCCGGTCTATCTGGTGACCGTGCTCGGCACGTCGGCGCTGACCGTCGGCATCATCGAGGGCATTGCCGAGGCCACGGCGGCGATCACCAAGGTCTTTTCCGGCGTGCTGAGCGACCGGATTGGCAAGCGCAAGGTCATCGTCGCCGCCGGCTATGGACTCGCCGCGTTCACCAAGCCGGTCTTTCCGCTGGCGACCACGGTCGACTGGCTGGTGGCCGCCCGCTTCATCGATCGGTTCGGCAAGGGCATCCGCGGCGCGCCGCGCGATGCGCTGGTCGCCGACCTCAGCCCGCCGCATCTGCGCGGCGCCAGCTACGGGCTGCGCCAATCGCTCGACACGGTTGGCGCCTTTGTGGGGCCGCTGCTGGCCATCGCCCTGATGTGGCTGACCGCCGACGACTTCAGATTGGTCTTCTGGTTCGCGGTGCTGCCTGCCTTCGTCGCGTTCGCCCTGATCCTGTTCGCCGTGCATGACCCCGACGGGCGGGACGGCCGCCCGCCCGCCGGAACGCCGATTGCCATGGCGCTGGTCGGCCGCCTGGGCAGCGCCTATTGGTGGGTCGTCGTCGTGGCGACCTTCTTCACCCTGGCCCGGTTCAGCGAAGCCTTCCTGATCCTGCGCGCCCAGTCGATCGGTCTCTCGCTGATGATGGTGCCGGCCGTCATGGTGGTGATGAACGTCGCCTATGCGCTGTCCGCCTACCCCGCCGGCGCGCTTTCCGACCGCGTGAGCCGCATCTCGCTGCTCATGATCGGCTTGCTGTTGCTGCTCGCCGCCGACGTCATGCTGGCCTTCGCCACCTCCCTCGTGGCGCTGTTTGGTGGCGTCGTGCTGTGGGGCCTGCATATGGGCCTTTCGCAAGGGCTGCTGTCGGCGCTCGTCGCCGACCGGGCGCCGGCCGAATTGCGGGGCACGGCCTTCGGCATGTTCAACATGGTGACGGGGGCGGCGCTGCTCGCCGCCAGCATCGTTGCCGGCGCGCTATGGGATGTCGCCGGTCCTGCGGGCACCTTCCTCGCCGGCGCCACCTTCGCGCTCGTCTCGCTCGTCGGGCTGTTGGCGATGGCCATTCTCCCCCGCCGCGCAGGCCATTAGAGCCTCATCCCGCCGAGCGGCAAGGCGAGGCGGACAAGATGACGCGACAAAACAAATAGATAGAGCAGAAACCGGATTCATCTGGATCGGGTCTTGCGCCAGCCCTTCAATTCGCCGGCCCGAAGAACCGCTCGAAATGGCGCCTGAGCGCCGCATCGAGATCGGCCATCGCCGCCGGCAGGCCGAGGTCGACGAGGCTGGTCACTCCGTGGCCGGTGACCCCGCACGGCACGATGCCGGAGAAATGGTCAAGATCGGGGTCGACATTGACGGCGATGCCGTGGAACGTCACCCAGCGGCGGATGCGCACGCCGATCGCCGCGATTTTGTCGTCGCGCGGGCTGCCATCCGGCAGCGGCGGCTTCTCCGGCCGCGCCACCCAGACGCCGACGCGGCCGGCGCGTGGGCCGGCGCGGACGTTGAAGTCGGCGAGGCTCGCCACGACCCAGTCCTCCAGCGCGCCGACAAAGGCGCGCACGTCCTGGCTCCGGCGCTTCAGGTCGAGCATGACATAGGCCACGCGCTGGCCCGGCCCGTGATAGGTGAACTGGCCGCCGCGGCCGCTGGCGAAGACCGGGAAGCGTTGCGGGTCGATCAGGTCCTGCGGGCGGGCGCTGGTGCCGGCCGTATAGAGCGGCGGGTGCTCGACCAGCCACACCCGCTCGCCGGCCCGGCCGGCGGCGATCTCGGCGGCAAGCGCCTCCATGCGGGCGACGGCCTCGGTGTAGCCGGTGAGGCCGGAGCTTGCCTCCCAGGCGACCGGCGGGCCCGCCCGGCGCGCCAGCATGGCGCCGGTCGCGGACGACTCCGCGGGCGATTGATGAGGTTCGGCGACCGTTATCGTCATCGCCGCACAATTAGCGCAAAACCCGATCCAGATGAATCGGGTTTTGCTCCATCTATCTGTTTTGTCGCGTCATCTGGTCCGCCTCGCTTTGCCGCTCGGCGGGATGACGCTCCTGCGCCGGAACCGCGCCGGCATTCAACCGGCCGGGCCGAAGCTGCCGGCGACCGGCACTGCGACGGACTGACCGCCGCCACGCCGGTTTTTGGCCGGCGCCGGCGGCTTGACCCTTGTTTCGCCAGCGGGCATTTGCTACATGCGCCGGGCCGGTTTCAGGCGGTTTTCGCGCGCCGATGTCGCGCCCTGAACCGGCATTTGCGGTCGTGGCGGAATTGGTAGACGCGCAGCGTTGAGGTCGCTGTCCGGTAACACGGGTGGAAGTTCGAGTCTTCTCGACCGCACCATTACCCGACACATTGAGGTCGACATGCCGGCGGGCGCTCGCGCGCGCCTCAGCTGCGCATGCGGAAGGCACCGAGCAGCGCGTTGCCGCCCGCTCCGGTGGTGCGGCGTGCCGGCTGGTCGCCGGCGTCCTCCAGGATCGAGCGCGTCGGCGCGCGCGGCGCCGCGGCGGCGGCGGTGAACCGGCCGGCGGGCGCGGGCGGCGGCGCGGTCGGTTCGCGCTGCGGCAGTCCGGCCGTCAGCGCCATGAATTCCTCCTCGTCGTCGAGTTCGGCGCGCTTCTCGGTCTCGCGCATGCGGCGGATGACGCCGGCCAGATCGACACCCTTGCCGCCGCGCACCGCCTCCTGCACGTCGGCGATGTGGCGGCCCGGCAGCAGTTCGCGCGCGATCGTCTCGAAGGTCAGCCGCATCGGCGTCTTCAGCGCCTCGCCGAAGGCGATGCATTCGCGGTTGGCGATCGACGACAGGAAGTTCACCGAGGTCTGGGCGCCATTGGTCATCGCCCCGGCGATGATGCGCTGGTCGCGCTGGTTGGCGAGCCGCATGGCGAACACGGTGTTGCATTGCGAGAAGATGGTCGGGTCGAGTTCGCTCGGACGCTGGGTGATGATGCCGAGATAGACGCCGTATTTGCGACCCTCCTTGGCGATGCGGGCGATCGCCTGCCGTGTCGGCCAGAAGCCGGCTTCCGGATCGGACGGGATGTAGCGGTGCGCCTCCTCGCAGACGACCAGCGTCTGGATGGCGCCCTGGCTGGCGACGGCCAGGTCGAAAGCCAGCCGGCACAGCACCGAGGCGACCGAGTTGACCACCTCCGACGGGATGCCCGACAGGTCGACGACGCTGATCGGGGCGCCGCGCTGCGGGATGCGGAACAGGTCGGCGATGATCTCGCCCATGCGGTCGCCGCCGGCATTGGCGTTGCCGAAGGTAAACGCGAAGCGCGGATCGTTGCTGATCGAGGTCAGCCGGTCGCGCAGCGATTTGAGCACCGGCTTGTCGCTCTTGCCCTCCAACAGGCCGAGCCTTTCCTCGATGATCCTGAACACGTCGGCGAGCCGGAACGGGACCGGCGAATCGGCCGTGTATCCCATGCGCGCGCTGGCGCGGCGCACCGGCGTGGCGGCCGCCGATTCGGCCTCGGCGTAGCGCTCCTTGGCCTCGGTGATGAGGTCGCGCAGCAGTTCGGTCTCCACCCCGAGGCCCTTCTGGCCGCGGAACACCACCTCGCGCAGTTCGTCGAACTGGAACAGCCAGAACGGTAGGTGCAGGTTACCCGCGTTCTTCACCACCGACTGGCTGGGAAAGGCGCAGACGAATTCGTTGTGAGGGTCGAGGATCAACACCCTCAGTTCCGGCCGCATCTCGATGACCTTGCGCAGGATCAGCGAGACCGCGCTCGACTTGCCGACGCCGGTCGTTCCGACCACGGCGAAATGGCGCGTCATCAGCCGGTCGCAATTGACGCGGGCGGGGATGGACTGGTCCTGGGTGAGGGTGCCGACATTGATCGTGTTGGCCGTTTCGTCGGCATACATCGCCTCGAGGTCGGCGCTGCGGATGCGGTGGGCGACGGCGCCCATGCGCGGATAGTCGGTGATGCCGCCGGAGAAATGCAGGCTGCCGTCCTGGCGCTGCTGGATTTCACCGATCAGTTCGATGTGCACGAGCAGCGTGTTGGCCGCCTTGTCGGCCCAGCGCGCCTCCGCCGATTCGACCTTGTAGGTCTGGCCGACGATGCGGTTGCCGCCTTCGTGGATGGAGACGAGCTGGCCGACCGCCCAGTAGTTCTCCATGAACTCGACGTCCTGCTGGACGTCGGCCATGATGATTGCCCTCTGCCCGTCGCAGTCGACGACCCGCCCCTCGGTTCGGTTGCGGTGGGAGGCATTCAGATTCATGATTGCGGATTTCCTGCCCGATCCTGCAGTTGCGGCTGACGCCTGCTGCATCCCCGAATGGCGGCCACCATAGCCGTCGGCTCGTTAACGCCGCGTGTGCCGGCAGGGTGAAGAAATCCTTGGAATGTTGCGCGACATTGTGGCGACCCTTGCTCCGCGGCGCGCGGCCGGCCGGGCCGCCAGTCAGTCGAGCGCCAGCAAGGCGAGGGTGACGAGGCGCGCGGTTGCGGCGCGCCATTCGGCCGGATCGCTGCTGCGGTGCTTGGCGCCCTCGAGGCTGTCGAGGATCGATTCGGCAAGCGCGCGCTCGGAGAAGCCGCGCCGGGCCAGGTCGAGGCGTCTGGCCCGCGCCTCGACGCCGATCGCACGCGCCAGCGCCGTCGTCATCCGCTCGCGCCAGCCGGCGACGATGTCGCCGGTCAGTTCCTCCTTGCGTTCGAGGATCTCGGCGCCGTGGGGGGAGGCCGAGATTTCAGCGAGATGATCGAGGATGCCGACCTCGATGGCGCGCACGAGCCGCTCGCCAAGCGGCGCCGGCCCGGTCAGAACCACCTCGGCGGCCGCTGCCGCCCGGTCCAGCATGCGCTCGGCCAACGCCGCGTAGATGTCGGCCTTGTTGCGGAAATCGCGATAGAGCGCCGGCCGCGAGATGCCGGCTGCCTGGGCGATGTCATCCATCGTCACACGGTTGAAGCCGTAGCGCATGAACATGGCGAGGCCGGCGTCGAGGATGGCGTTGCGCCGCTCGCGCGCGGGCGCTGCATCTCCGGCCGAAGCGAACTGTTCCTTTGACATCATGACATTATTACGATATTTGTCCAAATGTGCAAGCGTACTGTCGGCGCTGAGGCCGAACGCCCAGACGTCCAGGGAGAGACCGTCATGCAACTCACCGTCAACGGCCGGTCGATCACCATCGAGGCCGATCCGCAGATGCCGCTGTTGTGGGCGCTGCGCGATCTGGCCGGGCTCAAGGGCACCAAGTTCGGCTGCGGCGTTGCCGCCTGCGGCGCCTGCACGGTGCTGATCGACGGCGTGCCGACCCGCTCCTGTGTCACGCCGGTCGGCGATGTCGCCGGCGAGGTGACAACGATCGAGGGCATCGGCACGCCCGAGAACCTGCATGTCGTCCAGCAGGCCTGGATCGACGAGCAGGTGCCGCAATGCGGCTACTGCCAGTCGGGCCAGATTCTTGCCGCGGTCGCGCTGCTTGCCGAAAGGCCCAATCCGAGCGACGCCGACATCGACGAGGCGATGAGCGGCAATCTGTGCCGCTGCGGCACCTATCCGCGCATCCGCGCCGCCATCCGCCGCGCGGCCGGCGCCAGGGAGGTCTGACCATGGGCAAGATCGCCAGACGTGCCTTCCTCATCGGCGTGGCCGCCATCGCCGGCGGCGCCGCCTTCGGCTATTACTATGTCCGCAAGCCCTATCCCAACCCGCTCGAAGACGATCTCGCCGAGGGCGAGGTGACCTTCAACCCCTATCTCAAGATCACCGCCGACGACGCCATCACGGTGATCGCGCCGCGCGCCGAGATGGGGCAGGGCATTCACACCACGCTCGCCGCCCTGGTCGCCGAGGAGCTCGATGTCGCCCTCGATCGGGTCACGGTCGAGCACGGTCCCGGCGACTGGGCCTATTACAACGCCGCCATGATGGAGGATGGCGGGCCGTTCCCGTTCTTTGACGAGAGCTTCATGGCCGAGACCATGCGCTCCGCCATGCCGGCGGTCGCCAAGGTGCTCGGCATGCAGGCGACCGGCGGTTCGTCGTCGATCCGTGACGGCTACGTGCGGATGCGCGAAGCCGGCTGTGCCGCCCGCATGATGCTGGTCGCCGCCGCCGCCAGGCGATGGGGCGTGCCGGCCACGGAGCTGCAGACGCGCGACGGTGCCGTCGTCGATCCCGCTGCCGGGCGCACGGCGCGCTACGGCGAACTGGCCGCCGAGGCCGCCGCCCAGGAGCCACCGTCGAAGCTGGAGCTGAGGGACAAGGCCGACTGGAAGCTGCTCGGCAAACCGCAGAAGCGTATCGATCTCCTGGGCAAGGTCACCGGCTCCGCGCAGTTTGGCATCGACGTCGAATTGCCCGACATGCTCTACGGCACGGTGAAGATGAGCCCGCGTTTCGGCGTCGGCGCCAGAAGCGCCAGCACCGATGCGGCGATGGCGGTGCCAGGCGTCATCAAGGTCGTGCCGATCGCCACCGATTCCGGTTCCGGGTTCGGCATTGTCGCCGAGAACACCTGGGCCGCCTTCCGCGGCGCCGAGGCGCTGGAGGTCGAATGGGAGGAGGCGCCCTATCCGACCGACAGCGACGGCCAGTTCGCCGCGCTCGCCGCGGCGCTCGACCGGCCGGCCGACTTCGCGCTGCGCGACGATGGCGACACCGAGCTCGCCTTCGCGGACGCACCGCGCGCGGAAGTGATCGAGGCCGAATACCGCGTGCCCTGGCTGGCGCATGCCTGCATGGAGCCGATGAACGCCACCGCCCGCTGGAAGGATGGCATCCTTGACGTGTGGGCGCCCAACCAGTCGCCGACCGTCATCATGATGCGGGCGGCGCCGCTGGTCGGGGTCAAGTCGGACGAGGTGAAGGTGCACACCACCTATCTCGGCGGCGGTTTTGGCCGCCGCGCCGAGCTCGACTTCACGCTCTGTGCCGTGCTGCTGGCCAAGGAGGCGCAGGGCCGGCCGGTCAAGGTCACCTGGACGCGCGAGGAGGACATGCGCCACGACGCCTATCGTCCGGCCGCGATCTGCCGCGCCAGGGCCCGGTTCGTGCCGGGTTCGGTGCCGTCGGCCGTCGACCTGCAGGTCGCCGCGCCGTCGGTGGTCAAGAGCTTCCTGAGGCGCACCTTCCCGTCGATCTCGCCGATGGGGCCCGACAAGACGCTGACCGAAGGCGCCCACGACCAGCCCTACCGCATCGCCAACTACCGTGTCGGCGGCCATGTCAGCGACCTGCCCATCCCGGTCGGTTTCTGGCGCTCGGTCGGCAACTCTTACAATGCCTTCTTTCACGAGTGCTTCATCGACGAGATCGCCCATGCCGCCGGGGTCGACCCGCTCGCCATGCGCCTGCGGATGATGGCCGACTATCCGGCCGCCACCGGGGCGTTGAAGCGGGTGGCCGAGATGGCCGGCTGGGGCTATGCGCTGCCGCCCGGCCGCGGCATGGGCATCGCCCACACGCTGTCGTTCGGTGCCTGGGTGGCCGAGATCGTCCAGGTCCGAGACACCGGTGAGGGCATGCGCATCGAGAAGGTCTGGTGCGCCGTCGACATCGGCGAGGCGCTCGATGCCGATATCGTCAGGGCGCAGATGATGTCCGGCATTGTCTTCGGTCTGTCCTCGGCGACAGGCCAGCAGATCACCTTCGCCGACGGCGAGGTCGAGCAGGCCAATTTCACCGATTTCGATGCCATGCGCATGAACCAGTGTCCGCAGATCGAGGTGGCGGTGCTGGAGACCTACCACCGCATGGGCGGGGCGGGCGAGCCGGGCACGCCGCCCGCCATCCCGGCCCTTGCCAATGCGGTGTTCGCGGCGACGGGCAAGCGGGTGCGCTCTTTGCCGATATCGCAAGAGATCGCTTTCGTCTGATCACGGCGTCTGGCGGGCGGGCAGGGTCGGGCCGCCAGACCGGGCCTTCCGCTTGCCGGCGACAACGCGGCGCTTTTGTTGGGCGCCGCCCTGCGCTACCAAAGGGCCATTCCTGCGCGAAGAGTGGCCATGGACACGCGATCCGACGACCAGCAGCCCGGAAACGGGGCCGACGGCGCGCCAGCGTCGGCCTTCTACGGCGAGGACGGCTATGTCAGCGCCGCCTTCCTCGATCGCGTCAACGCGGCGATCGAGGCCGACGACGCGGTCGCGCTGAGGCAGGCGATCGCTCCCCTGCACGAGGCCGAACTGGGCGACCTGCTGGAGGCGCTTGACGGCGAGCGGCGCGCCGCGCTTGTCCGCCTGGCTGGTGATCAATTCGACCTTACCGCGCTCACCGAGGTAGACGAGGCGATCCGCCTGGAGATCATCGGCGCGCTGCCGCCCGAGAAGATCGCCGATGCGGTCAAGCAGCTCGATTCCGACGATGCCGTCTACATCCTCGAGGACATGGAGGCCGACGACCAGGAAGCGGTGCTGGCGGCGCTCCCCTTCGAGGAACGGCTGCGCCTGCGCCGCTCGCTCGACTATCCCGAGGAGTCGGCCGGCCGGCGCATGCAGACCGAGTTCGTTGCGGTGCCGCCGTTCTGGACGGTCGGCCAGACCATCGACCATCTGCGCGAGGACCACAACCTGCCCGATCGCTTCCACGAGATCTTCGTGGTCAGCCCACGCTTCGATCTGGTCGGCTCGGTGGCGCTCGACCGGCTGCTGCGCAGTGCCCGTAAGACCCGCATCGAGGAGATCATGGGCGAGGCGAGCCATTCGATACCCGCCAGCATGGACCAGGAAGAGGCGGCGATGATCTTCGAGCGCTACGATCTGCTGTCGGCCGCCGTGGTTGATGATGGCGGGCGCCTCGTCGGCGTGCTGACCATCGACGACGTGGTCGACGTGATCGCCCAGGAGGCCGACGAGGACATCAAGCGCCTGGCCGGTGTCGGCGACGAGGAGCTGTCCGATTCGCTGCTGTCGGTTTCGCGCCTGCGCATTTCGTGGCTGATGGTCAATTTGGTGACCGCCTTCCTCGCCGCGTCGGTGATCGGCCTGTTCGACGCGACCATCGAGAAGATCGTGGCGCTTGCCGTGCTGATGCCGATCGTCGCCGGCATGGGCGGCAATGCCGGCTCGCAGACGATGACGGTGACGGTGCGCGCGCTCGCCACCAACGATCTCGACATCTACAATGCCGGCCGCATCATCCGGCGCGAGCTCGGCATCGGCCTGCT
This sequence comes from Alphaproteobacteria bacterium, assembly GCA_016861165.1. GTDB lineage: Bacteria > Pseudomonadota > Alphaproteobacteria > Rhizobiales > Rhizobiaceae > BOKV01. Next base: position 73,045 of record BOKV01000009.1, on the reverse strand, counting down.
CAACGGCGTTACCTTCGCCTGCCTGGTCGGCCTTGTCGCCGGCCTGTGGTTCCAGAGCGCCGAGATCGGCGGCGTCATCGCCGCCGCCATGAACATCAATATGTGTGCGGCGGCGCTGGCCGGCATCCTGGTGCCGCTGCTGCTCAAGCGCTACGGCGCCGACCCCGCCGTCTCCTCGGCCGTTTTTGTGACCACGATCACCGATGTCGTCGGCTTCTTCTCGCTGCTCGGGATCGCCACCTGGTGGTTCGGCCTGCTGTGAGGCCGGACCCGCTATTCCGTGCTAGCGGTATAGGCGTAGTCGAGGCTCGGGCCCGCCACGTTCAGCGGATAGGTGCTGATCTGGTGGAGGATGCGCCGGTGCATCTCCTCGTTGTCGCCGAGAGCGATGTGGGTCGTGTTGTACTTGAAGGCGTGGCGGATGGTCACGTCATTGCCGCGCGTCAGCCGTATCTTGTCGGCCAGGCAGCCCGGCACGGTGCAGTAGAAATTGTCGACCCGGCGCACATTCGGGGTCACGCTGGCGAGCGGCAGGCCGTCGACCACGCCCAGATAGCTGATCGCGATGCCTTCCTTTTCCAGCGTCGCCGCCATCCGCGTGATCAGGTTGGCGCCATAGCTGATGCCGATCAGGTTGATCTCGACATTGGGGTTGCGGCGATAAGCCTTGCGGATGTCGGCGAGAATCTTGGTCTGCACCACGGCCGAGCCCTCGACCGGGCTCATGTAGGAATAGAGCTCCGCCCCGGGGATCTTCTTCTGCAGGTTGGCGAATCCGTAGCCGATGAACGGTACCGCGCTGACCAGGCCGTTGATGAGATAGGTTTTTGATTCGACCGCGCCCTGGGCTCGGGCGGGCATTTGCGAAGCTGCCAGGAGTACGATGGTGGCGAGCGCGCCGAGGACGCTACTTTTGAGCATGAACCAGGCTCCGTTCCGTCGCGTGCTTGGGTGCACTTTGTCGCGAGGCCACCGAGAATGCCGACAACAGCGTTAAAAGTGTCTAAAGCGGAGAAATTGTGGCGTCGTCCCCGTCGGCTCCCGTCAGCCATGCCACGGGTCAGCCATAGCGGTTGGGGCCGCGCGTTCCTTTGGCGAAGAGCCACCAGGCGAGCGGCACGACCGTCAACGCCATCCAGCCCGGCCTGTCGTGATCGTGCACCCGGCGCACGATCAGGCTCGCCGTCGGCGGGATGCAGATGACGAGCCATCCCCAAGACAGCCAGGTCAGATAGCCCGGCAGCCAGGTGAGCTTCTCGGCGAGCCAGGCATTGTCGCTCAGCCAAGCGGGGAACTGCGGGACTTCCTCATACGGCAGGTAGCCCGCCCATCCGGTCACGTAGTAGAGCTCGAAATAGCGGATCAGCAGATAGACCAGCACGACGAAGGCGAGCCAGTACCAGAACTCACGGCGATTGGCCCGGCCGCGGAAGTTGAAGCAGTTGCGCAGGGCCGAGACGATCGAGGGCAAGAAGGACATGCGGTCTCCGGGCAGGGGGGCGAAGCGGCGGACGGTGGCGGCTGCCGGCGCCATCCTAACCCGCCCGCGCGCCGCCAGGCAAATCCGGCGGCGGCGCCCTGGCCGCGCCTGACCGCCGCTGCTGCCCATTGCCGCCGGCAATCGCCCATGGAGCGCCGGTAAGTCGTCGGTTGCGTGGAATTGACTTTTACGTAAATACCGCTAACAGGAACAGATCATGCACGACGAACGGCCCGTCTGGCCGGCAAGGGCTGAACATGGCCGCCAGGTCCGAAATCGCCGACTATTTCACCATCACCGAACTCACTCGTGAGTTCGGTGTTTCGACGCGCACCATCCGCTTCTACGAGGATGAGGGCCTGATCAAGCCGGTTCGCCGCGGCCGCACCCGCCTGTTCCGCCCGGGCGACCGCTGGATCCTGTCGCTTATCCTGCGCGGCAAGCGCCTCGGCTTCTCGATTGCCGAGATCCGCGAGATCCTTGCCATGTACAAGGAGCCGCCGGGCGAGGAAGGCCAGTTGCGCCTGCTCGTCAGGAAGGTCGGTGAGAAGCGCCATGAACTGGAGCAGAAGCGGCGCGACATCGACGAGACCATGCGCGAACTCGATCAGGTCGAGGAGGCGAGCCTCGCCCGCCTCGCCGAACTTGGCGTTGCCCGCTGAGGCCTCACAGCCAGCGCCTGACCCGCTTCCTGTAGTCGCGCCAGGCCTTGCCGAAGCGTGCCTCGAGATGGGCTTCCTCGCGCAGGATGGCGAGCCTGTGGTCGGCGAATGCGGTCGCCGCCGCAGCCAGCAGCAGCCAGCCATTGGCGAGCGCCAGGCCGAGGCCCGCGAGCAGCAGCACGCTCGCCAGATAGATCGGGTTGCGGGTGAAGGCGAACGGTCCGCCGGTGACGAGGTGTCTGGCTGGCCGGTCCGGCCGCGCCGTGGTGTCGGCCTTGCGCATCACGTGCAGCGCCGACAGAACGAGCACGGCGGCGACGACGATCAGGACGATGCCGGCGCCCTGCAGGATATCGGCGCCCATTCCGGCCGGCCAGGAGAGCGGCACGTAGCGGCCGAGCACGATGCCGGCCACCAGCGCCGAGGCCAGCACCACCGGCGGCCACGGGATTCGATTGGGCCTGTCCGCGCTTGTCCCCATACGGCTCCGCCCCGCCTGCCGGGTTCTCCGCACTGCCGCGCCCGGCCGAACTTGTCCCTGCCACGGCAATGACGCTATTGCTCGCCGGTCATTATCAGGGAGCGACACCGCCATGTCCATCCATGTCCGCTTCGCCGAACCCGACGATCGCTCGCAATGGGAGGCGCTGTGGCGGGGATACCAGCAATTCTACGAGACGGACCTGTCGGCGGGCACTGACGCATTGTGGCGGCGCCTGATGCACGCTTCCGGCGACGGCCCCTATGCGCTGGTCGCGGTCGGCGACGACCACGTCCTGCTCGGCCTCGCCCACTATCTCTACCATGCGACGACCTGGTCGGAGGCGCCGCGCTGCTACCTCAACGACCTGTTCACCGCGCCGCAGGCGCGCGGCCGCGGCGTCGGCCGCGCCCTGATCGAGGCCGTCTACGACAGGGCCGACCGGCACGGCGCCGGCCAAGTCTACTGGCTTACGCAGCAGTTCAACGCCACCGCCCGCCGCCTCTATGACGAAGTGGCGACCGTGACTCCGTTTATCAAATACGTCCGCTAAGCCACAGGAATCCATATAGGCCGGCGATCATGGCCGGCTGGTGCAGCAGGTAGTAGGCAAGGCTGTGGCGGCCGATGAAGCGGACGAGGCGCGCCGGTGCCTGGTCGAGCCTGGCGCCGGAGAGAATGCGGAGCCATCCCTGCTGGTCGGCAAGCTGCGTGCCGGCGAGGCCGAGCAGGATCGGGCCGAAGAAGGGAAACAGCGGCACGTAGTCGTTGGTTACCGGCACGACCTGCGACAGGCCGGTCCACCACCAGATCGGCGCGTCGAGCCATTCGGTCCGGAGCGGTTCGCGCAGCGTCAGGAAGGCAACCGCCGCCGCCGCCGTCAGCCACCACGGCGCCCGCAGGAAGGCCAGCGCCAGCACGCTGCCGAGCGCGATCGAGTGGAGGATGCCGAAGAAGATGAACGCGTCGGGCGTGGCGAACCAGGTGGCGACGGTGATGAGCACGGCCGCAGCGACGATCTGGCCGAATCGCCGGGCGAAGGCGGCGGCGCGAAAGCCGTCGCCGTGGGCCAGTACCAGATTCACTCCGACCAGGAACAGGAAGCTGCCGGCGATAAGCCGGGCGGCGAGGATCATGCCGGCTGAAGCCATGAAGCCGGGACCGATCAATCCGAACATCTCCAGGTCCCAGGCGAAGTGGAACGCGGTCATGGCGACCAGCGCCAGCCCTCGCGCCAGGTCGATCAGCGCGATGCGGCCGGTTGCCGTCGGCGAGGCATTCGTGGCACGAAAACGGTTCATGGCTCCGAGGCGCGTCTAGCACGCGGGAGCGGCGCGACAAACGGGAGAAACACCGATGATGATGCTTGAGGCGGGCGGCGCATCGATTCCGGCACTGGGCCTGGGCACCTGGACGCTGTCTGGCCGGCGCTGCACGGAACTGGTCGCCGGCGCGCTCGCGGCCGGTTACCGCCATGTCGACACCGCCGCCGCCTATGACAATGAGGCGGCGGTGGGCGAGGCGGTGCGCCATTGTGGCCTGCCGCGCGAGCAAATTCACGTCACCACCAAGGTCTGGCATACCGACCTGGCGCCGCGCGATCTCGTCCGCTCCGTCGAGAACTCGCTCAGGCGCCTCGGGCTCGACCATGTCGACCTCGCCCTCGTCCACTGGCCGTCGCGGGACGTGCCGCTGGCGCATACGATCGCCGCCATGAACCAGGTCGCCGATCGTGGGCTTGCCCGCCACATCGGCGTCTCCAACTTCACGGTGGCGCTGCTCGACCAGGCGGTCGCGCTGTCGGAGCACCCGATCGTCTGCAACCAGGTCGAATACCACCCCTATCTGAGCCAGGATCGCGTGCTGGCCGCCTGCCGGCGCCACGGCGTGGCGCTGGTCTCCTATTGCCCGCTCGGGCGGGCCGGCGGCCTGCTGGCGGAGCCGGCGATTGCCGCCGCCGCCCGCGCCCACGGGCGCAGCCCGGCCCAGGTGGTGCTGCGCTGGCACCTGCAGCAACCCGGCGTCGGCGCCATTCCGCGTTCGTCGAGCCCGGCGCGCATCCGCGAGAACCTTGATGTCTTCGGTTTTGCATTGACGGGCGCCGAGATGGCGGCGATCGACGCGCTGAAGGCGAGGGGCCAGCGCATCTGCGACTTCGCCTTCTCGCCCGACTGGGACCCGGCGTGAGTTTGTCTGCGCCGTTCCCCGCGCCGCGAGACCGGCGTCCGGTCTCGAATCGAGATGCCGAGTTTCGGTGCCGGTAGACATTTGCTGCGGCGCAGCAATCACGCCGCCTTGCACGCCACGCAAGACCGGGTTGTTGATAACGGTGGACAACGATAACACAATGAAAATATTCATGAATATTGAAGGCGGCCACCACCGCGCCACAACGGTGACACCGTTTCGTCGCTTTTGCGCTTGCGAGCGGCGCGCGCATTCTCTATATGATCGCCGGCATAAACAGACCGCGACGGCACGCGGCGGGTTCAACAGGGTTTTCAAGTCTTCATGGACTTCATCATGATCGAAAGCAGGGCCAAGGCCCCCGTCTGGGGCGTTGCGCTGGCGGCGATTGCGTTGTTCGTTGTCGTCGCCCTTGTTGCCGGCATGTTCGGCCCGGCCGAGGTGGCCACGGTGGCGGCGGCCAACTGAGGATCAGCCACATTTTGCGCGAATGATGGGCCGGCAGCGATGCCGGCCCTCGCTTTTGCGGCCGGTTCCGCCTGGCGCGTTTCCGCCGCCGGCGGGATTGACGGGCGCCGCCGGCGCCGCTTCTATTTCGCGGCCAGGGAGGCGCGCATGAAGATCAAGCCGGTGAGCGAACTGGTCGAGGCGGCATGCCGCGAGATTGTCGTGCTCGACGCGGCCGAGGCGATCGCCCGCCAGGGTGCCGGCGCGGCCATCCTCGTCGATATCCGCGACATCCGCGAACTCGACCGCGACGGCCGCATCGACGGCGCCGTCCACGCTCCGCGCGGCATGCTGGAGTTCTGGTTCGACCCGGCCTGCAAGTACCACCGCGAGGTGTTCGCCGATTCGGCGCGCACCTATGTCCTGTTCTGCGCCGCCGGCTGGCGCTCGGCCCTGGCGACCAAGACGCTGCAGGACATGGGCTTTGCCAATGTCGCCCATGTCGACGGCGGCTTCGCCGCGCTCCGGCAGGCCGGGGCGCCGGTCGTCGGCGGGCCAGAGCGGCAATGACGCCATGCAGCGCCGTCACTGTGGAAAACGGCTGGCGCCGGTTTGATGCGCGCCGGCGGCGGCCCTAGGCTCGAACCGATGCCGCTTCATCTCGTCAAATTGTGCGTCGGCGTTTCAGCCATCGAGGAGCTCGATGCCTGGATCGCCGAACGGCTCGCCGGCCAGGCCGCACGTGGCGCGCCGGCCGAGCACAAGCACACCACCCGCATGGTCCCGCGGCGCGTGGCCGAACTGCTCGACGGCGGCTCGCTCTACTGGGTCATCAAGGGCAACATCCAGGCCCGCCAGCGCCTGACCGCCATTCGCCCGTTCGTCGACCGCGACGGCATCCAGCGCTGCGACCTGGTGCTTGCGCCCGAACTTGTGGCGACCGTGTGGCAGCCGCGCCGCGCCTTCCAGGGCTGGCGCTACCTCGATGCGGGCGATGCCCCCGCCGATCTGGCGCCAGGGCAGGGCGCCCATGCCCTGCCGGTCCATCTTCGCCTGGAACTGGCCGATCTGGGCCTGCTCTGATCCGGTTTGGCGCCGGCCGGTGGTGCTGCCACCGTCATTGTTATGGTTAACCAATTCCAAACATTTGGCGCCGGTCGGGTCGTCGTCGGTTGAAGTTGTCCCGGATTTGGACGACACTGGTTCAGGGGTTCGCGTCACGTGTATTGGGCCACACGCCAATGAACATTCTCGATCCGTCCGGAATGTCCCCGAGGCAGGCATATGTCATCGTCTGCGGCAACGAGAAGGGCGGCTCCGGCAAGACGACGACGGCGATGCACCTCATCATCGCCCTGCTCAAGGCGGGCTACCGGGTTGCCAGCATCGATCTCGACAGCCGCCAGAGGAGTCTCACGCGCTATGTCGAGAACCGCCTCGCCTGGAGCCGGAAGCGCAGCATGCGCATCGACATGCCGAGCCATGCCCACGTCGAGCGGGCGGTCGGCGACAGTGTCGCGGCCAACGAGAACGCCGAGCTGGCCAGCTTCCAGGAAATCCTGCAGCGCGTTGAGAACACGCACGATTTCATCGTCGTCGATACGCCCGGCCATGACAGCTACGCAATGCGGCTCGCCCATTCGATGGCCGACACGCTGGTGACGCCGATCAACGATTCCTTCGTCGATTTCGACGTTCTCGGCCATATCGACCCGGAGACCGGCGAGGTGACCGCCATCTCGCACTATGCGGCCATGGTGCGCGAGGCCCGCCGCCACCGCCGCATGGTCGACGACGGGCTGCTCGACTGGGTCGTCGTGCGCAACCGCCTGTCCAGCCTGACCTCGCGCAACAACCGCAATGTCGCCGACAGCCTGCAGGAATTGTGCATGCGACTGGGCTGCCGCCTGGCGGAGGGCATCTCCGAGCGGGTCATCTTCCGCGAACTGTTCCCGACCGGCATGAGCGTGCTCGACGACCTCAACGCCGACGGCATGGGCATGGGCCCGACCGTTTCGCATCTGGCCGCCCGGCGCGAAATCCGCACACTGGTGACCGCGCTGCGGCTGCCCATCGACGAGGCCGGGCGCCGCCGCGCCCAGGCTCGCCGCGTCTGGCTCGACAACGCTTCGCGCCCGATCGATGGGCTGGATCTGCTCGCCGACTGAAGGACCTCGATCCGCGTTGCCGGTGCGCCGGTCCGTTGTGCCCTTGCAAGGCGCGCTTCGCTCGCCAAATATCTGGATATGTCAAGCGACAAGACCCCCGCGCCGACCACCGGTGAAGCCGTCGCGCCGTCGCGCTCCTCGGCCGGTCAGATCGCCTCGTTCCTGAAGCAGGCGCGCCGGCTCGACCCGGCCTCGTCGGGCCGGCTGATCTTCTCGCTCGACGCGACCATGAGCCGGCAGCCGACATGGGACCGGGCCTGCGAAATCCAGGCCTCGATGTTCGACGCCGTCGCCAAGGTCGGCGGTCTGGCCGTCCAGCTCGTCTATTTCCGCGGCTTCGGCGAGTGCCGCGCCTCCCGATGGGTGATGAACGCCGCCGCGCTGCGCGACCTGATGGTCGGCATCGACTGCCGGGGAGGGCGCACCCAAATCGCCAAGGTGCTCTCGCACGCGGTTCGCGAGACCTCGGGTCACAAGGTCGACGCGCTGGTCTATATCGGCGACGCCATGGAGGAGAATCCCGACCGGCTCTGCCATCTGGCCGGCGAACTCGCGCTGAAGGGGACGCGCGCCTTCGTCTTTCAGGAGGGTGACGATCCCGTGGCCGAGCGCGCCTTCCGCGAGATGGCGCGGCTGAGCGGCGGCGCCTGGTTCCGCCTCGGTCCTGGTTCGGCCGCCGAACTGGCCGAACTGCTAGGTGCCATCGCCGTATATGCGAGCGGTGGCCGTCCGGCGCTCGAATCGCGTGGCGGCCGCGGCGCGACGCTGCTGCTTGAGCGCATGAGCGGCAGGGGGAGCTGAGAAGGCCGGCCATGCCCTATATGTTCGGCTTCTTCCTCGTTGTCGCCATCGTCACCAGCGCCATTGCGGTGATGCTGACGGTGCCGGCCGAAAGGCTCGCCAGGGGACTGCGGCTGGCCGCACCTGCGGCGCTGATCGTGATCGGCGTGGTCCTTACCATCATCGGACGCGGTTCCATCGGCCTGCCGCTGGCCGCCGTCGGGCTGACTTGGTTCGCCCGCAGCCGTGGCGTGTCACGCTCGGGCGGTCGCGCGTCCGGCGCCCGCTCGACGGTGCGCTCGGCGCTGTTCGAGATGGAACTCGATCACGAGAGCGGCGACCTCGACGGCGTCGTGCTGACCGGCAGGCATGAGGGCCGCCGGCTGTCGTCACTGTCGCCGGAGCAACTGCTGGCGCTCTATGACGACACCTTGGACGACCCCGACAGCGCGCAGCTACTCGCAGCGTATCTTGACCGCCGGATACCCGGCTGGCGTGAGCGCACGCAGACGCACCACGGCACGCGGCAGGGCGGCACGCCTGGCGCGGGCCCCATGACCAAGGAGGAGGCCTATCAGATTCTTGGTCTTGCTCCCGGAGCGGGGGCGCAGGAGGTCCGCGAGGCTCACCGGCGGCTTATGAAGCGCCTCCACCCGGACAGTGGCGGCTCGACTTTTCTCGCCGCCAAGATCAACGAAGCCAAGGATGTCCTTCTCGACTGACATGGGTGCCTCACGCGGTACGAAGCGGCAACAACCTCAATTGGCGAGCGCCAGACAGGCGAACTTCTTCTTCTTGAGGACGCCACAGGCGCCCCAGGCCTCCGACTTGGAGGAGAAACCGGCAAAGCGCGCCCGGTAGAGCGTTTCGCTGCCCTTCGCCACGGTCTCGGTGTGGTCGGCGACCGCGGCGAGCAGGTCGGGCGCCTTGGCTCTTGCCTCACGCAGCAGACGCAGCGCCGAATCGCGTGACGGCGTGGCGCCAATCTGGATTTGCCAGCCATCGCGCACCGGTGCCTGGATGTCGACCGCCTCGGCGGCGGGCGACCGGTCGCCTTCCTCGATTGCAAAGGCCATCGTATCGACATGCGGCACGGCGCCGGTGCGCACGCCGTCGGTCGCCGCCGGCGAGGGTTCGGGCAGCGGCAGCCGGCGCCCGCTGGTCTGCAGGAGCTTGCGCTGGACGGCGGCCACGTCGAAGGCGCCAGCGTCGGCCGCGCGCGGCGATGGGACGGCCTGCGGCACGTTGTGGGCGGCCACGATGCGCCGCGTCGACGGATCGAGTGCCGGTTCGCGATAGCTGGGGGTGGGGCCGCGGCTGGGCAGTTCCGGCGCCGCGGCGACGGTGAATGGCGTGGCGCCGGAGCGCGCCACCAGCGCGCGGTCGGGACCCTGCGTGGCCTTGGGCAGATAGGTCGCGATCAGCTTTTCCATCTGCGCGTTGCGCGAGGCGCCGCTCTTGCCGCCCAGGACGACCGCGACGATCGAGCGGCCGTTGGCCTTGACCGAGGAGACCAGGTTGAAGCCCGAGGCACGCGTATAGCCGGTCTTGATGCCGTCAACGCCATTGACCCTGCCGAGCAGGCGGTTGTGGTTGGCCAGCCTGTTGCCGCCATAGCTGAAGCTGCGCGCGGCGAAATAGTCATAATATTGCGGGAAGTGCTCGCGCAGCGCGATGCCGAGCGTGGCCATGTCGCGGGCGGTGCTCACCTGGGCGCCATCGGGCAGGCCGGAGGCGTTGCGGAAGGTGGTGTCCTTCATGCCGAGCTGGCGCGCCTTGCGCGTCATCATTCGCGCGAATTCCGCTTCGCTGCCGCCGAGCTTCTCGGCGACGGCGGCGGCGACGTCGTTGGCCGATTTGGTAACCAGCGCGAGGATCGCCTGCTCGACGGTGAAGGTGCCGCCCGGCTTGACGCCGAGCTTGGTCGGCGGCTTCGACGCGGCGTAGGCCGACATCGCGATCTTGGTCGATTTCGACACCTTGCCCGCCTCCATCGCCTCGAACAGCAGGTAGAGCGTCATCATCTTGGTGAGCGAGGCGGGATAGGCCCGGGCGTCGGCCCGGTGCGCGTAGAGCACCTTGCCCGACTTGGCGTCGACGACGATGCCGGCATAGGTGGCCGCCCCGGCGCTCAACGCCGACATCAGCATCACGCCGAGCGAGATTGCATAGAGAAACAGCAGCAGCAGGATGCGACGAGGCAAGGAACCGACAACACTTCGCACGACATGTCCCCAGAACGCTGGCCGGCCCGTCTCCGGCCCGTGTTGGTCTTTGGCGCCGTTTCGCCCGTGCGGCGCCTGAGGAGCAAGGCTAGGGGCACGTGGTTACCAATCGGTTTATGGGCGAGCGATTGTGACGCCAGCATGGCCGCCGATGGTCGCGCGTACCGCCGTGGACGGTGGGCCGCGCCGGGCCGGCCCCGGCCGTGTTCGTAGCCGGTTGAGTGTCGGGCGGGTATTGCGACCTGGCAGCACTCTCCGATATCGGCTGACAAGTGATTGTAATCATTGATTGAATATTGAGGCGTAGGCTTGCCAGATAAGCCAATCCATGGTGCAATGCAACAGGATTGACAGCGACGGAGATCGCCGATGACAGCAAGCGAAGCGTTCCGCAAGCAGCTCGAGGGCTACGGTCTCACCACGGCCCGCATCCTCTATCGTCTGCCCGACTCCCGGTCCCTGATCCAGGAATATGTCTGGCAGGAATACGACCTCTTTCCGAGGTTCCCCGAACTCAAAAAGTTCCTGGCCTTCTGGGAGGAAAGCATCGAGGGGCCGCTGCACTCGGTCACCGTGGCGCACCAGCGCCTGATCCGGCCTGCCGAGATCCGCGCCGTCGGCAGGGAATACTATCTCAACTGAGCCGGTCGCGACCTTCGCCTGCCGTGGCGCCGCCGCCTTAACTGACGGTTTACAGGCCCTGTGCTAGTCGTGCGAACCCGCGTGTGTCGGGTCGACAATGAACGGACGGCTCAACCGTCCAGACAGGACAGGGCAGCGTGGCCATCCCAACCATCCTGGCGGGACAGAGGCAGCCGGCGGCCGGCCGGCCGGGCGATGGCGGCATCGGCGCGCTGTGCGCGCTGGCCGGCGCCGAACCGCGCTCCTTCATTGACAATCTCGACTGGGAGGTCTCATCGGACCTGACGCTGATCGACGCCATCGACGCCGGCGACGGCATTGCCGATCCCTTCCAGTCCTCGGGTTGGCTGCGCGCCTGGCTGGCGACGATCGGCGCCGCCCGCAAGGTCCGGCCGGCCGTCGTCTGCGGACGGTTCGGCGGCGTCGCGCTGCTTGTCGTGCCGCTCGCCATCGAGGGCAGGGGGCCGTTCGCCCGGGCCCGCTTCCTCGCCCAGGATGTGAGCGACTACAACGAGCCGCTGTTTCATCGCGAACTGCGCCCGCATGTCACCGCCGCGCTGATGGGCGCACTCTGGCAGAAGGCGGCGACGCTCGTTGCCGCCGACTTCCTGACCCTCGGCAAGGTTCCGCTCGACGCGGTCGAACCGTCGACGGGCCGGCGCCTGCGCCATTGCGTCGAGGAGTTCGAACGTTCGCACTGGCTGGCGGTGGATGGCCCCTGGCAGCTCAGCGAGGACCGGTTCTTCGGCGCCAGTTCGCGCAACAGTCTGCAGCGCAAGGAAAAGAAGCTCGCCAAGTTCGGTCGGCTCGCCTTTCGCCCGCTCGATGCCGCCGACGCGCGGGCGGCCGCCACGGCCCGTCTGGTCGAATGGAAGGCGGTCCAGCTTGCTCATCTCGGCGCGGCCAACCGCTTTCGCGACCCGGCATTCACCGGCTTCCTCGACAGGCTCGCGCGCGATGGCGATCCGGAGCGCTATCGCCTCTATGCGCTGACCGCCGGTAAGGAGCTGCTGGCGGTTACCCTGATGATCTGCGGCGCCCGGCGCTGGTTTCTCTACCAGACCGCCTATCATGACGGCGAGGCCGGCCGCTTTTCGCCCGGCCTGCTGCTGCTGCGCCACATCCTGCGCCAGGCGCACGAGGCCGGCGTCGACGCTTTCGATTTCGGCCTCGGCAATGAAGGCTACAAGCAGCGTTTCTGCGACCGCCAGGTCGTCCTCTACCGGGTCAGCCTGCCGATCACCCTGCGCGGCCACGTTGCCGTCCTCGCGGCGGGTGCCGTGGCCTGGGCGCGTGACCTGGTGCGCGCCCGGCCGGCGCTGCGCCGGCTGGCGCTTTCGGTGCTGCGTCGGCTTGCCCCGCCGCGCGGGTGAAGGGACTATTCTGCCGCCACGCGTTGGCCGCCCTGCGCCAGCCAGGCGCGGCAGTCAGCCAATGCCCGCGCCGACAGGGCGCGCTTGCGGGCCAGGCCCTTTTCCTTGCCCCTGAGCCGTCCGGCCTCGGCGGTCCGGTCGACTTCAATCGGCGGGAACAGGCCGAAATTGATGTTCATCGGCTGGAACGAGCGGCCGGCATTGCTGCCGTGCTCCTCGCCGCGCGAGAGGTGGCCACCGGTGATGTGGGCGAGCAGGGCACCGAAGGCGGTGGTCGGCGGCGGCTGCGGCTGCGCCAGGCCGAGCAGTTCGGCGGCGGCGAAGCGTCCGGCGAGCAGGCCGATCGCCGCCGATTCGACATAGCCCTCGCAGCCGGTGATCTGGCCGGCGAAGCGTATGCCGGGCCGGCCCTTGAGCCGCAGGGTGGCATCAAGCAGCTTCGGCGAATTGAGATAGGTGTTGCGGTGCAGCCCGCCGAGACGGGCGAACTCGGCGTTTTCCAGGCCCGGGATGGAACGGAAGATGCGCACCTGCTCGCCATGCTTCAGCTTGGTCTGGAAGCCGACCATGTTGTAGAGCGTGCCGAGCGCGTTGTCCTGGCGCAGCTGCACCACGGCGTACGGCTTCTCGTGCGGGCGGTGCGCGTTGGTCAGGCCCATCGGCTTCATCGGCCCGTGGCGCAGCGTCTCGCGGCCGCGCTCGGCCATCACCTCGATCGGCAGGCAGCCGTCGAAATATGGTACGTTCTCCCACTCGCGGAATTCGGTCTTATCGCCGGCGAGCAGCGCGTCGACAAAGGCCTCGTACTGTTCCCGGTTCATCGGGCAGTTGAGATAGTCCTTGCCGGTGCCGGCGCTGCCGCCACGCTGGTGGCCGGCCTTGTCGTAGCGGCTCTGGAACCAGGCGACGCCGAGGTCGATGCTGTCGTAATGGACGATCGGCGCGATGGCGTCGAAGAACGCGAGCGCCTCCTCGCCGTTTTCGGCGGCGATTGCCGCGGCCAGCGCCGGCGCGGTGAGCGGCCCGGTGGCGATGATCGTGCTGGCCCAGTCGGCCGGCGGCAGGCCGGTCACCTCCTCGCGCACGATCTCGATCAGCGGGTGGGCTTTGAGCGCGGCGGTGACGTCGGCCGAGAAGCCCTCGCGGTCGACCGCCAGCGCGCCGCCGGCCGGCACCTGGTTGGCGTCGCCCTTGGCCATGACCAGCGAGCCGGCGAGCCGCATTTCGGCGTGCAGCAGCCCGACCGCGTTGGTCTCGGCGTCGTCGGAGCGGAACGAGTTGGAGCAGACCAGTTCGGCCAGACCCGCCGTCTTGTGGGCCGGCGTGGCGCGGACCGGGCGCATCTCGTGCAGGACGACGCGCACGCCCAGATTGGCCGCCGCCCAGGCAGCCTCGGAGCCGGCGAGGCCGCCGCCGACGATGTGAAGGACTTCAGCCATGGCGTGGAGATAGCGTTCCGGTGGGCGCCCGGCAACCGTTAGAGCAAGACCCGATCCAGATGAATCGGGATTTCGCTCTATCTATTTGTTTTGTCGCGTCATCCTGTCCGCCTCGCGATGCCGCTCGGCGGGATGAAGCGTTAGGCTCGCGCGCCGCAAACAAAACACCCGCCGTCGGTGAAGACGGCGGGTGCTTTGAGCGGAACCGGCCTATGGGAGGAGGGAGGGGCCGGTCCCTTGCCTTCCGGGCTGGGAGGAGGAGGACCCGGAAGGCTGATCCTGCCGCCCTGCCGGGCGGCTCGTCGGCGCCGGCCTCAGCGGGCGCGGCGCGCGATGAAGGGGATGTCGGCGCGATTGATGCCGAGATCGTTGAGCTCGCGGTTCGACAGCGCGTTCAGCTCGTTGACGGTCCGGCGATAGGCGCGCCACTCCCTGTACTTGCCGATGATGTCCATGTTCGTAGTCCTCGTGGCTGTGGCGTTCGTTTCGCTACGGGGCGAATATAGGTGCTTCGGCCGCCGGCGAAAATGCTGATTGTGCATGGCACCAATGCATATTGTGCAATGCACAAAACGGTGAAGTTCGGACGGAAACGTACGACGAATCAATGTGATAAATAAATCACGGACCGTGATTTATCATAGGCGAAGAAGTCACCAGAGGGCCGAAAACGGACCGGAACGCGGCCGGATGTAGGCAGCGGCGACCGGCGCGGCCTAGCCGAGGCGCTCCATGAGCGCCCGCGCCCCGTGCGGCGCCCGGCTCTTGCCGGAGCTGATGAAATAGACGAACACATCGCGCGGCCGGGCCTCGGCCGTGCCGGCGGCGTCGGCATGCGCCAGTTCCGCCGGGTCGCCGCCCGCCGCCCAGCTCTTGGTCCGCTCCGCCCAGCGGTCGAGCGCGGCCGCCGCGTAGCAGGTCTCGTTGTCGTCGCTGCCGGTCTGCAGCCGGCAATAGACGAAATCGGCGCTGAGATCGGCGATTTCGGGATATTTGTCGTGGACGGCGTGGACGATGGCGACGCCGTGGCGGCGCGCCAGCGCCACGAACTCCGGCACGGCGAAGGATGGGTGGCGCACCTCCAGCGCGTGGCGCAGGCGCACGCCGTCCTGTTCACCCGGCAGCAGCGCCAGGAAGGCTTCGATGTCGTCGGCATCGAAGCGCTTGGTCGGCGCCAGTTGCCACAGGATCGGCCCGAGCTTGTCGCCCAGTTCGACGATGCCCTGGGTGACGAAGCGGCGGACCGATTCCGCTGCCTCGGCCAGCACGCGGCGATTGGTGACGAAGCGGTTGCCCTTCAGCGTGAAGACGAAGCCGTCCGGCGTCTCGGCCGCCCATTTGGCGAAGGTGGCCGGCTTGAAGCCGGAATAATAGGTGCCGTTGACCTCGATGGTCGGCACCTGGCGGCTGGCATATTCGAGCTGGCGCGCCTTGGCGAGGCCGGGCGGGTAGAACGTCGTCTCCCACGGCTCATAGGTCCAGCCGCCCATGCCGGCGCGGATCGTGCCCGAGGTGATCATTATCATTATTCGGCCGCGATTTCCGCCGGTTCTGCGGTAGGTCCCCACAGCGCTTCGACTACATTTTTGCCAAGAAATTCTAGCAATTGACCTGTCGGCCGTTTTTCTCCGACTGCCCGAGCGACGCGAATCGTCCAGTGAACATTCTTTTCGTCCAAAATGGACGTTAGCTCATTGATGAGCGATTTTATGTCGACTGCTTTTCGGTCCCAAGCCATGGCACCGGTTAGAAGTGCGCTTTTTTGCCCAAAGTCGCCAGCCTTTTCGACGATCTTGGCTGACGCGTGTGCCCAATCGAGTCCCATTAAGGAAAGGGTTTCATCGGTCAAATATAGGTTTTCAGACTCATGGCACTCAAGCTGTAGATATCTGATGTGATTTTGCGGACAATCCGGATTCGCTTGAGGAAGCTGCTTGTCTCCATCTAACAACGCAAATCCTGCCGGAACTTTTGGTTCACGCAGTGCTGCGAGAATCGTTTCAAGTGATTTTTGATACTGTTTGATCTCATCGCCGTTGGCGGGGATTACAGAAAAGCTGGTGCAATGGTAGCGGGGTACCTGACTCCAAATTCGATAATCATCGTCGCCTTCGACAAGCAACAGCGGGACGCCGAACAATGGCCCCATTAGTGCATGACCTCCGAGACACGCCGCTATCTCTTTAGCTTCCTTTGAAAACGGTTTTGCCGCAAAGGTGGATTGGATTCTATCCATATAGATGACGCTTGCCTCTTCGGCTGCAAATTGGCCCAGCGCTGCGAGAAGCGTGGTGCTGTGTGTGGCAAGCGCCACTTGCAGCTTGAACTTTGTTGCTACCCGGATAAGAAAATCCGCAAAACGCACTTGGAGATCGGGGTGGATGTGGGCATCCGGCTCATCGACAAGAACGATCCGGCGTTCATTCTGTTCAATATCCCACATCGCTGCGATGGTCAGAATATCAAGCGCCACCGTCAGCAACTGAGCCTCACCGCTACTCAGTTGGTGTATGCTTCCAATCTTTTCTTGGGTTGCAGAACGCAGCAACGTATAAGGAGGGTCAGCCGATCCCGACAAATGAGTAGTGAAATCTGGCAACAATACCGTCAGAAGCTGCTCTAGGTCTTCCGGATTTCCTGGTAGTCTAGCCCCGCGCACAGAGCCGCGCGTTAGAAAATATGCCTGTATCCTTGTCACGACATGACTTCGATAGGCATCCGAAAAGTTATGCTCGCTCAACCCTTTGCGCTGATCCGCATCGGATTGCTGCTTCAAATAACCTGGCTCATACGAAATGTTTCCTGTCCGCTCCGGGACAACGTAGTGACAATATCTCGTGTCACTATCTCTCCACGCTCTTAGCAACCGGCTCTTGCCGGAACCATTTTTTCCGAAGAGCGTCGTAATTGCAGTGAGCCCCGTCAAATTCCAACGGCCCGGCCCCAAGTCGGCTGGCTTTTTGATCTCGATCTGTTTGACATATGGCTCATGCATCGGCTCACTCCGCGGCCTCTTTCTTCCTTTTCCCTTTCCTCCCCAGCATCTCCTTCAGGAACCGCCCCGTATGGCTGCGGGTTACGCGGCAGATGTCCTCGGGCCTGCCTTGGGCGACGATCTCGCCGCCGCCTCAAGCGACCTTGGTTAATTCAAAGACCTCGCCATGGCGTGCGGCGGCAGCGATATCGCCACGCTTCAGCGCCTGGCGCACCTCGTCGAGTTTGAGGGCATCGTCGGCGGAAAGATAAGGTCCCCAATTGGTCGGGTCGTTCGATTCGTAGATCAGCGTCACGGGGACCTTGGCGACATAGCCGCCTTCCTCGACCAGCTTGATCACCTGCTCACGCCTTGCGTCGGATTGTGAATTGCTCATTCCACTTTTCCTTGTCGGGAACATAGACCGTCACAAGTACGGCGTGTTCCGCATTCCTGGTTATCATACCCCAGACGGCGTGAATTGGGCCAGCCGGCAGATCGTGCTTTGCCAGCAACGATGGACCCATGCGTTCGTCAGAATAGGTTTCGATAATTGACCAGGAGTCCACGCTTGCCAAAATTTCGGTGATCGACAGGCCTCGTTCGTCCAGTCGCCCCTGCGCGTGATCTGATACGCGGAAAGCGCCGCTTTCAACACGTCTGCGTATCTCTTCGATGACGTCGGCCCTCACTCCGCCGCCTCGGTCCGGCCGCGGCGTGCCAACAGCTCCTTGAGAAACTGCCCGGTATGGCTGCGCTTCACGCGGCAGATGTCTTCGGGCGTCCCGGCCGCCACCACCTCGCCGCCGCCGTCGCCGCCCTCCGGGCCGAGATCGACGATCCAGTCGGCTGTCTTGATCACCTCCAGATTGTGCTCGATGACGACCACCGTGTTGCCCTGGTCGACCAGCTCGTGCAGCACTTCCAACAGCTTGCGCACGTCGTGGAAGTGCAGGCCGGTGGTCGGCTCGTCGAGGATGTAGAGCGTGCGCCCGGTGGCGCGCCGCGACAGCTCCTTCGACAGCTTGATGCGCTGCGCCTCGCCGCCCGACAGCGTGGTCGCCTGCTGGCCGACATGGATGTAGCCGAGGCCGACACGTTCGAGCGTCTCCATCTTCTCGCGCACCGCCGGCACGGCGGCAAAGAACTCGGCGGCCTCC
Organism: Alphaproteobacteria bacterium; assembly: GCA_016861165.1. GTDB lineage: Bacteria > Pseudomonadota > Alphaproteobacteria > Rhizobiales > Rhizobiaceae > BOKV01. Next base: position 55,027 of record BOKV01000009.1, on the reverse strand, counting down.
TCGACCGTCATGTCGAGCACGTCGGCGATCGACTTGCCCTTGAACAGCACCTCCAGCGTCTCGCGGTTGTAGCGCTTGCCGTGGCAGACGTCGCAGGTGACGTAGACGTCGGGCAGGAAGTGCATCTCGATCTTGATGACGCCGTCGCCCTGGCAGGCCTCGCAGCGCCCGCCCTTGACGTTGAACGAGAACCGGCCGGGCTGGTAGCCGCGCGCCTTGGCCTCGGGCAGGCCGGCGAACCATTCGCGGATCGGCGTGAAGGCGCCGGTATAGGTGGCCGGGTTCGAGCGCGGCGTGCGCCCGATCGGCGACTGGTCGATGTCGATCACCTTGTCGAGTTGTTCCAGCCCCTCGATGCGCTCATGGGCGGCGGGCACCTCGCGCGCGCCGTTGATGCGCCGGGCGGCGGCCTTGTAGAGCGTCTCGATCAGGAAGGTCGATTTTCCCCCGCCGGAAACACCGGTGACACAGGTGAAAAGGCCGAGCGGGATATCGGCGGTGACGTTCTTCAGGTTGTTGGCGCTGGCGCCGACGACGCGGATGCGCCGGCTCTTTTCAGCCTGGCGGCGGAAGCGTGGCATCGGGATTTCGAGCCGGCCGGTAAGGTACTGCCCGGTCAGTGATTGGGGATTGGCCATCACCTCGGCCGGGCTGCCCTCGGCGACGATGCGCCCGCCATGGATGCCGGCGGCCGGGCCGATGTCGACCAGGTGGTCGGCGGCGCGGATGGCGTCCTCGTCATGCTCGACCACGATCACCGTGTTGCCGAGGTCGCGCAGGTGCCTGAGCGTGTCGAGCAGGCGGGCATTGTCGCGCTGGTGCAGGCCGATCGACGGCTCGTCGAGCACGTAGAGCACGCCGGTGAGGCCGGAGCCGATCTGGCTGGCGAGCCGGATGCGCTGCGATTCGCCGCCCGACAGCGTGCCCGAGTTCCTGGCGAGCGTCAGGTAGTCGAGGCCGACATCGACGAGGAAGCGCAGCCGCTCGCGGATTTCCTTCAGGATGCGCGCCGCGATCTCGTTGTGCTTGTCGTTCAGGCGGCCGGGCAGGGCCTCGAACCAGTCGCGCGCCGACCGGATCGACAGTTCGGTCACCTCGCCGATGTGGCGGCCGGCGATTTTCACCGCCAGCGCCTCGGGCTTCAGGCGGTAGCCGTGGCAGGCCTCGCAGGGGCTGGCCGACATGAACTTCTCGATCTCCTCGCGCATCCAGGCCGAGTCGGTCTCGCGCCAGCGCCGCTCCAGATTGCCGATCACCCCCTCGAAGCTCTTGGTGGTGCGGTAGGTGCGCAGGCCGTCGTCATAGACGAAGTCGATCGCCTTCTCGCCGGTGCCGTAGAGGATGGCGGCGCGCGCCGCCTGCGACAGGTCGGCCCAGCGATCGGTCGCCTTGAAGCCGTGGACCTTGCCCAGCGCGTCGAGCGTCTGGGCATAGTAGGGCGACGGATTGGTCGATTTCGACCACGGCGCGATGGCGCCGCCGCGCAGCGTCAGCGAATGGTCGGGCACCACCATGTCCGGGTCGATCGCCTTCTTGGTGCCGAGCCCGTCGCAGGCCGGGCAGGCGCCGGCGGGCGCGTTGAACGAGAACAGCCGCGGCTCGATCTCGGGGATGGTGAAGCCCGAGACCGGGCAGGCGAACTTCTCGGAGAAGACCAGGCGCTCATGCGTCTCGTTCTTGGACTTGTTGGCGCCTTCCTCGGCGGTTGCCGCGGCCGGCAGCGGCCGGTCGGCGAACTCGGCGACGGCAAGGCCGTCGGCCAGCTTCAGGCAGGTCTCCAGGCTGTCGGCCAAGCGCGCGGCGATGTCGGGCCGCACCACCAGGCGGTCGACCACGACATCGATGTCGTGCTTGTACTTCTTGTCGAGTTCGGGCGCCTCGGCGATGTCGTGGAACTGGCCGTCGATCTTGACGCGCTGGAAGCCGCGCTTCATCAGATCGGCGAGCTCCTTGCGGTACTCGCCCTTGCGCCCGCGCACGATCGGCGCCAGCAGATAGAGCCGGGTGCCCTCCGGCAGCGCCAGGATGCGGTCGACCATCTGGCTGACCGTCTGGCTCTCGATCGGCAGGCCGGTCGCGGGCGAATAGGGCACGCCGACGCGGGCGAACAGCAGGCGCAGATAGTCGTAGATCTCGGTCACCGTGCCGACGGTCGAGCGCGGGTTGCGGCTGGTCGTCTTCTGCTCGATCGAGATGGCCGGCGACAGCCCGTCGATCTGGTCGACATCCGGCTTCTGCATCATCTCCAGGAACTGGCGGGCATAGGCCGACAGGCTCTCGACATAGCGCCGCTGGCCCTCGGCATAGATGGTGTCGAAGGCGAGCGAGGACTTGCCCGAGCCGGACAGGCCGGTGATGACGATCAGCTTCTCGCGCGGCAGGTCGAGGTCGACATTCTTGAGGTTGTGCTCGCGCGCGCCGCGGATCGAGATGAATTTGTGTTCGCTCATGCTTCGCCCTTGGCCGCCCGGCGCGCCGGCATGCCTGTTGCGGCCCGTTGCCCGCCCCGCCGCCGTCGCCCGGCCGCCCTTGGCCCAGCTAGGATGGGCCCGCGGCGAATTCGAGGCGGCGCGACGCCTTTCGTCCCGCGTGCGGCGGCCGCGCCGCTTCGCTGGAACAAACGAGGAACAGTGGATAAACCAATGCAAATGTGATCGCAACATGCTTGACGGAATTTTCCCTCGCGCGCAAACTTAAATTCGACCCGGCGCGTGGCGCCAACGGCCGAACGTCTGGCCGCCCTCGGGCGGCGCGTGCGGCCCGGGCAGCGGGCGGCGGTATGAAGCGCGCAGGCGCGCTCCCGCCGGCAAGAAGGCCCGCTCCTGCTCACCTGCCGGGTTGGCACCGCACCTCGAACCGTGGGAGAGGAGCATGAATCCACCGGACAGTCCGAAGCGGCCCGCAAGCCGTGCGGGCCACGGCCGGTGAAGGGCGTCGGACGGCGCCAGCCATCCCATGCCAGGCGCAACCAGCCGGTCGCCGACAACATGAAATCGTGACGGGTCGCCGCAATGGTGGCCCGGAGGAACATCCGGCGGAAGTCCGGATATCAGGGTTGAAGCCCAAAAAGCCCCGCGTGCCAGGAAACCAGAGGCGGCGGGGCATTTTCTTGCAAGCGCAGCTCGAAGCCGGGTTCACGCGCGGTTGCCGGTCGCGCTCCCGCATTGGGACCGTGACTACGACCAGAGAGATTGCGATTGATAGACAAATTTGGGTTTGACATTTGGAACAAAATGGGAACATCATAATCAAATGGAAATCCTCCTGTGGAAAGCAGGAATGAGGCGCGCACGCCCGCGCCGGCTCCGCTATGGTGGCGGCCGAAAGTGGGCGTCAACCGGCGGCCGCGCCGGTCGAACGGAGTCGAAGCAATGGCAGGCAGCGTCAACAAGGTGATCTTGATCGGCAATCTCGGCGCCGACCCGGAGATACGCCGCACTCAGGACGGCCGGCCGGTCGCCAATCTGCGCGTCGCCACGTCCGAGACTTGGCGCGACCGCAACACCGGCGAGCGGCGCGAAAAGACCGAGTGGCACCGCGTCGTCATCTTCAACGAGGGCCTATGCCGCATCGCCGAGCAATATCTGAAGAAGGGCTCCAAGGTCTATCTCGAGGGCCAGCTGCAGACGCGCAAATGGGAAGACCAGTCCGGCCAGGAGCGCTACACCACCGAGGTTGTGCTGCAGGGTTTCAACTCGGCGCTGACCATGCTCGACGGGCGCGGCGAGAGCGGCGGCGACTATGGCTCGGGCGGTTCCGATTTCGGCCAGTCGGGTCCGCAGGCCGGCCAGGGCCGGCGCGAACCCGCTGCGGCCGGCGCCGCCGCCAATTACGGCGCCGATCTCGACGACGAGATCCCGTTCTGAGCCGGCGTCGCCGGGCGCCATCTGCGACGCACCGGTCGTGAGCGTCCGGCCGGCGGCCGGCCTGTCGGGTGCCTTGGCCACCCTTGGCGACTGCCGTGCGCCGGCCCCGCCAGCCGGCTCCGGCCGCATCCGATGGTTAACAAAACCCTGCCCGGCGGCTAAGCTGTTGCCGGGGCGGCTCACCGGGTGCTGACACCCATTGGCGAGAGGGGGTTGTTCATGGCCAACATCACACCGGCCCTTGCGGCCGTGGCGTTGTGCCTGGCCGCGGTTTCGGCCGCCAGCGCCGAGATCAGGAGCATCGCGATCAACGCCACCGAGATATGCACGCCGACCGCGCTCGGCACCAATGCCGGCTGGAAGACGTGGAGCACGCCCTATCGCTGGAACGTCTCGATCAGGGGCGTGCGCGCCCGCGTCAACGGCCAGAACCTCGACTGCAACGGCCAGCCGATCAAGGGGCGGGGCCTTGCCACCAGCGGCGACGTGCGCCAGTTCGGCCGCATGCTCGCCGCCGCGGTCGATGATCCGTTCATCGAGAGCACGGTGACCTGCCGGGTCCAGCCGGCCAGCGCCAGCTTCCACTGGCATGGCGAGGCCGGCGGCAGGTTCAAGCCGAAGGACCAGAGCTTCTTCTTCGACAACGGTCTCTATGTCTACGACCTGCGCGCCCGGTTCTCCAGCACCGGCGCCGGCAAGTGCAGCATGGCGGTCGAAACGGTCTGGGGAGGGCGGCTGAAGAAGGGCCAGTTCACCATCCTGCAGGGAGAACTCGCCCGCTGCACCTACAAGAACGTGCGCTGCGCGATGCGCTAGCGCCGAATCCGACAACGGGATCGGGCTTCGGCTCTATCCATTGGTTTTGTCGTCCGCCTCGCGATGCCGCTCGGCGGGATGAAGCCACAGGGTCGACCGATCGGGATCAAGGTGCCGATTGCGCGCGGCAGACGAAGGGTGCATAGTCCGCCGGCAATCCCGTTTGCCCGAGGTATTCCATGAAGACCCTGTTGCTGGCGGCTGCGCTGGCGGCCGCCGTCGTCGCGCCCGCCAGGGCCGAGAGCGTCGATCTGTCGACGATCACCTGCGCCGCCTTTGCCGAGATGGACTCCGACGCCGGCGCATTTCTGCTGATCTGGCTCGACGGCTGGCTGTCGGGCCAGGACGACCGCACGACCTTCGATCCGGATGACCTCAACGACCAGATCGACGGCATCGCCGAGCTGTGCGGGGAGCAGCCCGAACTCTCGGTCATGAACGCCGCCAAGCAGTATTTCGAGGACGAATAGGCCGCCCCCGCGGCCCGGCGGGAGACTCTCACCGCTTGCGCCGGGCGATCTCGCGGTAGAGCGCCTCCGGGCTGACACCCAGCTCGGCGGCGAGGCGATGCCATTGGCCCTTGGACGGCAGGCTGCCGTTCCAGTCGAGCCAGGCGGCGAGGCGGTCGCCAACCCTCCTGCGCGTCAGCATTTCGCAGCGGTGGCGGGCCGCTTGCAGTTCGCCGGCCAGATAGGCCGGCCACAGCGTGGCCAGCCGCTCGTCGTCATGCAGCAGTTGGCGTGCCCGTCCGACCGGGACCGACAGCAAGCGGGCCGCTTCCGTGCCGACGCAATCGCAGTGATAGCACCGCGAATAGAGCGACGCCTCGGCCAGGATCGACCTTGCCGTCGCCTTCTGCAGCACCACGGCGCGTCCGTCCTCCAGATGGCGCACGAGGTCGACGGCGCCGGCAATGACGAGGTAGAGCGACGTGACTGGGTCGCCGCGGCAGAACAGGGTCGCGCCCGCATCGAGCGAGACGGTTGTCGCCGCATGGCGGCCGAGCGCGTCGAACAGGGCATCGAACATGATCACGATCATGTTCACGGCAGCGGCCAGGTGGCAAGAAGCATCATTCGTATGACAGGCAGGGAGATGTTCGATGCGTGGATGGCTGATCGTGCTGTCATTGCTGGCGGTGGCCGGCCTGGCCGATGCCGGCGCCGCCCAGCAGCCGCACACGTCACAATATGCCGGCGAGGAGAACCGGCGGATCAAGAGCCTCTCGGCCGATGACATCGACGAGCTGCGCCGCGGTGGCGGCTGGGGGCTGGCGAAGGCTGCCGAACTCAACGGCGTGCCCGGGCCGGCGCATCTGCTTGAACTCAAGGACGACATTGCGCTGTCGGCGGCGCAGGTCGAGCGCATCGCCGCCATGATGGACGACATGCGGCGCCGGGCGATCGTCGTCGGCGAAAGGCTCATCGAACTGGAAGGCGAGCTTGAGGATCATTTCCGGCAGCGCACGATCACCGACGCCGTGCTCAAATCGCTGCTCGACCAGATCGCGAGCGAACGCGGCCGCCTGCGCTACGTCCATCTTTCGACGCATCTGCAGACGCCGCTGATCCTGACCGAAGAGCAGATTGCGCGCTACAACCGCCTGCGTGGCTATGGCGTTGCCGCCTGCGACGTGGTTCCCGAAGGCCATGACGCGGCCCTGTGGCGCAAGCACAATGATTGCGGCTGAACGAGGCCGCCTCAGCCGCCGAACAGGGCGAGCGCCCCGTCGGCGACGAACTGGACCGACAGTGCCGCCAGCAGCAAGCCGAGCAGCCGGCTCAGAATGGTGCGGCCGGTGGCGCCGAGATAGCGGTCGATGCGTTCGGCCGCCAGGAACGCCGCCATGGTGATCGCCATCACCACCGCAAGGATGGCGGCGAGCCACAGGCGGCCCCAATCCTCGTGGCCGAACTGCCCGGACAGCAGGATGGTGGCCGAGATCGCGCCCGGCCCGGCGATCAGCGGCACGGCCAGCGGAAAGGCGGCGATGTTGATGATGTGGTCGCGGGTGACCGCCCGTTCCGAGGTGCGCTCGTGGCGCTCCTGGCGCTTCTCGAAGATCATCTCGAAGGCGATGTAGAACAGGAGCAGCCCGCCGGCGACGCGGAAGGCCGGCAGCGTGATGCCGAGGACGCCGAGGACCGCCGAGCCGGCGATCAGGAAGCCGAGCAGCACGCCGGCGGCGATGATGGTCGCGCGGCTGGCGACCGACAGCCGCTCGGCCCGGTTCATGCCGTTGGTCAGCGCCAGGAAGATCGGCGCCAGCCCGGGCGGGTCGATGGTTACCAGCAGCGTCGTGAACGCGTTGAGCAGGCTCTCGGGGCTCGGCAAGCGCTTCGTCTCCTCGGCGGCGCGGGCAGCAACTGACCTGCCTCGACGCCACCATAGCGGCCGGCGCGGGCACGGCAAGGCCGGCCCGGCTACGGCCGCCTTGTGGTGGGGCCGACCACTACGGGCAAACGAAAGCCCCGTTGACGACCGGAAATTCGCCGGAGAATTCCTCAGCGATGGCGGGCGTCTCCCTCATCTTGCCCAGGCATTGCCAGCGACGGATGTTGGTCAGGGCGGCGCGCACCGCATCCGGGTCGAGTGCCGCGTCGGTCGGCTCGCTCAGAAACTTGTTGTAGGTGCGCAGGTATTCGCCGGTCTTCCCCTGTTCCTTCAGGCTGTCCATGAGGCCGTAGACGGCGTTGCGGACGCTGCATCCCTTCTCAGTCGGTGCCTGGTTGATCAGATAGACCGAAGGGTCGGCATCGTTCTGCCCTCCTTGTTCGGCGCGCGCTTTCTCCCAGGCCGCCACCATTGCTTCGTTGTAGCGCTCGTCGACGTCATTCCAGGTTGCCGCGTCTTCCCGGCACTGACGGAAACTCGCTTCGATGCTTTCGAGAAACCTGCCCTCGGCAGCTGCGAAGTCTCGTCCTTCCAACAGCGCGTACCCGGCATTGAGCAGTGCCCAAGGGACCTCGCCGTCATAGATCTTCGCGGCGTCGAAGGCCGCGATCGCTGCCTCGATGTCGCCTGCCTGGCGGGCGGCGGAGCCCATTATGTTGTAGAGTTGGAAACTGCGCATGCCACGCCTCTCTGCGTGCTTCAACAGGGCGTATGAGCGCTTGAAGAGATCGCGTCGCAGATCGGCGCGTTGCTGCGCAGGGGCCACGACGGCGGCCAAATCAGACAACTGGCTGCCGGCGAGCGCGGCAACGCAGGCCGAATCGGTGCGCGCAATTCGATCGATACGCGCCAAAGCGTCTTCCGTCTCGCCGAGAAGCAGCTGCGATCCGGCTGCGAGTATCTCGATTTGCTCCAGTTCGTCCTTCTCGAACAGGTTCCAGTCACCGTTGACCGGGGTCAGAATGCTGTCGTGGAATTGGACCAGTTGCTCAAGCTGGTCGCGCGCGTCGGCGGTCAGGCCCTTCGCCGGATCGAAGGTCTGGGCGACCTTCCCGTAGAGGCTGGCTGCATAGATCGCGATGGCGTCGTGAAGGGCGGAACGGACATCGTTCCTCTGTTCGGGGGCGATCGTCCGCGCCATCGCCAGACTTTCATCGAGCCAATGGCGGTAGTCGGTGATGACCGAGAAGTCGGTGCTGTAGTTGAGACGGCTCAGCCATCTGTGTTCGGCGAGCCTTCGCTCGGCGGGAGCGAAGCGCCGTTCCGGCGATTGATTCGCCAGGATGTCGGCAAATTTGACGCCGATTTCCGCCGCCTGCCGTTCGTGCCACTTGTCCTCGGCCAGCGCAAAGACGGCTTGGAGCGATTCTGCCTGAGCGGCGGGGCTTCCCGCTGGCATTAGAACGCGCCCCTGGATTCGTGTCATGAGAACACCGAGTTCATGCCGGTTTATTGTCGCCCGGCCGGTATCGTCGAGCGCCAGTATCTCCCCCAGCAGGAACGCCTGCCGCCGGTTGTCGTCATGCGAGGTCAGGTAGTTCTGCCGATTGGCGAGCGCCGCCAGCAGTCCGGCCTTGAGCATCAGTTCGCGCTCCGGCGCAGGATATTCCCGGGCGACGAACCCCTCGATTTCGAGATCGGCCCGTCCGCGGGCGCTGCGCAGCGGCGCCGTCAGTTCTGGATAGGCGACCCGCATCACGATCTCCTCGATCAGATGCCTCAGGTTGTCCGCCGACGGCGTCAGCACAGGGATATCGAAATTCTGCAGGTGCGGCCCATTCCTGGCGCCACTTGTCGTTTCGATCGACGTGGCAAGCAAATAGTGTCCGTCCTCCTCCCTCAGATTGAGGCGTATTGTCATATGATCGGCCCCCGTTAGGCGCCGCAGCAGGTTGAGGCTCGGAGCAACCAAAGGAAACCCGATGCGATCCACCTCCATTTCCGCGCGCGGACGAATGATCGTCCGATCGGAGAAATAGCCCGTCTCGAAATCGAACAGCCGCCCGAATTCATACTGAGGGCAGTAGCGTTCCTGGCCCAGTTCGACCAGGCGCGGAAACTGCGCTAGGTGAGCCCGCCCCCTCGCAAAGCGGCCTTCATAGTCTCGCAGCCTGTCGGGAATGCCGGCGATCGCACGGCGCAGCAGGTCGTCCGCATCGATCCCGCTATCGGCGACCGATGCTGCGAGGATCGGAGGGTCGATCACAATGCCCGTCGCATAGTCGCTGTATATGGCACCGCCGTAGAGTGTGCCGTAGACGAGTGCGAGGAAGGCACTGCCCAGCCCCGAGAAGGTCAACAGAATCCATGATCGGCTCGCATGCCCGACTTCCTGCGGCTCCCGGCTGTCCGCTCCGCGATCGGTCCAGCTCCTGATAATCGACACCGACGCCGCCAGCGGTGCGCGGAAGTACTGACGCATGAACGCAACTGCTCCGCCGCGGTCCGACTCTGCGGGCAACGACTCTTGCTCCTCTTTCTTGTCGACCACGGTGTCCCTCCTCACTTCTGCGCGGTGTGGCATGGAGTTCTAGTTGCGCGCGACGGTCAATGCAACGCAGGACGGCTGGCGAGCGAGGCTGCGGTCGCCGGATGGGCAGGGGCAATACCGCGGCGTGCATGCATCGTTTGGCCGGCGCTCTTGCGCCTGTGATGGCGGTTGCGCCGGCCGGCGCGCGCGGGTCGCTGCCCGACAAATCCGCCGCCTTCGGCACGGGCGATGCAAGTCATTGAAATAAAAAACGAAAAAACGACGAATTCGCGGCCGATAATTTGGCTTTGGGCGAGGAATCGCCTATAAGGGCGCACGATCTTTCCCCGCGCTTGAAGAGCATTTTCTTGGCAGACCAGACCAACACCCCCGGCAGGCCGGGCGAGCCCTCCGACATTCACCCGATCTCGATCATCGAGGAGATGAGCCGCTCCTACCTCGATTACGCTATGAGCGTGATCGTCAGCCGCGCGCTGCCCGACGTGCGCGACGGGCTGAAGCCGGTCCACCGGCGCATCCTCTATTCGATGCATGAGAGCGGCTACGACTGGAACAAGCCCTACCGCAAGTCGGCGCGCATCGTCGGCGACGTCATCGGCAAATACCATCCGCATGGCGACGCCGCCGTCTACGACGCGCTGGTCAGGATGGCGCAGGACTTTTCCATGCGCGTGCAGCTCATCGACGGGCAGGGCAACTTCGGCTCGATCGACGGCGACCCGCCGGCGGCGATGCGCTACACCGAATCGCGGCTCGCCAAGCCGGCGCACGAACTGCTGTCCGACATCGACAAGGACACGGTGAATTTCCAGGACAACTACGACAATTCCGAGCGCGAGCCGACGGTGCTGCCGGCGCGCTTCCCCAACCTGCTGGTCAACGGCGCCGGCGGCATCGCCGTCGGCATGGCGACCAACATCCCGCCGCACAATCTTGGCGAGGTCATTTCCGGCTGCATCGCGCTGATCGATAATCCCGCCATCAGCCTTGTCGAGATCATGGCGATCATCCCGGGGCCCGACTTCCCGACCGGCGCCATCATTCTCGGGCGCGGCGGCATCCGCTCGGCCTACGAGACCGGCCGCGGCTCGGTCATCATGCGCGGCAAGGTCGACATGGAGACCATCCGCGGCGAACGCGAGGCGATCATCGTCACCGAGGTGCCCTACCAGGTCAACAAGGCGACGATGATCGAGAAGATCGCCGAACTGGTGCGCGACAAGCGCATCGAGGGCATCGCCGACATCCGCGACGAATCCGACCGCGATGGCTACCGTGTCGTCATCGAATTGCGCCGCGACGCGGTGCCCGACGTGGTGCTCAACCAGCTCTACCGCTACACGCCGCTGCAGACCTCGTTCGGATGCAATTTTGTCGCGCTGAATGGCGGCAAGCCGGAGCAATTGAACCTGCTCGACCTGCTGCGCGCCTTCAACGCCTTCCGCGAGGAGGTGGTCACCCGGCGCACCAAGTTCCTGCTCGGCAAGGCCCGTATCCGCGCCCATGTGCTCGTCGGCCTCGCCATCGCCGTCGCCAATATCGACGAGGTGATCCGCCTCATCCGCGCCGCCCCCGACCCGGCCACCGCGCGCGAGCAGCTGATGACGCGCGACTGGCCGGCCGCCGACATCGCGCCGCTGGTCGAACTGATCGACGACCCGCGCCACCGGCTGAACGAAGACGGCACCTACAACCTGTCGGAGGAGCAGGCGAGGGCCATCCTCGACCTGCGCCTGCAGCGGCTGACCGCGCTCGGCCGCGACGAGATCGCCGACGAGCTGCATGGCCTCGGCGACGAGATCCGCGAATATCTGGCGATCCTAGCGTCGCGGGCCCGCGTGCTCGGGATTGTCAAGGACGAACTGGCCGCCATCCGCGAGGAGTTCGCCACGCCGCGCCGCACCGAGATCGTCGAGGGCGGCTTCGACGTCGAGGACGAGGACCTGATCGCCCGCGAGGACATGGTGGTGACGGTCACTCATGCCGGCTACATCAAGCGCGTCGCCCTCGACACCTACCGGGCGCAGCGGCGCGGCGGCAAGGGCCGCTCCGGCATGGCCACCCGCGAGGAGGATTTCGTCACCCGCCTGTTCGTCGCCTCGACGCACACGCCGGTGCTGTTCTTCTCCTCGCGCGGCATCGTCTACAAGGAGAAGGTCTGGCGCCTGCCGCTCGGCGCGCCGCAGGCGCGCGGCAAGGCGCTGATCAACATCCTGCCGCTGCAGCAGGGCGAGCGCATCACCTCGATCATGCCGCTGCCGGAGGACGAGGAGAGCTGGGCTGGGCTCGACGTGATGTTCGCCACCACGCGCGGCACGGTGCGGCGCAACAAGCTGTCCGATTTCGTCCAGGTCAACCGCAACGGCAAGATCGCCATGAAGCTGGAGGAGGAGGGCGACGAGATCCTGGCGGTGCAGACCTGCACCGACAGCGACGACGTCATGCTGACGACGGCGCGCGGCCAGTGCATCCGCTTTCCCGTCGACGACGTGCGCGTCTTCGCCGGCCGCAGTTCGGTCGGCGTGCGCGGCATCGCGCTCGGCGATGGCGACCGCATCATCTCGATGGCCATCCTCGCCCATGTCGACGCCTCGCCGGGCGAACGCTCGGCCTATCTGAAGCGCTCGGCCGCCGAGCGGCGCGCCGCCGGCGGCGATGTCGAGGAGATCGCGCTGGTCGGCGAGGAGGTGGCCGAGGAGGGGCAGCTTTCCGACGAGCGCTACGAGGAGCTCAAAGGCAGCGAGCAGTTCGTCCTGACCGTCAGCGAGCAAGGCTATGGCAAGCGCTCCTCGTCCTATGATTTCCGCATCTCCGGCCGCGGCGGCAAGGGCATCCGCGCCACCGACGTCTCCAAGCTCGACGATATCGGCGAACTGGTTGCCGCATTCCCGGTGCGCGACGGCGACCAGATCATGTTGGTCACCGACGGCGGCCAGCTCATCCGCGTGCCCGTCGGCGGCATCCGGCTTGCCAGCCGGGCGACCCGTGGCGTAACGATCTTCCACACCGCCGAAGGCCAGAAGGTCGTCTCCGTCGAGCACATCAACGAGCCGGACGAGGAGGGCAACGGCGAGGAGGACAACGGAGCCGAAACCACATGACCTGGTCGATCATCGCGGCGATCGCCGTCGCTTCCTTCGTCATCGTCATCGTGCCGGGGCCGACGGTGACCGTCATCATCGCCAACTCGCTGCGCGACGGGGCGCGGGCGGGTCTGCTCAACGTCGCCGGCACCCAGGCCGGGCTGGTGCCGATGCTGCTCATCGTCGCGCTCGGCCTGGAGACCGTGGTTTCCTTCATGGCGCATGCCTTCGTCTGGGTGAAGCTCGCCGGCGCCGCCTACCTCATCTGGCTCGGCTGGCGCCTGCTGCGCTCCGACGGCGACATCGGCGACGTCGAGAAGGTCAGGCGGCCGCGGATCGGCTATTTCTGGCAGGGATTCGTCGTCATCTGGTCGAACCCGAAGGCACTCCTGTTCTTCGGTGCCTTCATTCCGCAATTCGTCAACCCGGCCGCCGGCTCGGCCTTCCAGCAGACGATCGTCCTCGGCCTCGTCTTCATGGCCGTCGCCACCGTCTTCGATTCGGCCTATGCCTTCGTCGCCGGCCGCGCCGGGGCGATGCTGACGCGCGCCCGGGTGCGGCTGGTCGAACGCCTGTCGGGCATGCTGCTGATCGGCGGCGGCATCTGGCTGGCCACGCTCAGGCGCGCCTGAGATGGCGCCGGTCATCGTGGCAGCGACGCCGGAGCGCTGGCCGGACGTGGTGACGGTCTTCGCCGACTGCGCCGATGGGCGGCGCTGCTGGTGCGCCTACTGGTACCTGCCCAACCGCGACTTCAAGGCCGGCTGGGGCGAGGCCAACCGCGCCACGCTGGAGCGCGAGGTGCTGGCCGGGGCCGAGCCGGGCCTGCTCGCCTATGTCGACGGCGAGCCAGCCGCCTGGGCGCTGGTCGGCCCGCGCGACCGGTTCGACCGGCTCAACCGCTCCAAGGCGCTCGCGCCGGTCGACGACCGGCCGGCCTGGGCGGTCGCCTGCTTCATCGTCAGGAGGAAATTCCGGCGCCAGGGGCTGACCCGTGACCTGATCGCCGCGGCGGTCGATTTCGCCCGTCGGCGCGGCGCTCGCCTCATCGAATCCTATCCGGTCGACGCCGCCGGCAAGCTGGCGAGCTGGGACCTGTTTCTCGGACCGATCGCCGCCTTCCGCGAATTGGGCTTCGCCGAGGTCGCCCGCCGGCTGCCGCGCCGGCCGATCCTGCGCCTGGAGCTGTGAGGAAAAAAAAAGGCGCGGACGAATCCGCGCCAGTGCTTGAGACTGAAGGTCGGGCGAGGCGTACGGGGCTGGTTCCGGTCCCCGCACGCCGGGGATTACTCAGTCTCAATCCGAATCTGCGAAATGGCCGCGCATCGCGGCCGCGCGCAGCTGCCGATACATCTCGCGCCTGCGTTCGACATAGAGCGAATGGAACGCGGCAGCCATCATGATCGATGCCATCGCCAGCGCTGCGATCAGGATTGCCATATGGTTCACTCCCTGCATGTGTGGACTATCGCGGTGCCGCGTTGCGGCTTTCTTCCCGCGACGGTTTGGATTTTACCCAAACCGGCCAAAACCCGGGCTGAACCATATATTCATTTGTCGTTCAGGTTATGCTGTGCTTTTTCGCACAGGCTGAGATATGGGTATCACAATCGCCGTTGGCGAGGGCCGCATTTCCGCCATCGAGGTTAATTTCGAACACGGTTTCGTGATGAAGCGCGTCGCCTACTATCCCGGCTCCTTCGATCCCCTGACCAACGGCCATGTCGACGTGCTGCTGCAGGCGCTGGCCCTGTGCGACGAGGTGGTGGTGGCGATCGGCATCCACCCGGGCAAGGAGCCGATGTTCTCCTTCGCCGAGCGGGCCGAGCTCATTCGGCGCATCGTCGCCGGGCAGGGCGAGGCCGAGGCAGCCCGCGTGCGGGTCGAAAGCTTCGACAACCTCGTTGTCCATGCCGCCCGCGACGCCGGCGCCAACATCTTGGTGCGCGGCCTGCGCGACGGCACCGACCTCGACTACGAGATGCAGATGGCCGGCATGAACGGCGTCATGGCACCGGACATCAAGACGGTGTTTTTCCCCGCCTCGCCGCAGGTGCGCGCCATTACCGCCACATTGGTGCGCCAGGTGGCCAGGATGGGCGGCGACGTCGCCCCGTTCGTTCCCCCGCCCGTGCTGGAGGCCTTGAGGGCCAAGGTCGGCGCCTGACAACCGGAGATTTCCCGATGAATCGCATGCTCGCGGCGCTGACCGGCGCCATCCTCCTGTCCTGCCTCGCCCTCGCGCCGGCGCAGGCCGGCGACAACACCGTCTTCCTCGACACCAAGGATGGCCGCGTCGTCATCGAGCTGCGCCCCGACCTGGCGCCCAGGCATGTCACCCAGATCAAGACGCTGGTCTCGCGCAAATTCTATGACGGCATCGTCTTCCACCGTGTCATCGGTGGCTTCATGGCGCAGACCGGCGATCCGACCGGCACCGGCCGCGGCAGCTCCGACCTGCCCGACATCCCGGCCGAATTCTCGGCCGAGCCGTTCGTTCGCGGCACGATCGGCATGGCCCGCGCCCAGGACCCCGACAGCGCCAACTCCCAGTTTTTCATCATGTTCGCCGAGGGCGATTTCCTGAACGGGAAATACACGGTTGTCGGCCAGGTGACGGAGGGCATGGAGTTCGTCGATCTGATCAAGAAGGGCGACCCTGCGGCCAATGGCATGGTTGAAAACCCCGACAGGATCATCAAGATGCGCATGGAATCCGACGCCCAATAGCGGCGCCGGCAACGAAAGGAAGCGTTGTGGCTGACTACACCGACCCCGAAAACACGCTGGTCTTGGAGACGACGAAGGGCCGCGTCGTCATCGAATGCCGGCCCGACCTGGCGCCCAACCATGTCGCCCGTATCAAGGAACTGGCGCGCTCCGGCTTCTATGACGGCATCGTCTTCCACCGGGTCATCGACGGCTTCATGGCACAGACGGGCGACCCGACCGGCACCGGCATGGGCGGTTCGGGAAAGAAGCTCAAGGCCGAGTTCAACGATGCGCCGCACCAGCGCGGCGTCTGTTCGATGGCCCGCGCCCAGAATCCGGATTCGGGCGACAGCCAGTTCTTCATCTGCTTCGGCGATGCCCGCTTCCTCGACCATCAGTACACGGTCTGGGGCAAGGTCGTCGACGGCATGGAGAATGTCGACCGCATCAAGCGCGGCGAGCCGGTGCGCGAGCCCGATTCGATCGTGTCGATGCGGGTGGCGGCCGACCTCTAGGTCTTTGTCCCTTCCTTCCTCGATCCGATGTCGGGCGATGTCCGGCCGATGATGGGGCAATCCGTTGCCATGCGCGTCGACGAGTTCGATTTCGACCTGCCGCAGGACCGCATAGCGCTGAGGCCGGCGCGGCCGCGCGATGCCGCCCGCCTGCTCGTCGTCCGGCCGGGCGCCGCGCTCGAGGATCGCGTCGTGCGCGACCTGCCGGACCTGCTCGAGCCGAGTGACGCGCTGGTCTTCAACGACACCAGGGTGATCCCCGCCCAGCTCGAGGGCATCCGCGAACGCGACGGCCAGACCGCGCATGTCGGGCTGACCCTGCACATGCGCCTGTCCGGCCACGAATGGAAGGCGTTCGCCCGCGGCGCCCGCAAGCTGCGGATGGGCGACCGGCTGCGTTTCGGACATTCGGGCGAAGCCTGCTATCTGGGCGTGCTCGACGCGACGGTGACCGGCAAGGGCGAGGGCGGCGAGGTGACGCTCGCCTTCGACCTGTCGGATGCCGTCCTCGACGAGGCCATCGCCGCCGTCGGCCATGTGCCGCTGCCGCCCTATATCGCCGCCCGCCGCCCGGACGACGCGGCCGACCGTAGCGACTACCAGACCGTCTTCGCCCGCGCCGACGGAGCGGTCGCCGCGCCCACCGCCGGCCTGCATTTCACACCGCAACTGTTCGATCGGCTGACGGCGCGCGGCATCTCGCGTCATTTCCTGACGCTCCACGTCGGTGCCGGCACCTTCCTGCCGGTCAAGGCCGCCGACACCGCCGGCCACCGCATGCACGCCGAGCGCGGCGTGATCGATGCCGCCACCGCCGAAGCACTCAACGCGGCGCGCCGGCGCGGTGGCCGCATCGTCTGCGTCGGCACCACCTCGCTGCGTCTTCTGGAAAGCGCGGCGGACGCGGACGGCATCGTCCGCCCCTTCGACGGCGCCACCGACATCTTCATCACGCCGGGCTATCGCTTCCGCGCCGTCGACCTGCTGATGACCAATTTCCACTTGCCCCGCTCGACCCTGTTCATGCTGGTCGCCGCCTTCTCGGGCCTTGCAGCCATGCGCGCCGCCTACGCCCATGCCGTCGCCGCCGGCTACCGCTTCTATTCCTACGGGGATGCCTGCCTGCTATATCCCGCGCGATGACGGCGGACTTCTCCTTCAGGCTGCTGCAGACGGACAGCGCGGCGCGGCTGGGCGAGATTTCCACCCCGCGCGGCGTCGTGCGCACGCCGGCCTTCATGCCGGTCGGCACCGCCGGCACGGTCAAGGCCATGTACATGGACCAGGTGGCGGCACTCGGCTCCGACATCATCCTGGCCAACACCTATCACCTGATGCTGCGCCCGGGCGCCGAGCGGGTGGCGCGGCTCGGCGGTCTGCACGCCTTCTGTGGCTGGCATGGGCCGATCCTCACCGATTCCGGCGGTTTTCAGGTGATGTCGCTCGCCAAGCTGCGCAAGCTGACCGAGAACGGCGTGACCTTCCAGTCGCATGTCGACGGCTCGCGCCATGAGCTCACCCCGGAGCGCTCGATCGAAATACAGGGCCTGCTCGGCGCCGACATCCAGATGCAGCTTGATGAGTGCATCGCCCTGCCGGCACCGCACGCCGACATCGAGCGGGCGATGGAACTGTCACTGCGCTGGGCCGAACGCTCGGCCACGGCATTCGGCGATCAGAAGGGCAGGGCGCTGTTCGGCATCGTCCAGGGGGGCGACGTGGCGGAGCTGCGCCTGCGCTCGGCCGCGGCGCTCGCCGCCATGGACCTCAAGGGCTATGCTATTGGCGGCCTTGCCGTCGGCGAGCCGCAGCCGACCATGCTGGCCATGCTGGAGGTGACCTGCCCGGCGCTGCCGGCCGCCAAGCCGCGCTATCTCATGGGGGTCGGCACGCCCGACGACCTGCTCGCTTCGATTGCCCGCGGCGTCGACATGTTCGATTGCGTGATGCCGACGCGGGCCGGCCGCCACGGCCTTGCCTACACCTGGCGCGGCACCGTCAATCTGCGCAACGCCCGCCATGCCGACGATCCGCGCCCGCTTGACGAGGAGAGCGACTGCCCGGCGGCGCGCGCCTATTCGCGCGCCTATCTGCACCACCTCGTGCGCTGCGGCGAGATGCTGGGCGCCATGCTGCTCACCTGGAACAATCTCGCCTACTACCAGTCGCTCATGGCCGGCGCCCGCGAGGCGATCGCCGCCGGCCGCTTTGCCGATTTCCACGCCCGGGCCCGCCAGGCGTGGGCCGCCGGCGATATCGCGCCGCGCTGACCTATACCGACTGGCCGGTGAACGGGTTGAGCTTGACCCCGGTGATCTTCCACGAGCCGTCTTTCTGCTGGCTCAACGTATAGACCGCCTGCCACAGCTTGCCCTGCCGGTCGGTGATGATCACCTCCTGGTGCACCTGGTCGCCGACCAGGAGGTTGCGGCCGAAGCGGTAGGATTGCGGGTCGTAGACCGGCTGGTAGCCGCCCTTGACCATCGCCATGAACCGCTCGACGGTCGGGAAGACCGCCTTGATGCCCGGCGCGGCGAACGAATAGGCCTTCTGGTCGTCGCCCGCTCGGAAGGCGCCGATCTGGCTGTCGATGACCGACTGCACGGCGCGGGCGTCGGCTTCGGCGATATTCTGTGCCATGGCAGGCGCGGCCAGTGCGCCGACGATCACCGCGGCGGCAAGGATGACGATGGTGCGCAAGGTGGCTGGCATGTTCGGTCCTCCCGGCGAAAAAGAGCTCTTCTGAGACCCTACGAAACGCACGCCCCCGTGGTTTCAGGCAAATTGCGCCCCGGCGGCGCCTCACGCCCCCTCTTTGATGATCTGCGCCGCGATCGCGCCGAGCTGCGGCACCGCCCGGCCATAGGCCTGTGCCGTCTGCGGGTTCGACGCGTTGCCGTCGACATAGCGCCGGTAGACGCCCTGCAGGATGGCGGCCAGCCGGAAGAACGAGAAGGCGAGATAGACCTCCCAGTTGGCGATTTCGCCGATGCCGCGCCGCCGGCAATAGGCGGCGACATATTCGGCCTCGCTCGGCAGCCCGGCGGCCGCCCGGTCGATGCCGCCGAGCCCGCGAAAGCCGCCAGAATGGGGCAGCCGCAACTGCATGCACTGATAGGCGAGATCGGCGAGCGGATGGCCAAGCGTCGCCAGCTCCCAGTCGAGAATGCCGAGGATTCGGGCGCTGTCGCGGGCAAACACCATGTTGTCGAGCCGATAGTCGCCATGGACGAGCGCGACGGCGCCGTCATCGGCGGGAATGCGCGGCTCTAGCCAGTCGATCAGCCGGTGGATGTCGTCGTGGCGCTCGATCTCGCTTGCCGCATACTGCTTGCGCCACCGGTTGAACTGGCGCTCGAAATAGTTGCCGCGCGGCCCGAAATCGCCAAGACCGACCGCCTCGACATCGACGTTGTGGAGCGCGGCGAGCGCGGCGTTCATCGAATCGTAGATCTGGCCGCGCACGCGCCGGGCATCCGCGCCGACGATCTCCTTCAGTGCCGGGTCCCAGAAGATGCGCCCGTCGAGATATTCCATCACGAAGAACATCCGCCCGATCGGCGAGTCCTCCTCGCTTAGCGCGTAAACCCTGGGCACCGGCACGCCGGTCGCCTGCAGCGCCTTCATCACCCGGTATTCGCGGTCGACCTGGTGGGCGGTCTTCAGGAGCTCGCCCGGTGGCTTGGCGCGCAGCACATATCGGCCGCTGTCGGCGGCGATCATGTAGGTCGGATTGGACTGGCCGGTATCGAACTTGCGGATTTCGTGCAGTTCGCTGAAGCCTTCGACATGGGTTTCGAGCCACGGCGCCAGCACGCTGTCATCCAGCAGATGCGGGCTTTCGGTCATGCCGGTCTCCTCCTCGTCGCGCCAACAGTGCCGGGCGGGGCTGGCGCCGTCAAGTCGCGGCCGCACGGCGATCCCCGGGGGCGATCCCCGGGCGATCCCTGGGGGATCCCGGGGCACAATGCATCGCTGGCCGCCGTCGCCGGCGCTTCCGGGCAAGGCGCCGGGGCACCTTTTCGTTTGCGGTCGCCGCGCCGGGTTGCTAGTCAGTCGCCGGCGCCGGCCGGCGGGAGAGTTCCGGGCAACGAAATGGCAAACCGCATCCTTTCCGCATTCCGGCAGATGGGCCCGAAACTGCTGGTGCGCGGCGCGATCCTGATCGGCGTTCTCGTTGCCGCTGGCCTCCTGATCGACCGCTACCGTTTCGAGGACATCCTCGATTTCCTCGCCTTTTCCGATGCCGAGGACGCCGGCTGGCTGCACGGC
Source organism: Alphaproteobacteria bacterium (assembly GCA_016861165.1). Lineage (GTDB taxonomy): Bacteria > Pseudomonadota > Alphaproteobacteria > Rhizobiales > Rhizobiaceae > BOKV01. The sequence continues at coordinate 34,878 of BOKV01000009.1, read as the reverse complement.
CGGATCGCCTATCTCGTTCTCGCAGGCCTGTTCACCGCCGCCGGCGGCCCGCGCCAGGCGGTCAGCTTCTTCGCCGCCTATTTCTTCGGCCTTGCCGGCGGCTTCCTCGTCGCGCTCGCCGGCAGCGCGCTCGGCTGCCTTGCCGCCTATTCCTTCGCCCGCCTGTTCCGCGATGCCGCCGACAGCGTCATCCGCGGCCGCGTCGACATGGCCCGCCAGGTCTGGGCGCGCGACACCTTCTGGCTGACTTTGATCCTGCGCCTGCTGCCGGTCGGCTCCAACCTGGTCGCCAACCTCGCCGCCGGCGCTGCCGGCATTCCGTTCGCCGCGTTCCTGGCGGGCTCGGTGGCCGGCTACGTGCCGCAGACGCTGGTCTTCGCGCTGATGGGCGCCGGCGTCAATGTCGGCTCGGCCGTGCAGGTGGCCATCTCCATCGCGCTGTTCGTCGCCTCGACGCTCATCGGCATCTGGGTCTATGCGCGCTATCGCAAGCGCCTGCAGGCCGGCAGCGACGGCAACGGCGCCGGGCTCGGCGAGACCGCCTGAGCGGCTATTCCTCGCGCCACTCGGGCGCCCTGGTGCGGCGCCTCAGCCAGGTGACACCGAACAGGTCGTAGAGCCCGATCAGCGCGCGGCCGAGATTGTTGTATTTCGATACGCCGGCGAGCCGCGGGCGGTCGTTGACCGGCGCATAGGCGGTGGCGTAGCCGTAGCTCTGGAACAGCGCCGGCAGGTAGCGGTGCAGGCTGGTGAAGAACGGCAGCAGCAGGAACGCCTCGCGCCAGTAGACCTTGATGCCGCAGCCGGTGTCCGGGCAGTTGTCGGCCAGCACCGCGTCGCGGATCCAGTTGGCCGCCCTGGAGGCCAGGCGCTTGGAGCCGGTGTCCTTGCGCCGGGTGCGCACACCGCCCACCAGCGCCGGGCCGGAACGGTCACCGGGCGTGGCGAGCCGGCCGAGCAGCGCCGGGATGTCGGCGGGGTCGTTCTGGCCGTCGCCGTCCATCTGGGCGATGACGGCATAGCGCGCGGCCAGGATGCCGGTGCGCAGGCTGGCGCTCTGGCCGGCATTGGTCAGATGCCGGATGAGCCGCAGCCCGGGAAAGCGCGGCTTGAGCGCGGCCACTTCGGCCGCCGTGCCGTCGTTGGAGCAGTCGTCGACGACGATCACCTCGCCGAGCCTGCCTTGCGGCACGGCGGCGAAGGTCTCCGCGACCAGCCGGCCGATATTGCCTTCCTCGTTGAACGCCGGAATGACGACGGAAATCTGCATGGCGGCCGGTGCTTCCAACAGCAGTCTCCACTAGCGCGGAATCCGCCGTGGCGGAACCATCAGGGGCAGCAAGATCACGTTCAGAATCAAGCGGCTGCGCTGTTCCTGGGTGCCGGCCGGCGCGACCCCGGCGCGGTCGCGCCGCCGGTCCGGGCCGCTTGACTTGCGGCGGCGTAAATCCCATACACGCGCGCAATTGGCAAGGGTTGGCCGGGTTGCCGACAGGGCTCCTCAACTGGCCGGCAGGTTGACGCGCGGAGCTTGTGGTGACGGCAGTGCACAGAGTGGGATCGCCACCCCCCGGCGCGGCGCTGGGGACGCTGCCCGACCCGTGGCCGCGACGCACGGTGGCCGCGCTGGCCTTCCTGCTGCTGCTGCGCCTCGTCTCGCTGTGGTTCAATTCGACCGAGCTGTTTTTCGACGAGGCGCAATACTGGGTCTGGGCAAGGGAACCGGCCTTCGGCTATTTCTCCAAGCCGCCGATGCTGGCCTGGATCATCGGCGCGGTGACGGCCATCTGCGGCGATTCGGAGTTCTGCGTCCGACTTGCCTCGCCGCTCATGCACACCGGAACCGCCGCCTTCATCTATCTGACCGCGGCGAAGCTGTTCGACACGCGCACCGGTTTCTGGGCGGCGGTGATCTATCTGACGGTGCCCGCCGTATCGCTGTCGGCGACGCTGATTTCTACCGACGTGCCGCTCCTGTTCTTCTGGAGCCTGGCGCTCTACGCCTATGTCCGCCTCGAGCAGGCGGATTCGACCGGCTGGGCCATCGTCCTCGGGCTGGCGCTGGGTTGCGGGCTGATGTCGAAATATGCGATGGCCTATTTCCTCCTGTGCGCCGTCGTCCATGGCCTGGCGGCGCCGCAACGCCCGCACCTTTTGGCGCGGCCACGCTTCTGGCTGGCGCTCCTCATCGGCGGCGTGCTGCTCGCCCCCAATATTGTCTGGAACGCACAGAACGCCTTCGCCACGGTCGGCCACACCGGCGACAACATCGGCTGGGACGGCCGGCTGCATTTTGCCCGCCTGGCCGAATTTGTTGGCTCGCAGTTCGGCGTGTTCGGGCCGGTGCTGTTCGGCATCTATCTGGTGGCGATCCTCCGCCTGATCCGCGAGGGGATGAACCGCCAGCAGCTCCTGCTGCTCGCCTTCTCGGTACCGGTGCTGGCGCTGATCACCGTCCAGGCGCTGCTCAGCAAGGCCTATGCCAACTGGGCGGCGGTCACCTATGTCGGCGCCACCATTCTGGTCGCCGACCTGATGGTCAACCGCATACCGATGTGGTGGCACCGGCTGTCGCTGGGCATCCACCTGTTCGTCTTCGCCGTCATTGCCGTTGCCGTCGCCTTCAGCCGGCCGGGCGAACTGCCGCTGCCGGAGGGGCGGGCACCGTTCCACCGCATGCACGGCTCGGCCGAGATCGCCTCGGCGGTGCGCGAGCGGGCCGCGGCCGACCAGTTCGCCGCGCTGATGGTCGACAACCGCCGCCTCGCCGCGCTGATGGCCTATTACCTGCGCGACCTGGCGCTGCCGGTCCTGTCCTGGCGCGATGACGCCGTGGCGGGCGATCATTTCGAGCTGACCCGCGCCTATCAGGACCGTCCGCTTGAGCCGGTGCTCTACGTCACCAACCGGCGCAACCCGCACCAGGTCATTGCCGCCTTCGCCGATGCCGAATTCGTCGGCGAGACCACGCCGCCGGCCGGCGAGATCGGCCATGTCTGGCTTTACAAGCTGCGCGGATATGCAGGCGGCGACCGCAGCCGCTAGAATGGCGCGGCCGTGACCGAGCCGCTCCACCCTTTCTGGACCCGCTTGCCCAGCGGCCGGGAAACGGCGCAGGTGGCCGCCATCGCACTCGGCGTCGGTATTCTCACGGCGCTCGTCTTCACGGCGTGGCCGGGCCTCGACATCGCGGTGTCGCGGCTGTTCCTCGGCGCCGATGGCGTGTTCGACCTGACCCAGCCGCTGTTCTGGCGCCTGCTGCGTGAGGCGTTCATGAAGGGCTTCACGCTTTGGTATGTTACCATCGCGGTGGCCTGCGTGCTGGCGCTGGCCGGCAGGCACCGCCTGTTCGGCTTCGGTCCGCGCCGCTGGCTCTATCTGGCCGCCTGTTCGCTGGCCGGCCCGCTGCTGCTCGTCAACATCCTGCTCAAGGAGCACTGGGGCCGCTGGCGCCCGCGCGAGATCGTCGAACTGGGCGGCAGCGAGCCGTTCACCAGCGTGCTGCACTGGGGTGGCGCCTGCGACTACAACTGCTCCTTCGTCAGCGGCGAGGTTGCCTCGATGGTGATGGCATTCATCGCGCTCGCCTTTGTCACCACGGCCTGGCGGCCGGTATTCTACGCGCTGACCATCGTCATGGGCCTTGTCGCCGCGCTGATCCGCGTCGGCCAGGGTGGCCATTTCCTGTCCGACACGCTGCTGGCGGGGGTGCTGATGACGATTGTCGCGGCGGCGCTCTACTGGGCGATCTTCCTGGCCGATGCCGGCAGGTGGCTGGATCGCCACGACGGGCTGTGGGCGCGGCTGTGCGACGGCGGCCTGAGGCTGCTCGATCGCCTGTTTCCACGGCGCCGGTAGTGGAACACGCGACGGGCGCCGCCGTTCACCCGCCGGCCTGCCGGCGCTGTTCGGCCTCGGCGGCGAGGATCATCACGGCGTGGCTGCGGCCCTCTGTGTAGATATCGGCATCCGCCATCGACGAGATGGCGGCGAACTGCTCGGCGACGCAGTCGGCGTCGCGCCGGCCGGGCGGCAGGTGGACGCCCTTGCTCTCGCGGATCTCCATCGTCGAGAAATGGCCCGCCCCGGCGAACATCACCGTCCGGTTGGGCGCGTCCTCGCTGACCAGGAACACCGCCGCCGGCGTCACGTATTCGGGCTTCAGCATGTCGAGCATCTCGGCATTGAGGATGTCCTCGGTCATCCGGGTCGCCGCGGTTGGCACCAGCGTGTTGACGCGGATGCCGTATTTGGCCCCCTCGATGGCCAGCGTGTTCATCAGTCCGACGATGCCCATCTTGGCGGCGCCGTAATTGGCCTGTCCGAAATTGCCGTAGATGCCGGATGTCGAACTGGTCATCAGCACCCGGCCGTAATTCTGCTCGCGCATCTGGTTCCAGACCGCCAGGGTGCAGTTGGCCGAGCCGTTGAGATGCACATCGATGACCGCCCGCCAGTCCTCTGGCGTCATCTTGGCGAAGCTGCGGTCGCGCAGGATACCGGCATTGTTGACCAGGATGTCGACGCGTCCCCACTTGCGGACAGCTTCGACGACCATCACATGGCATGCTTCAGCGTCAGTGACGTTGGCGCCGTTTGCGATTGCTTCTCGACCATTTGCGCGAATTTCTTCGACCACTGCCTCAGCCGCGGTGAGCGAACCGCCGGTGCCGTCGCGAGCACCGCCGAAATCGTTGACGACGACCCTGGCCCCGCGCCGGGCGAGTTCGAGCGCGTGGCTGCGGCCAAGCCCGTTGCCTGCGCCGGTGACGATTGCGACGCGGCCGTCGAAGCGGATGGTCATGTCGTTCCTCCGAGGATGTCGGCCACCGGGGCGCCGAGCACGGCGAGCGTCAACCAGTTCGCGGCCAGGGCCGGCGTCTCGATCCCCTCGATCTCGACCGTTACCTCGTGGCGCGACAACAGTTCGCGCGGTTTGCGCTCGCCGCTCTCCACCAGTCTGAAGCGGCCGCGGATGCGGCTGCCCGATGGCACCGGCGCCAGAAAGCGGATGCGGTCGAAGCCGTAGTTGATGCCGATCACCGCCTCGGCCGGTCGCGGCACGCAGCCGGCGGCGAGCGTGGACAGCAGCGACAGCGTCAGGAAGCCATGGGCGATGGTGCCGCCGAACGGCGTCTCCGCCCTGGCGCGGACCGGATCGACATGGATGAACTGCCTGTCACCGGTCAGATCGGCGAACCCGTCGATCATCTCCTGGCTTACCACCATCCAGTCGGAAACGGCCTCCAGTTCGCCGACGCGCGACAGCAATTGGCCGAGTGGCAGGGTGGTGCGGTAGACGGGCTCTCGCATGGCCGGACCGGTTCTACTGGTTGAACAGCGTGCCCTCGCGGGTCTGCACATGGATGCCGCCGTCAAGCGGCAGGATGGCGCCCGTCACATAGGCGCCGCCCCTGCCGCAAAGATAGAGCGTCGCGGCGGCGATGTCGTCGGGCATGCCGATCCGCCCGAGCGGCACGCCGGCGGCGACCCTGGCGGCCTTCTCGTCGGTGCCGGTGGCGAACGCGGTCATGCGCGATTGGAACGGGCCGGGCGCGAACGCGTTGACGGTCACATGCCGGCGCGCCAGTTCCTTGGCGAGGATGCGGGTCAGATGGTGCACCGCCGCCTTCGACGCGGCGTAAGAATAGGAGCCGTCGCCGAGGGCGGCCGTTCCCATGACCGAGCCGAGATTGACGATCCGCGCCGGGTCCTGCGCCGTTCCGGCCGCTTCCAGCAGCGCCAGCAGGTCGCGCGTCAGCATGAACAGGCCGGTGACGTTCAGGTTCAGGACCTTCACCCAGGCATGGTAGGGGAATTCATCGAGCGGCGCGCCCCAGGTGGCGCCGGCATTGTTGAACAGGATGTGCAGGGCGTCGGTGCGCGCGCGCACCTCGCCGGCCAGCGCCGCCACCCCTTCTTCGGTGGACACATCACCGGCGAACCCCTCGGCCCGGCCGCCGGTGCCCTGCGCGTTGGCGAGTTCGGTCAGTTCGCCGGCCACCGCCGCGCATTGGTCGGCCTTGCGCGACGCGATCATCACGTCGGCACCGGCGCGGACCAGCGCGGTCGCGATCATCCGGCCGATGCCGCTCGCCCCGCCGGTCACCAGCGCCTTCTTGCCGGCCAGCGAAAACAGTTCCTCATAGATCGACATCGGCCCTCCCGCGACGAAATCGCGCCATGGCGGTCACCCGGCCCTTGGCGGCTGCCAACATACGCGGTAGTATGTCCATGATGAACGCCTTCGTAAAGAGGCAAATCCCGCCGCCGCGGCGCCGGCCGCCGGCCGGCCGACCTGACGGATCAATGGTGTACGGTGCCCGAAATCGGACTTCCGCCGGCGAGACCGGCCGCGACGCGATCGTTTTCGCTGCCGCCGACTGCTTCATGCAGGCCGGCTACGACGCCACCAGCATCGACGACGTCGCCGCCCGCCTCAACGCCACCAAGGGCAGGGTCTACCACTACTACCGGTCCAAGGCCGACCTGTTCTTCGACGTGCAGCGGCGCGGCATGGAGATCAATCTGGCGACGCTGGAGCCGATCGCGCTGGGGCCCGGCGATCCGCTGGCCCGCCTCACCGCCATGTGCCGGTCGCACCTGAGCGTCATGATGGAATATCTCAACTTCCAGCGGGTGGTCATGCAGGGTGTCGAGATGCATCTGGCCGGCGCCACCACGCCGGCGCAGCGGCGCGAACTGGCGCGGCTGATGGCCGAGCGCGAGCGCTATGAGGGCCTGTTCCGCAAGGTGCTGGTCGAGGGGCGGCAGGCGGGCCTGTTCGCCTTCGCCAACCCGTCCTTCGCCTCCAAGGCGGTGCTGGCCGTCCTCAACAATCCGGTGCTGTGGTTTCGCCGCCGCGACGGCGACGACGCCGCCTCGCGCCAGGCGATCATCGACGAGTTCACGGCCTTCGCGCTCAACTGCGTGCGGGCCGCATGAGAGGCAGTGCAGCGGCGCGCCGCTGCGGAATTTCGAGGAGGTTCTGGGCATGAACACGGAAATGGCGCTCGGCATGACGGAGCGGCTGAAGCCCATCCACGCCAGGGTCGCGGCCATGGTGCGCGACGATATAATGCCGCTCGACGAGGAATTCCTGGCCGAGGTCGGCAAGGGCGACCGCTGGGGCTACACGCCGCGCCAGATCGAGATTCTGGAGGGGCTGAAGAAGAAGGCGAAGGCGGCCGGCCTGTGGAACTTCTGGCTCACCGGTTCCGCCGCCGGCTACGGCCTGACCACGGTGGAATACGCCTATCTGGCCGAGGAGATGGGCAAGTCGCATCTGGCCGCCGAGGTGTTCAACTGCTCGGCCCCCGATACCGGCAACATGGAGGTGCTGGAGCGCTACGGTTCGCCCGAGCACAAGCGCCAGTGGCTCGAACCGCTGCTCGAAGGCGAAATCCGTTCGGCGTATCTGATGACCGAGCCCGATGTCGCCTCGTCGGATGCTACCAACATCGCGATGTCCTGCGTGCGCGACGGCGATCACTACGTGCTGAACGGCGAGAAATGGTGGTCGTCGGGGGCCGGCGATCCGCGCTGCCGCATCTATATCGTCATGGTCGCGACACCTGACCCCGACCGGCCGAAGCATCAGCAGCATTCGATGATCCTGGTACCGGCCGGCACGGCGGGCATCGAAGTCCTGCGCGCCATGCAGGTCTTCGGCGAGGACGACGCCCCGCACGGCCACATGCATGTCCGCTTCACCAATGTGCGGGTGCCGGTTGCCAATCTGATCTGGGGCGAGGGCAGGGGCTTCGAGATCGCCCAGGGCCGGCTCGGGCCGGGTCGCATCCACCACTGCATGCGGGCGATCGGCCAGGCCGAGCGCGCGCTGGAGCAGCTCTGCCGGCGCGCGCTCGGCCGCGAGGCGTTCGGCCGGAAGCTGGCGCAGCTCGGGGCCAATTACGACATCATCGCCAATTGCCGCATGGAGATCGAGATGGCGCGGCTCCTGTGCCTCAAGGCGGCGTGGATGATCGACCAGGGCGACGCGCGCGCCGCCGCGCCGTGGATTTCGCAGATCAAGGTCATCGCACCGCAGGTGGCGCTCAAGGTCATCGACGAGGCGATGCAGGTTCACGGCGGCGCGGGCATCAGCCAGGACTTCCCGCTGGCGCGCGCCTGGACCCATGTTCGCACGCTGCGCTTCGCCGACGGGCCCGACGCCGTTCACCGCCGCCAGGTCGCGCGCGCCGAACTGAAGAAGTACACGCAGGAGAAGGTGTGATGAAGGCGATCGTCTGCCGCGCCTTCGGACCGATCGGCGATCTCGAATTCGCCGAGGTCGAAACGCCGGTGCCCGGTCCGCGCGAGGTGCTGATCCGCGCCGAGGCGATCGGGGTCAACTATCCTGACGGACTGCTCGTGCAGGGCCTCTACCAGGCGAGACCGCAGACGCCCTTCGTGCCGGGCATGGAGGTCGTCGGCGAGGTTGTCGCGGTCGGCGGCGAGGTGACGCGGCTGCGACCCGGCGACCGGGTCGGCGCCGTGTCCAGTCTTGGCGCCTATGCCGAGCAGGTCAAGGCGGATGAGCAAGCGGCGATGCCGCTGCCGCCCGGTGCCGACGCCGGCGAGGTGACGGCGCTCATGTGCGGTTTCGGCACCGCCCATCACGCGCTCAAGCAGCGAGCCGCGCTGCGGGCGCGCGAAACGCTGGTGGTGACCGGCGCGGCCGGCCTGACCGGCCTGGCCGCCGTGCAGATCGGCAAGGCGATGGGGGCGACGGTGATCGCCATCGCTTCGAGCGAGGCCAAGCGCGGTGTGGCTCTCGATAGCGGCGCCGATGTCGCGCTCGGCTACGACAATCTGAAGGACACGCTCAAGGAGGCGACGGGCGGCGAGGGCGCCGACGTCGCCTTCGACGTGGTCGGCGGCGACGTGTTCGATGCGCTCGCCCGCGCCATGGCCTGGAACGGCCGGCTGCTGGTCGTCGGCTTCGCCTCCGGCCGCATCCCGCAATTCCCGGTCAATCTCGCTTTGGTCAAGGGCTACAGCCTGGTCGGCGTGTTCTGGGGTTCGTTCACCCGGCACGAGCCGCAGGTGTTTGCCGACAACATGCGGGAACTGATGGGCTGGTATGTTGAAGGCAAGGTCAGGCCGCATGTCGAGACGGTGCTGCCGCTCGCTCGCGCGGTCGAGGCGCTTGAGCTCATCCATTCACGCGGGGCGGTCGGCAAGGTCGTTCTGAAACCGTAGGAAGGACGCCATGGACATTCCCGCCCAGATGCCGGCCCTCGTCCAGAACGAAAGCGGCTATTCGCAGCTCGATGTGGGCATCGAGCTCGACAGCCTCGACCCCTATGTCACCCTCGCCTCGGTTCCCGTACCCAGGCCCGCGGCCAACCAGGTTCTGATCCGGGTTGCGCTCGCCTCGGTCAACCCGTCCGACATCAGCTTCATCAAGGGACGCTACGGCCAGCCGCGCGAGGCCGGCCGGCCGGCCGGCTTCGAGGGCGTCGGCACCGTCGTCGCCTCGGGCGGCGGCTTCATGGCGGGCCGGCTCCGGGGCAAACGCGTCGCCTTCGTGGCGCGCAGCGCGGGAAGCTGGGCCGAATATGTCGTCGCCGGCGCAACCGAATGCATCCCCCTCAGGAAGGACGTGCGCGACGAGGACGGAGCGGCGATGATCGTCAATCCGCTCACCGCCTACGCCATGTTCGATCTTGTCAGGCGCGAGGGCGCCAAGGCCTTCGTCATGACCGCCGGTGCGAGCCAGCTCTGCAAGCTGCTGGCCGGGCTTGCCCGCGACGAGGGCCTTGTCGCGATTTCGATTGTGCGCCGCGACGAGCAGATCGAGCCCTTGAAGGCGCTTGGCGCGACGCATGTGCTGAACAGCGCCGCGCCGGGCTTTGTGGCCCAGCTGCGCGACGTCCTCGCCCGCGAGAAGCCGCGCATCCTGCTCGACGCCGTCACCGGGGCCCAAGCCGCCGACATCTTCCACGAGATGGGCAGTGGCGCGCGCTGGGTTGTCTATGGCCGCCTCGACACGGGCCCGACCGTCATCCGCGAGCCGGGCCAGATGATCTTTCTCGGCAAGCGCGTCGAGGGTTTCTGGCTGGCAAGCTGGCTGCGCCGCGCGCCGCTGCTTGCCCGGATCAATGCCGCCCGCGCCGTGCAGAAGCGCTTCGCCTCCGGCCGCTGGTCGACCGACGTCGCCGCCATCATCCCGCTTGCCGAGGCGCATGCCCGGCTGCCGGCCGCGCTTTCCGGCGCCAATGCCGGCAAGGTGATGCTGGCGCCCTGACGGTCAGAGCACCGTGACCCATTCCGACAGCGGCGCCCGTTCGCTGCGCAGCGTGTTGACCGGCGCGGTTTCGTCGCGATGGCCGATCGCCATGCCGCAGAACAGCATCAGTTCCTCACTGAAGCCGCAGAACTCGGCGATGGTTCTCGGATAGGCGGCCCAGGCCTCCTGCGCGCAGGTGTCGATGCCCCGTTCCTGCAGGAGCAGCATGAAGGTCGCAAGGAACATGCCGAGGTCGGCCCATTGCGGCGGTCCCATCGTGCGGTCGACGAAGCAGAAGATCGCAGCCGGCGCGCCGAAGAAGCGATAGTTCTCGGCGAACCGGCGCAGGCGGCCGGCGCGGTCCTCGCGCGCGATGCCGAGCATCGCGTACATCTGCTCGCCGACGGTGAAGCGCCGGCTACGGTAGGGTTCCTTCAGGTTGGCCGGGTAGACGGCATATTCGGCCGCTTCGCCGCCCGGCCGGGCGGTGCCGGCCAGGCGCTCGGCCATTCTGGCGCGCAGCGCGTCCATCCGTTCGCCGTTGACGACGGCGACGTGCCAGGGCTGCAGATTGCCGCCCGAAGGGGCGCGCACCGCCCGCGCCAGCACGTCGAGGATGGTCGCCGTCGCCACCGGCGCGTCCGTGAACGCCCGTATCGACCGCCGCCGTTCGACCGCTTCGCTGACTTTCATGCCCGATGCCCCGTTTCTGTGGTCCCAGCCCGATAGCGCGCCTGCACGCAAAGCAAAAGCCCCGGCCGCGCTGGCCGGGGCTTGGATATGCTTGACCCACTATTGGCGGGGTCGGGGTCAGTTGCAGACCCACTTCCGGCCCCACAGCCAGCCATAGCCATAGGGATTGGGATATTTGTAGCGCTCCCAATGGCACTTCGGCGGCTGGTAGACATAGGCGGGCGGGTTATACGGCTTGCCGTAATAGCCGTTGCCGGGCGAGTAGTAGCCCTGGGCACTGGCGGCCGCGATTGGCATGAAATAGCCCGCCCCGCCCAGCGTGGCCGCGGCGACGGCGGCGGTCGTCAACTTGCGAAGTGTGGTCATCGGCCTCTCCCGCATGTGGTTGGCACCGAAAGCATTTCCGGCTGCGCCCTCATAGCAGGCATTGGCGCCGGCACGCGTGCAATAACGCACACCGCGATGCAGCCGTCCGGACCGTGGCCGGCAACCGCCCACGGCCGGATGCAGGCGTGAGGCGCCGCGAACAAAGCAGGCCCCGGCCGCGCCGGCCGGGGCCTTCCTGTTGGCGAGAGCGTCGCGTTCAGACCGAATAATACATGTCGAACTCGACCGGATGCGGGGTGTGCTCGAAGCGGATCACCTCCTCCATCTTCAGATCGCAATAGGAATCGATCTGGTCCTTGTCGAAGACGCCGCCCTCGAGCAGGAACTTGTGGTCCTTCTGCAGGTTGTCGAGCGCCTCGCGCAGCGACGCGCTTACGGTCGGGATCTTCTTCAGTTCCTTCGGCGGCAGGTCGTAAAGGTCCTTGTCCATGGCCGGGCCCGGATGGAGCTTGTTCCTGATCCCGTCGAGACCGGCCATCAGCATGGCGGCGAAGCCGAGATAGGGGTTGGCCGCCGGGTCGGGAAAGCGCACCTCGACACGCTTCGACTTCGGCGAGGCGCCGAACGGGATGCGGCAGGAGGCCGAGCGGTTGCGCGCCGAATAGGCGAGCAGCACCGGCGCCTCGAAGCCCGGCACCAGCCGCTTGTAGGAATTGGTGATCGGGTTGGTGAAGGCGTTGATCGCCTTGGCGTGCTTGATGATGCCGCCGATGTAGTAGAGGCAGGTCTCCGACAGGCCGGCATATTCATTGCCGGCGAAGACCGGCTTGCCGTCCTTCCAGATCGACTGGTGGCAGTGCATGCCGGAGCCGTTGTCGCCATAGACCGGCTTCGGCATGAAGGTCGCCGTCTTGCCGTAGGCATGCGCCACCTGGTGCACGGCGTATTTGTATATCTGCATCTTGTCGGCGTTGCGCACCATCGAGTCGAACAGGATGCCCAGTTCGTGCTGGGCGGCGGCGACCTCGTGGTGGTGCTTTTCCACCCTCACGCCCATCTGGCGCAGCACGCTCAGCATCTCGCTGCGGTAGTCCTGCCCCGCGTCGACCGGCGGCACCGGGAAATAGCCGCCCTTGGTGCGCGGGCGGTGGCCCATGTTGCCGCCCTCGTATTCGGTCGCCATGTTGGACGGCAGTTCCGAGGAATCGAGCTGGAAGCCGGTATTGTAGGGATCGGTCGAGAACCGCACGTCGTCGAACACGAAGAACTCGGCCTCGGGTCCGAAATAAATCGTGTCGCCGATGCCGGAGGCCTTCAGATAGGCCTCGGCCTTCTTGGCCGTCGAGCGCGGGTCGCGATTGTAGCCCTCGCCCGAGATCGGGTCGAGAATGTCGCAGAAGATGGCAAGCGTCGACTGGGCGAAGAACGGGTCGACATGCGCAGTCTCGGGATCGAGCATCAGCATCATGTCCGACTCATTGATCGCCTTCCAGCCGGCGATCGACGAGCCGTCGAACATCACCCCTTCGGAAAACATGTCCTCGTCGACGAGGGTGCAATCCATCGTCACGTGCTGCAGCTTGCCGCGCGGGTCGGTAAAGCGCAGGTCAAGGTATTTGATGTCTTCGTCCTTGATCTTCTTGAGAATATCGCTTGCGGTAGTCATATGCCTCATTCTCCTTGAGCGGATAGGTGATGCGGGGGACGCCCGCCCGTGGCCGCTGGCGACCTCGGCGGCGTGCCCGGCGGATTTGTCAGATTGCGTCCACGCCGGTCTCGCCGGTGCGGATGCGGATGACCTCTTCGATGTTGGAAACGAAGATCTTGCCGTCGCCGATGCGACCGGTCTGGGCTGCGTTGCGGATCGCCTCGACCGCCGCCTGCACGTTCTCGTCGGCCAGGACGATTTCGACCTTCACCTTGGGCAGGAAGTCGACGACATATTCCGCCCCGCGGTAGAGTTCGGTGTGGCCCTTCTGCCGGCCGAAGCCCTTCGCCTCGGTGACGGTGATGCCCTGAAGTCCGACTTCCTGGAGCGCCTCCTTCACCTCGTCGAGCTTGAACGGCTTGATGATCGCCTCGATCTTCTTCATCTCGATCACAGTTTCCTTTTTCGGCCGCGCGCCAGGCCCGCTTCGACGCGTTCGCCAGACCGGCGCGGGGCCCAGCCTGTTTCTACCCGGACGCGGCCATGCACAAGGCGTGCCAGATCGCCGGCCGGGCACCGACAAACATCATGGTGGGCAATAATGTGCCGGATTTGCGTTCGGTGCCCGATCGGCCGGCCGCGGCCGGCGGGCGGCGGCCGGGCAGCGAGGGCGCATCTGCCCGGAATTTAGGCAGTGAGCACAGGAATGCGGCAGATCGATCGGACGGCCGCCATGCCGGCGGCCGGTCTGAGGCCGCCACGGGGCCGCCCCAGGGCAGCGCGGGCCGCCCAGGGCCGCCCGAAGGGAGGCTTTGTCAGTTGCGCAGGAAGGCGGGAACGTATTCCTCGCCGCCGAAGGCATGCTGGCTGTCGGCCTCGGCGCGGCGGGGCCGGCCCTTGCCTTCGCCGGCCGCCGGCCTGGACGGCTGGGCGGCGGGCTTGCGCGCCGTCCCGGCCGAGCGCGGCACACCGCCGCGGCCCTCCGGCGCACGGCTTGAAGCCCGCTCCGGCGCCCGCTCCGGCGCAGCCTGGCGGCTGCGCCCCTTGCCGCGGCCGCGCCGCTCCTCCCATTCGACCGGTTCGCCCTGCCATTCGATCGCCAGGCCGGTCAGCGCCTCGATCGCCTCGAAGCCCTTGCGGTCGGCCGGCGTGACGATGGTGAAGGACTGGCCCGAGCGGCCGGCCCGGCCGGTGCGGCCGATGCGGTGGATGTAGTCCTCCGCGTTGACCGGCACGTCGAAATTGAAGATGTGGCTGACAGCGGGGATGTCGAGGCCTCTGGCGGCGACATCGCTGGCGACCAGCAGCGTGATGCGGTTGTCCTTGAAGCTCTGCAGCATCGCCATGCGGCTGCGCTGGTCCATGTCGCCATGCAGCGCGCCGCACGAATAGCCGTGCCGTTCGAGCGAGCGCCACAGCGTCGAGACCTCGGTCTTGCGGTTGCAGAAGATGATGGCGTTCGTCAGGTCCTGCGCCTCGTCGATCAGCCGGCGCAGCACGGCGCGCTTGCCGAAGGCCTCGTGCGGCGCCGCCACGGCGCGCTGGACGATGGTGGCCGAGGCGGTGGCCGGTGGCGCCACCGAGATGTGGACCGGGTTCTGCAGGAACTGCTTGGAGAGCTTTTCGATCTCCGGCGGCATCGTCGCCGAGAAGAACAGCGTCTGGCGCGTGAAGGGAATGCCGGTCTTGTTGACGATGCGCTCGATGTCGGGGATGAAGCCCATGTCGAGCATGCGGTCGGCCTCGTCGATGACGAGGATCTCCACGCCGGTCATCATCAGCTTGCCGCGCTCGAAATGGTCGAGCAGGCGGCCGGGCGTGGCGATCAGCACGTCGGCACCGCGGTCGAGCTTGCGGAACTGGTCGTCGAAGGAGACGCCGCCGATGAGCAGCGCGACGGTCAGCTTGTGGTTGCGGCCGTAGCGGTTGAAGTTCTCCTCGACCTGGGCGGCCAGTTCGCGCGTCGGCTCCAGTATCAGCGTGCGCGGCATGCGCGCGCGCGCCCGGCCCTTTTCAAGCAGCGACAGCATCGGCAGCACGAAGGAGGCGGTCTTGCCGGTGCCCGTCTGGGCGATACCCATCACGTCGCGCTTGGCGAGCACGTGCGGGATGGCCTGTTCCTGGATGGGGGTGGGCGTGGTGTAACCGGATGCCTTGACGGCATCGAGGACTTTCGGGCTCAGTCCGAGCGTTTCAAACGACATTTGCGGGCAGGTTCTCTCTTAGCTGGTGGCCGGACCCGGCGCGCGGTGCCCCGTTCAGTCCATGCCGCGATTGAGGGATACGGTACCGGCCGGGCTCATTTCGCCCGCACGTCACTTGGAACCCGTGAGCGTCGCATGCCCGGATTGGCATGGAACGCAAGCCGTTCCCTCGCTGCGCTGCACATAAGCCCGATGGGGGTCCAAGTCAACCGTTTGTCCGCGCGTGCAAAAAGACGCCGCCGGCGTCGACGCGGCCCCTCAGACGTCCAGCATTTCGGTGCCGGCGAATTCCGCCCGTTCCTGGATGAAGCGGAAGCGGGCTTCGGGCTTGTTGCCCATCAGGCTCTCGATCGTCGCCGCCGTCTCCGTCTCCACGGCCTCGGCCACCTCGACGCGCAGCAGCGTCCGCTTCCTCGGGTCCATGGTGGTTTCCTTGAGCTGGCCGGGCATCATCTCGCCAAGCCCCTTGAAGCGGCCGATCTCCACCTTGCGGTTGCCGGCGAACTCGGTCGCCAGCAGCTCCTGCCGGTGGGCGTCGTCGCGCGCATAGAGCGTCTTGCCGCCCTGGCTCAGGCGGTAGAGCGGCGGCACCGCCAGGAACAGGTGGCCGTTGCGGATCAGTTCCGGCATCTCCTGGTAGAAGAAGGTGATGAGCAATGAGGCGATGTGGGCGCCGTCGACATCGGCGTCGGTCATGATGATGATGCGGTCGTAGCGCAGGTCGTCGTCGCGGTATTTGGAGCGCGTGCCGCAGCCGAGCGCCTGGATGAGGTCGGCGATCTGCTGGTTGGCGGCCAGCTTGTCGTGGCCGGCGCTGGCGACGTTGAGGATCTTGCCGCGAAGCGGCAGCACCGCCTGGCTCTCGCGGTTGCGCGCCTGCTTGGCCGAGCCGCCGGCCGAATCGCCCTCGACGATGAACAGTTCGGTGCCGCCGGCCGCCGTTGCCGCGCAATCGGCGAGCTTGCCGGGCAGCCGCAATTTCCGCGTCGCCGTCTTGCGGCTGATCTCCTTCTCCTTGCGCCGGGCGAGCCGCTCCTCGGCCCGGTCGATCACCCATTCAAGCAGCCGGCCGGCCTGCTGCGGCGAAGCCGCCAGCCAGTGGTCGAACGGGTCGCGTATGGCGTTCTCGACAAGGCGCTGCGCCTCCACCGTGGCGAGCTTGTCCTTGGTCTGGCCGACGAATTCCGGCTCGCGGATGAACACCGACAGCATCGCCGCCGCCGACGTCATCACGTCGTCGGTGGTGATCATCTGGGCCCGCCTGTTGCCGACGATCTCGCCATAGGCCTTGAGCCCGCGCATCAACGCCATGCGCAGGCCCGCCTCGTGCGTGCCGCCGTCGGGCGTCGGCACCGTGTTGCAGTACGAATTGACGAAGCCGTCGTCTCCGAACCAGGCGACCGCCCATTCGACGGAGCCGTGGCCGCCATTCTTCTCGGTACGGCCGGCGAAGGGCTCGGCCGTGACCCGATGGCGGGCGCCGATCGTCTCCTCAAGATAGTCCCTCAGCCCGCCCGGAAAGTGGAAGCTCGCGGTCGCCGGCGGTTCGTCGCGGCCGGCGAGCAGGGCGGGATCGCATTTCCAGCGGATTTCGACGCCGCCGAAAAGATAGGCTTTCGAGCGCGCCATCTTGAAGATGCGGGCGGGGTCAAAGGCGCAGCCCTTGCCGAAGATCGCCTCGTCCGGCTTGAAGCGCACTTTCGTGCCGCGACGGTTGTGAACCTCGCCCATCTCGCGCACGGGGGCGAGCGGAATACCCTGGCGGTATTCCTGGAAATAGAGCCGGCGGTTGAGGGCGACCTCCACCTCGAGATGGATCGACAGCGCGTTGACGACCGACACGCCGACGCCGTGCAGGCCGCCCGAGGTCTCATAGGCCTTGGAGCCGAACTTGCCGCCGGCATGCAGCACCGTCATCACCACCTCGAGCGACGATTTGTCCTTGAATTTCGGGTGCTTCTCGACCGGAATGCCGCGGCCATTGTCGGTGACGCTGAGATAGCCCTGCGCGTCGAGCTCCACCTCGATCCAGGTCGCGTGGCCGGCCACCGCCTCGTCCATCGAGTTGTCGATCACCTCGGCGAAGAGGTGGTGCATGGCCTTTTCGTCGGTGCCGCCGATATACATGCCAGGCCGCCGCCGCACCGGCTCCAGCCCCTCCAGCACCTCGATATCGGAGGCGCCGTAGCCCGCGTCGTCACGCGCCCGCCGGGCCGGCGGTTTGCCCGGCTCGGGCCGCTTGGCGCCGTCGTCCGGCGCCGCGCCGGGCATCCGCGAGAACAGGTCGTTGCTGTCGTCCATGGTCCGCCGCATCACAGATTCTGAGAATCACCCGGCTACACTACCCCCTCGCCGCCGCCAAAGCGACCCGAACAGGGCCGCCAACAGGATTGCGTCAGGCCGCGTCGGCGGCCGGCGTTCCGGTAATGTTCTTACTGACGCCGATCCGCCGCGCCGTCAAGGCCGTGCCCGCATACGCCCCGCCTTGGCCGATCCCGGCGCGTATTGCCGCGCGATTGCCGCGTTGTTGCCGCGTCTGCCCGTTGCGGACGCCGCGTTTGTCGACTACGGAACAGCCGGAACCGGGGCTGGACCATGCGTTGCAACATCTGCGGCGGCACGACGTTCGAGGCCTTCCGCGGCCGCGCCAATGAGCGCTGCGCCGGCTGCGGCGCCAAGGCGCGCCACCGCGTCGCGCTCGACATCTATGAGCGGTTGCTGTTTCCGCTGGCGGGCGATGGCGCCCACATCCTGCATCTGGCGCCTGAGGAATGCCTTGTCCCCGTGCTGCGCGAGACGTTTCGCGACGGCTATGTCACGGCCGACGCCGACCCTGACCGCTACCCGTGGGCTGATGCGCGCCGGCTGGTGCTGCCCGACCAGTTCGACGCCTTCCCGCCGGCCCATTTCGATGCAATCCTGCACAACCATGTGCTGGAACACATTCCCGGCCACTATCGCGATCACCTTGCCGGCCTGGTCGACTGGCTGAAGCCGGGCGGTCTGATGATCTTTTCCGTGCCGGGTCCCTATCTCGACCGGATGACGCGCGAGGGCGGCGAACATTTCCGCACCGATGCCGAACGCATCGAGCTGTTCCGCCAAGCCGACCATTTCAAGCGGTTCGGCCGCGACTTCGTCAAGCATGTCGAGACGATGGCCGGCGGCAGGCGGCTCGACGACGGCGTCACCGACGCGCGCCGGGCCGAGCTGGCGGTGCGTCCGGGCAAGGCGCCGTTCTTCGTCTGGCGCAGGAACGAGGAGTGAAGATGAAGCCGAACTATCCGCTGCGCCCCGAAATCGCCGCGCTGCCGGCGACCGTGCCGTTCGTCGGGCCGGAGGCGCAGGAGCGCAACCGCGGCCGGCCGTTCACGGCGCGCATCGGCGCCAACGAATGCCTGTTCGGGCCGTCGCCGAAGGCGGTCGCCGCCATGGCCGAGGCCGGCGCCGAGATCTGGAAATATGGCGACCCGGAGGGCCATGACCTGCGCCACGCCATCGCCGCCCATCACGGTGTCGGTCCGCGCAACGTCGTGCTCGGCGCCGGCATCGACGGGCTGCTCGGCAACACGGTGCGCATGTTCGTCGAGCCGGGCGTCGCCGTCGTCACCTCCGACGGCGCCTATCCGACCTTCAATTTCCACGTCCTCGGCTATGGCGGCACGCTGCACAAGGTCGCCTATCGCGACGACCGCGAGGACCTCGGTTCGCTGATCGACATGGCGCGGCGCACGCGGGCGCGCCTGATCTACCTGTCCAATCCCGACAACCCGATGGGCACCTGGTGGCGGGCCGCCGAGATCGCCGCGATGATCGGCGAACTGCCGACCGACTGCCTGCTGCTGCTCGACGAGGCCTATTGCGATTTCGCCCCCGATGACGCCATCCCGCCGCTCGATATGGACGACCCGCGCGTCCTGCGCTACCGCACCTTTTCCAAGGCCTATGGCATGGCCGGCGCCCGCGTCGGCTATCTGCTCGGCGAAGCCGGGCTGATCGCCGAGTTCGAGAAGGTGCGCGACCACTACGGCATGAACCGCACCGCCGAGATCGGCGCGGTCGCGGCGCTCGCCGACCGGGAATGGCTTGCCCGCACCGTCGCGCTGACCGCGCAGGCACGCGAGCGCATCGCCGATATCGCCCGCGCCGCCAACCTGGCGCCGATCGCCTCGGCGACCAATTTCGTCGCCATCGACTGCGGCCGCGACACCGCCTTCGCCAGGGCGGTCCTCCAGGCCATGCTGGAGCGTGGCATCTTCATCCGCATGCCTGGCGCCGAGCCGCTGTCGCGCTGCATCCGCGTCTCCGCCGGCTGGCCGGCCGACCTCGACCGCTTCGCCGAGGCGCTTGCCGACGTGCTCGCCGAATTGCGGTAGGTGGGGCCGCAAACGAAAAGGGCAGGGCCGAGGCCCTGCCGCTTTTTCTTGTTCGGTGGTGGTCCACCGGGGGTCACGTGATGACGAGCGTAAGGCTCGCCAATGCGGCTGCGATCATGGCAAGCGATACGAAGACGATGCTTGCCGGGGAATGATCCTCAATCCGCTCGACCCCCCTTACATGATCTTCCGGGAAGGTCATGGTCGGTCCTTTCAATCAGACCCGCCGACGCCGAGATGGGATGGTGCATGTGCGAAATCAAGTGCCGGATGATTCACAATTGTTCCACTCCGATCACGAATGTTCATGGCTGCGTGAGGGCGGTGACGGGTGCGCCGGACAACGGAAAACGACCGCCGGCATGGTGCCGGCGGTCCACCGTCTGCTGTCGCAGGTGAGGCGTCGCGTCTGGCTACTTGGCCACGCAGAAATGGCGGTTGCCGTCGTAGCCGAGGAAGGTGCCGGAGCGCGAGTCGAACGACCGGAACCGGGCGCGGCAGTAGTCGTGCCAGGCCGGCGTCCACGGCTCGATGGTCGCGACCGGGCCGACCGTGTCCTCGTAGGTCACCACGCGCGGCCCGCTCCTCGGCGGCTTGCGGCCGTAATAGGGGTCGGCCGGCACGGTGGCGAGCGACCGGCGGCGGTGGCGATCGTAATAGGGCTCGGGATAGGCCGGCTGGACATAGACCGTTGCCGGCTCGACATAGGCCGGCTCCTCGTAGACGACGACCGGCGGCGGCGCCGCGTAGACCGGATAGGCCGGCGCCACATAGACCGGATAGCGCGGTGCGAAGACGGTGGCGCCGACAACGACGCCGAGCAGGCCCGCGGCGAGCGCGTCATTGGCCTGCGCCTCTCCGGCCGGCACCAGCGTGGTGCCGGCGACGACCGTTGCCAGAGCCAGCGCGGCGAACCTGCGTGCGGCGGATGCTGATTTCATCGTGGTCTCCCTGGAACCGAGATTGCCGAGCCCCTGACTATCAAGGGCGCCATCTTGCCGAGGATTATGGCGTAATGAGGCTGAATGCATCCTGAACGGATTTTGCCACTGCCGCGCGCCGGCTGCTTCAAACCCGCACGCAAATGGAATAAGCACCGGCCATGACCAAGCGCCGCGACATCCTGCGCATCGCCATCGCCCAGCTCGACCCGACCGTCGGCGACATCGCCGGCAATCTCGAACGCGCCCGCCAGGCGCGCGCCGAGGCGGCGCGGGCGCAGGCCGACCTCGTGCTGTTCACCGAATTGTTCATCGCCGGCTATCCCCCCGAGGACCTGGTCCTGAAGCCGGCTTTCGTCGCCGACTGCATGGCCGCCGTCGAGGCACTGGGCGCCGACACGGCCGACGGCGGCCCGGGTGTCGTCATCGGTTCGCCCTTTCGTGATGCGTCCGGGCTCTACAACTCGGCCGCGTTGCTGGACGAGGGCGCCATCCGCGCCTGGCGTCACAAGGTCGACCTGCCGAACTATTCGGAGTTCGACGAAAAGCGGGTGTTCCGGCCGGGGCCGATGCCGGGTCCGGTCAATTTCCGTGGGGTGCGCCTCGGTATCCCCGTCTGCGAGGACGTCTGGGGCGAGCACGGTGTCTGTGAGACGCTGGCCGAATCGGGGGCCGAGATCCTGCTGGTGCCGAACGGCTCGCCCTATTATCGCGACAAGATGGACGTGCGCTACCAGATCGTGGTGCGCCAGGTGATCGAGTCCGGGCTGCCGATCGTCTATGCCAACCAGCTGGGCGGCCAGGACGAACTGGTCTTCGATGGCGGCTCGTTCATCATCAATGCCGACCATTCGCTGGCCGTGCAGATGGACCAGTTCGAGGCGGGCGTCTTCACCGCCACGTTTCGGCGCGGCGACAAGGGCTGGGCCTGCGAGCGCGGGCCGCTCGCCAGACTGCCCGACGCCGAGGAGGCCGACTGGCGCGCCTGTGTCACCGGCCTGCGCGACTATGTCGACAAGAACGGCTTTGCCGACGTCGTGCTCGGACTGTCGGGCGGCATCGATTCGGCGGTCTGCGCGGCGATCGCCGTCGACGCGCTCGGCGAGGAACGTGTTCGTTGCGTCATGATGCCCTACAAGTTCACCGCCAAGTCGAGCCTGACCGATGCCGAGGCTTGCGCGCGCGCGCTCGGCGTGCGCTACGAGGTCGTGCCGATCTTCCAGCCGGTCGAGGGCTTCATGCAGGCGCTGGCGCCGCTGTTTGCAGGCACCAATTCCGGCATCACCGAGGAGAACCTGCAATCGCGCGCCCGCGGCACCATCCTGATGGCGATCTCCAACAAGTTCGGCTCCATGGTGGTGACCACCGGCAACAAGAGCGAGATGAGCGTCGGCTACGCCACCCTTTATGGCGACATGAATGGCGGCTTCAACCCGATCAAGGACCTCTACAAGATGCGGGTCTACCGCCTGGCCGAATGGCGCAACCGCCACCGCCCGTCCGACTGCCGGGGGCCGGGCGGCGAAGTCATTCCGCACAACATCATCGCCAAGGCGCCGTCCGCCGAACTGCGCGAGAACCAGACCGACCAGGACACGCTGCCGCCCTATCCGGTGCTCGACGACATCCTCGAATGCCTGGTCGAGAACGAGATGTCGGTGGAGAAGATCGTCGAACGCGGTCACGACCGCGCCACGGTCGAGCGCGTCGAGCACATGCTCTATGTCGCCGAGTACAAGCGTCGTCAGTCGGCGCCGGGGGTCAAGATCACCCGCAAGAATTTCGGCCGCGACCGGCGCTATCCGATCACCAACCGCTACCGGGACCGCTAGGCCGATGCTTGCCTTTCTGCGCGAGAACCTGCGCTGGGTGACCGGCGGCTTCCTGCTGACGCTGTTCTCCTCCTTCGGCCAGACCTTCTTCATCTCGCTGTCGGCGGGAAACATCCGCGCCGAGTACGGGCTGAGCCACGGCGGTTTCGGCACGCTCTACATGGTGGCGACGCTGGCCAGCGCGATGTGCCTGCCGCAGGTCGGCAGGCTGGTCGATCGCTGGAGCGTCGTGGGAACGGTTTGGCTCACCGTGGCGCTGCTGGCGCTCGCCTGTCTCGGCATGGCCTGGTCGACCTCGCTTGCGGCGCTGGCGCTGACGATCTTCCTGCTGCGCCTGTTCGGTCAGGGGATGATGTCTCACATCGCCTTCACGGCGATGGGCAAGTGGTTCGCCGCCCAGCGCGGGCGCGCCGTCTCGGTCACCGCCATCGGCGTCAATCTCGGCGAGGCGGCGTTCCCGTTCCTGTTCGTCATCGCAGCCGCCGCGTTCGGCTGGCGCCAGACCTGGATCGCCGCCGCTGCGGCGCTGGTCTTCCTCGCGCTGCCGGCGATCCATCTGCTCATGCGCGTCGAGCGGCGGCCGCGAACGGGCGACGGGCCGCAGCGGTGGCGTTCGGGGCCCGACTGGACCCGCGCCCAGACGCTGCGCGATCCGCTCTTCTACCTGATGATGGTCGGCGTGCTGGCGCCGCCCTTCATCGGCACCACCGTGTTCTTTCATCAGGTCTATCTGGTCGAACTGCGCGGCTGGTCGCTGCAGGCCTTCGCCGCCTCGTTCATGCTGATGTCGGCATGCGTCGTCGCCTTCGCGCTGGTCACCGGCTGGCTGGTCGACCGCTTCTCGGCGGTGCGGGTGCTGCCGGTCTACCTGCTGCCGCTGGCGGCGGCCTGTTTCGTTCTCGGCCTGTTCGACGGCCAGTGGGCGGCCTTCGCCTTCATGGGTTTGCTCGGCGTCTCCTACGGATTTTCCACCACGCTGTTCGGCGCTCTGTGGCCGGAAGTCTACGGCACCGCCCATCTCGGCGCGATCCGTTCGATGATCGTGGCGGCCATGGTGCTGGCGACCGCGATCGGTCCGGGGATGACGGGCTATCTGATCGACCTCGGCGTCTCCTATCCGCTGCAGATCGTCGTCATGGGCCTGTGGTGCGTCGGCGGCGCCGTCGCCATGGCCTTCGCCTCGCGCGCGGTGCAGGCGCGCGACGAACTTGCGGCCCGGACTGCCTGAGCCCGATGGCGATGATGACTGCCACCGTCCGCTTCGCTCCGTCGCCGACCGGCAACATCCATATCGGCAATGCCCGCACGGCGTTGATCAACTGGCTGTTCGCCGGCAAGCATGGCGGCCGCTTCATCCTGCGTTTCGACGATACCGACCGCGAGCGCTCGAAGCCGGAATTCGCGGCCAACATCCTGCGCGACCTCGCCTGGCTCGGCATCCGCCCGGACCGGGTCGAGCGTCAGTCGCTGCGGGCCGCCGAACACGCCCGCGCCGCCGAGGCATTGCAGGGCAGGGGCCTGCTTTATGCATGCTACGAGACCACCGAGGAACTGGAGCGCCGGCGCCGGCGCCAGATCGGCCGTGGCCGCCCGCCGATCTATGACCGCGCCGCGCTGAGACTCGGCGACGACGGCCGCGCCGCGCTCGAACGCCAGGGCCGGCGGCCGCACTGGCGCTTCCTGCTGCCCAATTTCGAGTCCGATCCGCTGGCGCCACGCCGCACAGAGCTGCGCTGGCGCGACCTCATCCGCGGCGAGCAGGTGGTCGACCTGGCATCGATGTCAGACCCCGTGCTGGTGCGCGAGGACGGCTCGTTCCCCTACACGCTGCCGAGCGTCGCCGACGACATCGAGTTCGGCGTGACCCATGTCATCCGCGGCGACGATCATGTCGCCAACACCGCCGTGCAGATCGCCTTGTTCCGCGCGCTCGGCGCCGAACCTCCGCAGTTCGGGCATCACAATCTGCTGACGCTGGCATCGGGCGAGGCGCTGTCGAAGCGGCTGGGTTCGCTGTCGATCGCGAGCCTCGCGGCACGCGGCTACGAGCCGATGGCGGTCGCCTCGCTCGCCGTGCTGATCGGCACGTCCCTGGCGGTCGAACCCTGCCGCGACCTCGCCGAGCTCGGCGCGCGTTTCGACCTTGCCGCGATCTCGAAATCGCCCGCCCGCTTCGATGTCGGCGAACTCGACGCGCTCAACGCCAGGCTCGTCCATGCGCTCGACTGGCCGGCGGTGGCCGACCGTTTCCCGCCCGACGCCTTCGACGGGCGCGGCGCCGAATTCTGGCCGGTGGTGCGCGAGAACCTCGCCTTCGCCGGCGAGGCGCGCGACTGGTGGGAACGGCTGGTCGACGCCACGCCGCTGATCGCGGCCGAGGACCGCGACTTCCTGAAGCAGGCGCGCGAACTGCTGCCCGACGGGCCGGTGACGACCGACACGTGGCCGCGCTGGACGGCGGCGCTGGCCCGAGCGAGCGGGCGCAAGGGCAGGGCGCTGTTCCTGCCGCTGCGCCAGGCGCTGACCGGCATGGCGCACGGACCCGAGATGGCCCGCCTGCTGCCGCTCATTGGACGGGAAAGAATTCTGGCCCGACTATCCTGATCTTGCCCGGACCGGTGGCGGCCACCGGCTTCTTTGCTTCCTCGCGCGCGCCGCCCAGCCGGGCCACGGCCTCCACGGTCAGGCCGCCTTCCGTGTTGGCGACGGTCTCGGGGTCGAGCCCCGGATCGATCCGGTATTGCGGCGTCGGGATGGCGGGTCCGACGCTGGCGCTGTCGGTTCCGGGCGACACGTCGGTCAGCGTCCCGGTGCCGGCGATCTCGGCCAGATAGCCCGACGAGAAGCGGCAGGTGCAGTCCGGATTGACCGCCTTGCGGTAGTTGAAGGCGGTCGACATGTCGGCATAGGGCTGGCCGGTGCGGTAGGAGATCATGTCCTCGCGCTCCTGACCGGGCATGCGATGGATGTAGAGTTCGACATCGGTGCCGGGGCACATCGACTGGCAGATCAGGTCGTCGCGCTCGAAGCGGTCCTGCACGGTCGAGAAGCTGATCGGGAAGTAGTAGCCGTCGCATTTCCTGACGCACAGCGTCGAGAAGGTGCCGTAGCGGCTGGTGAGGCCGGTATCGGGATCGTACTCGTAGTTGCCGCGCCGGCCGTCCTCGCGATAGACGCTGACGCCGAATATCTGTTCGAGCAGCGTGCGCCGTCGCGGCGGCTCGCGGTTGGCGAAGGCCGGCTGCTCGCTGGCGCGGCGCTGGCAGCCGAGCCGGTCCATCTCACGCAGGATGGCGCTGCGCCTGGCACCGCCGGCGCTGGCCGGTCCGGCGAGCTGGTCGCGCGTGCGCTGCAGTTCCGCCAGGTTCGCCTGCATCTGCTGCAGGCTCGCCTGGATGCGGTCGCAGATCGGCCGGCCTCGCCCGAACAGCGTGCCGCAGCCGTTGAACTGGGCGGCGCGCTGGGTCTTGACGATCTGGGCCTGCTGCTCGCGCACCGCCCGGTCATATTCCTGATAGCGCGGCGACGGCGTCGAGAAGCCGCCGCGCGATTCAATCGCCGCCAGTTCGTTGACCAGCCGCAGGCAGGCCGTCGACTGCGCGGGTGCCTCGCCGGTCGCGGCGAGCAGCAGCACCGCAGCCGCCAACGCGATGCCGATCGGCCCGTCGCATCTGCCCAACCGCCTCGCGCTCAAATCCATCGGTCCCGATTGCTGGTGGCCCGCATCCGCCGGGCGGCTAATCCTCCAACGCCTCTAGACATCAAATATGACGATTCAGCGCCGCTTCGCCACCCCGCCCGCCGGCGCGGGCGAGGACTGCCCCAACTGCATCGCCTCGACGGCGGCCAGCGCGCTCATGTTGAACACGCCGCGCGAGGTCACCGACGGGGTCAGCACGTGCACCGGTCTGGCGGTGCCGATCAGGATCGGTCCGACATGCAGGCCGTCGGTCATCTGCTTGACGACGTTGAGCGTGATGTTGGCCGCATCGAGGTTGGGGAACACCAGCAGGTTGGCCTGGCCCTTCAGCCGCGAGGATGGCAGCACGCGCTCGCGGATCGCCTCCGACAGCGCCGAATCGCCGTGCATCTCGCCATCGACCTCCAGTTCGGGGTGGTCGCGGAACAGGATTTCGGCCGCGCGGCGCATCTTTAGCGCCGACTCGCTGTTGCGCGAGCCGAAATCGGAGGCCGAGAGCAGCGCGGCGCGCGGCGTGATGCCGAAACGGGCGATCTCGGCCGCCGCCAGCACGGTCATCTCGGCGATCTCCTCGGCCGTCGGATCGTCGGTGACATAGGTGTCCGTCATGAAGATCGCACCCGACTGGGTGATGAGGATCGACAGGCCGGACAGGGCGTGGACGCCGGGCGCCTTGCCGACGATCATCTCGACATAGCCCAGATGCCGCATGAAGCGGCCGTCCAGCCCGCACAGCATGGCGTCGGCGTCACCGCGCTCGACGGCCAGCGCGCCGATGACCGTCGTGCTTGACCGCACGATGGTGCGCGCCGCCTGGGGCGTGATGCCGCGCCTGCCGGTGCGCTCCAGCATGAGGTCGACATAGGCGCGGTAGCGGTCATCCTTCTGCGGGTTGACGAGTTCGAAATCGTGACCCGGGCGCACCCTCAGCCCGTAGCGGCGCAGGCGGTTTTCGACGACCTCGGGTCGGCCGATCAGGATCGGCTGGCAGATGCCGTCCTCGACGGCGATCTGGGTGGCGCGCAATACCCGTTCGTCCTCGCCATCGGCATAGATGACGCGCTGGCGCGACTGGCGCGCCTTCTCGATCACCGGCTTCATCATCAGGCCGGAGCGAAAGACGAAGCGGTTGAGCCGGTCGAGATAGGCCTCGAAGTCCTCGATCGGCCGCGTCGCCACGCCGCTTTCCATCGCGGCGCGGGCGACGGCCGGGGCGATGCGCAGGATCAGCCGCTGGTCGAAGGGCGAGGGGATCAGGTATTCGGGCCCGAATATCGGCGTCTCGCCGCCATAGGCGCGCGCGGCGACATCCGACGGCTCCTCATGGGCAAGGCCGGCGATGGCCTCGACGGCGGCGAGCTTCATGGCCTCGTTGATCGTGGTGGCGCCGACGTCGAGCGCGCCGCGGAAGATGTAGGGAAAGCACAGGACGTTGTTGACCTGGTTGGGAAAGTCCGAGCGCCCGGTGCAGATCATGGCGTCGGCCCGGGCCTGACGCGCCAGATCGGGCATGATCTCCGGCGTCGGGTTGGCGAGCGCCAGGATGATCGGGCGGTCGGCCATGCGCGCCACCATGTCCGGCTTCAGCACCCCGCCGGCCGACAGGCCAAGGAACACGTCGGCGCCGTCGATGACCTCGCCCAAACGGCGCTTGTCGGTCTCCTTGGCGAACGGCGCCTTGTAGGCGTCCATCAGCTTCTCGCGTCCGACATGAACGACACCTTCGAGATCGCTGACCCAGATGTTCTCATGCCGGGCGCCGAGCGCCACCAGCAGATTGAGGCAGGCGAGCGCCGCCGCGCCGGCGCCGGACGTGACGATCTTGACGTCGGCGATCGACTTGCCCGCGAACTCAAGCCCGTTGCGCACGGCGGCGGCGACGATGATGGCGGTGCCGTGCTGGTCGTCATGGAAGACCGGGATGTGCATGCGCTCGCGCAGGCAGCGCTCGATCTCGAAGCATTCCGGCGCCTTGATGTCCTCCAGATTGATGCCGCCGAAGGTCGGCTCCAGCGCGGCGACGACGTCGCAGAAGCGTTCCACATCGTTCTCGGCGACCTCGACATCGAAAACGTCGATGCCGGCGAATTTCTTGAACAGGACCGCCTTGCCCTCCATGACCGGCTTTGCCGCCAGCGGGCCGATATTGCCGAGCCCGAGCACGGCCGTGCCGTTCGAGATGACCGCGACAAGGTTGGCGCGCGCGGTGTAGGCGGCCGCCTCGCGCGGATCGGCGGCGATCGCCAGGCACGGCGCCGCCACGCCGGGCGAGTAGGCGAGCGCCAGGTCACGCTGGTTGCCGAGCGGTTTGGTGGCCGAGACCGCCAGCTTTCCCGGTTGCGGAAAGCGGTGATAGTGCAGGGCGCCGGCCTCAAGTTCGTTGGCCGGTTGATAGGCGCCGGTCGGACCGGCCTCTGGCGTCTTGCGCGACTCGTTCATGGTTCAAAAAGCGCTCGGGTTGAGACCGCCGTCAACGAGGAAATTGCGTCCGGTGATGTAGCCGGCATGGACCGAGCACAGGAAGGCGCAGAGCGCCCCGAACTCGTCGGCGGTGCCGAGCCTGCCGGCGGGAATGGTGGCGATCTCGCGGCGCATCGCCTCGTCCGGCGAAATGTCGAGGCGTTCGGCCGTGAAGGAGAGCCCCGAGCGCAGGCGGTCGGTATCCATCTTGCCGGGCAGGATGTTGTTGATGGTCACATTGTCGCTGGCATAGGTGCGGGCGACGCCGGCGAGAAAGGCGGTCAGGCCCGCGCGCGCGCCCGATGACAGGTCGAGGCCGGCGACGGCGTTGTAGACCGACAGCGACGTGATGTTGACGATGCGCCCGAACCGTCGCGCCGCCATGCCGTCGGCGACCTTCTGGATCAGCTCGATCGGCGTCACCATGTTCTGGATCACCCCTTGGAGGATGTCGGCGCGGCTCAGTTCACGGTAGTCGCGCCGGGGCGGGCCGGCATTGTTGTTGACCAGGATGTCGGGCGCGGGGCAGGCCGCGAACAGGGCGGCCTGCCCCTCCGGCGTCGACACATCGGCGGCGATGGCGGTGACGGTGGCGCCGGTCGCCCGCGCGATCTCCTCGGCCGTCGCCCGCGTCACCGCCTCATCGCGGCCGTTGACGATCACCGCGCAGCCGGCCCGCGCCAGATTGAGCGCGCAACCCTTGCCGAGGCCGCGGCTCGACGCGCACACGATCGCCTTCCTGCCGCTGATTCCGAGATCCATAGCCGCTCCCCCTTTGGTCCGCCGTCCCCTTCAGGGTCGGCGCGGTCCGCGCCATTTGAGGCCAAAGGCCGCGCCGTCACAAGGCTGTAACGTGAATCGTATTTCTGCCGGGGCAGCAAGTCAGCCCGAGGCGGCGCGATGAAGCCCAAGCATTTCCGCACCTTGTTCCTGTCGGACATCCATCTCGGCACCGCCGGATGCCAGGCCGACATGCTGATCGATTTCCTGCGCGAGCATGACGCCGAGACCATCTACCTCGTCGGCGACATCGTCGACGGCTGGCGCCTGAAGCGCAGCTGGTACTGGCCGCAGGCGCACAACGACGTCGTCCAGAAACTGCTGCGCAAGGGCCGCAAGGGTGCCCGCATCGTCTACGTTCCCGGCAATCACGACGAATTTCTGCGCGACTATCTGGGCTCCCATTTCGGCGGCGTCGAGGTCCGCGACGCCGCATTGCACGAGACGGCCGACGGCCGCCGTCTGCTTGTCATCCATGGCGACCAGTTCGACGTGGTGGTTCGTCACGCCCGCTGGCTCGCCCATTTCGGCGACTGGGCCTACGTGTCGGCGCTCAACGTCAACACCCTGGTCAACCGCCTGCGGCGCGGGCTGGGCTTTCCCTACTGGTCGCTGTCGAAATGGGCCAAGCTCAGGGTTAAGAACGCGGTCAACTTCATTGGTACCTTCGAGGCGGCGCTCGCCACCGAGGCGCGCCGCGTCGGCGCCCATGGCGTCGTCTGCGGCCACATCCACCACGCGGTAATCGGCGAGCGCGAGGGCATCCAGTACATCAATTCGGGCGACTGGGTTGAAAGCTGCACGGCCGTCGTCGAGGAGCATGACGGCAGCCTGCGCCTGATCGACTGGGCGCAGGTGGCGCGCGGCCGCCAGCAACGAGCGCGCGGCAACGAGAGGCGGCAGCCAGCCAAGGCCGGTCGCCAGCCGGCGCGGGCCGCCTGACCCGCGATGCGGATCATGATCGCCACCGACGCCTGGCGCCCCCAGGTCAACGGCGTCGTGCGCACGCTCGAACATCTGGCGGCCGAACTGGAACGGCTCGGCCACGCGGTCGAGCTGGTGACGCCCTCGGTTTTCCTCACCTTGCCGATGCCGAGCTACCCGGAAATCCCACTGTCGCTGGCGACGCCGGGAATGCTGAGCCGGCGCATCGAGGCGTTCGCGCCCGACCATGTTCACATCGCCACCGAGGGACCGGTCGGCTTCGCCGCCCGGCGCGCCTGCCTGCGCCTCGGGCTTGCCTTCACCACCAGCTACCACACGCGCTTCCCTGAGTATCTGCGCGCCCGCCTGCCGGTACCGGTCGCCCTGTCCTATGCGTGGCTGCGCCGCTTCCACAATGCCGGCAGCGCCTGCCTGGTCGCCACCGCCAGCATCCGCGCCGACCTCGCCGCCCGCGGCTTCGAGCACCTCGTCGCCTGGACGCGCGGCGTCGACCATGGCCTGTTCCACCCGCGCCCGCCCGACGAGCTCGGCGGCGAATTCCACTTCGAGCGTCCGGTCTTCCTCAATGTCGGCCGGCTGGCGGTGGAGAAGAACTTGGAGGCCTTCCTCGACCTCGACCTGCCCGGCAGCAAGGTCGTCGTCGGCGACGGGCCGGCGCGCCGGGCGCTCCAGAAGCGCTATCCGCAGGCACGCTTCCTCGGCCCGCGCTTCGGCGAGGATCTGGCCAGGTGCTATGCCGCCGCCGACGTCTTCGTGTTCCCGAGCCTGACCGACACCTTCGGCAACGTGCTGCTCGAAGCGCTGGCGAGCGGCCTGCCGGTCGCCGCCTTTCCGGTGCCGGGTCCGCTCGACGTGATCGATGGCAGCGGCGCCGGCGTGCTCGACACCGACCTGCGCCGCGCCGCGCTCGCCGCCCTCGCCATCCCGCGCCGGGCCGCGCTGGCGCGGGCGGCCCGTTTCACCTGGGAGGAGTGCGCCCGCATCTTCCTCGCGGCCGGCACGCCGGTGCGGGCCGTGACGAGCTGATCGCGGGCCGCTGCCCGCTTGCATGCGGACAGAGAATGTCGGATCAGTCTGCGTCACGATCCGACCGAGGCCATCATGCATATCCCCGATATCGCCGACATCACGCGGGCCGCCAAGCGGCTCGCCGGCAAGGCGGTGCGTACGCCGCTCGTCCGCTCGCACATCCTCGACGCGGCGACCGGTGCCACCGTGTTCGTCAAGCCGGAATGCCTGCAGGTGACCGGCACCTTCAAGTTTCGCGGCGCCTGCAACACCATTCTGGCGCTGCAGGAGCAGGGCGAACTGGCGCATGTCGTGGCGACCTCGTCGGGCAATCACGGCCAGGGCGTCGCCGAGGCCGCCCGCCGGCTCGGCGTCGGTGCCACCATCGTCATGCCGTCCGACGCGCCGCAGACCAAGATCGCCCGCACCCGCCGCTCGGGCGCCGAGATCGTCTTCTACGATCGCGCCAATGAGGATCGCGAGGCGATCGGCCACAAGGTGACGGCGGACCGGGGCGCGGTGTTCATCCACCCTTACGACAACCCGCTCGTGGTCGCCGGGCAGGGTACCTGCGGGCTCGAGATCGCCGAGCAGATGGATGAAGCCGGCGCCGTCCCTGAACGCCTGCTGGTGCCGGCGGGTGGCGGCGGGCTGACGGCCGGCGTGACGCTTGCCATTCATGACCGCTTCCCGCGGACCCAGGTCAACTGCGTCGAGCCGGAGGGCTTCGACGACCAGCGCCGTTCGCTGGAAACCGGCAGGCGCCTCGCCAATGCGCGCCAGTCGGGCTCGGCCTGTGACGCGCTGATGGCGCCGATCCCCGGTGAGATCGCCTTCGCCATCAACCGCGCCCACGGCGTCAGCGGCCTGACGGTGAGCGACGCGCAGGCCTTCGCCGCCATGCGCTTCGCGTTCGAGGAACTGAAGCTCGTCGTCGAGCCGGGCGGCGCGGTGGCGCTGGCGGCACTGCTTGCCGCCGACGGCCGCTTCGCCGGCGAGACCATCGCCTGCGTGCTGTCGGGCGGCAATGTCGACGCAACGCTTTTTGCCCGCGCGATCGGCGCCGCCGGATGAGTGCGCCGGCGCCGCCGCAGGCCTCCGACCGGGCGGCGGCGCCGTTCGCCTTCGGCGCCCGCATCGCGCTCGTCTATTCGGCGTTGTTCTTCTTCACCGGGCTGCAACTCCCCTTCTTCCCGCTGTGGCTGGAGGCGCGCGGCCTGTCGCCGACCGAGATCTCGGTGGTGCTGGCGCTGCCGCTGGTGCTGCGCGTGCTCGCTTCCGCCCAGCTCGCCGCGCGCGCCGACCGCGCCCGCGAGCGCGCCGACCTCGTCATCGCGCTCTACGCGCTGTCGGCGCTCGCCGCTCTCGCCTACCTCGTCGCCGGCGGCTTCTGGGCGATCCTGCTCGTCACCGCATTGTTCGCCTTCTTCAACAATCCGATCGTGCCGATCATCGATTCGCTGACGCTGTCGGGCGTGCGCCGCTACGGCATCGACTATGGCCGCGTGCGGCTGTGGGGATCGCTGGTCTTCATCGTCGCCAATCTGGGCGGCGGCGCGCTGCTCGCCGGCTACGATGTCGAGACGCTGCTCGCCGTGCTGATCGGCGCCGTCGTCGCCGGGGCGCTGCTGGCGCCGCTGCTGCCGCGCATCGGCCCGCCGCGCCGCCCGCGTGAGGCCGTGCTGCTCGGCTCGCCATGGCGTTTGATGGCCGGCCGCCGCTTCCTGCTCGTCATCGTCGCCTCGGGCCTGGTCCAGGCGAGCCACGCGCTGATCTACGGCTTCGGCTCGATCCACTGGCAGAAGGCGGGCCTTTCGGGCACGCAGATCGGCGCGCTTTGGGCGACCGGGGTGATGGCCGAGGTGGTGCTGTTCCACTTCTCGCGGCGGCTGATGGGACGGCTCGGCGCCGTCAACCTGCTTGTCGCCGGCGCGGCCGGGGCGACATTGCGCTGGGCGCTGATGCCGGCCGAGCCCGGGCTCGCCGGCCTCTTCGTGCTCCAGGCCATGCACGGCCTGAGTTTCGGCGCAACCCATCTCGGCACCATGCATTTCCTCGCCGAGTCGGTCGGCGAGGAGCGTCTCGGCGCCGCGCAGGGCGCCGCCTTCGTCGTCGGCGGCGCGGCGATGGCGGTGGCCGTCTTCGCCGCCGGCCCGCTCTACGGCGCGCTCGGCGCCTGGGGTTTCCTCGTCATGGCGGCGGTGGCGGCGGCCGGGCTGGCGCTGGTCGTGGCGGCGGGCGGGGCTCAACCCCACAGCGCCGGCCGCGGCGGCGAGACCAGCGAGGCCGAGTAGCTCAGGCCATGCGGCCGGTCGCGGGCGAGCAGGTGCGCCCCGTCGAGGTCGACATATTGCGCCTCCTGCGCCACCAGCACGGCCGGCGCCATCGACAGCGAGGTGGCGACCATGCAGCCGACCATGACGGCAAAGCCGAATTCGTGCGCGCGGTCGCGCATGGCGAGCGCCTCGCTCAGGCCGCCGGCCTTGTCGAGCTTGATGTTGACCGCATCGTAGCGGTCGCGCAGGCCCTCGAGGTCGGCGGCGGTGTGGGCGCTCTCGTCGGCGCAGACCGGCACGGGGTGGGGGATGGTGGCCAGCATCGCGTCGCAGCCGGCCGGCAGCGGCTGCTCGATCAGCGCGATGCGCTGGCCGGCCGCGGCCATCATCAGCGCGTGCAGGTTGTCCTCGCTCCAGCTCTCATTGGCGTCGGCGATGATGCGCGCCGCCGGCGCGACGGCGGCCACCGCCCGCATGCGGTCCACGTCGCCCTCGCCGCCGAGCTTGAGCTTCAGCACCGGCCAGTTGGCATGGGCGCGCGCGGCCGCCGCCATCTCCTCGGGCTCGCCGAGACTGATCGTGTAGGCGGTGGTGAGCGGGCGCGGCGGCGTGCGGCAGACGAGCGAATGGACGCGCCGGCCGCTGAGCTTGGCCTCGAGGTCCCACAGCGCGCAGTCGATCGCGTTGCGCGCCGCGCCCGGCGCCATCGCCGCCAGCACCTGCGCGCGCCCGGCGCCGCTCTCGACGAGGTGGCGGGCGGCCTCGATCTGGACCATCACGCTGTCGGGCGTCTCGCCATAGCGCGCATAGGGCACGCATTCGCCCTGGCCGAGGCGGCCGTCGCACATCAGCCGGCAGACGACCACCACCGCCTCGGTCTTGGCGCCGCGCGACAGGGTGAAGCTGCCACGGATCGGCCAGCTCTCGATCTGGGCTGAAAGGGTGATGGTCGGCATCGGGTCCCGGGCAATGGCGTGGTGGCCACACTGGCACGACACTGGCACGAAGGGCGGGGCCGGGGAAGCGGCGCCGGTGCCGCAGCCGTGATAGACAGACCGGGCGGCCGGCGACGGCGCCGCGACTGCCAGCGAGGAAAAAGACCATGCTCCGGGCCAACAAAATTGCCATCGACGACATCTACGTCCCGGCTGCCCGCCGCCGGGCGCTCGACGCCGACGCCGTGCGGGCGCTCGCCGAGGACATTCTCGAAAACGGCCTGAAGA
Source organism: Alphaproteobacteria bacterium (assembly GCA_016861165.1). Taxonomy (GTDB): domain Bacteria; phylum Pseudomonadota; class Alphaproteobacteria; order Rhizobiales; family Rhizobiaceae; genus BOKV01. The sequence goes on along the minus strand of BOKV01000009.1, from coordinate 231 downwards.
TACCGATCCTGGTGCGCCACGACGGCAAGCGCCATGTGCTCGTCGAGGGGATGCACCGGCTCGAGGCGGCCCGTTCGCTCGGCGAGACCGAGATCGACGCCTTTCTGGTGCAGGCCAGGAAGCATTGAGGCGGCTGCCCGTCCGTGTGAGCAGGTGCGTCAACGCCGTCGCGCCGCGGTGCTGTTTCGACTCGCGGAGGGGACAAATGGACCCCGGCTCGCCATTGCGGCC
>BOKV01000008.1 GCA_016861165.1 Alphaproteobacteria bacterium | reverse complement strand
AACGAGCAGGTGAGCGTGCAGCCGACCTGGCTCGACAGGCACAGCGTGCCGCGCCCCTCCTCCGGGATGTAGACGGTCTCGACCTCGACCGGCCGGCCGGCGCCGCGTGAGGGGAAGCGAATGAGCCATTTGCGGGTGCCGTCGTCCGACACCTGCTCGTCGGCGATCTCGGGCCGTGCGATCGAAAAGCGCCCGGCGAGCATGGCGCGCAGGTCGCGCGAGACGTTGGTCATCGCCGAGAAATCGGAAACGCCGCGCACATAGAGCCAGTGCCAGAGCTGGGAGGCGCGCATGCGCGCCTGCGCGGCGGGCACGCCCGCCTCGGCCAGGGTGACGGCCAGCGCCTTTTTCGACAGGCCGATCAGCGGCGCGCGCGCGGCCGGGCGCGGTGACAGTTGGTCGCGCCTGCGCGTGTCGGCCAGATCGATCGAATGCGGCATGGTCTTCGGTAGCCCGCGGGGGATCGGCACCGCGCCCGGACGCCCATGACGGGCGAAGGCCCATATGGGGTCGGCGCACGGTCGAGCCAATAGCACGCGCGCCCGAGGAAATCACCCTGGAAATCACCATGGAGATCACCGCGGGCGGCCACGGGCGAAGATCGCGCTGTTCAGCCGATCAGTTCGACGAAGCGGTCGACCTCCTGCGGCGTCGTGGCGAAGCTCGTGACCAGCCGGCAGATGATCTCGTCGTCTGCCGGTGCCGCGGACAGCCAATGCGGCCGGTGCCAGTCGTAGAACATGGCGCCGGCGGTGCGCAGGCGGCCCTCGGTCGGCCGGTCGATGATGATGAACACCTCGTTGGCCTGGCTCTTCCAGGCAAGCCGCGCCTTGTCCGACGCGCTGACGCCGTCGCGCAGCCGGTCGGCCATGGCGTTGGCGTGGCGGGCGAGGTCAAGCCACAATCCGCCGTCCAGATAGGCGGCAAGCTGCAGCGAGACGAAGCGCGCCTTGGAAAACAGGTGGCCGGACCGCTTGCGCAGATATTCGGCCGCCTCGCGCAGCGCCGGATCAAACAGGATCAGTGCCTCGGCGCACCAGCAGCCGTTCTTGGTGGCGCCGAAGGAAAGCATGTCGACGCCGGCCCGCCACGTCATGTCGGCGGCGCTGACCGAAAGATGCGCCAGCGCGTTGGCGAAACGCGCCCCGTCCATGTGGACGGCAAGTCCAAGCAGCCGGGCCTGGGCGGCGAGCGCGGCGATCTCGCCGGTCGTGTAAACGGTTCCAGCCTCGGTCGCCTGGGTCAGCGACAGCGCCACTGCCCGGCCGTGGTGCAGGAACGGCGGATCGAAGCGCTTGAGGTGGCCGGCGAGCGCCTCGGCGGCGATCTTGCCGTCGGCGCCGCCGATGGCCTGGACGCGGCCGCCGCCGCCCATCATGAACTCCGCCGCCCCGCACTCGTCCGCGATGATGTGCGACTCGGCATGCGCCAGCGCGATGCCGCCGGGCTTCATCGCCAGCGCCAGCGCCAGCGAGTTGGCCGCCGTGCCGGTCGGCACGGTCAGCACCGCCACGTCGCGCTCGAACAGTTCGCAGAAGCGCTGGCTCACCTGCCGGTCGATCTCGGCCTCGCCATAGGCGGGCACGAAATTCCCCGATTGCTCGGCCAGCATGCGCGCGATCGGCGCCGCGGCCCCGGCCCAGTTGTCGCTGGCGAAATTCATCGCTGGCCCTTCGCTGCTGGTGGTGGACGGGCCGGAGCCAAATGGCCACGGCTCCCGACTGACAGCACATCGCGGCGAAAGCGGCAAGCCCGCAGCGGCGCCGCCGATCGGCCGCCGCTCGGCGGCAGGGCATGGCCGACGGCCGACACAGGGGGCCGACACAGGGGGCCGACACAGGGGAACGCAGCAAGTTTTGCTTGCCCTGCGGTCCCGTTTCTGGCAACGTCAGCGTAATAGGACAGGAATGCTGTCCTTTTTCGGGTTGCCAATCCGTGCCACACCGGCGAGGGTTGTGGGCGCATGGCGCCATCGGGACGCCGCGGCTGCGGTTTCCGGAGCGCCAAGCGGGGCCCGCCCCCGGTCGCGGTCGGCGCAAGGGCGAGTGACGCGGCCGCTGGCGCGGCGCGATCCAGCGGCCGGGCGACACCGAGAAAGCGGGCGCAAAGACCCCAGGATCGCCTTATCCCCGCGCGCGAGTTGCGCCGGCGCTGCGCCAGTGTCGCCGTCGGGACATGGAGGAAACGGTGATGGCCGAGCTTGCCTCAACAGCCCGCAGCGGGCTCTACGATCCGCGCAACGAGCATGATTCGTGCGGCGTCGGCTTCATCGCCAACATGAACGGGGTCCGCTCGCACCAGATCATCCGCGACGGCCTGCTGATGCTCAACAACCTCACCCATCGCGGCGCGGTCGGCGCCGACCCGCTGATGGGCGACGGCGCCGGCGTGCTGACCCAGATCCCCGACCGCCTGCTGCGCGAGGAGATGGCCAGGACGGGCGTCGAGCTGCCGCCGGCCGGCTGCTACGGCGTCGGCTACCTGTTCATGCCGCAGGACCGGGAGCTCCAGCAGCACATCGAGGAGATCATTCGTGCCACCGCCCGCTCCGAGGGGCTGCGGATCATCGGCTTGCGCGACGTGCCGGTCGACAATTCCTCCCTGTCGAAGGCACCCCACATCGCCGCCGCCGAGCCGGCCCACCGCCAGCTCTTCGTCGACCGGCCCGAGGGCATCGACGACCAGACCTACGAGCGGCGCCTGTACGTGTTCCGCAAGGTCATCTCCAACCGCATCCACCAGGAGACCGACGGGCGCGACAACGGCTTCTACATCGTGTCGCTGTCGTCGCGCACGATCGTCTACAAGGGCATGTTCCTGGCCTACCAGGTCGAGAAATACTATCGCGACCTCGCCGACGAGCGCTTTGAATCGGCTCTGGCGCTGGTCCACCAGCGCTTCTCGACCAATACCTTCCCGTCATGGAAGCTCGCCCATCCCTACCGCATGGTCGCCCACAACGGCGAGATCAACACGCTGCGCGGCAACGTCAACTGGATGGCGGCGCGCCAGGCCTCGGTCGATTCCGAACTGTTCGGCAACGACATTTCCAAGCTGTGGCCGATCTCCTATGAGGGCCAGTCGGACACCGCCTGCTTCGACAACGCGCTCGAATTCCTCTACATGGGCGGCTATTCGCTGCCGCACGCCATGATGATGCTGATCCCGGAGGCCTGGGCCGGCAACAAGCTCATGGACGAGGAGCGCAAGGCCTTCTACGAATATCACGCCGCGCTGATGGAGCCGTGGGACGGGCCGGCCGCCGTTGCCTTCACCGACGGGCTGAAGATCGGCGCCACGCTTGACCGCAACGGACTGAGGCCCGCCCGCTACATCGTCACCGACGACGACCGCGTCATCATGGCCTCCGAGGCCGGCGTGCTGCCGGTGCCGGAGGAGCGCATCGTCACCAAGTGGCGGCTGCAGCCCGGCCGCATGCTGCTGATCGACCTGCAGAAGGGCAAGATCGTCTCCGACGAGGAGATCAAGTCGCAGTTCGCCCGCCAGCATCCCTATCGCGACTGGCTGCGCAACACGCAGCTCATCCTCGAGGACCTGAAGCCGGTGGAACCCAGGGCGCTGCGCCGCGACGTCTCGCTGCTCGACCGGCAGCAGGCCTTCGGCTACACGCAGGAGGACACCCGGCTGCTGATGGCGCCGATGGCCACCACCGGCCAGGAGGCGATCGGCTCGATGGGCACCGACACGCCGATCTCGGCGATGTCGAACAAGTCGAAGCTGCTCTACACCTACTTCAAGCAGAACTTCGCCCAGGTCACCAACCCGCCGATCGACCCGATCCGCGAGGAGCTGGTGATGAGCCTTGTCTCCTTCATCGGTCCGCGGCCAAACATCTTCGATCTCGTCGGCAATTCGCGCCGCAAGCGGCTGGAGGTGCGCCAGCCGATCCTGACCAATGGCGACCTGGAGAAGATCCGCTCGATCGGCCATACCGAGGACCGCTTCGACACCAAGACGCTCGACATCACCTATGCGGCCCAGGAGGGCGCGGAAGGCATGAAGGGCGCGCTCGACCGCCTGTGCGAGCGCGCCGAGGCGGCCGTCGCCGGCGGCTACAACATCATCATCCTGTCGGACCGCCAGGTCGGCCCCGACCGCATCCCGATCCCGATGCTGCTGGCCACCGCCGCCGTCCACCATCACCTGATCCGCAAGGGCATGCGCACCTCGGCCGGCCTGGTCGTCGAATCGGGCGAGCCGCGCGAGGTCCACCATTTCTGCTGCCTCGCCGGCTACGGCGCCGAGGCGATCAATCCCTATCTCGCCTTCGAGACGCTGCTCGACATGCATCGGCGCGGCGAATTTCCGGCCGAGGTCGAGGCCGACGAGGTGGTCGAACGCTACATCAAGGCCGTCGACAAGGGCATCCTCAAGGTGATGTCCAAGATGGGCATCTCCACCTACCAGTCCTATTGCGGCGCCCAGATCTTCGATGCCGTCGGGCTGTCGAGCACCTTCGTCAACAAGTACTTCGCCGGCACCGCGACGACGATCGAGGGCGTCGGCCTGCCGGAGGTCGCGCGCGAGACCGTTGCCCGCCACGCCGCCGCCTTCGGCCGCGATCCCGTGCTTGCCGGCGCGCTCGACATCGGCGGCGAATACGCCTACCGGCTGCGCGGCGAGAACCACGCCTGGACGCCGTCGACCGTCGCCAGGCTGCAGCACGCGGTGCGCGGCAAGTCGTGGTCCGACTACAAGGAATTCTCCGCCGCCACCAATTCGATCGCCCGCCAGTTCTCGACCATTCGCGGCCTGTTCACCATACGCAGCGCCGAGGAGGACGGCCGCCAGCCGGTTGCGATCGACGAGGTCGAGCCCGCCGCCGAGATCGTCAGGCGGTTCTCGACCGGGGCGATGAGCTTCGGCTCGATCTCCAGAGAGGCGCACACCACGCTGGCGCGCGCCATGAACGCGATCGGCGGCAAGTCAAACACCGGCGAGGGCGGCGAGGAACCCGACCGCTACCTGCCGCTGCCAGACGGCTCGGCCAATCCCGAGCGCTCGGCGATCAAGCAGGTCGCCTCCGGCCGCTTCGGCGTGACGGCCGAATACCTGGTCAATGCCGACATGATCCAGATCAAGATCGCCCAGGGCGCCAAGCCCGGCGAGGGCGGGCAATTGCCCGGCCACAAGGTCGACGCGACCATCGCCAAGACGCGGCATTCGACGCCGGGCGTCGGCCTGATCTCGCCGCCGCCCCACCATGACATCTATTCGATCGAGGATCTGGCGCAGCTGATCTTCGATCTCAAGAACGTCAACCCGGCCGCCGACATCTCGGTCAAGCTCGTCTCCGAGGTCGGCGTCGGCACGGTCGCCGCCGGCGTGGCCAAGGCGCGCGCCGACCACATCACCATAGCCGGCTATGACGGCGGCACCGGCGCCTCGCCGCTGACCTCGCTCAAGCATGCCGGCAGCCCGTGGGAGATGGGCCTGGCCGAAACCCACCAGACGCTGGTCAGGAACGGCCTCAGGAGCCGCGTCGCCCTCCAGGTCGACGGCGGCCTGCGCACCGGGCGCGATGTCGTCGTCGGCGCCCTGCTCGGCGCCGACGAGTTCGGCTTCTCGACGGCGCCGCTCATCGCCGCCGGCTGCCTGATGATGCGCAAATGCCATCTCAACACCTGCCCGGTCGGCATCGCCACGCAGGACCCGGTGCTGCGCAAGCGCTTCCGCGGCGCGCCCGAGCACGTCATCAACTTCTTCTTCTTCGTCGCCGAGGAGGTGCGCGAACTGATGGCGGCGATGGGCTTCCGCACCGTCGACGAGATGATCGGCGAGAGCCAGATGCTGGGCAAGGCGCCGCTGATCGATCACTGGAAGGCGAATGGCCTCGACTTCACCAATGTCTTCCACAAGCCGCAGGCGCCGAAGCGCGAGACCTATCACACCATTCGCCAGAACCATCCGATCGATGACGTCCTCGACCGCCGGCTGATCGAGCTGGCTGCTCCGGCGATCGAGCGCGGGGAGCCCGTGCGCGTCGAGCTGCCGATCTCCAATGTCGACCGTTCGGTCGGCGCCATGCTGTCGGGGGTCGTTGCCGCCCGTCACGGCCATTCCGGCCTGCCCGAGGACACCATCGCCGTGTCGCTGGCCGGCACCGCCGGCCAGAGCTTCGGCGCCTTCCTTGCCCACGGCATCTCCTTCGACCTCGAGGGCGACGGCAACGACTATGTCGGCAAGGGCCTGTCGGGCGGCCGCATCGTCGTGCGCCCGCCGCTGGGCGCCCGTGTCGCGCCGGAGGATTCGATCGTCGTCGGCAATACCGTGCTCTATGGCGCCATCTCCGGCGAGTGCTATTTCCGCGGCGTCGCCGGCGAGCGCTTCGCGGTCAGGAATTCCGGCGCCGTCGCCGTCGTCGAGGGCGTCGGCGATCACGGCTGCGAATACATGACCGGCGGCGTCGTCGTCATCATCGGGCGCACCGGGCGCAACTTCGCCGCCGGCATGTCGGGCGGCATCGCCTATGTGCTCGACGAGGCCGGCGATTTCGCCAGCCGCTGCAACATGGCGATGGTCGATCTGGAGCCGGTGCCCGAGGAGGACGACCTGCTCGAAAAGCTGCACCACCACGGCGGCGACCTGATGCACAAGGGTCGTGTCGACGTCACCTCGAATATGAACCGCCACGACGAGGAACGGCTCTACCAGCTTATCACCAACCATATGCACTACACCGGCTCGACCCGCGCCAGGCAGATCCTCGACAACTGGGAGGCCTACCGGCCCAGATTCGTCAAGGTGATGCCCGTCGAATACCGCCGTGCCCTCCAGGAGATGGAGGACATGCGCATGGGCATGGCGGCCGAGTAGGGGCGCGGTTGAAAGCTTGAACAAGGCGGCAAAGAGAAGGAATTCGGCCGGGTTCAGGGATTGAAGGTCGAGAACTGGCTGCGCGCCTAGAAATGCGCCTGGGACGAGCGGGATAATGGGCAAGGTAACGGGTTTCCTCGAGATCGACCGGCAGACGCCGAAGTACCAGCCGGCGTCCGACCGGATTCGCCACTTCCGCGAGTTCGTCATCCCGATGTCGGATTCGGAGGTGGCCAAGCAGGCGGCCCGCTGCATGGACTGCGGCATCCCCTACTGCCACGGCGATACCGGCTGCCCGGTCAACAACCAGATCCCCGACTGGAACGATCTCGTCTACAACGGCAACTGGCAGGAAGCCGCCAACAACCTGCATTCGACCAACAACTTCCCCGAATTCACCGGCCGCATCTGCCCCGCGCCATGCGAGGAGGCGTGCACGCTCAACCTGGAGGACACGCCCGTCGCCATCAAGACGGTCGAGCAGGCAATCGCCGACAAGGCCTTCGAGATGGGCTGGACACGGCCGCAGCCGGCCGCCACCCGCACCGGCAAGCGCGTTGCCATTGTCGGCTCGGGCCCGGCCGGCCTGGCCGCCGCCCAGCAGCTCGCCCGCGTCGGCCATGAGGTGCACGTCTTCGAGCGCGAATCGCGGCCGGGCGGCCTGCTGCGCTACGGCATCCCCGATTTCAAGATGGAGAAGCATCACATCGACCGCCGTGTCGAGCAGATGCTGGCCGAGGGCGTCGTCTTCAATTGCGGCGTCAATGTCGGCGTCGACCGGCCCGCCCGCGAGCTCGTCGACAGCTTCGACGCCGTGCTGCTCGCCGCCGGCGCCGAAGCGCCGCGCGACCCCGGCATCCCCGGCTCGGACCTGGCCGGCGTCCATTTCGCGATGCCGTTCCTTGTCCAGCAGAACCGCCGCCTCGGCCGCGAAAACATCGACAGCGTCGGCTGGCCGTCGGAAGAGCTGTGGGCCGGCGCCAAGCACGTCGTCGTCGTCGGCGGCGGAGACACGGCTTCCGACTGCATCGGCACCTCCTTCCGCCAGGGCGCCGTTGAGGTCACCCAGCTCGACATCCGGCCGGAGCCGCCGGAGAAGGAGGACAAGCTGATGGTCTGGCCCTACTGGGCGACCAAGCTGCGCACCTCGTCGTCGCAGGCCGAGGGCGCCCGGCGCGAATTCGCCGCGGCGACGCTGGAATTCGTCGGCAAGAACGGCCGTCTGACGGGCGTGAAATGCGCCCGCGTCGACGAGGCGCGCCGGCCGCTGCGGGGAACCGAGTTCATCCTGCGCGCCGATCTTGCCTTCATCGCCATCGGCTTTTCCGGGCCGTTCACCGACACCTTCGTCGCCGAGCTGGCGCCCGAACTCGCCTCCGACCGGCGCGGCCACGTGTCGTTGCGCGCCAATGACGCCGACTACCGCACCTCGGTCCCAAAGGTCTACGCCGCCGGCGACGCGCGCCGCGGCCAGTCGCTGGTCGTCTGGGCGATACGCGAGGGGCGTCAGGCCGCCCGGGCCATCGATCTCGACCTCATGGGCGAGACGACGCTGCCGCGCTGAGACGGCCCGCTGGCCGCCCTACTGATTGGCCCGGCTGGCGCTGTCGGCTTCGGCCAGCGAGCCCGGCGCCCCCCACACATAGTCGACGCGGCCCTTGTGCGGGGCCGGCGCCAGCCCGCGCACCACCAGGTCGTAGCCGGTGCCGGCCGGCCAGTCGCCGCCGGCCGCCGCCTCGTCGCCGCCCTCCAGCACGGCTCCGCCGTCGAGCGACGGGCCATCGAGCGACACAACCATCGTGCGCCCGGTGCGGGCGGGGTCGTATTCGGGCTCAAGCGGTCCGGTCGGTCCGTCGAGACCGGGCGTGACGGCGCGGAAGCGTTCGCCCAGGCTGACCACCTTGCGCAATTCCCGCTCGACATAGAAGGCCATCTTCTCCTTGCCGGCGGCGGTCATGTTGATGCCGTCGGAATTGCGCAGCCGCACGATCTGGCCGTTGACGTCCGGACCGGCGCTGACGAAGGCGCCGTCGGCGCCGGTGAAGGCGTCCCAGATGTCGATGAACTTGCCGTCGACCGCCGCGACCTTGGCGCGATAGACCTCGTTGAAGACGAGATAGTCGCGGTTCATCGCGCCGGACTTGACGGGAGGCAGCCCCACCCAGAACAGCGGCAGCGAGCGCTCGCCGGCGGTGCGGGCGAGCGCCTCGACCCGGGCCTCGTATTCGCGGCGCCATTCATCGCTGAGCTTCTGGACGTGGCCACCGGTGACGCGCATCTGCTGGCGGTCGTTCATGCCGACCAGAACGATGATCGCCACCGGCCGGTGCTCGTCGATCAGCGCCGGCAGGCGCGCCGGCCAGTCGACGACATCGTCACGCACCATGCCGGAAAGGCCGCTGGCGGCGTCGACGAACACCACGTCGGGGTTGTCGGCATAGGCCTGGTCGAGCCCCGCCTGCACCCCGCTCGCCATGAAGTCGCCGACGACGAGGACCCTGGCGGCGTTCTCGGACTTCTCGACGGCAACCTTGGCCTCGCGCGGCGGCCGCGCCACAGTGACGGTACCGTCGGACGGCGGGGCGACGATGACACGCCGCGCGGGTGGATCGGCCGGCTGCGACCGCCGCATCGGCGGCCGCAGCGCGCCACCGAAGATCAGGTCGAGCAGGTTCATGCGCTTTTGCGACGGGTTCTGCTGCTGGGCGACCGCCTGACCGCCGGTGACGGGTGACGCCACGTCACCGAGTGCGAATGCCAGCGCCAGCGCGATGAGCAAGAGGGGTCGCAAACCGGATGCCTTTCCCGCCACCGCGTGCCTATCGCAGGCTGTCGAGCAGCGCCCTGGAAGGATGCCCGTCGGGCACCAGACCCCGGCTTTTCTGGAACGCGATTGCGGCTTTTTTTGACGCCGGGCCGAACTTGCCGTCGACCTCGTCATGATAGAAGCCGTGACGGGCAAGCAGCCGCTGCGCCAGCATCCTTCCCGCTTCATCGAGCGGTTCGTAGCCGCGCGGCCAGTCGCGCACCAGCCCGCCATGACCGGCCAGTTCATCGGCAAGCAGGCCGACGGCGAGCGCATATTTGTCGGCATTGTTGTAGCGCTTGAGCACATAGAAATTGCGCACCATGAGAAAGGCCGGGCCCTGCCTGCCGGCGGGCAGCTTCAGCACCGCCCGGTCCTCGCCGCGCGGAAAGCCGCCGCCGCGCGCCCGCCTGACGCCAAGCTGCTGCCAGCGGGCCAGCGTGATGCCGTCCTTGCCTTCCAGCGAGTGGTCGAAGCCGGGCGGCAGGATGACCTCGTAGCCCCAGGTGCGACCGGTCTGCCAGCCGTTCTTCTGCAGCAGGTTGGCGGCCGAGGCGAGCGCGTCGGGCACCGAGGTCCACACATTGCGGTGGCCATCGCCGTCGATGTCGACCGCCCACGCCAGATAACTGGTCGGGATGAACTGGGTGTGACCCATGGCGCCCGCCCACGAGCCGGTCAGCCCCGACGGGGCAACGTCGCCGTTCTGGACGATCTTGAGCGCGGCGATGAGCTGGGTGCGCGCGAACTTGGCGCGGCGCGGGTCGCCATGGGCGAGTGTCGCCAGCGAGCGGGCGACGCTGCGAATGCCCTTGCCGGTGCGCAAAGCCTCGCCGTAGGAGGATTCCATCGACCAGATGGCGAGCAGGACGTGGCGGTCGACGCCGAAGCGCTTCTCGATGCGGTCAAGCCAGGGCTGGTACTCGCGTGCGAGCTCACGTCCGCGGCGCACAACCGATTCGGTGATGCGCGCGTCGACATATTCCCACACCTCGTCGGTGAACTCCGGCTGGTAGCGTGCCGCCTCGAGCACCTCCGGGTCGGGCGTGGTGACGCCGGCAAAGACCGCATTGTAGGTGCTGGTCGCAATACCCGCCTTGACCGCCTGCGAATGGAAGTCGCGGATCCACTTGACGAAGCTGGCGTCGGCCCGCGCGGCGGCGGTCGGCATGCCGGCCAGCAGCGCCAGCGCCAGCAGGACGAAGGATAGGCGACCGGCGGTCGCCGCGGCTGCCCGCATGGCTCGATCCCGTTAGTGTCAGTGCCCGTCGATAACGGCGAATCGGTCAAGATTCCGTTTACCAAGCACTGCGGACCGGAATGTGGCGGGCGGACCCGGCGACGCCCGGGCAGGACGTTCAGGCCGACTTGCGGCGCTGGTCCAGTTCGCGTTCCCAGGCCAGCGCCGATTCGACGATCGCCTCGAGGCTGCCGAAGCGCGGCTTCCAGCCGAGGCGGCTTTCAAGCCGGTGCGAATTGGCAACAAGGCTGGGGATGTCGCCGGGGCGGCGCTTCTCCTCGACGACGCGGAAGCGGCTGCCCGAGATGCGCTGCACCGTCTCCACGACCTCGCGCACCGAATAGCCGCGGCTGTAGCCGCAATTGGCGGTGAACTTCAGGCCGCCCTGGCGCAGGAAGTTTAGCGCCGCGTAGTGGGCGTTGACGAGGTCGCCGACATGGATGAAGTCGCGCACGCAGGTGCCGTCCGGCGTGTCGTAGTCGGTTCCGAAGATGCTCATGTGCGAGCGCTTGCCGAGTGCCGTCTCGCAGGCGACCTTGATCAGATGCGTGGCGGCAAGCGTCGACTGGCCGGCCCGCTTCCTCGGGTCGCTGCCGGCGACGTTGAAGTAGCGCAGCATGACGTAGCGCAGGCCGTGGGCGTCGGCCGTGTCGCGGACCATGATCTCGCTCATCAGCTTGGACGAGCCGTAGGGCGACATCGGGTTGAGGATCGCGTCCTCGCGGATCGCGCCCATGGTCGGCGGCGCCCCGTAGACGGCGGCGGTCGAGGAAAAGATGAACTTGTCGATGCCGGCGGCGACCACCGCCTGGAGCAGGTTGCGCGTCTTGGCGGTGTTGTTCTCGTAATATTTGAGCGGGTCGCGGATCGATTCGGGCACGACGACCGAGCCGGCGAAATGGATCACCGCGTCGATGCCGGCGACCTCGATCAGTTCGCCGACCAGGTTGATGTCGCCGGCGTCGCCGACCACCAGCCGTGCCCGGTCGGGAACGGCCCATTTGAACCCGGTGCTGAGATCGTCGAGAACGACCACCTCCTCGCCATGGTCGAGCAGTTCCCATACCATGTGGCTGCCGATATAGCCCGCCCCGCCCGTGACCAGAACGCTCATCCGTCCACCTCTGTCTGACGATGCCCCGCTGTTCGCGGTGTGCAAAAAGTGCCTGCTGACCTGTTGCGGCGGACGTTAGCAGCCGAAGCTTAGGATTGAATAAAGGGATCGCTTGCATTTTATCGATCGCACACCCGAGGAGAACCGATGCGCAAGTACAGACCAGTCAGGAAGGCGGTGTTCCCGGTGGCCGGGCTCGGAACGCGCTTCCTGCCCGCCACCAAGGCGGTGCCCAAGGAGATGCTGACGATCGTCGACCGGCCGGTCATCCAGTACGTCGTCGACGAGGCGCGCGCGGCCGGCATCGAGCATTTCGTCTTCGTCACCGGCCGCAACAAGGCGGTGATCGAGGATCATTTCGACGTCCAGGTCGAATTGCAGAACACACTGGCCGAGCGCGGGCGCCAGGAGGCGCTCGACATCCTCGCCAGGGCGCTGCCGGCGCCGGGCCAGACCAGCTTCACTCGCCAGCAGGCGCCGCTGGGCCTCGGGCACGCGGTTTGGTGCGCGCGCGAGATTGTCGGAAACGAGCCCTTCGCGCTGCTGCTGCCGGATATGCTCATGCAGCACGAGCGCGGCTGCATGAGCGAGATGGTGGAACTCTATGGCCGCACCGGCGGCAACATCGTCTCGACCGAGGCGGTACCGTGGACGGAGACCCACAAATATGGCGTCGTCGTCAAGGGCGAGGCGGTCGAGGGCGGCTTCCGCCTCGATGGCATGGTCGAGAAGCCGGCCGCCGGCACCGCCCCCTCCAACCTGATGATCAACGGCCGCTACATCCTGCAGCCGGAGATATTCGCCATCCTCGCCAGCCAGCAGCCCGGCGCCGGCGGCGAGATCCAGCTTACCGACGCCATGCTGGCGCTGGCCCGCAGCCAGCCCTTCTACGGCTACACCTTCACCGGCCGCACCTTCGACTGCGGCTCGCGCGAGGGCTTCATCAAGGCCAATGTCGCCTATGCGATGACCAACCCGGACATGGCCGGGTCGCTGCGCCCCGAGCTCGAGGCGCTGTTGCGCGAGCCGCGGCGATAGGCTTCAGCGCTGCAGCGCCACCCCGACGCGCACGGCAGTCGAGTCCCAGGAAGTGGCGGCGGTTTCGCCGTTGAAGCGCTGATATTCGACGTCCGCCGTCAGCGCCAGGTAGCGGCTGACCCAGTATTCGAGGCCGGCGCCGACCGTCCATGTCTGCTCGCTGGCGCCGGAGGTGGGAAAGCGGCTGATCTCGTAGGTCGCGCTTGTGTTGACCGCCAGATTGTCGCGCACGCGCCGCACCGCCTCGATGCCGAACGTGTAGTCGACCGACCCGTTGTCGCCCGCAATGGTCGCGCCGCTGAAGGAGGTGGCGGCGGACAGGCTCACCGTCGTGTCGCGCTGCGGCGACCAGTCGACAGCGCCGTTCAGCGTCACCGCGTCCTTGGTCGCCAGCGTTGCCGCGCTGAAGTCCTCGATCAGATAGCCGACCGCCATTTCGCCCTTGAGCTTGTCGCCGAGATCGAGCCTGAGGCCGGTGCGCAGGTCGTAGAGGACGGAATTGCGGTCCTCGCCGTTGCGATCGCGCTCCTCGTCGAAGATGCGCCAGCCGATGCCCGCATGGACGAAGGGCTTCAGGGCGGGCGCCGGGCCGTAGGCGACGACCGACGTCAGCTGGTAGAGCGTGCTGTTGCGGTCGGACTGCGACTGCGTGCTGCCGTCGGCCAGGCGCTGGTCGTCATAGGTCGTGCGGTCGGCCGAACCGCGCAGCGTCATCTCCAGTCGGCCGCCGGTGCGGGCCAGCTCGCCGCCGAGCCCGTAATCGTGGATGCCGGGCCGGTCGGTCACCGTCGACGACAATGCCTCGCTCGTCAGCGATTCGGTCGAATAGACGTAGCCGGCGCGAAGATTGCCGGTCAGCCCGTCGATGAGGTCGAGCCGCAGATTGCCTTCGATCGAGGCGTCCGGGATGGCGTCGTCGTCGGAGCCGATCGAGCGCCGCAGCGCCGCGGCGGCGACGATCGATGCCTCGTGGCGCGCCCAGTCGGTGCGCATCTCGACATTGACGTCGGTCTGGGAAAAGGCGCCGGGTCCTCCTTCGGCCGAAAAGCTGTTGTTGGTGGCATAGCCGATCGACTGCTCGATTCGGGTGAAGACCTGCCATATGCCCATGCGAAAGCCGGTCGCCGCGAACGGGTCGGCCTCCTCGACCCGGCTGCGCCCCGGCTCGACCGGCGGGACGCGTTCGACACGTACGCCATCGCCCGTCTCCTCGTCGCCAACGTTTTCGTCGGCGGTCGCCGCGGCCGCGCGCTCTGCTCTGCCCTCATCCGGGTCGGCGGGGTCAACCGGCGCGATGCGCGGCGCCTCAACCTCGGCCGCTGGCGGCTGGCGCTGCGGCAGCGGATCGTCGTCGAACGGGTCCTGCGGGAACACCGGCACCTCGATGGCCGCGCCGTCGCTGCCGCGCAGCCGCAGCAGGTTCTGGTCGGCGGCATCGACCCGCGGACCGCCCGGCTCCTGCGCGGCGCCCGGCCCGCCGCCGGCGGCCGCCAGCGACAGCATCGCCGGCAGCAGCAACAGGCGCATCTTGCGGCGCAGTTTCATTTGGTCCATGAACGTGCCTGTTGCGCATGGCGTAAGAGACTGACAAATCGTAAACGCGCGTGGTTAACGGTTGGTTGCGGGCGACGAGGGCGGGACGGTGCACGGCTTGACCAGGAAGGGGGCTGCTTCGGACCCAGCCGCGGCAACCGCGCCGGCCGGCGACGCCGGCCAGGTGGCCTCGGCCAAGCGCACGCTGGCCACCGAGCGTGATGGGCTCAGCGCGCTGGAGCGTGCCTTTGACGCCGACCTGGCCGCGCCCTTCGTGCGCACGGTCGAGCTGGTCGCCTCGATCGGCGGGCGCGTGATCGTCACCGGCATGGGCAAGAGCGGCCACATCGGCTCCAAGATCGCCGCCACGCTGGCCTCGACCGGCACGCCGGCCTTCTTCGTCCACCCGGCCGAGGCCAATCACGGCGATCTCGGCATGATCGCCCGCGATGATGTCATCGTCGCCGTCTCCTGGTCGGGCGAGTCGGCCGAGTTCAAGGGCATCCTCGCCTATTCGCGCCGCTTCTCGATCCCGCTCGTCGCCGTCACCAGCAACCGCGATTCGACGCTGGGCCGCGAGTCCGACATCTGCCTGGTCCTGCCGAAGGTGCAGGAGGCCTGCCCGCACGGGCTGGCGCCGACCACCTCGACCATCATGCAGCTCGCGCTGGGCGATGCACTGGCCATCGCGCTGCTTGAGCACCGCGGCTTTTCGGCAACCGATTTCCATGTCTTCCATCCCGGCGGCCAGCTTGGCGCCAGCCTCACCCACGTTTCCGAGATCATGCACACCGGCGAGCGGCTGCCGCTGGTGGCGACCGGCACGCCGATGGGCGAGGCGGTGGTCACCATGTCGGCCAAGGGTTTCGGCTGCGTCGTGGTCGTCGACCCGTCCGGGAGGCTCGCCGGCGTCGTCACCGACGGCGACCTGCGGCGCAACCTGTCGCGCGACATGCTGGCGCTGCACGTCGACGACATCATGACGCGCACGCCGAGGACCATCCCGCCGGAGACGCTGTGCGGCACGGCGATGGCGATCCTCAACGAGCGGGCGATCACCACCCTGGTGGTCGTGCGCGACGCCAAGCCGGTCGGCATCGTCCACATGCACGACCTGCTGCGCATCGGCGTGGCCTGAGGCCGCCGGAACTACTGGCTCTGCCTTTCCTCCTCGACGATCAGCAGGCCGGACTGCTGGTCGACGACGCGGACTTCGGTGCCGGCCGGCAGGTCGGGACCGGAAACCCGCCAGGTCGTTTCGCCGATCCTTGCCCGGCCCATGCCGCCCTCGATCGACTGGCTGACGACGCCGGTGCGCCCGACCATCTGGGCGCCCCGCTCGTTCAGTGTCGGGTTGTCGCTCTGATTGAGGCCGAACTGGTTGAGGAAGCGCCGGCCGGCCAGCGCCGAGACCAGCGACAGCACGACGAAGCCGATCACCTGGGTCTGCCAGACCCAGAACGTCGAATCGGCGCCGACGGCAAGCGAGATCGTGCCGATGACGAAGGCCGAGATGCCGAACCACAGGAAGAATGTTCCGGGCACGACGATTTCGAGGCCCATCAGGATGAGCGCCAGAATCCACCAGTTCCAGGGCCCGAGCTCCTGGATGACGGATGGGATCATTGCCCGTCCCCTTCGCCGGGATGGCCCGGCACCACCGGCGGCACGCCGGCCGGCCGCGCCGGAGCCGCCGGCATCGGTCGCGGCGGCGTCGGCCGCGCCGCGCGCGGATCGCCGCCGTTGAACAGTTCGCGCCAGATTTCGCCGACCCCGCCGAGCGAGCCCAGCACCGAGGTAGCCTCGACCGGCAGCATGATGACCTTCTGGTTGGGCGCGCTGGCGATCTGGCCGAGGGCGTCGACATATTTCTGCGCGACGAAATAGTTGATCGCCTGCACATTGCCCTGCGAGATGGCGTCGGACACCACCCGCGTCGCCATCGCCTCGGCCTCGGCCAGCCGCTCGCGCGCTTCCGCCTCGCGGAACGCCGCCTCGCGCTCGCCTTCCGCCTTGAGGATCTGGCTCTGTTTCTGCCCCTCCGCCTTCAGGATCTCAGCCGCCCGCAATCCCTCGGCCTCGAGGATGTTGGCGCGCTTGTCGCGCTCGGCCTTCATCTGGCGGCCCATCGCCTGGACGAGGTCGGCCGGAGGCGCGATGTCCTTGATCTCGATGCGCGTCATCTTGACGCCCCACGACGCGGCGGCCTCGTCGACGACGCGCAGGATGCGCTCGTTGATGTCGTCGCGCTTCGACAGTACCTCGTCGAGGTCCATCGATCCCATTACGGAGCGGATGTTGGTCACGGTCAAGTTGAGGATGGCGTTCTCCAGCCCGCGCACTTCATAGGCGGCGCGCGAGGCGTCGAGCACCTGGTAGAAGGCGACGCCATCGGCGCTGACCGAGGCGTTGTCGCGGGTGATCACCTCCTGCGTCGGCACGTCGAGGACCTGTTCCATCATGTTCATTCGGGCGCCGACACCGTCGATGACTGGAACGATGAAGTTGAGTCCCGGGCGCAGCGTGCGCACATAGCGGCCGAAGCGCTCGACCGTGTAGTTGTAGCCCTGCGGCACCTGCCGGATCGAGCGGACGATGAAGAAGATGCCGACGACGACGAAGACGCCGATCAGGATGTCGATGTAGGTAAATGGCATCTGCCCTGCCTCCCCGTTGCCGCCCCCGCGCGGGCCGCGCCGCGTCCGCCGGTCGCCAGCGACGTGTGAGCATGACCGGCGCCGCGCCGCTGCCGGAATTCACGTATAGACCCGCCGTCGGAGCCTGACAATCGAATGGCCGCGACCATCACCAGCCGGCGATGAAACGGCGGGTGACAATTTCGTTCAAATCCAGCCCGCCAGTTCGCGCCGGACCACCGTCTCGATGACCCGCATGCCGTCGGCGCTGTCGTTGAGGCAGGGAATGTGGGCGTAGTGGCGCCCGCCGGCGGCATGGAAGATCTCCGCCCCCTGGATGGCGATCTCCTCCAGCGTCTCCAGGCAATCGGAAACAAAGCCGGGATTGAGAACGGCGATGCCGGTGACGCCTTCGCGCGCCAGCCGCTCGATCGTCTTGTCGGTATAGGGTTGCAGCCACTCCTCCGGCCCGAAGCGCGACTGGAAGGTGGTGATCAGCCGGTCCGTGCCCCAGCCGAGCCGTTCGCGCAGCAGCCGCGACGTCTTCTGGCAGTGGCAGTGATAGGGATCGCCCTTGGCGAAATAGCCGGCCGGGATGCCGTGATACGAGGCGATCACCTTTTCCGGCTCGAAGTCGAGGCCCGCCAGATGCCGCTCGATCGAGCCTGCCAGCGCCTCGATATAGGCAGGCTCGTCGTGATAGGGCGGCACGGTGCGGATCGCCGGCATCCAGCGCATGCCCGTGCACGCCTCGAACACCTTGTCGTTGACGGTGGCCGTCGTCGTCGCGCTGTACTGGGGATAGAGCGGGAACGCCAGGATGCGGTCGCAGCCGGCCTCCTTCAGCGCGGTGAGGCGGCTTTCGATCGATGGCCGGCCGTAGCGCATCGCCCAGTCGACCAGCACATGGTCATGCGCCGCCAACGCGCCGGCGAGCTTGTTGGCCTGGGCACGGGTGAAGGTGCGCAGCGGCGATTCGTCACGCTCCTTGTTCCAGATCGCGGCATAGGCCTCGCCGGAGCGGCGCGGCCGCGTGTTCAGCACGATCCCGAACAGGATCGGGTACCAGACGGCGCGCGGCCATTCGATCACCCGCCGGTCGGTCAGGAACTGCCTGAGATAGCGCCGCATGCTGGCGGTGTCGTGGCCATCGGGTGTGCCGAGGTTGACGAGCAGCACGCCGACGCGGCCGTGGCGGATGTCGGGATGGTCGGGCGGCCAGGCGGCCGGCCGCGAGCCGGCGGGGCCGGACGGTGCCGCGGCGACGGCTGCTTTCGATGCGGTCATCTCGTCAAGCCCGGTTTCTCGTCCCGCCGCAGATGGTGGGTCGCCTCGCCCGGCGCAAGGCGTCACGACGCCCGGTTTCCCAGTCGGAACCGGACCTTGATGCGTAATAATACGTACAAGCTCAAGCTTGCAATGGTGGGCGGGCTCATGCAAATCTCGCCCGCGCAGGCGGTGGGCCGCGCCGGTGGCGCGCCGCCAATGGATAATTGTGGAGGAGAACAGTATGGACCGCCGTTCGTTCATCAAGAAATCTGCCGCCGTGACCGCCGGCGCCGCCGCCGCCTCGACGCTCGCCGCCCCGGCGATCGCGCAGGCGGCCAAGGACATGGTCATCGTGTCGACCTGGCCGCGTGACATGCCCGGTTTGGGCCTCCCCGCGCAGCGCCTCGCTGCGCGGATCGCCGAGCTGACGGAGGGCCGCCTCAACGTGCAGTACTTCGCCGCCGGCGAGCGTGTCGGCGCGTTCGACTCCTTTGACGAGGTCGCTTCCGGCAACGCGCAGGCCTATGTCGCCGCCGACTACTACTGGATCGGCAAGCACAAGGGCTGGGCCGCGTTCACCGCGATCCCCTTCGGACTGACCTATACCGAGATCGACGCCTGGACGAAGTATGGCGGCGGGCAGCAGCTGTGGGACGAGCTCGGCGACGAGTTCGGCCTCAAGTGCTGGGCCTGCGGCAACACCGGCGTGCAGATGGGCGGCTGGTTCAACAAGGAAATCAATTCGGCCGACGACCTCAAGGGCCTGAAGATGCGCATCCCGGGCCAGGGCGGCGACGTCCTGTCGAAGCTGGGCGCCTCCACGGTTGCCCTGCCCGGCGGCCAGATCTACGAAAACCTGGTGTCGGGCGCGATCGACGCCACCGAATGGGTCGGGCCCTACAACGACTACTTCCTCAAGTTCTACGAGGCGGCCAAGTACTATTACTGGCCGGGCATGCACGAGCCGGGCGCGCAGATCTCGTTCGGCATCAACAAGAGCTGGCTCTCCGAACTGTCGAAGACCGACCAGGCGATCCTCGAGGCCGCCTGCAACGAGGAGAACGCCCGCACGATGGCCGAGACCAACGCCTTCAACGGCGAGTATCTCAGGCGGCTGATCGACGATCACGGTGTCGAGCTGCGCGAGTTCAACGACGACGTCTATGCCGCCTTCGGCCGCGCCGCCCAGGAGGTGCTGGAAGAGTCGCGCGACCATTCCGATCTCGCCAAGCGGATCATGGACTCCGTTGACAACGCCCGTCGCGAGATCGGCGCCTGGACTGGCATCTCCGACATGGCCTACGTGCAGCGGCGCAACAAGGCGCTCGGCATCTGAGCCTGCCGGGCCGCGGCCGTTAGCGCCGAACAGCCAAGCAGCAGGCGAGGGCGGGTTCGATCCGGCCTCGCCTGCCGCGCTGTCGCAGCCGATGCGCGGTCGGCATGGAAGCGGGAGACAACGGATGGGGGGCAGCGCCAGGCTCGCCGCGACGGCGAATTCGACCTTGTTCGTGCGCCTCGCCGGCTGGATCAATCTCGGCATTCTCGCCGCCTTCCTGGTCAGCAACTTTCTGACCTACGGGGCCGGTCTGGCCGGCCCGGCGCTGCTTGGCCCGGCAACCGGGCCGGCCGCCTGGTTCCAGTTCGCGCTCTATCCGCTCGCCGTCGTGCTCGCCTGCTGGTACGTGCTGGCCGGCCGGTCGCTGACGTTGCGCGCCGATGCCGACCGTGTGACGGCGATCAACAATTTCGTCATCCGCGCCGCCTTCTGGGCGGTGCTGATCGTTGGCGTCGTCGACCTCGCCATCTCCTTTCTGCGGGTGGAGAACCTGTTGCAGGCGATTGTCGGCGACCAGCTTGCCAGGGACCTCGGCCGCTCTCATTTCCGCGGCTTCTACGTGCATGTGCCGCTGGTGATGCTCGGCATCGTCATCGCCGCGTTCACACGCACGCTCGGCTTCACCTGGCTGGCGCTGCTGATCGTGATCGCCGAGTTGCTGATCGTCTTCTCGCGCTTTCTCTATTCCTATGAGCAGGCCTTCATGGGCGACCTCGTGCGCTTCTGGTACGGGGCGCTGTTCCTCTTCGCCAGCGCCTACACGCTGGTCGAGGAGGGCCATGTGCGCGTCGACGTCTTCTACGCCTCGTTCTCGTCGCGGACCAAGGGCATGGTCAACGCCGTCGGCACGCTGACCATGGGTCTCGTCTTCTGCTGGACGATCCTGATCATCGGCATGGGCGGCAAGGCGTCGATCATCAATGCGCCGGTCTTCAACTTCGAGACCTCGCCGACCGGCTCCGGTATGGCCATCAAGTACATGATGGCCGCCTTCCTCGGCATCTTCGCCATATCGATGATGATCCAATTCGTCGCCTATCTGATGAGCGCGGTCGCCGATTGGCGCGACGAACCCGGCCATGTCGACCACGAGGCGGCCGGCTACGCCTGATCGGACAACAACCGGACCCGCCGAATGGAACTCCTCTTTCTCCTCATCCTTATCCTGCTGATGGCCACCGCGCTCGGCTCGGGATATCCGGTCGCCTTCGCGCTGCCCGGCTCGGCGATCGTCGCCGTGCTGCTCGCGGCCATCTGCGGCTACCTGTTCGCCGGCAATGTCGACGCCTATTTCGCCCATGGCGGGCCGGGCCAGTGGCTGAGCGCCGGCGTCACCAATCTGCGCGGCATCTACTGGGAACCCGAACGCGACACGCTGATCGCCATTCCGCTGTTCATCTTCATGGGGATCATGCTGCAACGCTCGAAGATCGCCGAGGACCTGCTGATCGCGATGGCGCAGCTGTTCGGCCCGATCCCCGGCGGCCTCGGCATCTCGGTCGTCTTTGTCGGGGCGCTGCTCGCCGCCACCACCGGCATCGTCGGCGCCACCGTCGTCGCCATGGGCCTGATCTCGCTGCCGGCGATGCTGCGCAACGGCTATTCCAAGCCGCTGGCGACCGGCACCATCGCCGCCTCCGGCACGCTCGGCCAGATCATCCCGCCCTCGATCGTGCTGATCATCCTCGCCGACCAGCTCGGCAGCGCCGCCGACCAGGCCGGCGCCTCGCGCTCCGCGCTCTACAAGCAGGCGACCGGCGAACTGACCATGCCGAGCGCCTTCAACGTGGCGCCGACCAGCGCCGGCGAAATGTTCCTTGGCGCCTTCGTGCCGGGGCTCGTTCTGGTCGGGCTCTATATGCTCTTCATCCTGGTGCGCGCCCTCATCAACCCGAAGGCGGCGCCGTCGGTTCCCTATGAGGGCAAGTACAACGCCGCTTTCGCCGGCCGCGTCTTCATCGCGCTCATCCCGCCGCTCGCGCTCATCCTGATCGTGCTCGGCTCGATCATCGCCGGCATCGCCACGGTCAACCAGGCCGGTGCGATCGGCGCCGCCGGCGCCCTAATCATGGCCGGCTACAAGCTCAAGGACGGCGCCAGAAGCGCCTTCTACCCGGCCATCCTGGCGATAGCCTCGCTGGTGGCGATGGCGCTGGTCCGCTCGCAGTTCGAGATCAACGTCAGGTCTGTCGACACGGTAGAGGACGTCCTTGGCCTGGCGCTGATGTCGACGGCGCTCCTCGGCCTGGTCGCCGCGCTCGTCTGGAGCGCCTGGCGCGCCCTGCGTATCGGCGACACGCTCTACGGCGTCATGGTCGAGACGGCCAAGACCACCTCGCTGGTGTTCATCATCCTGCTCGGCGCCGCCATGCTGACGGCGGCCTTCCGTGCCTTCGGCGGCGAGGAGCTGGTGCGCGAATTCCTGACCGGTCTGCCCGGCGGCTTCTGGACCCAGTTCGTCATCGTCATGGCGGTGATCTTCATCCTCGGCTTCTTCCTCGACTTCATCGAGATCGCCGTCGTGGTGGTGCCGATCGTGGCGCCGATCCTGCTCGCCGACCCGCAGGCCAACGTCACCGCCGTCTGGTTCGGCGTCATGGTCGGGCTCAACATCCAGACCTCGTTCCTGACGCCGCCCTTCGGCTTCGCCCTGTTCTATCTAAGGGGCGTGGCGCCGGCGATCGTGCGGACGCTTGACATCTACAAGGGGGTGGTGGCGTTCATCGTCCTGCAGCTCGTCGCGCTGGCCATCGTCGGCATGACGCCGCCGCTGGTCAATTACCTGCCGGCGCGCATGTCGCTGCAGGCGGAGACGGCGCCGCCGCCGCGCAATCCGGGCCTGCAGTTTTGCGTCGAGCGCTATGTCTTCGACACGCTTGCCAGCGAAGGCGACGGCATCCGCCGGGCCATCGAGCAGGCGCGGGCGCGCGACCTGTCGCTGCTGCCCGAGGCGCTTGCCCGCCGCGCCGGCCAGGGATTCGAGGCGGCCGCGCAGGTGTTCGACCTCGTCGAGCAGGTTCGCCTCGCCCACGCCACGGTCGAGGCGGCGACGCCGGCCTATCGCCCGGTCCACTCCCGCGTGCGCTCCATCGAGCGCGATGCCCGCAAGGTCGAGGTTGAAATCAGCGAACTGCAGACCCGGCTCGACCGCGTGCGCGGCGATGATGCGGAGGCCGAAGAGCGCCGGCAGCGCCTGCGTGTCCGGATCGAGGCATTGACCACCGAGCATGATCAGCGCCTCGCCCGGATTCCGGATGGCTGGGACGAGATCCATGATACCTTCGCCGGTCTGCAGAAGGCAGAGGATACGGCGCGCAACAGCTACCGGCGCGCCGCCGACAGCGCCTATGGCGACATTGCCGCCGTGAGCGCCGTGCTGGCGTCGGCCGACGGCCTGGTCGAGGCGCGTGGCGCGCTCCAAGCCGTAACCGGCGAGCTCGACAGATTGGAGCCGCAGGAGGCCGCCGACCGCATCGGCGAGATCGAGGCGCTCGTCAACGCGCTCGCCGATACCGGCGACATCCGCTCGCCGCTATCGGCGGCGCGCCGGGCGCTCAGCGAGGGTGAACCCGACCGCGCCGAAGCGGCCGCAAGGCTCGTCGAGGCAAGGCAGGCGCTCGACGCGGAAGCCGCCTGGCGCGTGCCGGCCGCCGCCGAGCTGCTGCCGGCGATGTCAGGCCTGGAGGAAGCCATCCGCAACAATATCGGCCTGCGCCAGCAGCCGCGCTTCCCGCGCGAGCAGGCGCTGGCGGTCGCCGGCTGCGTCGCCCACCATCGCGACATATCGCTGAGCTTCTGATCCTCAGACGTAGAGGCTGGCGCCGAGCAGCGTCAGCCCGAGGATCAGCACCAGCGCCGCCCCGGCGATCTCGATGCCGCGGTGGATCACCGCCGCCCGATCGTTGAGGCCGCCGATGCCGATGGCAAGATCCTTGGCCCAAACCGCCAGCGCGGCAAGGATGGCCACCGTCATGCCGGTGCCAAACGCCATGGCGAAGGTCGAGGCGATGCCGGCGGCATAGAGCCCGTTGAGGAAGGCGAAGGTCAGCACGATCAGCGCGCCCGAACAGGGCCGCAGGCCGACAGCGGCGATCGCCGACCAGGCCTGCCTGAGGCTCAGCGCCTCGCCCTTCAGCGTGCCCGGGTCGGCGCCGTGCGCGTGGCCGCAGGCGTGGCCGTGATCGTGCTGATGATGCTGATGGTGGTGGCCGTCGCCATGTCGGTGGGCATGGTTGCCGGCCGCGTGGCGGTGACCGACGCCGAACAGTTTCGACCACAAGAGCCAGGCGCCCAGCGCCGCCACCGCGCCATAGCTCGCCACCTCGAGCGCTCCGGTGGCCTCGCTCTGCTTCAGGCCCATGCCGCGCAGCACCAGCACGAAGGCGGCGACCACCGCGATCGCGGTCAGCGCCTGCGCCAGTGCGGACGCCATCGACAGGACGATGCCGCGACGGGCGGCGACCTCGTTGGCGATCATGTAGGAGGAAATCACCGCCTTGCCGTGACCGGGGCCGGCGGCGTGGAAGACACCGTAGGCAAAACTCAGCCCGATCAGCACCCACAGATGGGTGGCGTCGGTTCGCATGGCCTGGAGATGCAGGCGCATCGCCGTATAGAAGCTCTCCTGCTGGGCCTTCACCCACAGCAGGAACGGCGCCAGCAGCCCTTCCGGGCGGATCGCCTGTTCGGGCCGGCCGAGCCCGAGCGAGTTCTGCGCCGCGGCCGCGTCGGCAAGCGCCAGCGCAAGGCCGGCCAGCACCAAGAACGCCGCCAGGCGGCCTGCGCCTAGTCGCACTGGAAATTGACCCATGTCAGCCAGTCGTCGCCGAGCGAGGCATTGGCCGGATCGTTGAAGAACTGCTCGGTCAGGGTCTGCGAGTTCTGCGCGTAGAGCTGGTCGAAATCTGGCCGCTCGATCGCCGCCTTGCAGGCGGTGCCATTGCCGGTGATCTGCACGGCGCTCTCGTCGGCGATCTCGATGGCGACATAATAGGTCGGGTCGCTGACGGCGACGCGGAACGGCTTGCCGGCGATCTCCAGCGGTTCCTTCATGGTCGCGGCGAAGAACATCAGCACCTGGCCGTCGGTGTAGTCGACCATGATCCGCTCCGGCCCCTGAAAGGCCTGCGGCTCGCGGCCGAGACGGACCTCGGTGTAGAAATTGTATTCGCTGAGCGACTGGGTGACGGTCTGCGACACCGCGTCAAGCTCGTCGCTGTCGAGCTTGCCGTCGCCGTTCTCGTCATAGTCGAGCAGCACCATGGAGGAGAACAGTTCGTCGAACCGCCAGACATGGCGCAGCTCGGTCACCGCGCCCTGCGCGTTGCGCAGGATTTCGAGATTGGCCTCGACGAAGACATGCGGGTGCGCCACCGCCAGCGACGGCGCCAATGTCAACCCCACGACCGCCAACCCCGCAGCAATTCGCCCGCGCATGACGCGCTCCCCCGGTTCGGACCTCAGGGCCGCCGGCGAATCCGTTCGCCGCGGTCCCATCCCATTGCACCGACGATTTCGGCGATTTTATGGGTCGGCCGGAAAATCATTCATGCGACAGCAGGCTGCCGTTGCGCCGGAACCACTGGGCCATGAAGTCGACGAAGACGCGCACCTTGGCCGGGACGTGGCGGCGGTGCGGATAGACGGCATAGACGCCGCCGCCGCGCGGCAGCCAGTCATCGAGCATGCTGACCAGGCTGCCGTCGCGGATTTCCTTGGCCACGGAGAACCCCGGCGAGATGGCGATGCCGAGGCCGGCCAGCGCCGCCCGCTTGGCCACCTCCGGGCTGTTGACCTCCATCACCGCGTTGACCGGAACGACCTGCTCCCTGCCCTGCGCATCGACGAAGGTCCAGTTGCTGCGGCTGCGGCCATTGGTGTCGATGATGGCGGGAAGCGCCGAGATGTCGCTCGGCCTGGCCGGCGCGCCGTGGCGACGGACGAAGGCCGGCGAGGCGCACAGCACCAGGCGGAAGTCGGCGAGCTTCCTGGCGATCAGTGTCGAATCGGCGAGCCGCGACACGCGGATGGCGACGTCGAAGCCATCCTCGATCATGTCGACGATGCGGTCGTCGAGATTGACCTCGAGCGTGATCTCCGGATAGGCGGCGGCGAACTCGACGATGGGCAGGCCGATTTCCAGATCGGTCAGCGAGCGCGGTGCCGAGACGCGCAGCCGCCCCTTGAGGCCGGCCCCGGCCTCGCGCACCGCCTCCTGCGCCTCCCTGATGCGCGCGATGATCTCGTTGGCCGAGTGATAGTAGATCTGGCCGGCCTCCGTCAGCGAGAACTGCCGGGTGGTGCGGTTGAGCAGCAGCGCGCCGAGCTCGTCCTCCAGCTCGCGCACATATTTCGACATCAGCGCCTTCGACCGGCCCATCCGCCGCGCCGCCGCCGAGAACCCCTCCGCGTCGACGACCTCAACAAAGGCCTGCATCCTGGTGAGCGTGTCCAATCCTGCCGTTCCCGTCGCCGCTGAAGAGCCGCTATGCGATGTCGATCACCCCGGCCTCGCCCTCCCGCGAGCCGAATGCGAGGCGCCGGCCGGCACGGTCCCAGTTGAGCGACGAGATCGCGCCCGCCGCCTCGCGCCGCAGCACGGCCTCCTGGCGGTCGCCCAGCCTGGCGGCGAGGATCATGCCGTTCTCGTAGCCGATCGCCACCACCTCCTCGCGCGGATGGAAGGCGACGCGAGTGACCAGGATGCGGCCCATCGAGCCCAGTTCGAGCGGCGCCTTGCCCATCGGCCCGTCCTTGCCCGAAAACGGCCAGACGATCGCCACCGGAGCACCGGAACTCGCCAGCCAGTCGCCACGCGCCGACCACGACAGCGAATGCACCTTGGCCGGATAGCCGGTCATGCGCATGTGGCGGCCGTCGGCGAGTCGCCAGCCATGCAGCGCGTTTTCCTGCATGGTGGTGACCACGTAGCGCCCGTCGGGAGAGAAGGTAACGCCGGTATGGGCGCCTTTCCATTCCAGAATCTGGGCCGGCGCCTGCGCCGCCACCCAAATGAGCTCAACGCCGTTGTAGCGCGCCAGCGCCAGGCGCTGGCCCTTGGGCGCGAAGGCGAGCCCCTCGATCGTGCGCTCGCAGGCGATCTGACGCTGCCCGCCGTCGCCGGCCAACACCGTCGCTGATCTGCCGGAGGCCGCCGCCGCGGCGCCGGCCGGCCCGCAGGCGACGGCGTCGACCCACTTGCCGGTCGCCCCGCGCAGCAGCGCAACACCGCCGTCGGCGCCGAGCCGCTTCAGCGCGCCGTCCTCGCCACCGGTTGTAAGCGTGGCGCCGTCGCGCCCGGGCGCCGCCGCCGTCAGCCCGTCGTGCAACACGATCCGCTTTTCGCCGCCCTCGGCGATGACGGCCACGCCCTCGGACAGGGCGAATGCCGGCTTGTCGTCGAGAAAACCGGCCCATTCGACATGGCTGCCGGCCTCGACATGGGCGATCGTCGGCATCAGGCGGCGCAGGCCGAGAATCCGGACTCCAGCTTGTCGCGATCGAGCTTGCGGCCGATGAACACCAGCCGGCTACGCCGCTCCTCGCCGTCGCGCCACGGCCGCTGGTGGTCGCCCTCGACGATCATGTGGATGCCCTGGATGACGAAGCGGTCGGGGTCGCCGCGGAAGGCAAGGATGCCCTTCAGCCGGAGGATGTCGGGACCGTCGGTCTGGGTGACCTGCTGGATCCAGCGCATGAAGATGTCCGCGTCGAGTTCGCCGCCGGACAGCGCCACCGTGCCGACTGTCGTATCGTGCACCCTGCCGTCGAGCCCACGGTGATGGTGATCATGCCCGTGGTGATGATGATGGTGGTCGTGGTCGTGGTCGCAGTCGGGCCCGCATTCGTGATCGTGGTCGTGATCGGTGGCATCAAGGAAATGCGGATCGTTCTCCAGTATGCGGGCGAGATCGAAGGCGCCGCGGTCGAGGATATGGTCGAGCGCGACCGCCGCCCGCTCGGTGCGGTGCACGGTGGCGGTGGGGTTGATCCGGCGCACGACCGCCTCGACCTCGGCGAGCGTGTCGGCGTCGACCAGGTCGGTCTTGTTGAGCAGGACCACGTCGGCGAAGGCGATCTGCTCCTCGGGCTCCGGGCTGTCCTTGAGCCGCGCCAGCAGGTGCTTGGCATCGACCAGCGCCACTACCGCGTCGAGGCGCGATCGCGCGCGCACGTCCTCGTCCATGAAGAAGGTCTGCGCCACCGGCGCCGGATCGGCGAGCCCCGTCGTCTCGACGATGATGGCGTCGAAACGGCCCTTGCGCTTCATCAGGCCCTGGACAACGCGAATGAGGTCGCCGCGCACCGTGCAGCACACGCAGCCATTGTTCATCTCGTAGATTTCCTCGTCGGACTCGACGATCAGGTCGTTGTCGATGCCGATCTCGCCGAACTCGTTGACGATCACCGCGTAGCGCTTGCCGTGGTCGCCGGTGAGGATGCGGTTGAGCAGCGTCGTCTTGCCGGCGCCGAGATAGCCGGTGATCACCGTCACCGGGATCGGCCGGGCGGACACGTCTGGGCGGATGTTCATGGGCTGGTTCCTGTGAGCGGCTCGCCTGCCGATATAGGACCGTCGCGCCCGAATCGCCAGCCCCGGAGGGCCGGCGCCGCGCGGTGCGCTACTTGCCGCTGAAGCGGATCGTGCCGACGTCGAACAGCGCCTGCGTCTACGGATCGGTGCGCTGCATGCTGACGTCGAACTGCCCGTTGCCGCGCTTGCGGATGACCAACGTCGCCTGGATGTCCTGGCGGCTGACGGAATCCTTGCCGCGGAAGCTCAGCGCCAGCCGCGAGCCCTTGAGCCGGCCGACGAAATCGCTCGTCGTCAGCCGCGCCAGCGTCCGGAAGATGGTGGCCGAATAGGCCGCCTTGCCACGCGCGACCACCGAGCCGTCGACCGGCAGGAAGAAGCCGCCGATCACGCAGTTCCCCAGGATGACCAGTTCGCGGCCGTTGGGGTGCAGCGCATTGTTGATGCGGCAGCGGATGTTCTCCTCCGGAGAATTGGCGGCGACGCGGATGAAGCCGTTGCCGCGCCAGCTGCCGGTCAGCCCGTCGAAGAACGCGTCGGCCCGCGCCTCGCCGCCGGCCAACGACAGCAGCACGGCGGCGACCAGGCCCATTTTCAGTTGCGGCGGCAAGCGCAAATCCATTCCTCCGTCTGGATCGGCGTCACGCGGGTTCGCTGACGGTCAGTTTCGCACGTTCGCCGGAAAGCAGCAATATGAGCGCCGGCAGCTGGAGCACGTCGAAGACGAGCGCAAAGACCAGCGTCAGCATCATGACGCCGGAAAACAGCGCGATCGCCGGCAGGCTGGAGGCAAGCATGATCGCCAGCCCGCCGGACAGGATCAGCGTCGTCGACGCCATCGCCGGCAGCACGCTCACGAGCGCGCTTTGCATGGCGGCGGCCGGCTCGGCCCGCCTTTCGTCGAGGATGTACTGGTTGAGCAGGTGGATCGAATCGTTGACGGCAAGGCCGAAGGCGACCGTCAGCGACACCGCCACCGTCATGTTGAGCGGGATGCCGGCGATCCACAGCACCAGTTCGACGGTGAGGATCGGCAGCAGGTTGGGCAGCAGGCAGGCGAGCCCGTGGCGCCACGAACGCGCGGCGAAGGCGATCAGCAGGATCGACAGGCCGATCGAGGCGACGAGGCTGAGCCGCAGCCGGTCCATCAGCCGCGGGGCGACGATGGCCGACAGCACCGGGAAGCCGGTCACCGTCGCCTGGGCGGCGATGCCGCGCGCATCGAGCGCCCGGTCCAGCTCCTTCAGTTTGACCTGCATCTCGTTGGCCGACAGGTTGGCCGAGGCGAAGATGGTGATCAGCACCTTGTCGCGCGCGGGCGAGATGAAGCGGCTGGTCATGTAGTCGGGCAGCGAATCGAGCGCTTCCTCGCTGATCTCGCCGCCGCCCTTCTCGATCTCGCTGCGGAAGTCGGCCAGGGAATAGAACGAAGACGCGGGAAAGACCTGCGCCACCGCTTCGAGCGCCGAATCGAAGCGCTCGATGTTGGCGCCGTCGAGCAGCGGCCGGCTCATGTCGCGTTCGAGGATGACAAACAGCGGGGTCGAGCCGGGGTAGCGCGCGTCGATGAAGCCCTCGCTCACCGCCACGGCCGAACTGCTCGACAGGTAGTCGACCAGCTGGAACCGGCTGCCGATGTTGAAATGGGCAATACCGCCCACCACGCACAGCAACAGCCCGGCGGCGGCGACCGCCCGCGGCATCGACAGCAGCCGGATCGCCGGCGCCGCGGCGACAGCCAGCCGCGAGGCGCCGCGCTGGCGCGGCCGGTAGCCGGCCCGCACGGCCCAGTGGATGACGAGCGGCAGCGCGACCATGACAGCAACGAGGCTCGCCAGCACCGCCAGGCCGCCGATGATGCCGAGTTCGATCAGGCCGTAATTGCGCGACAGCGTCAGCGAGAACAGCGCCACCGCCGTTGTCAGCGCCGAGACGATGCAGGCCGGCCCGACCGTCTCGATCGCCTCGCCGATTGCCGCGACGGGGTCGCCGCCCTCGCGCGCCAGCCGCTCCCACTTGATGAACAGGTGCAGCGCGTCGGCAAAGACGACCACGGTAAGCAGCACCGGCAGCACGTTGGTCAGGAAGCTCACCTCGACGCCGGCGAGCCCCATGCCGCCGAGCAGCCAGACGACCGAGCCGAGCGGCGCCACCGCCGTGATCGCCATCGCCGGGATCGAGCGGAAGATCAGCCAGGCGATGATCGCGCAGAAGATCAGCGCCAGCGGCAGGAGCCGCACCAGATCGCCGATGATGTCGGTGATCAGGCCGGAACGGATCGCCGGCTGGCCGGCGATGGTGATGGTGATGCCCTCCCCCTCGAACTGGGAGGCGACCGACTGCAGGTGCGCCATCGTCTCGCGCACGGCGGCGTCGGTCACCGCCTCCGGCTTGGCGTAGACGACGATGACCGCCGAGTCGTGGCCGCGACCGAGCAGCGACTGCGAATTGGGGATTTCCCGCGCGATTGCGTCGAGGAAGGCGGCGACCTCCTCGTCGCTGTCGAAACGGGCCGGCACCGCCGAATGCCAGCCGCCCTGCTCGGCGCTGTACTGGACCAGCGAGAACAGCGACAGCACGCTCTGCACGCGGTCGTCGAACTGGAACTCGAAATGCAGGTCGCGATAGGTCTCGAAACCGTCGACCGTGGCCAGATTGTCGGCCCGGATGAGAACGACGGCGTCGTTGTTGAAGTTGCGGAACGTCTGCAGCAGCGTGTCGTAGTCGGCGATTTCCCGCGAGCCGTCGCGCAGGATATCGACATTGGCGCCGGAAAAGCCGAGCCGCGGCAGGCCGAGGCCGGCCGCCAGCGTGACGACCAGCACCAGCACAGAGGCGACGAGCGGAAAGCGCAGCGCCAGCAGGCCCAGCCTGACCAAGCCGAATCCGTAGGCCATGGGCGAATCTCCTCGACCGGCGCGACGATAGGTCAAATCGGGACAGAAATGAATCCCGCCTTCGGCGGTCCCGGCGGTTCCCCTGAGGGTCCCCGGGGCGGGTCCCCGGCGCGCGAACGGTGCTCGCGGACAACTCATGTGCTACCGGCACAGAGCCAGGACATATGGTTGCGCATCGCCCGGCGAGGCGCTATATGCGGATCATCTCCTGACAATCGTCATGAAATGCCCTGGAACCGCAAGGACAGGGGGCCCGGCGAGAAAGACGCGGCGGGCCGAACTGAAAGGGTTTTCGCCATGGCCGAAGCGCCCCTGATGCCAAAAGCGACCGCCGTATGGCTGGTCGACAACACGTCGCTGACCTTCGAGCAGATCGCCACGTTCTGCAAGCTGCACCCGCTCGAGGTCAAGGCGATCGCCGACGGCGAGAGCGCGCAGGGCATCAAGGGCATGGACCCGATCGCCACCGGGCAATTGACGCGCGACGAACTGGAAAAGGCGCAGAAGGACCCGCGCCACCAGCTCAGGCTCGCCGAAATCAAGGTCAAGGTGCCGACGGTGAAGCGGCGCGGCCCGCGCTACACGCCGGTATCCAAGCGCCAGGACAGGCCGAACGCGATCCGCTGGCTGCTGCGCAACCATCCCGAACTGAAGGATTCGCAGGTCATCCGCCTCGTCGGCACGACCAAGGCGACGATCGAGGCGATTCGCGAGGGCACCCACTGGAACGCCGCCAACCTGACGCCAATGGACCCGGTGACGCTCGGCCTGTGCACGCAGATCGCCCTCGACATGGAGGTGCAGCGGGCCAATCGCGACCGGCCGCAGCCGGCTGAAGCCGAACGTCACGGCGACACGCTGCTGCCGGCGGCCGAAACGCAGGCGGTTGCCGAGGAGGAGGAGCCGCGCCGCGACAAGGCGGTCGACGCGGCCTCGGTCTTCTCGAAGTTCGCCAATCTCAAGGAATAGAGCGGCCCAGCGCGGCGCCCGGCGGCAGCCGGATGCCCTCGGTCGCCACCATGCGGGCGAGGAAGTCCTGCAAGGTGCGCCCGGCGACGCGCGGCACCGTTTCGCCGGTCGCCTCGAGCCGGCGGATACGGTCGACGCGGAACATGCGGAAGTCCTGGCGCAGCCGGCACCAGGCGACCAGCGTCCACACCTTGCCCCAGAAGAACAGGCTCAGCGGCTCGATATGGCGGCGCGTGGCGTCGCCGTTCACGTCCTCATAGTCGATGTCGAGCAGGACGCGGCCGGCGATGGCCTCGTTGAGGCGGTCGAGATTGCGCCGGTCGACCTCCTGCATCTGGTAGTCGAAGGCGTAGACCGGCACGTCGGCCGCCTGGCGCCGCTCTGCCTCGGGCAGCACCGCCTCGATCTTGACCAGCGCCTCCTCGGCGGCGAGCGCCATCTGCGCGCCGCCCCAGGCCCGCACGATGCGGGCGCCGACGACGAGCGCCGTCATCTCCTCACGCGTGAACATCAGCGGCGGCAGGTCGTATCCGGCGCGCATCAGGTAGCCGATGCCGGCCTCGCCGTCGATCGGGACGCCCGAGGCCTGCAGGTCGGCGATGTCGCGGTAGATGGTGCGCTCGGAGACCTCCAAGCGCTCGCCGAGCGTGCGCGCGGTCATCAGGCGGCCGGCCCGCAGATACTGCACGATCTGAAACAGCCGGTCGGCGCGCCTCATGACATCGGCCGGTCGTCACTTGGAGAACAGGCCGATGGAATTGCCGTCGGGATCGAGGCAATAGGCGAAACGGCCGGCCGGGATGTCGATTACCGGCGACAGCACGCGGCCGCCGGCCGCCTTGAGCCGTTCCATGCCGTTCTCCACCGAATCGGGCAATGGCAGGTGGATGGTCGGCCCGGCGCCTGCCGGGGCCGGGCGGCCGGGATAGAGATGGCCCGAAACGCCGTGGTCGTCTCCGCCATAGGCGAACACCGCCATCGGATTGGGACCGGTGTTGTCATCACGCAATTCGGTCATCAGCACCTGCGCATAGAAGGCCTTGGCCCGGTCCATGTCGGTCACCGGGATCTCAAACCACACGGCGGCATTCACCGGCGGCTTGAACCGGGTCTGGGGTGCAATTGCCTGAGCGTCCATGATCGCTGTCTCCTGTTCAAGTGAAACGAACGATCGCTCTATCGCACACCGCTCCTGACAGCCCTGTGTCAGGAGAGGCCGGCCGGTCAGTTCCCGACCGGCACGGTGTAGTTGAGCGGCAGGCGGCCGCCGTCGGCATAGATGGTCTGGCCGGTGATGTAGCTCGCGTCGTCGGATGCCAGGAAGGCGGCGACGCCGGCGATCTCGGCCGGTTCGCCGATGCGGCCGAGCGGCGTGCGCGACAGGATGCGCCGGGTCGCCTCCTCGTCGCTGGCGACGGACTGGAGGATGCGCGTCATGATCGAGCCGGGACCGATGGCGTTGACGCGGATGCCGTGCGGCGCCAGCGACAGCGCCATCACCTTGGTGAGCTGGTTGATGCCGCCCTTCGAAACCGAATAGGGCACCTGGTTGGCGATGGCGAAGACTGCGTTGACCGATGACATGTTGATGATCGTGCCGGGCCTGGCGCCCTGGCCGACGCGCTCCACCATGTGACGGGCGACGGCCTGGCCGCACAGGAAGGCGCCCTTGAGGTTGACGGCCAGCACGCGGTCGAAATCCTCCTCGGCGATTTCGAGGAATTCGCCGGTCGCCAGTATGCCGGCATTGTTGACGAGGATGTCGATGGCGCCGAACTCGTCGATCGTCTGGGCGACCAGATTGTGGACATCGAGCTTGTTGGCGACGTTGCAGCGCCAGTAGCGGGCCGACGACAGGCGCCGCAGCTCCTTTTCGGCCGCCTCGCCCTCATCGTCGTCGATGTCGGCGATGGCGACCCTGGCCTTCTCGCGGGCGAAGCGCTCGGCGATGGCGTAGCCGATGCCTTGCGCCCCGCCGGTGATCAGCGCCACCTTGCCGTCGAGCATCCCCTGCGCCATCGCTTCGCCTCCGTCGTTTGCAGACCGGGCGGAACCTGCGCCGAACCGGCAGCCGGGTCAAGTTCGGCGGCGGTTCGGCGGCGGTTCGGGCCTCATCGCCGGCGCTGCCGCTCGCCGATGACAAGGTCCCAGCCAGCGCCGCCGGGCGCACGTTGCCCGGCGACGGGGACGCAAGCACGGCCGACGGATGGCTATTGCCAAGCGGCGGCGGTTGGCGGCAAATGCTGCAGCGATCGAGGCCAGCGAGGAGAGCGGGATGGACAGCGTCGTCACCAGCGTGCGACAGGCGCACGGACGGGCAGGCATTGGCGCGAGGCTCGCCGCCATTGCCGGCATCTGCCTGATGCTCGCCGGCTGCGGCATCAACAACATCCCGACCTATGAGGAGCAGGCCAGGGCCGCCTGGAGCCAGGTGCTCAACCAGTACCAGCGGCGCGCCGACCTGATTCCCAACCTGGTCGAGACGGTCGAGGGCTTCGCCGCGCAGGAAAAGGACGTGCTGACTTCGGTGGTCGAGGCGCGGTCAAGGGCGACGGCCACCCAGTTGCCGGCCGACGTGCTGACCAATCCGGACGCGTTCAAGGCGTTCCAGGACAACCAGGCGGCGCTGAGCGGCGCGCTGTCGCGGCTGCTGGTGGTGGTCGAGCGCTACCCGGAGCTGAAATCGAGCCAGAACTTCCTCGCCCTGCAATCGCAGCTCGAGGGCACCGAGAACCGCATCGCGGTGGCGCGGCGCGACTACATCGAGGCGGTGCGCCTCTACAACACCGAGCTGCGCACCATTCCCGGCCGCTGGTGGCGCAGCCTGCTCTATGCCGACACCGAACCGATGCAGAACTTCTCAGTCGAGGCCGAGACGATCGAGACGCCGAAAGTCGAGTTCAACCGGTCCGGCGGCTGAAAGGCGGCCGATGGCTCGACGCGGCGTGTCGAAGCAGGCTCTCGAGGTTCGCCGCGCCCGGCGGATGTTCGGTTGGGCGGTCGCCCTCTTCGCGGTCATGGGCGCCGCCATCCTCTTCTTGAACGGCACCATCGGCACCTCGCCCGACGCAGGGACGGCACCGCAGGCGGCGGCGCAGACAGGCCTGCCGACGCTGAGCGGGCGGGTGGTCGATGAGGCCGATCTGATCGACGCGGCGACCGAGCAGGCGATCGTCGACAAGCTTGCCGCCTTCGAGGCGCGTTCCTCCGACCAGGTGGTCGTCGCCACCATCGTCTCGCTCGGCGGCGAACCGCTGGAGGACTATGCCAACCGGCTGTTCCGTCACTGGGGGCTCGGGCAGGCGGGCGAGAACAACGGCGTGCTGCTGCTCGTCGCCAGGGACGACCGCAAGGTGCGCATCGAGGTCGGCTACGGCCTCGAAGGCACGCTCACCGACGCGCTTGCCAAGCTGATCATCGAGGAGACGCTGGTGCCGGCCTTCCGCGCGGGCGAGTTCGCGCGCGGCATCGCCGAGGGCACCGACCAGATCATCGCGGTGCTGTCGGGCGACACGGCGGAACTGGAGGCCCGCGCCCGCCGCAACGCAACCGGCGGTCAGAGCTGGCCGGTGATCATCTTCGTGGCGCTGTGGTTCGGCATCGTCTTCACCGGCATCGCCTTCGCCATCCTGGCGCCGATCTTCGGCCGGAAGACCGGCAAGGGCCGCTACGAATGGCTCGGCATAGAGATGACCACCACCGGCTCGTCGAGCGCGTCCTCGTCGAGCGGCGGCTTTTCCGGCGGCGGCGGCTCGTCGGGCGGTGGCGGCGCTTCGGGAAGCTGGTAGGAGGCGGCAATGGAACTGTCGCAGGCCGAGTTCGACAAGGTTCGCCAGGCGATC
The DNA here is from genome assembly GCA_016861165.1 of Alphaproteobacteria bacterium. Classification (GTDB taxonomy): domain Bacteria; phylum Pseudomonadota; class Alphaproteobacteria; order Rhizobiales; family Rhizobiaceae; genus BOKV01. The sequence goes on along the minus strand of BOKV01000008.1, from coordinate 111,698 downwards.
GCCGCCGCCGAAGGGCGGACTGGCGCGGAAATCTTCGCCGTGCTGGCGCGGCAAAGCGGCGACTATCGCTTTGCCGGCTATTTTCTCGTCGTCATGGCTGCCATGCTGGCCGGACTCGCCGTGGCGATGGCAGCCTGGTGGCGCTGGATCGACGTTCCGCCGCCGCACTTCGCCGGGGCGCAGCTGGCGCTGGCGGCCACCGGGCTGGCGCTGGTGCGCCTGTTTCCGCAGCTCGGCCTGTGGCTGGTGCCCCGGCGCCTGCGCCGCGAGCAGGCGCATGCCAATGCTGCGCGCCAGTTCCTGGCGCACGGCATCGGCTCGACACGGGGCCGCACCGGCGTGCTCGTGTTCGCCTCGTTGGCCGAGCACTACGCCGAGATCATCGCCGACCGGGCCGTGGCCGAGCGCTTCGGCCAGCAGTTCTGGGACGACGCGGTGGCGATGCTGGTCGAACGCGCGCGCCAGGGCGACATCGTCGACGGCTTCGTCACCGTGATCGGCGTGATCGGCGAGCGGCTGGCGGCCGAGTTCCCGCCCGGCAGCGCCGACACCAACGAACTGGAGGACCGCTTGGTCCTGCTGTGAAGGCGCTGCCGGCGTAGTGGCACCCGTCACAAAAGCCTGCCATAGTCGCCGCGCGCCAGGTGGCGGGCAGGCACGGGAGCGAGACGATGGCGAGCGGGGAAATGACGCAGGGCGTGGCCGCCGAGGCGCGGGCGAGCCGGCGCGGCATCTGGGGCTGGATGCTGTTCGACTGGGCCCAGCAGCCCTTCCACACGCTGATCATCACCTTCGTCTTCGCGCCCTATTTCGCCGCCTCGGTGGCGCCCGATTCGGCGACCGGCCAGGAGATGTGGGGCTGGGCGGCCGGGATCGGCGGCTTCCTGATCGCGCTGACCTCGCCGGTGCTCGGCGCCATCGCCGACCTGACCGGACCGCGCAAGCCGTGGGTCCTCGCCTTTTCGATTGTCGGCGTCGCCGCCTGCTGGGCGCTGTGGTTCGCCACGCCGGGCATGGAGAGCCTCGGCTGGCTCATGGTCGTCATCGCGCTCGCCGTGTTCGGCATGGAATATGCCGCCGTCTTCAACAACGCGATGATGCCGCATCTGGTGCCGCGCGCCGAGCTCGGGCGCCTGTCGGGCTCGGCCTGGGGGCTCGGCTATCTCGGCGGGCTCATCTCGCTGGTGCTGGTGCTCGGCTTCATGTCGGCCTCGCCGGAGACGGGCCGCACCTTGCTGGGGCTGCAGCCGATCCTCGGCCTCGATCCCGGCCTTCGCGAGGGCGACCGCGCCGCCGGGCCGCTGACGGCGCTGTGGTACGCGGTGTTCGTGCTGCCGATGTTCCTGTTCACGCCCGACGTGGCGCGCAAGCCGTCGATCGCCGGCGCGATCCGCAAGGGACTCGCCCAGCTCGGCCGGACGCTGCGCAACCTGCCGTCAGAGCGCAGCTACTTCTCCTTCCTGATCTCCTCCATGTTCTACCGCGACGCGCTCAACGCGCTCTACACGTTCGGCGGCATCTACGCGGCCGGCGTGCTCGGCTGGTCGATCATCCAGATCGGCATATTCGGCATCCTCGCCAACCTGACCGGCGCCGTCGGCGCCTGGTTCGGCGGCATCGCCGACCAGCGCTACGGCCCGCGCGCGGTGGTCGCTTTCTGCGCGCTGACGCTGACGGCGTGCTGCATCCTGGTGATCTCGACCACCGACACGCAGGTGCTGTTCGTCACCATCGCGACGGCGGGCGAGGTGAGCAGCCTGCCCGACATCACCTTCTACATCGCCGGCTGCGTGATCGGGGCGGCGGGCGGCTCGATCCAGGCGGCCTCGCGCACGCTCCTGGTCGACCAGGTCGACCGCGAGCGCGTGACCGAGGCCTTCGGCCTCTATGCGCTGTCGGGCAAGGCGACGACCTTCATCGGACCGATATCGATCGCGCTGGTCACCGCCTTCTTCGCGCAGGAGGCCTTCGGACTGAGCCCGCAGGACGCCCAGCGCATCGGCGTGACGCCGATCATCGCGCTGTTCGTGATCGGCTTGGCGCTGCTGCCCTGGGTGCGCAGCCGCCGCTACGAGCTGCCGGCATAGGGCGGAATCCGATCCGGCGGGAGCGGGGCTTGTTCCATCTTGTTGTTTGTCGCGTCCCACCTTGCCGCGCGGCGGGATTCGGCCCTGGGAGATGGTGGGCGTGACAGGGATTGAACCTGTGACCCCTACGATGTCAACGTAGTGCTCTCCCGCTGAGCTACACGCCCGTCATGTGAGGGCGATAGACCACAGAACCGCGCCGGCCGTCAATAGCGCAGTGGGGGCGCGGTGGGCGACGCAATGGCGTCGTCGCGCCGCCCGCAAGATACCGGGCAACAAGGCCGCGAAACGCCGGCCGGCGTCTCAGGCGGCGGCCAGCATCTTCTCGACCTCGTTGACGAGGTCGCGCAGGTGGAACGGCTTCGACAGGACCTTGGCGTCCTTCGGCGCATTCGAATCCGGGTTGAGCGCCACCGCGGCAAAGCCGGTGATGAACATCACCTTGAGGTCCGGGTCGATCTCGGTGGCGCGGCGGGCCAGCTCGATGCCGTCCATCTCCGGCATGACGATGTCGGTCAGCAGCAGCGAGAACGGCTCCTCGCGCAGCCGGTCGTAGGCGCTCGCCCCGTTGTCGAACGCCACCACCGAATAGCCGGCCTTGATCAGCGCCTTTTCGAGGAACCGGCGCATGTCGTTGTCGTCTTCGGCAAGCAGGATTTTCTTCATGACCCGTCGAACTCGGTGCCCAACCGGAGACCGCCGTCCCCGCCGCGATTCGCAAGTTAATCTAAGCCATGAACAGGGTAAACACGAAGTGAAGGCGCCTTCGTGGCGGCAATGGACAGCCGCTCCGCAAGCTGCCAGATTGAACGCAATCCCACCCGGTGCCGGCCTCGCCGGCTGGCACCGGCAATTCTTTCGGAAGGCGATGACGACCACCGACGAGGCCTTGCGGGACCGCCCCCTCACCCTGCTGCAGCCGGCCGAGCAGCGGGTGCCGTTCGTGTTCGATTCCCCCCACAGCGGCCGGACCTATCCGGCGGACTTCCTTGCCGCTTCGCGGCTGAGTCGCCAGGCGATCCGCAAGTCGGAGGACTTCCTGGTCGACGAACTGTTCGCCTGCGCGGTCCCCTGCGGGGCACCGCTGTTGGCGGCCAACTTCCCGCGCGCCTATCTCGACGTCAACCGCGAGCCCTACGAACTCGATCCCAAGATGTTCGACGGCCCGCTGCCGCCCTTCGTCAACGCGCGCTCCATGCGGGTTGCCGGCGGACTGGGCACCATCGCGCGCATCGTCTCGGAGACCGAGGACATCTACGGGGCCAAACTGCAGGTGGCCGAGGCCTTCGACCGCATCGAGGCGCTCTACCGCCCCTATCACGCGGCGCTGCGCCGCCTGCTGGCCGCCACTCACGTCACCTTCGGCTTTGCCGTCCTGGTCGATTGCCATTCGATGCCGTCGGCCCGCCAGGGCACCCGCGGCCGGCCGGACTTCGTGCTCGGCGATCGCTATGCCACCAGCTGCGCCCCGCAGATCACCTGGGCCGCCAGCGAATTCCTGACCGATCTCGGCTATGCCGTCGAGATCAACAAGCCCTATGCCGGCGGCTTCATAACCGAGCATTACGGCCGACCGGACAACGGCGTCCACGCCATCCAGATCGAAATCAACCGCGGCCTGTACATGGACGAGACGACGCTCGAACGGAACGACCATTTCGCCCGGCTCGCCGCCGATATCGCCCGATTCGTCCAGCGCCTGGTGTCGATACCGGATGCGGGCCTTGCCGGCAGCCAGCCGCTGGCCGCCGAATAGCGCCGTCGCACCCGGGCGGCAAAAAAAGACCGCACTTGGCAGTGCGGCCGAAGTCTGGGAGGAAACGCCCTAGGAGGGCAGCGATATTCGCATATCGCAATGCACAAATTATTTTGCATTGCAAAAAAGTCAAGCGTCGATTTCGGACCGCCAACGAGACATCGGGAACGCGATGCTGCCAGGTGACATCGAAGCCTTCATGCGCGAGCTGTGTGACGCGGCGGCGCGCGAGACGCTGCCGCGCTTCCGCATGCGCCTGGCGGTCGACAACAAGCTCGAAAGCGGCTTCGATCCGGTCACCGAGGCCGACCGGGCCGCCGAAAAGGCGATCCGCGCCCTGATCGGCGAGCGCTATCCCGACCACGGCATCCTCGGCGAGGAGGAGGCGGCGACCAACCCCGACGCCGAATATTGCTGGCACATCGATCCGGTCGACGGCACGCGCGCCTTCATCTGCGGGCTGCCGAGCTGGGGCACGCTCATCGGGCTCACCCGCAACGGCGTGCCGGTGGCCGGGCTCATGCACCAGCCCTACACCGACGAACTGTTCATCGCCGACGGCGCCGGCAGCTTCCACTGCCGCCGGCAGAGCCGCACGCGGCTTTCCACCAGCCCGGTCGCCGCGCTGGCGCAGGCCAAGCTGATGACGACGACGCCGGCGCTGTTTGCCGGCGACGATCTGGCGCGCTATCGCCGGCTCGAGGAGCAGGTGCGGCTCGCCCGCTACGGCTTCGACTGCTATGCCTATGCCATGCTGGCGGCCGGCCATGTCGACCTGGTGGTCGAATGCGACCTCAAATCCTACGACATCGCCCCGCTCATTCCGCTCATCGAACAGGCCGGCGGCGTCGTCACCACCTGGGAAGGCGCCTGCGCGGTCGACGGCGGGCGGATCGTCGCGGCCGCCAACGGCGCCATCCACGCCCGCGCGCTGGAGGTCCTGGCCTGATCAGGCGACCGGGCTGGTGCCGGGTATGAAGGCGGCGACCGCCGCCAGCAGCTGCTGGCGATAGACATCGCGCTCCTGCAGGAGCTCGTGGCGCGCGCCGGCAACCGTCACCGTCCGCCCCGACCGCATGCGCAGGCCGAGTTCCTCGATGGCGCGGGTGGAGACGACCTTGTCGTTGCCGGCGGCGACCAGCAGCGTCGGCACCGCGATCGACGCGATGAAGTCGGGATCGTCGACGATGTCCATCGCCTGGCAGGCGGCGAATATCCATGCCGCCGTCGGACCGGCGATGCCGAGCTCCGGATGGCCGGCGGCGAAGTCGACATTGCGCGTGAAGCGGCGCGTGTCGGAGGTCAGCCGATTGTTGGCGAAGCGCTGCTCCGCATGGGGATTGGCCCGGCGCGACAGCGGCAGCGTGCCGAGCCCGAAGGTGCACATGAGGCCGGCCAGCACTTTCAGCGCCGGCTGCGGCAGCGCGGTTTCGCCGAAACGGATGAGCGGGGATGTCAGCACCATGCGCTCGATCCGGTTGCCGAGGCCCGGCGCGGCGAGCAGCGCCACCAGCCCGCCGGTCGAATGGGCGAGGATGAAGAACGGGGCCCGGCAGTCGGGCAGCACCACCTCGTTCATGACCGTGTCGAGGTCGGTGACATACTGGCGGAAGCTGTCGACATGGCCGCGGCGCCGGTCGCCGAGCAGGCGGTCGGAGCCGCCCTGGCCGCGCCAGTCGAAGGTGAGCACCTCGAAACCCATGCCGCGCAGATCGCTGACCGTCTCATACATCTTCTCGATGTATTCGGTGCGCCCGTGCAGCAGCACGATCGTTCCCTTGGCCGGCGGGCGCAGCGTGCGCCAGCGCGCGTAGCGCAGGTTGATCCCGTCAGGGGTCCGCACCGCGCCGCTCAGTGGATCGGGCGGCATCGGATTGTCGGGACTTTCGAAGAGTTGCATTGTTTCGGCGCCGCCGCCCGTTGCTCAATGACCGGCACTCTCCTACAGGCAGGACGGTACGCCGACAAGCGCCGGCTTGAAGCAGTGTTCGAGCAGCGCGGCGCTCGCAATCGCGGCCGTGTCCGGCCTTGAAATTAACCGCCCGCGATCCCAAATCGATTGCCGCGGACGCCATCGCGGGTCCGCAACCATGGGTGTCCGGCCCCGACGCGGGCGGATACCCGGCGAAGACCGCAAACTCGACGCTTGAGTCGCTTCAAAGGAGGACTTGACATGCGTGCCATCGATTTCGCCCCCCTCTATCGTTCGACCGTCGGCTTCGACCGCCTGTTCTCGATGCTGGACAGCCTGACCCAGCCCGATGCGGCGCCGACCTATCCGCCCTACAACATCGAGCGCACCGGCGACAACGCCTACCGCATCTCCATGGCGGTGGCGGGTTTCAGCGAGGCTGAGCTCAACATCGAATCGCGCGAGAACTCGCTGGTCGTGCGCGGCGAGAAGACCGAGTCCCAGGATGAGGAAGGCAAGGAGGTGCTGTTCCGCGGCATCGCCGCGCGCAGCTTCGAGCGCCGCTTCCAGCTCGCCGACCATGTCGAGGTCCGCTCGGCCAGCCTCGAGAACGGCCTGCTCCACATCGATCTCGTGCGCGAGATTCCCGAGGCGATGAAGCCGCGCAAGATCGAGATCGGCAAGGCCAACGGCAAGACCAGGCAGATCGAGGGCAAGGCGGCCGCCTGAGCCGGTCGCCAGCCTCAACCGAAAGGGCGCCGAGGCCGGCGCCCTTTTTCACGCGGGCTCGCCGCCGCGCCACCATCAATCGGATTTTGCTCTATCTATTTGTTGTGTCGCGTCATCTTGTCCGCCTCGCCATGCCGCTCGGCGGGATTAAGCTTCAGCAGATGGTCGAGCGACACGGCGCCGGCGCCCTTGACCGCCAGGAACAGCAGCAGAAAGCCCCACAGCAGGCGCTGGTCGGCGATCAGCGAATCGGAGAACCGGTCGAACCATGCGCCGGCGGTCTGGGCGTCAACTCCATGGAAGCGGATGTCGACCCATGACTGCACGATCACGAAGACGATCATGCCGAGCGCGGCGGCGCGGGTGAACAGCCCGGCGACGATCAGCGCCGGAAGGATCAGTTCGGCCATCGTCCCGGCGAAGACGATCAGATGGCTCGCCAGCCCCAGCTCAGCGATGTCGCCGCCGGCCGCCTCCACCGCCCACGGCACGATCTGGTAATAGGCATTGTCCTCAATGCGGAAGGCGCCGAGCAGGCCGGGGCCGGTCTTGGTCTTCCACGAGGCGAGGAAATAGAAATAGAGCACCGCCAGGAAGGCGAACCGCGCCGCCAGGCCGAGCAGCCAGTCGGCCGCCAGCCTCTCCAGCCACGCGAACAAGCCGACATAGAGATCGCGCGCCCAGCCCACCAGCACCATTTGTGCGTTCCTCTCCTGTCCGCGCGGACCGCTCAGGCAAGCGGCCGGACAAACGCGCCGCTTTGCAGCGCCAGCGCCAGCGCGGTCGCCAGATCGAATTCGGGTTCGGCCGCCAGCGTCGCTTCGGTTGCCTCGCCGAGCGGCTGCCCGGCCGCCAGCGAGCCGAGGAAGCGGGCCTGCGGCCGCGTGACCATCGTCACGCGCACCTCCAGCTCGGGCCGCGTCACCAATGCCGATTGGCTGGCGGCGAGGTCAGGCCCCCGCTCCGGCCGGCCGAAACGATAGGCGAACAGGTCGCCGATCGGGTGGTCCGAGCAGATGACGGCCAGTGCCGGATGCGCCGGCAACACCAGCCCGGCCATCGCTTCCGGCGCCAGCCCCGCGAGATCGGCGCCGGTCAGGGGCGCGGCGTCGGCGGCGTGATAGGCTTCGAGCCAGGCCCGCTCCAGCCTGGCGACATCGGCCAGGAACGGCGAACCGCGCAGCGGCGCAAAGCCGGCCAGGAATTCGGCGAAGCCGGCGCCGAAGTCCTGCATCATCGGCGAACGCGGCGGATGGGCGGCAATAAAATGGCGGCCGACGCGGGCGAAATTCATCTCGCCCATGATGACGAGCAGCGACGGATAGGCCGCCTTCAGCGCATCGATCAGGCCGACGACGACGTTGTTGCGATAGACGCCGTAGCGCCGCGTGGCCGCCCGGCGGCCGCTGATTTCGGCCGGCACCTCGACATCCGGGTCGAGCAGGCCGGCGGCAAAGCCGCCATTGCCGGCGCCCGCAGTACCCGATTCGGTGCCGGATGCCACGCCGGTCATTGCGCCACCAGCGCCACGCCGGCCAAACCGACATGGACCGGCGGGCGGTTGCGGCCGATCAGCCGGTCGGCCCGCTCGGCCTCGGCCGCCAGCATCGGCCAGGCCGGAACGTCGTTGTCCCACTCGATCAGGGTCGGCAGCGGTCCGGTGCGCGCCAGCACCAGGCGGTAGAGCGCCCACACATCGTCGGCGACCTCGCGGTCATGGGCATCGATCAGCAGCGGCCGCCCGGCGTCGTCGGCGTCCTTGGCGTGGCCGCCGAGATGGATCTCCTGGACGCGGTCGAGCGGGTAGGCCGCCACGTAGTCGCGCGCGCCATAGCCGTGATTGGCCGCCGACACGAACACGTTGTTGACATCGAGCAGCAGCCCGCAACCCGACCGCCTGGCAATCTCGGTCATGAAGTCGACCTCGCTCCACGTCGATTCGGCGAAGGTCACATAGGTCGAAGGGTTCTCGATCAGGATCTGCCGGCCGATCGCCTCCTGCACCTGGCCGACATGGTCAACGATGCGCGCCAGCGTCGCGCCGGTGTAGGGCAGCGGCAGCAGGTCGTTGTAGAACACGTCGTCATGGGTCGACCAGGCCAGGTGCTCGGAGACCAGGCCGGGCTGGTAGTGGTCGACGACCGCCTTGAACCGCGCCAGATGTTGCGGATCGATGCGCCCCTCGCCGCCGATCGACATGCCGACGCCGTGCACGCTCAACGGATAGCGCTCGCGGATCGCCCGCAACTGGGCATGCGGCAGGCCGCCGGCGCCCATATAGTTCTCGGCATGCACCTCGAAGAAGCCGATATCGGCGGCCGTCTCCAGGATGTCGCCGACATGCTGGGCCTTGAGGCCAACCCCGGAACGAGCCGGGATTGGCCGCGGAACGAAGCGCGAGGGTGGCAGATTGGCCGAAAGGATGGTCTGCATGAGCTTCGTTCCCGCAGGGACGGAGCCGCCGATCAGGACGGCAGGTCGCGCTCGATCGGCTCGGGCGAGCCCATGCGGTCGGGCTGGCCGTCGACCTTGATGACGACTTCATCGCAGCTGTTGGCCTCGACATATTTCCACGAGTTGCCCTGGTAGTCGACCTTGGAGGTACCGGCGCAGGTCGTGCCGGGCCCGGCGGCGCAGTCGTTCTGGCCGGCGAGCGCCACGCCATAGCACTTCAGCTTGGCGGCATTGGCCGGAGCCGTCGACGCGGCCATCGAAATGGCCGCGGTCATCGCGCCGGCAAGGATTGCCGCGGTGGCAGCGGTCTTCTTGCTCATTGTGAAAATCCTCTCCTGGACAGTTCATCTTCCACCGGCCCCAAGGCCGGTCGGTCGCCCCGCCGGTGGCGGTTGGCGAGGGCCAAGTTCGGCAAATCGCCCTTCAATTGGAAATCAACAAAGCGTCACCCTGCGTCAACCGGACGTGAGCGGCAAGTGACGGCGGAGCACGCGCCACGCAAGGATGGTGACCAATGCGATTCGTCAGGGTGTCCTTGCGGGCACCTCACGGAAACCACCTCAAGCGCCGGGACTTTGCCTCGAACGCGACTCCCCCGCAGCGGACGGGCTGGCGCCAGCTACCGGCAGTTCTGGATGTCGGCGAGCGAGGCGGTGACGCCGGACAGCGAATAGACGTAGCGCGTCTTGGTGCCGCGCTGCGACTCGGCCGACAGCGACATTTCGCGACCGGCCTTCATCGCCTCGACGACGAGCGTGTCCTCGGCCGGGTTCTCCATCCAGGCGTTGTCGCCGCGGGTGAACATCGAGAACTTCCTGCCGTCGATGTCGAGCGTGACCTTGGAATTGTCCTTGAACGAATAGCCGACCTTGAACTGCGGCTCGAGCGACACGTTCTGGCCCGGATGCTGGGCGAGCATGAAGAACACGTCGCCATGGTCGCGGTCGGGCGGCTGCTTCTCGGTCGGCATCGACAGTATGTAGCAGATCTTGCCCTGCTCGCCGTCGTGGGAATAGGAGCCCCAGGCGTTGTTCTGCTTGATGCGGGTGGCCGCCTGCGCATACGCCATTCCGGCCAGCGCGACGCTGACCGAGGCCGAAAGCGCGACTACCATCGCCAGTGTTTTCTGCTTCATCATTCCTGCCATTCCCATATTGCCGTGATCAACCGGGAGTGCGTAATTCCGGCGATATGGCGTCCCCGCGGCGCAGACATCCGTGAGGTCACCGGTCGTTGCTCTCCGAAAATGCTTTATGCCCCGTTACCAAAGCGTGAACATTCCGAAAGAAAGCGCGGGAAACCCCCGGGCGAGGCGGGCCGCGGGGCCGTCGCCCGCAGACTGCCTGTGCCAGAAAATGGGCAACAGTTTGACCTCGACCGCCAGCGCGAGGGGCCGCGCAGATCAGCCGCGCCGGTCAGCCGCCCCGGCGCCGCGCCGCCGGACCGAGCCGAGTACCGCCCGCATAGAGCGGCTTGCCGTGGACGTGCGGCCGGGGCGCTGCGACCGGCCCGCCGGCCCGCACCGGCCGCTCGGCGAAGCGGCCGAGGCTGATCATTCGGTCATACATGACGATGGCGCCGGCCATGGCGAGATTGATGCAGAAGGCCAGCGGGATGCGCACGAGGAATTCGCAGCGCCCGATCATCGCCGCCGACAGCGAGCCGCCCTCGGGCCCGAGCACATAGGCCGCCCGCGACGGGTGGCGGAACGACGGCAGGTCGACGGCGTCCTCGGTCAACTCGACGCCGACCAGGCGGCAATCGTCCGGCAGCCGCATCTCCTCCACGGTGGCGTAACTGTACCAGGGCACGTGGTGCCAGGAGCGGTTGGTGTCGGAGGCCGGCGTGCCGATGACGCGGGCCGGCGCCACGGTGAAGACGAAGCTCGCGCCGAAGCCGTGCGCCGACCGGGCCAGATTGCCGAAATTCATCGGCTTGGAGGCGCCCTCGATGCCGATGCCGAAATAGCCGCGCTGGCCGGCGGTCATGCGCAGCGTTCCGTAATCGTCGCTGCGGGGCATGGAAGAGCGCCCGCCACTGCTCAATGCTCGTCGTTCTGGGCGTCCGGATCGGCAAGGGCGCGCCGCGCCGCCGAATAGTGGGCGTCGTTGAGCGCGCCACGAACGGCAGCGAGCGCGGCGGTCAGCACGGCGATGTCGTCGGTGAAGCCGAAGCCGGCGATGAAGTCCGGCACGAAATCGGTCGGCAGCACGAAATAGGCGAGCGCGCCGATGAGCACCGCGCGGGTGCGGGCCGGGGTGCGCGGATCGAGCGCGCAGTAATAGGAGGCGACCACATCCTCCATGAAGGGAATGCGCCGGGCAGCCAGGCGCACGGTGCGCCAGAAGCCGGAACGTACCCGGCGCTCGCGCCGGCGCGCGCGCTCGATGCCGGGTTCGGGGTCGAGGATTTCGCCGATCAGTACCTTGTCCATCTTCATCTCCCGCAAGGGAAGATGGGGTCGCTGCCGCCGCCTGGCAAGCGAGGTCGGCGGCAAAGGCGGCGCGGCGGTCACGAGAAGGCGGAGGTCGCGCCGATATGCCGGCCGGCGGCGCCGCGGCCGGCGCGCAGCGGGAAATGCTCCTCGGCGATGTAGGGGCCGCCACCGACCGAGGCGCGCGAGGAGAACAGCACGAATCGGTCGACCGCGAACCGCTCGGTGGTGAAATCGCCGCGCAGCGACAGATAGCTGGCGATATCGGCCGGGCGCGCGTTGCGCAGACGGGCGAGCGTCACATGCGGGACGTAGCGGCGGCCCTCGGCCTTGAGGCCGATGCGCTGGAGCAGCCGCTCCTGCTCGGCCTGCAGTTCGCTCAGGCCCGGATCCGGCTCGACGCCGGCATAGATGGCGTGCGGCTTGTTGCCGCCGAAGGCATCGAGGCCGCGCAGGCGCAGCCGCAGCGGGCGCCGCTCGATGCGCGCCAGCGCGCCTGCGACCTCATCGGCGGTGCGGCCGTCGATGTCGCCGATGAAGCGCAGCGTGATGTGGTAGTTCTCCGGGTCGATCCAGCGGCCGCCGGGCAGGCCGCCGCGCAGCATGGAGAGCGACAGGGCGATTTCCGGGGGGATTTCGATGGCCGTGAACAGTCTGGGCATCGCGGTCACCTCGAATCAGTTCCCGTCGGTCAGGGAATCACGCGCCGGCCGCTCCGACAAGGGATAATCGCGGGGGACAATCACGGGCGCGCGTTCGGTTCAATCGTCCAGTTGCGCCGTCAGTTGCGCGATGAGCCGCTCGGCGCTGGGCAGGAAGCGGCTGACGATCTCGTCGATGCCGGCCGCCGTCGGGTGCATGCCGTCGGCCTGGACGAGCTCGGCATTGGCCGCCACGCCGTCTAGAAAGAACGGGTAGAGCGGCACATCGTGGTCGCGCGCGATGTCGGGGAAGACGGCGTTGAAGGCGTCGGCATAGTCGGCGCCCATGTTGGGCGGCGCCAGCATGCCGGCGAGCAGGACGGCGATACCGCGCGCCTTGAGTCGCCCGACGATCGCCGCGATGTTGCGGCGCGTCGCCTGCGGCGACAGACCGCGCAGCGCGTCGTTGGCGCCTAGTTCGACGATGACGGCGTCGGCTCCCTCCGGCACCGACCAGTCGAGGCGTTCGAGCCCGCCGGCGCTGGTATCGCCCGAGACGCCGGCATTGACGACGGTGACGTCATGGCCGCGGGCGCGCAACGCCTGCTGCAGCCGGGCGGGGAAGGCCTGCGAATCGGCAAGCCCGTAGCCGGCGACGAGGCTGTCGCCGAGCGCGACGATGGTCAGCTGCCGCGCCATGGCCGGCCCCGCCGACAGCCCGCCGGCGAGCGCCACGGCGAGCAGGATCGCCGCCAAAATGAACAATCTTTCATTTGCCAGCGCTTTCAATCCCATGCTCAGCTTTCCATATGTGCCTGTGCCGCCCGCTAGAGTTAGGTCTGCCGGTGGCGCGTAACAACCACCGGGGGAACAGCATGCTCGGGCGCCGCAAGCCGGTCATCGATCTCAAGGGCGTGCATCTGACGCTGGGCGACGGGCCATCGCGCGTCCATGTGCTCGACGATGTCAGCCTCGGCGTCGATGGCGGCGAATCGGTGGCGATCCTCGGGCCGTCCGGCTCCGGCAAGTCGACGCTGCTGATGGTCGTCGCCGGACTGGAGCGCGCCGACGCCGGCCAGGTCGTCGTGGCGGGAAGCGAACTCGGCGCCATGGGCGAGGACGAGCTCGCCGCCTTTCGCGGCCGCAATGTCGGCATCGTCTTCCAGTCCTTCCACCTGATCCCCAACATGACGGCGCTCGAGAATGTCGCCGTACCGCTGGAGCTGGCCGGTGCCCGCGACGCCTTCGACCGGGCCGCGGCCGAACTCGATGCGGTCGGCCTCGGCGCCCGGCTCAGGCACTACCCGGCGCAATTGTCGGGCGGCGAGCAGCAGCGCGTGGCGATCGCCCGGGCGCTGGTGCCGGAGCCGGCCATCCTGGTCGCCGACGAGCCGACCGGCAATCTCGACGAGGAGACCGGCGCCCAGATCGTCGATCTGATCTTCGCCAAGCAGGACGAGCGCGCCACCACATTGCTGCTCGTGACCCACGACACGCGGCTGGCGCGCCGCTGCGGCCGGGTCGTGCGCATGCGTTCGGGCAGCATCGTGCCGGACGCGGCCATGCCGGCGGCGGCGCAATGACCGGCACGGCGGCGCGATCGGGCGGCCAGGGCCTGGCGCTGGCGGCGCGGCTGGCGCTGCGCGAACTGCGCGGCGGCCTCTCCGGCTTCTATGTCTTTCTCGCCTGCATCGCGCTCGGCGTCGGCGCCATCGGCGGCGTCAACTCGGTGGCCGGCGCGATCACCGGCGGCATAGCGGTGCAGGGCCAGGCCATTCTTGGCGGCGACGTCGCCGTCTCGCTGGTGCAGCAGCGGCCGCCGGAAGAGGCGATCCGCTTCCTCGAGCGGTCGGGCGCGATCTCGGAGACGGTGACGCTGCGCGCCATGGCCCGACGCGCCGACGGCGCCGACCAGGCGCTGGTCGAGGTCAAGGCGGCCGACGCCAGCTATCCGCTCTATGGCGAACTGCGCGCGTCCGACGGCGCGGTCGACATGGCGGCGGCGCGGGCCGACCAGGCCTGGGTCGACCCGCTGCTGATGGAGCGGCTGGGGCTCAGACCCGGCGACCGGCTCGCCGTCGGCGAGCAGTCCTTCTCCATTGCCGGCGCCATCGAGAGCGAGCCGGACCGGCTGTCTGAGGGCTTCGGCTTCGGACCGCGCGTGCTGATCACGCTCGATGGACTGGCCGCGACCGGCCTGATCCAGCCGGGCTCGCTCTTTCGTTCAAGCTTCGCCGTCAGGCTCGGCGACGACAGCGAGGCGGGTGTGAGGCGCTTCACCGAGGCCGCCACCGCGCGGTTCAAGGACATCGGCTGGCGGGTGCGCTCGCGCGACAACGCGGCGCCATCGCTGTCGCGCAACATCGAGCGCTTCTCCCAGTTCCTGACCCTGGTCGGCCTGACCGCGCTGGTGGTCGGCGGCGTCGGCGTCGCCAATTCGGTGCGCGCCTTTCTCGACACCAAGCGGCCGGTGATCGCGACGCTGAAGTCGGTCGGGGCGGCCGGGCGGTTCATCTTCCTTACCTATCTGATCCAGATCATGATCCTGGCGCTCGGCGGCATCGCCATCGGGCTCGTCGTCAGCGTGGCGCTGCCGCATGTCGCACGGGCGGCGCTGGCCGGGCTGCTGCCGGTGTCGGAAACGGCGATCCTGCATCCCTCGGCGCTGGTGCTCGCGACCGTCTTCGGAATGCTGACCGCCTTCGTCTTCGCCGCCTGGCCGCTGGCGATCGCGCGCGAGACGCAGGCCGCCTCCCTGTTCCGCTCGGCCGGCTTCGAGGCGCGGCGCTGGCCGGCGCCGTTCTATCTCGCGCTGGTCGCCGGCGGCGTCGCCGTGCTGGCGGCGCTCGCCGTGCTGGTCTCCGACAACCGCACCATCGCGCTCACCTTTCTCGGCGCCATGGCGTTCTCGTTCCTGCTGCTGCGCGGCGTCGCCGTGCTCGTGCAGTGGCTGGCGCGCCGGGTGCCGCGGCCGCGCTCGACCACCTGGGCGCTGGCGATCGGCAACATCCACCGGCCAGGCGCGCTGACCGCTTCGGTCATCCTGTCGCTCGGGCTGGGCCTGGCGCTGGTGGTGGCGCTGGCGCTGATCGACGGCAGCCTGCGCCGGCAAGTCACCGAGAACCTGCCGAAGGAGGCACCATCCTTCTTCTTCGTCGACATACCGGGTTCGCAGATCGATGCGTTCACCGCAAGGACCGCCGAACTGGCCCCGGGCGGCCGGCTCGAAGCGGTGCCGATGCTGCGCGGACGCGTCACCCGGCTGAAGGGCATCGACGCCGATGCCTATCCGGTCGGCGAGAATGGCGGCTGGGTGCTGCGCGGCGACCGCGGCATCACCTTCGCCGCGACCAAGCCGGACAACGCGACGCTCGCCGCCGGCCAGTGGTGGCCGGCCGACCATGCCGGCGAGCCGCTGGTCTCGTTCTCGGCCGAGGAGGCCGGCGAACTCGGCCTCGGCGTCGGCGACATGGTCGAGGTCAACGTTCTCGGCCGTTCGATCGCGGCGCGCATCGCCAATCTGCGCAATGTCGAATGGGAGTCGCTCGGCATCAATTTCGTCATGGTGTTCTCGCCCAACGCCTTCGCCGGCGCGCCGGTCAACTATCTGGCGACGCTGTCGATCCCCGGCGCGACCGATGTCGCCCGCGACGCCGCGATCCTGCGCGAGATCACGGCCGCCTTCCCGTCGGTCGCCTCGGTGCGCGTTCGCGACGCGCTGGAGGTGGTCAACGGGCTGATCGGCCAGCTCGGCAACGCCATCCGCGCCGTCTCCGCGGTGGCGCTGATCGTCTCGGCGCTGGTGCTGGCCGGGGCGCTGGCCGCCGGCAACCAGGCGCGCAGCCACGATGCCGTGGTACTGAAGACGCTCGGCGCGCGCCGGCCGGTGCTGCTCGCCGCCTTCGTCTACGAGTTCGGCATGCTCGGGCTGGCCACGGCTGTATTCGCGCTCGCTGCCGGCGGGCTCGCGGCCTGGTATGTGGTGACCGAGATCATGCAGTTCCGCGCCATCTTCGATCCGCCGGTGGCGCTCGCCGTGGTGGCGCTGGCGCTCGCCGTGACGGTCGGCGTCGGTCTCGCCGGCACCTGGCGCATTCTCGGCCAGAAGGCGGCGCCCTATCTGCGGGAACTGTAGGCCCCGGCGGCGCGGCGAATCGTGCGCGCGGACCTTGCCCGGCGCGGCAAAAATGCCCATATTTGGCGCAAGTCGCGGGCAATGTGCCCGCGCACAGGAATTCTAGCCAACCAGAGAGAGGAATCGATGGCTGACTATCGCACCAACATGGCTCGGGCCGGCATGACCGCCACCGGCGTGCGGGCCGAGTATGACGAAGGTCTTCGCGCCTATCTGCTGAAGGTCTACAACTACATGGCGATCGCGCTGGCGCTAACCGGCGTGGCCGCGTTCGCGACCTTCAACATGGCCGTCAGCGGTGGCCAGCTCACGCCTTTCGGCACGGCGATCTACACCAGCGCGCTGAAATGGGTGGTGATGTTCGCGCCGCTCGTGCTGGTGTTCTTCCTGGCGTTCAGGATCAACTCGATGAGCGTCGGCGCCGCGCAGGCGACCTTCTGGGTCTATTCGATCCTGGTCGGCGTGTCGCTGTCGACGGTGTTCCTGGTCTTCACGGCGACCTCGATCACTCAGACC
Source organism: Alphaproteobacteria bacterium (assembly GCA_016861165.1). Classification (GTDB taxonomy): domain Bacteria; phylum Pseudomonadota; class Alphaproteobacteria; order Rhizobiales; family Rhizobiaceae; genus BOKV01. The sequence continues at coordinate 95,034 of BOKV01000008.1, read as the reverse complement.
TTCTTCATCACCGCCGCGGCCTTCGGCGCGCTCAGCCTCTATGGCTACACGACCAAGCGCGACCTGTCGGCGATGGGCTCGTTCATGGTGATGGGCCTGTTCGGCCTCATCATCGCGATGCTCGTCAACCTGTTCCTGCAGTCGTCCGCGATGCAGTGGGCGATCTCGGTGATCGGCGTCATGGTGTTCGCCGGACTGACCGCCTGGGACACGCAGAAGATCAAGAACATGTACGACGTCGTCGCCCATGACGAGACGATGATGGGCCGCTCGGCGATCATGGGCGCGCTGACGCTCTATCTCGACTTCATCAACATGTTCATGTTCCTGCTGCAGTTCCTCGGCAATCGCGAGTAACGCGGCAGCGACAGAAGCATCACGGAAGGGGCGGCGCGGCCGCCCCTTTTCTTTTGGCGGACAGGCTGGCAATGTGGCCGCGCATCCTCGGACCGCCCCCCAAGCACGACCGCCCGCAAGCGCAACCGACCATGCACGACCGTCCTCCTACCGCCGGCACCGTCATCCGTCGCGCGACGGCCGACGACCTCGACGCGATCGGCGCCATCTATGCCGAGAGCGTCCTGAGCGGGGTCGCCTCCTATGAGCTGGTGCCACCGACGGCGGCCGAGATGCGCACGCGCTTTGAAGCCGTGACCGCCGGCGGCTATCCATGGCTCGTGGCCGGAGCGCCGGGCGCGGTGGCCGGCTACGCCTATGCCTCGGCCTTCCGCACCCGCCCAGCCTATCGCTGGCTGGTCGAGGATTCGATCTATGTCGACGCCGCCCGGCGCGGGAGCGGCATCGGCCGGGCACTACTCGATCGGCTGCTCGGCGAATGCGACGCCCTCGGCTTCCGCCAGATGGTCGCGGTCATCGGCGGCGCCCATCCGGCCTCGATCGGCCTGCACCAGGCGGCCGGCTTTGTCTCGTGCGGACGCATCGCCGCGAGCGGCTTCAAGTTCGGCCGCTGGCTCGACACGGAGTTCATGCAGCGCCCGCTGGGAGAGGGGGCTCGGACCCTGCCTGACGAGAAGGCTTATCCGGGCACGCTGTTCGGGGGATAGCCTCAGACGGCGGCGAGACGCGGCCGCTTGTCGAAGAACTTGAGCACGCCCGCGAGCTCCTGGCCGCGGCGCAGCACGTGGCCGGCGGCGCTGGTCACGCAATAGGCGCCCTGGCGGCGGGCGAGCCGCGGGTTCTTCTCGATGAGGTAGAGCGGGACTTCCGTCGACCGCCGGAAGACCGAGAACACCGCCCGGTCCTTCAGCATGTCGATGGCGTAGTCGCGCCATTCGCCGGCGGCCACCTTGTGGCCGTAGATGCGGAGGATCTGGTCAAGCTCGCGCCGGGTGAACGACACCAGTTCGCCGGGCTTGCCGCGTTTCGCCGGGTCGAAACGGATCACGTTGTCCGTTTGCCCGGCGACCCGAACGGGCTGTTCGTCCTCCGTCTCATCCAGCATGGGCTGCCGCTCCCTTGTTGCCCGACATGCCGGCATCATGGGGTGCGAGGCATGCATTTGCAAGGCCCGCGCTAGAGCAAAACCCGATCCAGACGAATCGGGGTTTTGCTCTATCTATTTGTTTGGTCGCGTCATCTTGTCCGCCTCGCGATACCGCTCGGCGGGATGAAGCTTTAGCCGCGGTTCTTGCGCTCGCGCAGCTCGGCGAAGACCTCGGCGTCGCTGGCGCGGTCCATGCCGAGGCCGGCGCGGATGGCCGGGTCGGCAGCGCGCAGGAAGGGGTTGGTGGCGAGCTCAAGGTCGAGCACGGTCGGCAGCGTCGGCCTGCCCTGGCCACGCAAGGCCTCGACCTCCTTCATGCGGGCGACGAGCGCGGCATTGCCGCCGTCGACCGTCAGGGCGAAGCGGCCATTGGCAAGGGTGTATTCGTGGCCGCAATAGATCATGGTGTCGGCCGGCAGCGCCATCAGCTTTTCGAGCGAGGCCCACATCTGCGCCGGCGTGCCCTCGAAGACGCGGCCGCAGCCCATGGCGAACAGCGTGTCGCCGGCAAACAGCACGCGCGCGCCGGGCAGGAAATAGTTGAGCATGTCGAGCGTGTGGCCGGGCGTGGCGATCACCCGGATCCCTTCGCCGGCGAGATCGACGACGTCGCCGCCGGCGACGGCGCGGTCGACCGCGGCGATGCCGGCCGGACCGATCACGACACAGGCCGTGGCGGCCTTGACCGCCGGAATGCCCTGGATGTGGTCGTCGTGATGATGGGTGACGAGGATGTGCGTCAGCTTCCAGCCGGTCGCCGCCAGCGCGGCGAGGGTGGCATCGGCGTCGGGCACGTCGACGGCAAACGTCTCGCCGGCCGCCACGTCGTGGACGAGCACGCCGTAATTGTCGCTCAGGCAGGGATACTGGTGGAATGCAAGCTTGCTCATGGCGTTCCTCGTCTGCGCAAGTCTGCGCAATTGGGGCACCATAGGGGCGGGGGCCGCCGATGGCCAGCGCCGCGAGGCATCAACCGCTTGAGCGGGGTTTGAGCGATGACACGCGCCAGCTTAAGCTCGCCCCCTTCGCATGCTATCTGACGGGAATGCACATGGACGTAATTGACCTGCGCGAATTCTATGCCCAACCGCTGGGGCGCGTCGTGCGCATTTCGCTGGCACGGGCGATCGGCGCGATGTGGGACGAGGCGGCCAACGAGCGCGTGGTCGGCCTTGGCTATTGCGTGCCGTGGATCGACCGCTACCGCGACCGGGCCGAGCGCGTGATCGCGCTGATGCCGGCCGCGCAGGGGGCGGTCGAATGGCCGCCGCGCGGCCCGTCGGCGACCGCGCTCGTCTTCGACGAGCAATTGCCGCTACCCGATTCCTCGATCGACCGCATGCTGATGGTGCATCTGCTCGAACATTGCGAGAGCCCGGCCGACACGCTCAAGGAGGCCTGGCGGGTGCTCACCCCCGGCGGGCGGCTGCTGATCGTGGTGCCGAACCGGCGCGGCCTTTGGGCCCGGCTGGAGACGACGCCGTTCGGCACCGGCCGTCCGTTCAGCCGTGGACAGCTGTCGCAATTGCTGCGCGAGGCGCTGCTGGCTCCGACCGCCTGGTCGGACGCGCTGCATTTTCCGCCGGTACGCCGGACTGCGATGATCCGGGCCTATGCCAGCCTGGAACGGATCGGCCGCAGGCTGTGGCCGGTGTTTTCAGGCGTCATCATGGTCGAGGCGTCGAAGCGGCTCTATCAAGGGCTGCCGGCCGGCGCCCGCCAGCACCGGCAGGTGTTCGTGCCGGCGCTGGCGCCGCAGGGCACGGCGCGCAACGGCGAACCGCAGGCCTGCCAGTGATAGTACCCGGCAACGGCTGCCGGCCCCGATCTTTCCTTTGATTTTGCCGATTGCGCGCTCTAAGAGGAGCCGCGTTGCCGCCGGCCGGCGGCCTTCTCTCGGGGAGACGTGCAATGGGCGAGGCCGCCGCCATCCCGCAGCCCAAACCCGGCGTGATGGACATCGCCGCCTATGTGCCGGGCCGCTCCAAGGCGGCGCCGGGCGTGCGGTTGTTCAAGCTGTCGTCGAACGAAACGCCGCTCGGGCCGAGTCCGCTGGCCAGGCAGGCGTTCGCCGCCGCCTCCGCCAGGCTCGAGGATTATCCCGACGGCTCGGCAACCGCGCTGCGCGAGGCGATCGGCGCCGCCCACGGCCTCAACCCGGCCAACATCGTCTGCGGCAACGGCTCCGACGAACTGCTCGGCCTGCTGGCCTCGACCTATCTGGCACCGGGCGACGAGGCGATCCACACCGAGCACGGCTTCCTCGTCTACCACATCGCCACGCTGGCGGCCGGCGCCAGGCCGGTGGTCGTGCCGGAGACCGACCGCACGGCGGATGTCGACGCCATACTCGGGGCGGTGACCGGCCGCACGCGGCTGGTGTTCCTCGCCAATCCCAACAACCCGACCGGCACCTATCTGCCGATCGGCGAGGTGCGCCGCCTGCATGCCGGCCTGCCGGCCAATGTCGTGCTGGTGCTCGACGCCGCCTATGCCGAATATGTACGGCGCAACGACTACGAGGCGGGCATCGAACTGGTGTCGGCCTCGCAAAACGTGGTGATGACGCGCACTTTCTCGAAAATCCACGGGCTCGCCGGCCTGCGCATCGGCTGGTGCTACGCGCCGGCCCATGTGGTCGACGCGCTGAACCGCGTGCGCGGGCCGTTCAACGTCAACGCTCCGGCGATAGCGGCCGGCGCCGCCGCGCTCGCCGACCGGACCCACGTCGAGCGCGCCGTCGCCCACAACGGGCAGTGGCTCGACTGGACCTCGCAGGCGGTGCGCGCGCTCGGTCTCGAGGTCACGCCTTCGGTCGGCAACTTCATCCTGATCCATTTCCCAGACGAGGATGGCAGGCGGGCGCCGCAGGCCGACGCCTTCCTGACCGCGCGCGGCTATGTGCTGCGGGCGGTCGCCGCCTACGGCTTTCCCAACGCGCTGCGCATGACGATCGGCACCGAGGAGGCCAATCGCGGCGTCGTTGCGGCGCTCGCCGAATTTCTGGGCTAGGATGGCGGCATGGAAACGATCGTCGGCAAGCTCGCGATCATCGGCCAGGGGCTGATCGGCTCGTCGATCACACGTGCCGTTTACGAGCGGCGGCTGGTGGCCAATGTCGCCGTCACCGACGCCTCGAAGAAGGTGCGCAAGCGGGTGATCGAGCTCGGCCTCGGCCATGCCAGGGTGGTGCACGGCAGCGCCGAGGCGGTGGCGGATGCCGACCTGGTCATCGTCTGCGTGCCCGTCGGCCAGACGGCCAGCGTCATCACCGAGATCTGCCCGCACCTCAAGCCCGGCGCCATCGTCTCCGATGTCGGCTCGGTGAAGGCGGAGGTAGTCGCGGACGTGCGCCCGCACCTGCCGGACAACGTCCACCTGGTGCCGGCGCATCCGCTGGCCGGCACCGAATTTTCCGGCCCCGACGCCGGCATGCCCCGCCTGTTCGTCAAGCGCTGGTGCATCCTGACGCCGGAAAAGGACTGCGACCCGCAGGCGGTGGCGCTGGTGCGCCGGTTCTGGGAAGGGCTGGGCTCGACGGTCGAGGTGATGAGCCCCAAGCGGCACGACTACGTGCTGGCCTATACCAGCCACCTGCCGCATCTGGTGGCGTTCTCGATCTTCCAGACGGCACTGCGCTACGAGGAGATGTCGGAAGCCGAAGTCATCAAGTTCTCGGCCGGCGGCTTCCGCGACTTCACCCGCATCGCCTCGTCGAACCCGACCATGTGGCGCGACATCTTCCTGAAGAACCGCGAGCCGGTGCTGGCGGTGCTCAGGATGTTCGTCGGCGATCTGGAACGCCTGGCCGAGGCGATCGACGACGGCGACGGGGAGAAGCTGGAGCGGCTGTTCTCGCTCAGTCGCAGCACGCGGCGCAAGGTGATCGAGAAGGAGCACATCTCGGTGCAGCCGAGCGAGGAGGAAAAGCAGGTCGAATACCCGCTGGCCCGGCCCTACAGCTCGGACTGGTAGAGCGATCAGAACAGCGGCGGAATGCGGCCGAGCGGCAGGATGCCGGCGCGGACCTGACCCTCGTCGATCACCAGCGTCAAGCGGCTGCCGGCGCCGAAACCGGCCGCCGACAACAGCGCGAAGGCCTGGCCGAACCGCTCAAGGACGTCCGGATCGCCGCCGGCCACACGGACGACGAATTCACGCAGCCCGCCAAGATCGGACGCGGCGATGTCGAGCCGGGCGCTGACGAGCCCGTCACGCGCCAGCTTGAACGGGCCGGAGGCGCTGAGGCGCGTGCCGGACGCGGCCAGATCGACATTGCGCAACAGACCGGAAATCCCGTTCTCGCGCAGGTACCGGACGAGGTCGAACCGACGGTTGAAGTCGGCGCTGAGATCGTCGAGACGCAGATCTGCGGTCAGCGACAGCGGCGGCAGCGCGCCGGCGCCGTCCGGGTCGAGCGCGATACCGCGGCCCGAGAGGCTCAAATCGAGCGGCCGCGCACCGGCCTCGCCGGGCGCGCGCTCGACGGCGAGGTCGAGCGCGGCGAAGGATGCCGCCCGGCCATCCTGGCGGCGCAGGACGAGGCGGGACGAACGCAAGGAGAGCCGCGTCGGTCCGTCGAGGCCGAAGCGCAGCGTGGCGGCCAGATCGTCCCAGTCGCCTGAGAGGACGGTCGCCCCCGTCGCCGTCAGCGGCCCGTCGAGGCGGGCGGCGAGCGAGGTCGGATGCCAGAGGCGAACGGCGAGGCCGAGCGCGCCGGCATCGACGGCGATGCCCTGCCCGGCTGAAGCGAACGCAACGGAATCGCAGGCAAGATCGAAGCCGACCGGGAACCCGCCGAGGCGTCGGCCCGGGCAGGCGAGCTGGCCACCGCCCGTATTGGAACGGGCAAGGAGCGCGGCGATGCGGGCGTCAAGGGCGGCCGCTCCCTCGTGCCAGCCCCAGCTCCACGCCAACGCGACGAGGATGGCGGCGACCGGCAGCAACCAGCGCCGCCAGCGGCGCCGACGCGGGTTTTGCCTCGTTGCGGGCGGCATGATAAGCAGCGCCTCCGTCGATCGCTAGGGGCAGCCGGCCAAGCTGCGGCAAGGGCTTATGCGGGATTTCTGGGTGTTTGGCTACGGGTCGCTGATGTGGAACCCGGGCTTTGCCGTGGCCGAGCGGCGAGGCGCCGTGCTGCACGGCCTCCATCGCGCGCTGTGTGTCCACTCCTGGGTGCACCGCGGCACGCAGGAGGAGCCTGGGCTGGTGCTGGGTCTCGACCGCGGCGGCTCGTGCCGGGGCCTCGCCATGCGGGTAGGCGGCACCGAGCGGGACGCGGTGATCGACTACCTGCGCGGCCGCGAACTGGTGACCAACGTCTATTTCGAGACCTGGCGACCGGTCCGCCTCGACAGTGGCGAGCGGGTCGAGGCATTGACCTATGTCGTCGACCCCGCGCACCGCCAATATGCCGGGCGGCTGAGCGACGAAGAGATCGCGGCGATCGTGCGGCGCGGCAACGGACGCTCGGGCCGCAACGCCGACTACGTGCTCAGCACGCTCGCCCATCTGCGCGAGCAGGGCATTTTCGACGCGCATCTGGAGGCGATCGGCCGGCTGCTCGGCGCCGACGTCGCGGCCTCAGGCTGAACCGGCGGCGCCGGCATGGGCGCGGCGCCGGCGCATCAGCTTGAGGGCGAGCGGCGGCGGATTGTCGCAGTTGGCGGCTTCGGCGATCAGCCCGTCCGTCGCCGCCTCGATGCGGCGCTCCAGCTCGGCGGCGAACTCGTCGCGGGCGAGGCCGGGCTCGATCGGCTCGAGAAACTCCATGACGATGGTGCCCGGATAGAGGCGCCACGACCGGCGCGGCCAGTAGAGGCCGGAATTGACGGCGACCGGCAGCACGGTGGCGCCGATCGCCGTGTAGAGATGGGTGATGCCGTATTTGTAGCGCGGCGCCGCTCCGGCAGCCGTGCGCGTGCCCTCCGGATAGATGATGATCTGACGACCCTCGTGATACTGCCTGCCGGCGGTGGCCGCCATGGCGGCCAGCGCCACGCCCCTGCGGCCGCGGTCGACCGGTACCACCTTCATCTTGGTCGCGTACCAGCCCCACAGCGGGATGAACATCAGCTCGCGCTTGAGCACATAGCTCGGGTCATCGAGAAACAGCAGGCCGGTATAGGTCTCCCAGGTCGACTGGTGCTTGGAGGCGACGATGAAGGGGCGGCCCCTGGGAATGTTGTGCAGGCCGCGGAACTCGTAGCGCGAGCCGATGATGACGTGCTGCAGCCATAGCAGGCTCTTGGCCCAAAGCCGCGGGATGTGCCAGGCGAATTTGCGCGGCAGCAGGAAGAAGACCGGCGTCCAGAAGACCATCTGCGCCAGCGTCGCCACATAGAAGGCGACCGTGAAAACGAGCGAACGCAGCAGAATCACGTCGCCCCACCCTCCCAGGTCCATGCGCCGATGCGGCGCAACATAGAGCAAAGCGATCGCCGGGCAAACGTGCCGCTTCGGCTATGACCCGCCGGCACTGGCCATGGCGGTCGGCTGCAGGCGGCTCTCCAGGCGGGCGCGGATGGCGGCGGCGAGGTACTTGAAGTATTCGGCGGCTACGACGCGAAGAAGTCCGGGCTCGGACGCCCAGTCGGTCTCGGCGGAGGCCTGCGGGGAAACCAGATGGGGCAGCAGGCGCAGATCGGGATTGGAGCGGCGCATCTCCATCAGGCTGCGCGGCATGTGGTAGTCGCTGGTGACGACGATCAGGCTGGCGAAGCCGTGGCGCTCAGCCCATTTGCCGGCTTCGGCGGCGTTGCCGTAGGTGTCGAGCGCAACATGGTCGATGTCGACGCAGCAATCGAACAGGTCGGCGCTGCCCCCCACCACGCTGCGGATGGCGGCTGCCGATGTGAGCGGGTGGACGCCGCTGATCAGCAGCCGGCGCCCCTTGCCCCGGTCGAGGAGGTCGAGGGCGGTCTCGATGCGGGCCTTGCCGCCGGTCAGCACCACGATGCCGTCGGCGGCGGCGGCCGGATCGGCGCTTCTGAGCGCGCTGATTTCGGCGGCGAAACGGAAAAAGCCGGCGAGCCCGGCGACGATCACCAGCACGACAGCGAGCAGCACCGCACGCGACAGGCGGCGCAGCAAGCGCCGCCGGCGGCCGCTGACCGGCGCGTCCGCCTCGGCTGGTGATGCAGGCCTGGTCTGGTCCATCGTTCCCGCCCCGGGTCCCGCCGCGCAGTCGGTCGCCGCATGAGAGGTATTTGGCGAATAAGGCGGTCGGGTGGCAAGCCATTTCCGGGGGACGCCCAGAGCTTCATCCCGCCGAGCGGGATCGCGAGGCGGACAAGATGACGCGACAAAACAAACAGATAGAGCAAGATCGATCCCGATTCATCCGGATCGGGTCTTGCTCTAGCGCCGGCGCGCATAGACCTCCAGCTCGCCGATATGGGCAAGCACGGTGATGCGCGAGGTCGCCGCCGTCAGGAAGGCGACGGCGGTGGCGACGGCGAATATGCCGGCATAGCCCGGCCAGCCCAGCACGAAGGTGCCGAACAGGGCGGCGATCTGGTCGCCCTCGGGGGTGGCGCGGCTCGACGTCGTCCACACCCCGAGCGTCGCGAAGATGACGATCGCCAGCAGTCCGCCGGCGACGGCGCCGCGCAGCCCGAGCACGAGGAAGTGGCGCTGGAACTGCCGGGCGATGAAGCCAGGCTCGGCGCCGACGAGATGCAGAACCTCGATGATGTCGCCGCTGCCGGCCATGGCGCCGCGAGTGGCGAAGACGACGGTGAGCACGGTGGCGCCGAGGACGAGGGCGAGGATGCCGACGCCGAAGCCGATCATGGCCCAGGCCATGCGCGTGAGCCGTTCGAGCCAGGCGCGGTGATCGTCGAGCACGGCACCGGGAACCTGTTCGGCCAGCGCCGCGCGGATGGCGCCAAAATCGGGCCGGGCACCCTCGGCGATTGACACGATCAGCAGCTTCGGCACGGGCAGTTGCGACAGGTCGAGGTCCTGGCCGAGCCATGGTTCAAGCAGCCGGGCCGAGGAAGCCTCGTCGAGCGCGGTGACGCGGGCGACGCCCTCGAAGCCGAGGACCAGCCGGCTCGCCTGGCGCACCGCCTCGTCCATCTCGGCCGGATCGGACGGACGGATCTGGATGGTGACCTCGCGGGCGACGTCGTTCTGCCAGCGCTCGGCGGTGCCGGCGACCACGGTGACCGCGCCGACCGCCAGGCAGGCGAGGAAAGCCATGATGGCGATCACCATCGACAGCGCCCGCCCGGAGACGCTCTCACGGGGAACGATGGCACTGCCGCTGCGCAGGCGGTAGCGCTGGGTCGGGGCCGGCGGCGCCGATGGGGCGGACGGCGGCGCCGGCCTGCCCTTGCGCGGCGGCGCCTTGCGCCGGACGGGTGTCGCCTTGTCAGTCATAGATCAGCAGGCGTCCGTCGTGCAGGACCAGCCGGCGCGCTTCGTACTGGTCCATCAGGGTGAGGTCGTGCGTGGCGATGACCACGGTGGTGCCGGAACGGTGCAATTCGATGAACAGCCTGAGCAGCCGGCGGGCAAGCGGCGGGTCGACATTGCCGGTCGGCTCGTCGGCGAGCAGCACGGCGGGCTGGTCGATCAGGGCGCGGGCGATCGCCGCGCGCTGCTTCTCACCGCCCGACAGGACCGGCGGCAGAACATGCATGCGGTCGCCCAGGCCCACCCATTCGAGCAGGTCGGTGACATCGCGGCGATAGTCGCTCTCCGACCTGCCGCGCACCATCAGCGGCAGGGCGACGTTCTCGTAGGTGGTCAGGTGGTCGAGCAGGCGGAACTCCTGGAAGACGACGCCGATCCGGCGGCGGATCGCCGGCATTTCGGAGCGGCGGATGGTGTTGGCGTCCTTGCCGAACAGATGGATGAGGCCGCGCGTCGGCCGCAGCGCCAGCAGCATCAGGCGCAGCAGCGAGGTCTTGCCGGCGCCGGACGGACCGGTGAGGAACTGGAACGAATTGGGCGCGATCCGGAAGGTGAGATCGCTCAGGATCTCCGGGCCCAGCCCGTAGCGCAGGCCGACATTGTCGAATCTTATCAACGGCGTCTCGTTCCGGTCAAGGCTCGCGCACCCTGCGTTAAGCATGGTTAACAATGCATTAACACATTTGCGCTACGTCGTCGGGGACGGTTTGGCAGATGCCGTCGGCCGCGATGCCGACAGCACCACCCCGCGCAGGAAAGCCTTAGCATGCCAATCGTGCGCAACAAGAAGATCGAGGTCCTGTTCAGCGCCGAGGACATCGCCCGGCGCAACCGCGAACTCGCCGAGGCGATCGCGCTCGGCGATCTCTCCAACATCCTGGTCCTGTCGATCCTGAAGGGATCGTTCGTGTTCGCCGCCGACCTCATCCGCGCCCTGCACGCGGCCGGACTGGCGCCGGAAGTCGAATTCATCTCGGTATCGTCCTACGGCACCGGCACCACGGCCGGCAAGCTGCGGCTGCTGCGCGACGTCGACACCGATGTGCAGGGCCGCGACATCCTGTTGATCGACGACATCCTCGAATCCGGCAACACGCTGCGCTTCGTGCGCAACCTGATGCTCGAACGCGGCGCCCGCCGGGTCGCCATCGCGGTGCTGCTCGACAAGACGATGAAGCGCAAGGTCGACATAACCGCCGACTATGTCGGCTTCCAGTGCCCGGACCATTTCGTGGTCGGCTACGGCATGGACGTGGCCCACGCCTTCCGCGAACTGCCGTTCGTGGGCGTGGTCACCGGCGAGGCATGAAGGGGAGCGGCGGATGGCCAGGATCCTGATTGCCGAGGATGACGCATCGGTGCGTTCGCTCGTCGCGCGGGCGCTGGCGATGGACGCCCACCAGACCGTCGAGGTCGGCGACGGCGAGGAGGGGCTCGAACTCATCTCGGGCGGCGCGCGCTTCGACCTGCTGCTGAGCGACATCCGCATGCCGGCGATGGACGGCATCACGCTGGCGCGATGGGCGGCAAAGGTCCGGCCCGACATGGTGATCCTGCTGATGACCGGCTATGCCGAGCAGCGCGAACGCGCCGCCGACCTCAACCGGATCATCGCCGGCGTCGTGCGCAAGCCGTTCACGCTCGCCCAGATCCGCGACCGCGTCGCCGCGGCACTCGCCGGGCATTGAAGCGCAAAACCGGCCCGGAGCACGATCCGATCTAACGGGATCGGAATGCCGTTCCATCCATTTGTTTTGTCGCATGATCTGGTCCGCCTCGCGTTGCTCGGCGGGTTGAGGCTCTATTCGGCCTCGAGCAGCCGTTCCAGATAGTCCTTCTCGATGCGCGGCGAGGCCGGCTGCGACAGGCGCTTGCGAATCGCCTCCATGATCTCGCGCGCCCGCTGGGCCTCGATCTCGCCCGGGACCCGCGTGTCCTCGCCGGTCTCCAGGCCGTTGGCGTCGCGGCGGCGGCCGAGCGGATCGGTGCGGTCGCGGTCGAGGCCGCCGAACTGGCCGGGACCGTTCTGCTGGCCCTGCTGGCCGCGGTCGCCGGCCATCTGCTGCATCATCGTCTGAACGCCATTGCGCAGGGCCTCCAGGGCACGTGCCTGGTTGCCGGTGGCGTCTCCCGGCCGGCCGCGGCCGAGTTTGCCCTCGGCCTCGCCCATTTCGCCTTGGGCCTGCCCGAATTCCCGTGAGGGATCGAGACCCATCCCCTCAAGCTGGCGGCCAAGCTCGCCCAGTTCCTGCTGCAGCTGGCCCTGCTGCTCCTGCAGGCGCTTCATCGCCTCGGCGAACTCCTCGGGCGTCATCTGGCCCTGCTGCTGTTGCCCGTCCCGGTTTTCCGGGCTGTTCTGCTCCATGCGGAAGGTCTCGTCCATCAGTTCCTGCTGGCGCCGCATCAGTTCCGAGAGCTTGTCGAGGGCCTGGTTCATCTGGTTGCCCTCGGCCTGTTGCTGCTGCATGTGGCGGCCGGCGCGCAGATTGTCCATCATGCGCTGCAGTTCGCTCAGCATCTGGCGGGCGGCGTCGCGCGAGCCCGAGCGGGCGAGGTTCTCGATCTGGTCGAGCATGCGGTCGAGGTCGCGCTGGCGCAGGGTGCGCAGCATCTCGTTTTCAAGCAACGGATTGCGGGCGAGCGGGTTCTCCAGCGCCTCGCGCGCCAGCATCTGCATGTACTCGTCCATCGCCTTGCGCAGTTCGTCCATCAGGCGCGCGATCTCCTCGTCGCTGGCACCCTCCTCGAGTGCTTTCGACAGGTTCTCCTGCGCCTCGCGCAGCCGGCGCTCGGCTTCGCTCATGTCGCCGAACTCGATGGCGAGCGCGGTCTCCCACAGCAGGTCGAGCGTGTCGCGCAGCTGGTCGTCGCTGTAGGCGTCGATGATGCGGCGATAGGCGACCCGCATGGCCATGAAGGCGGCGGTGTCGGGGGTGAACTCCTCGGGCGCGATGGTCAGCGCGTCGAGCATGTTGGCGACATGGAGCGCCTTGTTGGCGTCGAGCGCCAGGATGCGGCGCTGCTCGACCAGGGCAAGCGCCAGCGGATTGGAGAAGCGCCGCCCCGGCAGCACCATCTCGTGCGGCCGGCTGCGTCCGGTCTGGCCGGCGTCGTCATGGGCAAGCAGCGTGATGCGCACGCTGCCGCCCGCCCAGGGATGCTGGGTGAGATCGCGATTGACCTTGGCGGTGCCCGATCGGGCGCGCTGGCGCGGCAGCGGCAGGGCCATCTCCGGCGCTTCGACCAGCGGCCGGGCGTCGGCATCGCGCGCCTCCAGCGATTCGATCGCGGCCTCGGCGCGGGTGACGCCGTAATCGTCCTCGACCGAATAAGCCATCTGCAGCGAGCCGGACAGCGCGGCGGTCGGCAGCTCGGCGAAGCTGATCGAGGGAGGCGTGTCCGGCATCACGGTGACCGGCCACTGCGCCACGGTGGCGCCGCCACTCGACAGGACAACCATTCCGGAGCGCTGCAGCGGGAAGGTGAACTCGATCTGCGCGGCAGCGGCGGTCGCCGGCCGCGGCGCCGCCTCGTCGGGCATCTCGCCGGTCTCGGTCGTGGCGGCAATGGATTCGCTGCCACCGTCGGAGACAAATGCGAGGTCGGCGACATCACTGCCGACGATGCGCAGGAAGAAGTCGCTGCCCTGCGGCACCTCGATGGCGAGCCGATCGGCGCCCCCGGTGGCATCGGCGTGGCGGCCGGTCAGGAAGATCGGCGGCTTGCGGGTGTAGGGCGGCGGATTGATCCAGGCATCGAGCCGGGTACGCAGTTCGGCGATGTCGGGGGCGATGCGGAAGGCGTCGGCGACCCGGCCGCCCTGCGGCCCGAACGAGAAGCCGAAAGCGGCGAAGGCGATGAGCGCGACGAAGGCGCGCAGCGCCCAGGGGTCGACACGATTGGCGTCGGGGGCGGGCGTGCCGGCGGCCAGATCGCGCAGGCGCGCGGCCATGCGGCGGCGGTGCTCGACCCAAAGCGCCCGCGAGAACGGGTCGTCGGCGCCGACCGCCATCTCGTCGGACAGCGCCGTGATCGGCCGGTCCTCGAGCCGCGAGGCCAGTTCGACCCGGCGTACCATCTCGTCGCGGCCCGGCAGGCGCAGGTGGCGCAGCCGCGCCAGCGCGTAGAGAAAGCCGGCGGCGAACAGGGCAAGCAGAACGTAGCGCGCGGCGGCCGGAACGACCTGCCAGAGGCCGAGCCAGGAGACGGCGGCAAACAGCAGGGCGACGGAGACGGCGGGAACGGCCAGCGGCCAGAAACGCTCCCACAGCAGAACCGCGGCGGCAACCAGACGCGCGCGGCGCCAGCCGCTGCGACTAAGCACCGAGATGTCGAGGGGTTGATCCGGGCGGCCCGTCAGGTCCGTCATTGCACCTCGCGCAGGTTCGCCGGCCCCCGGCGACGCATGAAAGCAAGCCTATCACAGAAAGCGGCGATTTCGAGGTTCGTTGCCGCCCATCAGGAAAAAGTGAGCGTCTTCAGCCACCCAGCCAGTCGGGCAGGCTGTCGAAGCCGATCAGCGTCTCGACATCGATGCGCGGCCGCACCACGTGGAAGCGGTCGCCATTGACCAGCACCTCGGCCACCAGCGGCCGCGTGTTGTAGGTGCCGGCCTGGACGGCGCCATAGGCCCCGGCCGAGCCGATGGCGAACAGGTCGCCGGTGCGCATCGGCGCCATGGCGCGGTCGAGCGCCAGGTAGTCGCCGGTCTCGCAGACCGGGCCGACCAGATCGGCGGTGATATGTTCCACGGCCGGGTCCGGCTCGGCGACCGGAATGATCTCGTGCCAGGCGTCATAGAGCGTCGGGCGGATGAGGTCGTTCATCGCCGCGTCGGCGATGACGAAGGTGCGGTGGCCGGTCTCCTTCACATAGATGACGCTGCCGACCAGGATGCCGGCATTGCCGGCGATCAGCCGGCCCGGCTCGAAGATGATGCGGCAGCCGAGCGCGCGTACGTGGCGCTTGACGACGTCGGCATAGGCGCCGGGGTCGGGCGGCGGGATGTTGTCCCTGCGGTAGGGGATGCCGAGGCCGCCGCCGAGGTCGACATGCCCGATCGCATGGCCGTGGTCGCGAAGCTGGCGGATCAATCCCTCGAGCCGCGAGAAGGCGCGGTCAAACGGCCCGAGATCGGTGATCTGGCTGCCGATGTGCATGTCGATGCCGGTGACCTCGATCCCGGGCAGCGTCTTGGCGCGGTCATAGACGGCGAGCGCGTCGGCCCAGGGAATGCCGAACTTGTTCTCCTTGCGGCCGGTCGAGATCTTGGCGTGGGCGCCGGCGTCGACATCCGGGTTGATGCGGAAGGAGATGCGCGCGGTGCGGCCGAGCGCGCTGGCCCGCTGCGACAGGGCGTGCAGTTCGGGCACCGATTCGACGTTGAAGCACAGAATGTCGGCGGCAAGGCCGGCATCGAGCTCGGCGGCGGTCTTGCCGACGCCGGAGAACATGATGCGGTCGGGCGCCACGCCGGCCTTCAGCGCACGCATGAGCTCGCCGCCGGAAACGACGTCGGCACCGCTGCCGAGGCGGGCGAGCGTGGCGATCACGGCCTGGTTGGAATTGGCCTTCATCGCGTAGCAGACCAGCGACGGGATGTCGGCGAAGGCCCGCGAGAAGACGCGGTAGTGGCGCTCCAGCGTGGCGGTCGAATAGCAGTAGAACGGCGTGCCGACGGCCGCCGCGATCACCGGCAGTGGCACGTCCTCGGCGCAGAGCACGCCATTCCTGTACTCGAAATGGTTCATGCCCGGCTCCCCGGCGCCGCCGACGCCCTATTGGATCAACGGGTCGAGAACGAACGGCCGGTCGCGAGGCGGGCTGGCGCCGACCACATTGCCCTGTTCATCGGTCGACAGGACGGCGGCGGAGGGCGGAGGCTCCAGCGGTCCGCGCCGGCCGCAGCCGGCGAGCAGGCTCGCGGCGGCGAGCACCACAACGAAGCTGGCGGCGACCCGCCACGGGTTCGGCGTCATCAGGCACTCCACGATACGAGCACAGGCCGTCTCGACCGGTCCGGCGTTTATTCGTCAAGGCGCCGGGAATGTCAAACACCGCCGCTGCCGGTTGGCTCGTCCCGGCGCGCGCGCCACCAGGCGATCTGGGCGCGCACATTGTCCGGGGCGGTGCCGCCGAAGCTGGTGCGGCTGGCGACCGACTGCTCCACCGAAAGCACGGCAAGGGCGCGCCCGTCGATGGCCGGGTCGATCGCCTGCAATTCGGCCAGCGTCAGCTCCGCAAGCCCGCAGCCCTTCTGCTCGGCCAGCGCGACCGCCCGGCCGGTGACGTGGTGGGCCTGGCGAAAGGCCATGCCGGTCTCGCGCACCAGCCAGTCGGCCAGATCGGTGGCGGTCGAATAGCCGGCGCCGGCGGCCGCGGCCATGGCGTCCGCGCGGACCTCCATGTCGGCGACCATGCCGGTCATGGCGAGGATTGCCAGCTCGACGTTCTCGGCGGCGTCGAACACGGCTTCCTTGTCCTCCTGCATGTCCTTCGAGTAGCTGAGCGGCAGGCCCTTCATGACGGTCAGAAGCGTGATCAGCGCGCCGTTGACGCGGCCGGTCTTGGCGCGCACCAGTTCGGCGGCGTCGGGGTTGCGCTTCTGCGGCATGATCGAGGAGCCGGTCGAGAACCGGTCGGACAGGCGGATGAAGCCGAACTGCGGCGTCGACCAGACGACGATCTCCTCGGCGAGTCGCGAAAGGTGAGTGGCGCAGATCGCGGCGGCTGAAAGGAACTCCATGGCGAAATCGCGGTCGGAGACCGAATCGAGCGAGTTGCGCGTCGGCTCGCGGAAGCCGAGTTCGCGCGCCGTGAAGTGGCGGTCGATGGCAAAGCCGGTGCCGGCGAGGGCGGCCGCGCCGAGCGGGCACTCGTCCATGCGGCGGACCGCGTCGGCGAGGCGGCCGCGGTCGCGGGCGAACATCTCGACATAGGCCAGGCAGTGATGGCCGAAGGTGACCGGCTGGGCGGTCTGCAGATGGGTGAAACCCGGCATGACGGTGCCGGCATGGGCCTCGGCCTTGTCGAGGAAGGCGGCGATGAGCGCAAGAAGCAGCGCATCGAACCGGATCGCCGTCTGCTTCACCCACAGGCGGAAGTCGACCGCGACCTGGTCGTTGCGCGAGCGGGCGGTGTGCAGGCGGCCGGCGGCCGGGCCGATCAGTTCGGCCAGCCGCGCTTCGACATTCATGTGGATGTCCTCGAGCGCGGCGGAAAAGGCGAAGCGACCGGACTCGATTTCTGACGCAATCGTGTCTAGACCGTGAACGATCGCCTCGGCATCAGAAGCGCTGATGATGCCCTGACGGGCCAGCATGCGGGCGTGCGCCTTCGAGCCGGCGATGTCCTGGGTGTAGAGCTTGCGGTCGAAGTCGATCGAGGCGTTGATCGCTTCCATGACGGCATCGGGCCCGGCGGCGAAGCGGCCGCCCCACATCTTGTTGCCGGGTTTGGTCATCGGCCCTTCTCCGGGATAGTCTGGCGAGTACGGAACCACGCATGAACGAACGCAACAGCACCCTGGCACGGCGCGCGACGATCCTCGCCGCCGTCTTCCTCGCGGCAGCGGCGGTGACGGCGATATACGTGATCTCGCGCGGACCTGGCAATGTCGAGACCGCCCAATGCGCTCCGGCGCAGGCGCGCCAGTCGGCCATCGCGCCCTTCGCCACGGGCGACGTGGCGGCGTTCCAGGTCGCCGACACGCCGGTGCCGATCGAGGGGCTGACCTTCCGGGACGGGGACGGCGCCAGCCGCGCGATCGAGGAATGGCGCGGCCGCACCGTGCTCCTCAACCTGTGGGCGACGTGGTGCGCCCCTTGCCGGGAGGAGATGCCGGCGCTGGAGGCGCTGGAGCGAGCCATGGGCGGCGCCGATTTCGCCGTGGTGGCGGTCAGCGTCGACCTCGGCGAAGCCGACAAGCCCAGGCAGTTCTACGTTGAGACCGGGCTCACCGACCTGCCCTTCTTCCACGACGGCAGCATGGGCGTCTTCAACGCGCTGAAGAAGCGCAGCCTCGCCATCGGCATGCCGACCAGCCTGCTGATCGACGCCGAGGGCTGCCTGCTCGGCTCGATGAGCGGGCCGGCCGACTGGGCCGGCGCCGACGCCCGGGCGCTGATCGAAGCGGCGCTGCGGTCCCGTCCCGACGACTAGCGCGTCGGCACCGGCGTTTCGCCGCGGTAGTCGTAGAAGCCGCGGCCCGACTTGCGGCCAAGCCAGCCCGCCTCGACATATTTCACCAGCAGCGGGCAGGGCCGGTACTTGGAATCGGCCAGGCCGTCATGCAGCACCTGCATGATCGACAGGCAGGTGTCGAGGCCGATGAAGTCGGCAAGCTGCAGCGGCCCCATCGGGTGGTTGGCGCCGAGCCGCATGGCGGTGTCGATCGCCTCGACCGAGCCGACGCCCTCATAGAGCGTGTAGATCGCCTCGTTGATCATCGGCAGCAGGATGCGGTTGACGATGAAGGCGGGGAAATCCTCCGACACCGCGATGGTCTTGTCGAGCGAGGTGACGAAGGCGCGCGCCCGCTCGAAGGTCTCGTCCTCGGTGGCGATGCCGCGCACCAGCTCGACCAGCTTCATCACCGGCACCGGGTTCATGAAATGGATGCCGATGAAGCGCTCCGGACGGTCGGTCGAGGAGGCAAGCCGGGTGATCGAGATCGACGAGGTATTGGTGGCGAGCATCGCCTCCGGATTGAGCAGCGGGCACAGCTCGGCGAAGACCTTGCGCTTGATCGCCTCGTTCTCGGTGGCCGCCTCGATAACGATGTCGCAGCTGGCGAGGTCATCCATGGCCGGGGCCGGCGCCAGCCGGGCGACCGCCCCGGCCCGCTCCTCCTCGGAGACCTTGCCGGAGGCGACCTGGCGCGCCAGGTTGCCGTTGATGGTGGCCAGACCCGATTCGATCTTGTCCAAGGTCAGGTCGTTGACCAGCACGTCATAGCCGGCGAGCGCGCACACATGCGCGATGCCGCTGCCCATCTGGCCGGCGCCGACGACGCCCACTTTCCTCACCTGACCTGTCATGTCCGGTTTCACCCGACCGAATGTTCACCCTGACGCCGGCCGAAGCCTCGGTCCGGCGCGGCCCGCGAGCATACCGGCAGCCGGCGCCGATTGCTACCGGCCGCCGCGATCAGGAAAGCGCCTTCTGGAACTCCGGCAGAACCTGGAACAGATCGGCGACGAGACCGTAATCGGCGACCTGGAAGATCGGCGCTTCCTCGTCCTTGTTGATGGCGACGATCACCTTGGAGTCCTTCATGCCGGCAAGATGCTGGATGGCCCCCGATATGCCGCAGGCGATGTAGAGATCGGGCGCCACCACCTTGCCGGTCTGGCCGACCTGCCAGTCGTTCGGCGCGTAGCCGGCGTCGACGGCGGCGCGCGAAGCGCCTACCGCCGCGCCCAGCTTGTCGGCAACCGGCAGGATGACCTCCATGAACTTCTCCTTCGAGCCAAGCGCGCGGCCGCCGGAGATGATGACGCGGGCCGAGGTCAGTTCCGGCCGGTCGGTCTTCGACAGGGCCGCCTCGAGGAACCTGGTCAGGCCGGGGTCGTCGGCTGCCGGCACGGTCTCGATCAAGGCCGAGCCGCCGGCGCCCGCGGCCTGGAAGCCGGCGGTGCGCACGGTGATGACCTTGCTGGCATCGGTCGACTGCACCGTCTGGATGGCGTTGCCGGCATAGATCGGCCGCTCGAAGGTGTCTGGCGCCACCACGGCGGTGACGTCGGACACCTGCATCACGTCGATGAGCGCGGCGACGCGAGGCATGATGTTCTTGCCCGACGACGTGGCGGCGGCGACGAAGCAGTCATAGCCGGCGGCCAGCGAGACGATCAGGGCGGCGACCGGTTCGGCGAGCGCGTGTTCGTAGTGGCCGGCGTCGGCCAGCAGCACCTTGGCGACGCCGTCGAGCCGGGCGGCGGCCTCGGCGACCGGCCCGCAGCCCTTGCCGGCGACGAGAATGTGAACATCCCCGCCGAGCTGGCGGGCGGCGGTCAGCGCCTTGGCCGTCTGATCCGACAGCGCCTTGTTGTCATGGTCGGCGAGCAGCAGCGTGGTCATGTCGTGGTCCCTTTCGTGCGGCCGAACTTAAAGAACGCCGGCTTCGTTCTTCAGCTTGTCGACCAGCTCGGCGACGGTCTTGACCTTGACGCCGGCCTTGCGCGCCGGCGGCTCGACGGTCTTGAGCACCTTCAGACGCGGCGCGACATCGACGCCGTAATCGGCCGGGCTCTTCTCGTCGAGCGGCTTCTTCTTGGCCTTCATGATGTTGGGCAGCGACGCATAGCGCGGTTCGTTCAGGCGCAGATCGGTGGTCACGATCAGCGGCAGGCCGGCCTCGATGGTCTGCAGGCCGCCATCGACCTCGCGGGTGATCTTCGCCTTGTCGCCGTCGATCTCGACCCTGGAGGCAAACGTCGCCTGGCTCCAGCCGAGCAGGGCGGCGAGCATCTGGCCGGTCTGGTTGCAGTCATCGTCGATGGCCTGCTTGCCAAGGATGACAAGGCCCGGCTGCTCGGCCTCGGCGACGCCCTTGAGCAGCTTGGCGACGGCGAGCGGCTCGACCGGAGCATCGACCTTGACCAGGATGCCGCGGTCGGCACCCATGGCAAGTGCGGTTCGGATGGTCTCGGCCGCCTGGGCCGGGCCGACCGACACGGCGATGACCTCCTCGGCCTTGCCGGCCTCCTTCAGCCGCAACGCCTCCTCCACCGCGATCTCGTCGAACGGGTTCATGCTCATCTTGACATTGGCCAGCTCGACGCCGGAACCGTCGGCCTTGACGCGGACCTTGACATTGAAATCCACCACCCGCTTGACGGGCACCAGTATCTTCATGTCTCTCCCTCTCGTTGCAGCGGAGCGGAAAAATGGCGCCGGGCCCGGCGAGCGCGCCATCGGCGGCAGTGTCGGCGTGGCGATAAACGCTATCACCGGCGCCGTCAACATCGCGTCGAAGCACCGGCCGCAGGGCCGGCGGATAGCTGCCCGGCCGCGGCTCAGTCGCGCCGCTGGCGGCCCCACGGGGTGGGCGGCGCCGGTGCGACGGCACTGTCGCGGGGGGCGTCGATCGGCCGCAGACGGCCATCGTCCGGCGGGGCGGCGGTTTGCGCTGGCGCGGCCGGCGGCGGCGGTGGTACCGGCGGCCCACCGGCCGGCAGGCGGTCGAAAAGCGCGACGCCCGGGCGCTTCAGGATCGGCAGCAGCGCGGCGCCGGCCACGATGCCGCCGACATGGGCGGCCCAGGACACCTGCTCGCTGGAGCCGAAGATGAAATTGGCGATCTGGAAAAGGATCCAGGCGCCGATGACCCACATGGCCGGGATGCGCAGCGGAAAGCGGCCGAACGCCAGTATCCACACCTTCACATGCGGGTGCAGCAGCAGATAGGCGGCGATGATGCCGGCGGCCGCTCCGGAGGCGCCGATCAGCGGCGACACCGACGCGGGCTCGGCCAGCGAATGGGCGAAGGCGCCGGCGGCGGCGCAGGCGAGATAGAAGAAGACGAAGCGGAAATGGCCGATGGCGTCCTCGACATTGTCGCCGAACACCCAGAGGAACAGCATGTTGCCGGCCAGATGCATGAAGCTGCCGTGCAGGAAGGCGTAGGTGACGTAGGCGGCCGGCCCCGGCAGGACCACCCATTCGGGCGGCAGCGCCTCATAGCCGTTGGCGACCGCCGGCACGAAGCCATAGGAGAAGAAGGCGGCGCGCGTCGCCTGCGGATCGTTGGCGCCGGCGGCGGCGAAGACGAGCCAGATGGCGCAGTTGAGCACGATGATGACCAACGTCACATACTGGAGCCTGATGTGGCGCAGCGCGTTGGCGTCGTGCAGCGGGATGAACATGGCGCCGGCGCCCGGTCAGGCCGGTCGCCGCGCGGAGCGGGCGAAGGCGGCGAAGGCGACCGCGAAAGAAACGAGCCGGACCGGGACGCCGTAGCCGACTAGACGCGGCAGGCCGGCCATGGCGCCTTCTCCCCTTCCCAGCATTCAGCGGTTCCCGCCGGGGACCCATAGCACGTCGCGGGCGCCGTTGTCATTGACGGCGCGGGCGGCGACGAACAGTAAGTCCGACAGGCGGTTGACATAGCGCAGCGCGGCGCCGTTGACGGCCTCGGCCCCGGCGAGCGCCACCATCAGCCGCTCGGCGCGCCGCACCACCGTGCGGGCGAGATGGAGATGGGCGGCCGCCGCCGAGCCGCCGGGCAGGACGAAGGAGCGCAGTGGCGCCAGACCCGCATTGATCGCATCGATCTCGGCTTCGAGGCGCAGGACCTGGGCGTCGCTCACGCGCAAGGCCCGATCGTCATCGCCGCCGCCGGGGGTGGCGAGGTCGGCGCCGAGATCGAACAGGTCGTTCTGGATGCGGGCAAGCATGGCGTCGATCAGCGGGCTCGCCGCGGCGACATGGAGGCGGGCAAGGCCGATGGCGGCATTGGCCTCGTCGACCGTGCCGTAGGCGTCAACGCGCGGATCGTGCTTGCGCCGCCGCTCGCCGCCGACCAGCGCGGTCGAGCCGTCGTCGCCGGTCCTGGTGTAGATCTTGTTGAGGACGACCAATTCGCATCTCCGATGCCCGCGCGCCGCAGCCCGCCCCTTCTATCCGCGCGTGGCAATATAGAGCGCCGTCATCACGACCACCACCGCGATGAACTGGAACAGGACGCGCAGGCGCATGAGGTTCTGCGAGCGGCTGGCGCTGCCGCCGCGCAACATGTTCCACAGGCCAAGCGCCAGCACCACCAGCACCGCCGCCAGCAGCAGCGGGATCAATGTGTTGACAAGGCTCATGGCGGACAACTCCCCTCTGATGGGCGGGTCGGGCGGCGGCCGTGGTAACGTGGCGGCGCGGCCCGGCCGGCGTCGCGCCGGCGGCCACGGCGGCCGGGGCCGGTCGAACGCCCGCCGGCGAGAATGGTTCTGGACATCGCGCCGCCTGGCTTTCACAAAGGACCGGCCGGGCGTCCGGTCGCCGACCGCCATGGTCGCCCGGGACATAGCGCCGAACGGGGACGACCGCAACGATGCTGGAGACCATGCGCCGTCACGGACGGGCCGCCGTCGCGGCGGTGATCCGGTTCAACCGCGACGACGGCTGGGCCATCGCCAGCCACATCACGCTGTCGGGGATCATGGCGCTGTTCCCCTTCCTGATCTTCTGCACCTCGCTGGCCGCCTTCTTCGATCTCGGCGAATTTCCGCCAATGGCGTTCGATCTGATGTTCGAACTGTGGCCGCCGGCGGTGGCCGAGCCGCTGTCATGGGAGCTCCTCAACGTGCTCACGCAGCCGCGCGGCGACGTGCTGACCTTCGGCGCGGTGCTGGCGCTGTTCTTCGCCTCTAGTGGCGTCGAGGCCCTGCGCCTCGGCCTCAATCGCGCCTACCGGACCAGGGAGACGCGCGGCATCCTGCGCTTGCGCGCGCAGAGCATCCTGTTCGTGCTGCTCGCGTCGATTGTGCTGGCGGCCGCCGGCTTCCTGCTGGTGGTGGTGCCGCTCGCCGAGGCGGCCGCCGCCCGCTTCGCGCCATGGCTCGACGACTACCTGATCGACCTCGGCGACTGGCGCCTGGCCGCGTCGGTGGCGATCCTGGTGTTCGGCCTGTTCGCCAGCCACAGATGGCTGCCATGCGAGCACGCCGGCTACCGCGCCCTGGCGCCGGGCGTGGCACTGACCCTGGTGCTGTGGGCCGTCGCCTCGCTCGGCTTTGCCGCCTATCTGCGCACCTTCGCCAATTATGGCGCCACCTATGCAGGCCTTGCCGGCATCGTCGTCGCGGTCCTTTTCGTCTACCTGATGTCGGCGATCTATCTGATCGGCGCCGAGTACAACGCCGCGCTGATGGCCTTCGATAAAAACGAGGGAAAATGATTCATCCGATCGAGACGGCGGGGCGGCAGAATCGGCCGCCAGGGCAAAACCCGATCCCCGATGATGAATCGGGATTTTGCTCTATCTGTTTGTTTTGTCGCGTCATCTTACCCGCCTCGCGGTACCGCTCGGCGGGATGAAGCTCACGCTACGGAGAGCGCCGCGATGATCTGGGAACTCTCGGGCCAGCAACTGGTGGTCACCTTCTCCTTCGCCTGCGCGATGAGCTTCATCTGCGGCTGGATCGCCGACCGCATCATGGGCGCCGCCGGGTTCGGCGTGATCGGCAACTGGCTGCTGCTGCTGGCCGGCACCTATGTCGCCCTGTTCGCCTACAACCGGCTCGGCTATGCCCTCGGCGGCGACGCGGCGGCGACGATCCTCGTTGCTTTCGGCGGCGCCACGGCCATGCTGGTCATGCTGGCGGGCATCAAGGCGGTCACGCACACCTGACCGGCTCGTCGGCGAGCCCGACCATGCGGGCGATGTCGGTGGCGGTCAGCCCGGCGGCGCGCAGGTGGCGCAGCGCCGTCGAAGATCGGCTCTTCGACAGCTTGCGGCCGTCCTCGTCGAGGATGAGGTCGTGGTGGAAATAGGCGGGCTCGGGCAGGCCGAACAGCTCCTGCAGGGCCCGGTGGATCGCCGTGGCGAAGAAGAGGTCGCGGCCGCGCACCACGTCGGAAACGCCCTGGGCGGCGTCGTCGATCACGCAGGCTAGGTGATAGCTCGCCGGCACGTCGCGGCGGCCGAGGATCGGATCGCCCCAAGGGGCAAGATCAGCGCGGATGCGCCCCGACTGGCCGTCGGGTCCGCAGCCTTCCTCGGTCCAGTGCAGCGCACGCCCGATATGCGCGGCGGCGGCGGCGGCATCGAGCCTCAGCGTGTAGTCGCCGCTGCCAGCGACGATCTGTCGCCGTCGCGCCAGGTCGAGATCGCGCTCACGGCCCGGATAGTGCGGCGCGCCGTCAGGATCGCACGGCCACGAACGGCCGCTGGCGGTGGCCGCCTCGACCGCGCGGCGGATTTCGGCGCGGCTCATCAGCGCCGGATAGGCGAGACCGGCGTCGAGCAGTTCGTCGAGGGCAGCGCGGTATTCGTCGAAATGTTCCGACTGGCGCCGCGGCGGTGCGTCCCACTCGAAGCCGAGCCATTCGAGGTCCTTGAGCATCATCGCCTCGTTTTCGGGTGTGCAGCGGACCGTATCGATGTCTTCAATGCGCAGGAGCAGCGTGGCGCCCGCCCGGCGCGCCATGCGCAGGTTCAGCAGGGCCGAATAGGCGTGGCCGAGGTGGAGCAGTCCGTTGGGACTTGGCGCGAAGCGGAAGACCGGCTTATTCATCGCGGCAGACTATCGGGGCTGCGGCAATTGCGGCAAGCGGCATGAGGGCGATCCGGACGGCGGGTGATGTGGAACGCGGGCTGGCGGCGCTGATCGCCGCCGACCCCGCGCTGGCGCCGGTGGCGGCGCTGGCCGGGCCGCTGCCGCTCAGGCTGTCAAGCCCGGATTTCGCCGGCCTTGCCGGCATCATCGTCGGTCAGCAGGTGTCGCGGGCGAGCGCCGAGGCGATCCTGCGCCGGCTGATCGCGCTGGTCGAGCCGCTCGACGCGCCGACGCTGATCGATCGCGGCGAGGCGGTGATGCGCCAGGCCGGGCTGTCGCGGCCCAAGCAGGCGGCGCTCACCGCCGCCGCGCAGGCCGTCATCGGCGGGCGGCTCGATCTTGCCGGGCTCAGCCGGTCGCCACCCGACGAGGCGCTGGCGCGGCTCACCGCCGTGCCCGGCATCGGCCCGTGGACTGCCGAAATCTTCCTGCTGTTCTGCGGCGGCCATCCCGACATCTTCCCGGCCGGCGACCTCGCGCTGAAGGAGGCGGTGCGCATCGCTTTCCAGTTCGAGGCGCGGCCCGACGAGCGCCGCCTGCGTGAGATCGCGTGCCGCTGGGCGCCATGGCGCGGGGTCGCCGCGCGCCTGTTCTGGGCATACTACCGGGCGGTGAGGGGCGGCCGCGACGCCATGCCGGCGCCGCTCCATGGCAAGACCCGATCCAGATGAACCGGGGTCTTGCTCCGTCTGTCTGTTCTGCCACGTCATCTTGGTCCGGCTCGCGGTGCCGCTCGGTGGGATGAAGCCAGCCTGGCTGTCGCAAGCAACCTGCCCGCCGCGTCTCGCCGCCCCGCGTGCTGGCGCGGAAATCGCGACGGCCCGGCTTCACAAGCCTGACACAGAGGCTTTAGATAGTGGCGCGGACGAAACGGCTGCGGGAAGGAGGTGGCGTTGACGATCGCTGTTTCGCCGGATGCGCATCCCGCACTGGTGCTGAACGCGGACTACCGGCCGCTCAGCTACTATCCGCTGTCGCTGTGGTCGTGGCAGGATGCCATCAAGGCGGTGTTCCTGGATCGCGTCAACATCGTCGCCGAATACGAGGCGGCGGTGCGCAGTCCCTCATTCGCCATGAACCTGCCGAGTGTCGTCAGCCTGAAGACGTTCGTGCGGCCGAGCCGCCACCCGGCCTTCACCCGCTTCAACGTGTTCCTGCGCGACCGCTTCCAGTGCCAGTATTGCGGCAGTGGCGAGGACCTGACTTTCGACCATGTCGTTCCCCGCTCGAAGGGTGGGCAGACCACCTGGGAGAATGTCTGCGCCGCCTGCTCGCCCTGCAATCTCAGGAAGGGCAATTTGCTGCCGCGCGAATCCGGCATGTGGCCGACGCAGAAACCGTACATGCCGTCGATCGAGGACCTGCACAGGAACGGGCGGAAATTTCCGCCCAATTATTTGCACGACAGCTGGATGGACTTCCTCTACTGGGACACCGAACTGGAGCCGTGAGCGGGCTCCGGTCAGTCGCCACTGGCGAGGGCGCCGCGCCAGGCGACCACCGCGAGCGCCGCCGCCGCGACCACGTTCCAGCCGGCAAACGAAAGCCCGAGGAAACGGCCGGCCGCCTCGTCGCATGAGGGCGGCCGCCTGGCGGTGAGGTCGCCGAGCAGATCGCGGACATCGGTCGAGATGCCGCCGGCGACCGCGCCGCAATCGCTCGGGCCGGCCCACCATGCCCACTCAACGCCGGCGTGGTGAACACCGAGTGCCAGCGTGTAGACGAGCAGCAGGCCGACGATGGCGAGGAGGCCGCGGCCGACGAAGGCCGGCCAGCCGCGCCAGGCCGCGACGGCGGCGAGAAGCGCCACCGGCATCGCCGCGTAGTAGGGCTCGCGCTGACCCAGGCACAGCTTGCAGGGGATGTAGCCGCCGATATGCTCGAAGCCCTGCACGGCGGCGATGACCGCGGCCATGGCGAAAAACAGCGCCAAAGCGACCACGCCGCGATCCCGCGCCAGGTTCCACAGGCTTGCCATTGTCCCTCTCAGAATACGTATTTGACCATCACGAAGCCGCCGATCAGCAGGACAAGGCCAAGCGTGAACATGAGCCCCAGCCGCCGCTCGATGAACAGGCGCACAGGCTCGCCGTAATAATACAGAAGTGCGGCGACAATGAAGAAGCGCGCGCCGCGGCCGATGATGCTGACCACGGTGAAGACGACGAGGTTGAGCCCGGTGGCGCCGGAGAAGATGGTCAGCACCTTGTAGGGGAACGGCGTGACAGCGGCAAACAGCACCCCCCAGCCGCCCCATTCATTGTACCAGTTGGCGATGTCGTCGAAGCGGTTCTGCATGCCGTAGAAGGCCAGCACCGGCTTGCCGATCGCCTCGTAGAGCACCGCGCCGATGAAATAGCCGAGGAAGGCGCCGGCGACCGAGGCGACGGTGCAGATGAGGGCGATCATCAGCCAGCGGCGCCGTTCGGCCAGAACCATCGGGATCAGCAGCGCGTCGGGCGGGATCGGGAACACCGAACTCTCGATGAAGGAGATGCCCGCCAGCGCCCAGTTGGCGCGCCGGTGGCGGGCGAGCGAGAACACCCAGTCGTAGAGCCATCGGATCATGCGGGGGATTCCGAATCGCAAGTTGGCCAGGTTCGGCGCGGCGACCTTTAGACGGGATCGACCGCCGCGTCCATGGGCCAAGGGCGGCTGTTGGGCAGCCGTGGGGGCAGCCGCAGGCGGCCAGATTCCAGCTGACCGGCACGGATCGGCGCGCGCCAACGGCCGGGAACGGGCCGGGCGGCGATTGACCTCCAGTGCCGGAAGCGATAGTCGCAGCGGCGGGCCCCTGTGGCGGAATTGGTAGACGCGGCAGACTCAAAATCTGTTGCCCTCGCGGGCGTGCTGGTTCGAGTCCGGCCAGGGGCACCATTGCCCGGACATGAGGAGGGGCGGCAGTGGCGCGGGGCAACTTCCTCGCCATCGGCGAGTGCATGATCGAACTGGCCCGCGACCCAGCCGGGCTGTGGCGGATGGGCTTTGCCGGCGACACGCTCAACACCGCCTGGTATTTCCGCGCCCTGGCGCCGCGCGAGCAATGGGACGTCGACTTCTTCACGCGCGTCGGCACCGACCGCTATTCGGACCGGATGGTCGCCTTCCTCCAGGACGCCGGCCTCGGCACGTCGCGCATCGGGCGCGACGCAGCGCGCCAGCCCGGCCTCTATCTCATCGATGTCGACGACGGCGAGCGCTCGTTCACCTACTGGCGCGGCCAGTCGGCCGCCCGCCTGCTGGCCGACGACGAGGCGGCGCTCGCCGCGGCGCTCGCCGCCGCCGACATGGTCTACTTCTCCGGCATCACGCTGGCGATCCTGGCGGCGGAGCGGCGCAGTCTTCTCGTCGAGCGCATTGCGGCGGCCCGCGCGGCGGGCAAGCGGACGGTCTTCGATCCCAACATCCGGCCGCGGCTGTGGGAGGACGCCGGCGCCCTGCGCGAGGCGATCAGCGCGGCAGCCGGCGCCGCCGCGATCGTGCTGCCGAGCGCCGACGACGAGCAGGCCGCGTTCGGCGATGCCGATCCCCAGGCCACGGCACGGCGCTACCTGGCGGCCGGCTGCGACGAGGTGGTGGTAAAATCTGGCGGCGGGCCGGTGACGCTCGCCACGCCCGACGCCATCAGCGTCGTCGATGGGCTCGAACGGGTACAACCGGTCGACACCACCGGTGCCGGCGATTCGTTCAACGGCGCCTATCTGGCGCGGCGGGCGGCCGGCGACGGCCGGACGGAGGCGGTGCGCCAGGCCCATGCCGTCGCCAGCCGGGTTGTCCGCCGACCGGGCGCCCTGATCGACATGGCCGACCTGCGGTGCCAACCGCTGCGGCCGGACCGGAGACGGCGGCCTTGAAGGCGGCGTTTTGCCGCCTACACTGGCGGGCGAACCGGGCGCCGCGCCGGCGACGCACGACCAGCCCGCCGAGGGAGGAGACCGGGACCATCGCGATGACGATCAAACGCACGGCCGCCGCGCTCGCCGTCTGGCTCTGGCTCGCCGTCGCGGCGATCGCCTGGATGCCGGCGGTGGCATCGGCGCAGGACGCCGCGCCGCCGCGCGAGCAGGCCCCCGCCCAGGCGCAGTCGGTCGAGGGATGGAGCCGCGTCCTCGACGGGCTCCAGCAGGCGCTCAACCGCGAGGGCGTGACGGACGCCGAGCTCGCCAGGATCTCGGAGGAGGCCGGCCGCATCAGCCACCAGGCAGCGGCGCTGGTCGGCCGGCTCAGCCCCGGCGTGCGCGAAATCCAGCAGCAGATCGATCAGCTCGGCCCGGCACCGGCGAACGGCGACGCGCCCGAGGGCGAGGCGGTGGCGGCGCGGCGCAAGGCGCTGCAGGCGGCACTGGCGGCCGCCGATGGCCCGCTGCGCGAGGCCCGGCTCACCATCGTGCGCGCCGACCAGATCAACAGCGCCGCGCTGTCGAAGCGGCGCGACCGGTTCGTCCGTTCGCTGACCGAGCGGTCGCGCTCCATCCTCGATCCGGTGCTGTGGCGCGACGGCACGGCCGGTCTGCCACGCTTCCTGCGCAGCCTCAGGCTGGTGCTGACGGAATCGGCCACCGCGTCCGCCCAGCGCATCGCCGCCACGCCCGCCGCCCTGCTCCTGCTGCTGGCGCAGATCGGCGCCGGCTTGGCGGTGGCCTGGTATGTTGCCCGCCGGATCGCCCGCCACTTCGACGGCCTGCCGCCCGCAGTTGCCGGGGAAGCCGGAGCCGACGGCAGCGGTGCGCGCCATCTGGGCGACTTCCTGCGCGGCGGTGTCCTGCCGGCGCTGCTGCTGCTGTTCGCCGCGCGCATGGTCTCGGGCAGCTCACTGCTCGGCGTGCGCATCGACCGGCTGATGACCAATTCGGTCTATGCGCTCTGCGTGGTGGTGGTTGCGCTGGCGCTGCTGCGCGTCTTCGCGCGCCCGGCCCGGCGCGAGCTGCGCATCGCCGACCTGACCGACGCGGCCGCCCGCAACCTGATGAGCGTCGTCACCGCCGGTCTGGTGCTGGCCGGCACGCTGCATGTGCTCGGCGTGGCGGCGGTGCTGCTGCAGGCGCCGTTCGAAATTTCGCTCGCCCTGAGCGGGCTGTTCGCGCTCGTCTGCATCCTCGCCACGGCCCGCGCCCTGCTTCTCGTCGCCTATGGCGGCCCGGAAGACGACATCGACGCCGCGCCGGTGGCGCGGCTGATCCGCTGGCAGTACGTGCGGTGGCTGCTGTGGCTCGGCGTCGTCGTCGCCGTCGGCGCGCTGCTGTTCGGCTTCATCGCGCTCGCCGAGTTCGTCGCCTACCAGATCATCATCGGCTTGATCGTCATCGGCATGCTGTGGCTGGTCATGGCCTGGATCGACGAGGCGAGGCAGGCGGCACTCGACCCGGACCGGTCGGTGTACATGTGGGCGGCGCGGGCGACCGGCATCGGCGCGTCGTCGGCGCGCCAGATCGCCGTGCTGGGATTCGGCCTCCTGCGCGTCGTCGTCGTGATCGCCGCCATCATGGCGCTGCTGCTGCCTTGGGGCGTGCGCACCGCCGATTGGCTGGTCTTCGTCAACCGTGCCTTTTTCGGATTTCAGATCGGCGAGCTGACCATCTCGTTCTCGGCGATCCTGACAGCGCTGACGCTGTTCGTCATCGGCATCATCGCCACGCGCACAGTCCAGCAGTGGGTCGCCAACCAGTATCTGCCGACGACCAATCTCGACACCGGCCTGAGGAATTCGATCACCACCGTGCTCGGCTATGTCGGCTTCGTGCTGGCGGCGCTGCTCGCCATCGGCTCGGCCGGGCTCGACCTCACCAACATCGCGTTGGTCGCCGGCGCGTTGTCGGTCGGCATCGGCCTCGGCCTGCAGAGCATCGTCAACAACTTCGTGTCGGGGCTGATCCTGCTGGCGGAGCGGCCGATCAAGGCGGGCGACTGGATCATCACCAGCGCCGGCGAGGGCACGGTGCGCCGCATTTCGGTGCGCTCGACCGAGATCGAGACCTTCGACCGCGCCACGGTGATCGTGCCGAATTCGACGCTGATCACCGATTCGCTGACCAACTGGACCCACCGCACCAAGCTCGGCCGCATCGGCGTCCGCGTCGGCGTCGGCTATGAAAGCGATCCCGACGAGGTGCGCGCCATCCTGCTCGCATGCGCCGCCGACCATCCGACCATCCTGCAGCGGCCGGAGCCGGCGGTCTTCTTCATGGATTTCGGCGCCGACGCGCTGATCTTCGAGTTGCGTGCCTGGGTGGGCGACATCGGCCTCGGCTTCGGGGTGAGGAGCGACCTGCGCTTCGACATCCTGCGCCGGCTGCGTGCTGCCGGCATTGCCATCCCGTTCCCGCAGCGCGACCTGCACATCAGAAGCGGGCTCGAGGCACTGGCCGGTCGGGTCCGCGCCGCCGGCGACAAGGCCGCGAAAGGCGCTCCGACCGCCAGCGGGGCGCGTCGGCGACGGGGAAGAGAAGGAAGCTGACCCCATGCTCCAGCAGGCCGGCAGTCTCGAAGCGGTGGCGGCGGCGTTCTCCTGGGACATCCCTGAACGCTTCAACATGGGCGTCGCCGTCTGCGATGTTCATGCCGCGCGCCAACCGGACCGCGTGGCGCTGATACGTTGGCGCGAGGACGGGGCGGCATCGACGGTCAGCTATGGCGAGCTGGCGCGCCGGTCGAACCGGCTGGCCAACCTGTTTGCCCGAAGCGGATTGCGGCCGGGCGACCGCGTCGCCGTCATCCTGCCGCAGAGCGCCGATGCGGCGGTGGCCCACATCGCCATCTACAAGGCGGGGATGATCGCCGTGCCGCTGGCGCGGCTGTTCGCCGCCGACGCGATCGAGTTTCGGCTCAGGCGGGCCGGCGTGGCCGCGGTCATCACCAATGGCGACGGCGCGGCGAAGGTGCGCGCCGTGCGCGAAAGGCTGCCCGCTTTGCGCCACGTGCTGGTGGCCGGTGCCGATCCGGCGGCGGGCGGACTTGCCCTGGGCGAGGCGCTGGCCGACTGCGCCGACACCTTCGCGCCGGTCGACACCACCCCGGACACGCCGGCGCTGATCATCTTCACCTCCGGCACGACCGGTCCGCCCAAGGGGGCCCTGCACGGCCACCGGGTGCTGCTCGGCCACCTGCCCGGCGTCGAGATCCACCACGAATTCATGCCGCAACCGGGCGACGTCGCCTGGACGCCGGCCGACTGGGCCTGGGCCGGCGGGCTCCTCAACATCCTGCTGCCCTGCCTCCATTTCGGCGTGCCGGTAGTCCATGGCGGGCTCGAACGGTTCGATCCGGAGAAGGCGTTCCGCCTGATGGCCGAGATGAAGGTCGCCAACGCCTTCATCCCGCCGACGGCGCTCCGGCTGATGAAGACGGTCGACCGGCCGCGCCAGCGCTTCGACCTGGCGATCCGTACCATCGGCTCGGGCGGCGAGAGCCTCGGGCGCGACACGTTCGAATGGGCGCGCCGCGAGCTCGGCATCACCGTCAACGAGTTCTACGGCCAGACCGAATGCAATCTGGTGCTGAGCTCGTGCGCCGCGCTCGGGGTGAGCCGGGCCGGGGCGATCGGCAAGCCGGTGCCGGGGCACCGCGTCGCCGTGGTCGACGAGGCGGGCCGCCAATGCGCGCCCGGCACCCGCGGCCAGGTGGCGGTACGCCGGCCCGACCCGGTGATGTTCCTCGAATACTGGCAGGACCCGGAGGCGACGGCCGCCAAATTCGTCGGCGACTGGATGCTGACCGGCGACCAGTGCGTGGTCGACGCCGACGGCTATTTCCATTTCGTCGGGCGCGACGACGACATCATCAATTCGGCCGGCTACCGCGTCGGCCCCGGCGAGATCGAGGACTGCCTCGCCTCGCATCCGGCGGTGCGGCTGGCCGCCGCCGTTGGCAAGCCCGATCCGCTCAGGACCGAGGTGGTCAAGGCCTATGTCGTGCTGGCCGAGGGCTGGCGGCCGGACGCGGCGCTGGCCGAGGAGATCAAGGCCCATGTCAAGGCCAGGCTGGCGGCCAACATCTATCCGCGCGAAGTTGCCTTCGTCGACGAAATCCCGCTGACGACGACCGGCAAGGTCATTCGCCGCCACTTCCGCGAGCAGGCTCGACTGGAGGCTCAAGAGGAGGCTCAAGCGGCGGATCGAGCCTGAGCAGCCGGCGGGCCAGCCGTCTCAGCCAGGCGCGCCGGGCCACGGCGCCGGCGGCCCGCTGGGCGGCCGGCGCGGCGCCGGCTGCGGCCACGACCAACGTCTGCAGCGCGATGGTGTCCGGCCACAGCCGTTCGGCCCAGGAGTGCTCGCGGGCAAGCGAGTCGGCGTAGACGAAGCCCTCCGTGGCGATCATGTCGGCACTGGCGTGCAGCAGCAGCTGAACGCCGGGGGAATAGGCGGCATAGTGCTCGTCGAAGGCGATCTTCCAGGGATAGTAGCGACCACCGGAGCGCAGCACGATCAGCGCGGCGATGGCGTGGCCGTCCAGGCGCAGCGAATAGATGGCGGCGCGGCCGCGGTCGCCGAGCGAGGCCACCGCCTGGCGGGCGAAGGAGGCCGTCTTGCGAATGACATAGATTGACGTGCCGCGGCGGCCCTTCCAGCCGCGCGTTTCGAGGAGCAGGAACTCCTCGAAGCGGACGATGATGCTCTCGAAATCGGTCGCCTTCTCGTATTCGACATGGCCGAGATCGGACAGGCGGCGGAACTGGCGGCCGAGCTCCTTGCGCCGGCGCCGCTGCTCCAGCACCGGCAGGCGGGCGTGCGGCGGCAGGCCGGCGCGGCGCCGGATGTCGGCCACGAGGACGGCCAGTCCCTCAGCCCGCAACGCGGCAGCGAAGGGTCGTGCCAATGGATCCTCGGCCGGCAGGTCCTCGAATACCAGCGGCAGGCCGCCCGGCAGGTTCAGACGAGCCAAGAGCGCGGCGAAGCGCCGGCAGCTCTCCTCGGCGTCGCGCTGGTCGATGAGCGGGGTCGACAGCGGTGCGAAGGGATGGCTCCAGGCGCGCAGCACGCGCCGGGCCGGCAGGCCGACGCGGTCCTCGATGACCGGGAAAGCGAGGCGCGCCGCCGCGGCGTCGCCGACATGCTCCCACAGGATCATCAACTTCTTGGTGCCCTCGCCCAGCCGGTCGACCGAGGCGGCGAGGAATTCCGGCTCGAAGAAGGGGTTGGCGCCGCCCGAATGCGCGGCGAGCTCGCGCAACGCCCCCACCAGCGCGGGCTCGTGTACATAGTCGCGCAGTTCAAGCACCCACTGGCTCGAGCCGATCGTCTCCTGCGTCGCCAGCGAGACGGTGCCGGAAGGCCGCGCCGGGCGGTCGTCGAGCCAGTCCTGGGTGGGCCGGAAGCCGGCCGTGTGCTGCGGGGCCATGTTCATGACATCCTGCCGTCAAGCGCCGCCGGCGGGGATGCCGGCACGATGAAGATGTGGATGCCGAGCCGGCGATGGGCGGCGGCATAGAGCGCACCGGTCTCGAAGATCACGGCGCAGGTGGTGGCGATCGCGGCGCCCTCCAGGCCATAGCGGGGAATGAGCACGATGTTGAGGACGACATTGACAAACAGGCAGGCGCCATAGACCAGCGCGCAGGCGATCTGCTCGCCCGACATGATCAGCACCGAAGCGGCCGCGCCGATGGTCGAGCGCACGATGATGCCGATCGCCAGAATCCACAGCAGGCCGGTACCCTCGACGAAGCTCTCGCCGAACAGCAGCAGGAAATAATGGCCGAAGGCGACCATGAGGATCGCCAGCGCCAGCGACGGCCAGAACGTCCAGTGGATGGTCTCGCGGATGAAGGCCTCGTAGCGTTCGGTGTCGCCGGCCGCCCGATAGGCGGCGAAACGGTGGGCGGTGCCGGCCTTGACCGCGAAATAGACGAAGTGGGCGAGCGCCAGCGTCTTGACCGAGGCGAAATAGATCGCGACCCGGTCGGGCGACAGGTAGTAGCTGACGAACAGGATGTCGGTGTTGGTCAGCAGGTTGTAGAAACCGTCGACAAGGAAGATCGGCAGTGCCACCGCCATCCACGGTCCGGGCCGGTAGGCACGCGGGCCGCGCGGCACCACCTTGCGCAGCCGCCACAACAGCGCGGCGAACTGGCCGATCCCGGCGAGGAAGGTGGCGATGACGGCCGCCAGCATGGCGAAGCGGGCATCGGCGCCGTAGCCGGCGCCGATGAACACCGCCATGACGAGGAGGATCAGCAGCGGCCGCAGGATGAAGGTCGGCACCAGCGCCACTGCCGGCCAGTTGAAGGCGCGGGCGACGCCGTCGAGAGCCTCCTCGAAGGCCAGCAGCGGCATGCAGATCGCCGCCAGATAGATCGGCATCACGTAGTAGCCGGGCACGCCGTCGAGGAGGAACAGCGCGCCGGCGCCGATCGCCGACAGCACGCTGGCAGCCAGGAACGACCACAGCAGCGAGCCGCGGATGGCGCCGCGCAGATGGTCGAGATCGTCCGTGGTCTGGTACTCGGGAATGAAGCGGATGACGGCGGTCTGGAAGCCGAAGCAGGCGAGCCCGCCGAGCAGGATCGTCGCCACCCAGACGGTGACGTAGACGCCGTACTGGAAGTCGCCCATCCAGCGCGCCATGAGCACCTGCATGGCGTAGGCGATGACCGCGCCGAGGATGCGCACGCTGAACGCGAAGATCGCCGTGCGCTGCGAGACGGCGCTGTCGTCGCTGCCCGCGGCGATGGCGCGCACGCGGCCGAGCCGGGCCGACAGGCGGTCCGCCGTCGCACTCGCCAGGCGTTTGGACAGCTGGGTGATGACAGTGCGCAACAGGGACTCCGGACAAACGCCAGTCGTCGATAGCCGAAAGCTTTTAATAAACTGTTGGGGCAGATGGGGGCCGGCGGCCCGCCCCGGCGGTCAGCCGGAGAAGCCTCCGGCCGCGAGAAAAGCCTCCTCGGCCCGGGTGGTGTGGCGCCCGAGGGCGGCATTGCGGTGCGGGAAGCGGCCGAAGCGGGCGATGACGTCGCGGTGGATGATGGCGTATTTGAGCCCCTCTGCGCCGAGCGCATGAAACAGCGCGACGGCACGCTGCTGGTCGACGATGCTCTCCGAATGCATGAATGGCATCAGCAGGAACGAGCGCAGGACCGGATCGACCTGGCGGTCGAAGCCGGCGGCGATCGCCTCGCGAGCGATCTGCAGCGCCAGGGCGTCCTGGGCGAAGGCGCGCGCGTCGCCGCGAAACATGTTGCGCGAGAACTGGTCGAGGATGATGACCAGGGCCAGGCAGGGCCCGGGCTCGCCACGCCAGTGGTCGAGCAGCCCGGCCGAAGCCTCGGCATGGAGCTTGCCAAACCGCTCTGCGATCTCGCGGTCAACCGCCTCGTCCTTGCGGAACCAGCCCTGGGGTCCGAGCGCCCGCCAGTAGTCGAGGATCGCCTGATGTCCGGTCTGGTCGGTCATGGTGGTCTCCGGTTGCGTGATCGCCGTCATTGGGTGGGGCGCGGTGTCGGCACCGGGATCGATTCGGCGCTCAGCACCGGTTTCGACCGGTCCGCCGACGCCGGTTCGGCCGCCGGATCGGCCACGGTATCGGCCATGGTATCGGCCACGATATCGGCCACTGGGGCGGCAGCATCAAGCGGCCGGCGCGCCGGCACCGGCAGCCGGCCGGTCGGGGCGAGGTTGGCGGCAAGCCAGGCGCCGCTTGGCTCGGCATCGATGCCGCCGAGCGTGACGCTGATCGGCGCGTGGATGGGCAACCCCGTCTGGAGCAGCGGCGAATCGATGACGGCCTGGCCGGCGGCCGGGTCGTAGCGCTGCTTGACGGCGCTTTCCGAGCACAGGCGGCCGCGCTGGCTCTTGGCCTCGACCGGCGGGTCGGTGCGCAAGAACTGCTCGATCGGCGGCCCGGTGTCGCGCTCGAAGCCGGCCAGCAGCAGGCGGGCGCCGGCGAGCGCGCGGTCGGTCTGCGAGAATTCGCCGAGCACGACGGCGATCAGCTGGCGGCCGCCACGGCTGGCGCTGGCGACGAAATTGTAGCCCGAGGCGCAGACGAAGCCGGTCTTCATGCCGTCGGCGCCGGCAAAACGACCGAGCAGCAGATTGTAGGTATGGTCGATGCTGTCGCCGAAGCGGATCGCCGGCACGGCAAACAGGCCGGCCTGCTCGGGGAACTCCACCAGGATCTGACGGGCGAGCAGCGCCATGTCGCGCGCGCTGACATATTGGCCCGGGTCGTGCAGGCCGTTGGCGTTGACGAAACGGCTGTCGGTCATGCCGAGGCGCGCCGCCTCGGCGTTCATGCGCTCGACGAAGGCGGCTTCCGAGCCGGCCACCGATTCGGCCACGGCCACGGCGATGTCATTGGCGCTCTTGACGACGAGAACGGGGATGGCGTTGTCGAGGCGCAGCCGCGTCCCCGGGGCCAAGCCCATGCGCGACGGCGGCTGGCCGGCGGCGCGGCGCGAGACGATGACGGGCGAACCCGGCGCGACCTCGCCGGCGGCGATCGCCCGCAGCGTAACGTAAACGGTCATCAGCTTGGTCAGCGAGGCCGCGTACCAGCGCTCGAACGGCCTCTGGTGGGCCAGCACGGCGCCGCTTTCGCGGTCGATGACGATCGACGGCAGCGCCTCGGCGGCGCGCGCGGGCTCACCGAACCAGCCGGCAAGGAGGGCGGCGGCAACGGCCAGCGCGACCATGCGAGGCAGGCCGGTCGATGGGCGGTCGGGGCGAATCGTGCCGGTCGGCATGCTGTTCCTAGGCGCTTGCGCTGGCTGCCGGGTAATTGCAGAATTGCATGATCCCGTCCAGAGTGCGGCAGGCGCGGCACCGCCCGTGCCGACAAGTCCGCCGGAACCCTCCTGGAGAAATCATGCCCATCATCAACCGTATGGCCGAGCTTCACGACGAGATTGCGGCCTGGCGTCGAGAATACCATTCCAACCCGGAACTGCTCTACGACGTCCACCAGACGGCGGCGAGCGTCGCCCGGCGCCTGCGCGAATTCGGCTGCGACGAGGTGGTCGAGGGCATCGGCCAGACCGGCGTCGTCGGCGTCATCCGCGGCAAGGGCGACGGGCCGGCGATCGGTCTGCGTGCCGATATGGACGCGCTGCCGATCAGGGAGGAGTCGGGCAAGCCGTGGTCGTCGAAGGTCGCGGGCAAGATGCATGCCTGCGGCCATGACGGCCACACCGCCATGCTGCTGGGGGCGGCCCGCTATCTCGCCGAGACGCGCAACTTCTCCGGCAAGGCGGTGGTGATCTTCCAGCCGGCCGAGGAGGGCGGCGCCGGCGGGCGGGCGATGGTCGAGGACGGCCTGATGACCCGCTTCGGCATCGCAGAAGTCTATGGCATGCACAACATGCCGGGGCTGCCGGTCGGCCATTTTGCCCTACGGCCCGGCCCGATGCTGGCCGCCGCCGACGAGTTCACGGTCACCGTGCGCGGCGCCGGCGCGCACGCGGCGATGCCGCACCGCGGCATCGATCCGGTGGTCATCGCCGCCCATTGCATCACGGCACTGCAGACGATCGTCTCGCGCGGCGTCGACCCGCTCGATTCGCTGGTGATCTCGGTCACCCAGGTCCGGGCCGGCGACGCCCACAACGTCATTCCCGAGTTCGCCACCTTCGGCGGCACCGTGCGCACGCTGAAGCGCGAGGTGCTCGACTTCACGGTCAGGCGGATGCGCGAAGTGCTGGAGCACGTCGCCGCCGCATTCGGCGGCACCGCCGAACTCGACTACCATTACGGCTACCCGGTCACCTACAATCACGAGGAACAGACGGCCAAGGCCGCGGCCGTCGCTGCCGCCGTGGCCGGCGAGAACGGTGTCACCAGCAACGTCGCGCCGGTGATGGGCGGCGAGGACTTCTCGTTCATGCTGCTCGAACGGCCGGGTGCCTTCATCTTCGCCGGCAATGGCGACACGTCGGGGCTGCACACGCCGCAATACGACTTCAACGACGAACTGATCCCGGCCGGCTGCTCCTACTGGGTGCGCCTGGTCGAGACGCTGATGCCGGCCGACGAGGCGGCGCGCCGGGTCGCCTGAACGGCTTGGGCTCAGTCGAGCGGGACGGTCGTTCCTTCCTTGATCGTGTCGAGCACGATGGCGCTCTTGACCGTCTGCACCGATTCGTGCGGCATCAGCTCGTCGCTGATGATGGCCGACAATTCCTTCAGGTTGCGGGCGACGAGCTTGATCAGATAGTCCATCTCGCCGGTGAGCGCGTGCGCCTCCTGGACGTTGGGCAGGCGGCGCATGAGTTCGGCGAACCGGCGGGCATTGTCGCGGTTGTGCTTGTTGAGCATGACCGAAATGAAGGCGGTCAGCCCGTAGTCCAGCCGCTCGC
The DNA here is from genome assembly GCA_016861165.1 of Alphaproteobacteria bacterium. Lineage (GTDB taxonomy): Bacteria > Pseudomonadota > Alphaproteobacteria > Rhizobiales > Rhizobiaceae > BOKV01. The sequence goes on along the minus strand of BOKV01000008.1, from coordinate 55,550 downwards.
GGTTGAGCCGGGCGCTGTAGCCTTCGATCAGTCCGGCCGCCTCTAGCCGGGCGCGCCGGCGCGAGCACTGCGACGGCGACAGGTTGACCCGCTCGCCGAGCTGCTGATTGGTGAGCCGCCCGTCCTGCTGCAGCGCCGCAAGGATATGGCGGTCGAATTGGTCGATCTCCTCCATGACGTGCACCCTCTCCCGTTCCCCTGCGCGTTTCGTGCGCATTTAGCCGCTCGCGACCGCCGAATGCAAACAACGTGCGCGGCCGGCGCCCTATAATTCAATCGGGAACGGGAATCGTGATGGAGGCACCAATGGGACCTTTTCCGCATGACGCGCCGCCGGCCCGCATAAGCGACGACAACCCGGCCGGCACCGACGGGTTCGAGTTCGTCGAGTTCGCGCATCCGAACCCGGCCGAACTGGACCGGCTGTTCACCCGGATGGGCTATGCGCCGGTCGCCCGCCACCGCAGCAGGAACATCAGCGTCTGGCGCCAGGGCGACATCAACTACCTGGTCAACGCCGAGCCCGGCACGCACGCCGCCCGCTTCGTCGAGGCGCACGGCCCGTGCGCGCCGTCAATGGCATGGCGGGTGGTCGACGCCCGGCACGCCTTCGAACATGCGGTGGCGCGCGGCGCCACCCCTTTTGAGGGCGACGGCAAGGCGCTCGACGCGCCGGCCATCGTCGGCATCGGCGGTTCGCTCCTCTATTTCGTCGACCGCTACGGCGCCAAGGGATCGCCCTATGACGGCGAGTTCGAGTGGATCGGCGAACGCGACCCGCGGCCGGCCGGCGTCGGCTTCTACTATCTCGACCACCTGACCCACAATGTCTATCGCGGCAACATGGACAAGTGGTGGGCCTTCTACCGGGAACTGTTCAACTTCCGCCAGATCCACTTCTTCGACATCGAGGGCAAGCTGACCGGCCTCGTCAGCCGGGCGATCACCTCGCCGTGCGGCAAGATCCGCATTCCGCTCAACGAATCGACCGACGACAGGAGTCAGATCGAAAGCTATCTGCGCAAGTATCACGGCGAGGGCATCCAGCACATCGCCGTCGGCACCGAGGCGATCTACGACGCCACCGACCGGCTGGCCGAGAACGGACTTGCGTTCATGCCCGGTCCGCCCGACACCTATTACGAACTGTCGCACCAGCGGGTGAAGGGCCACCAGGAGCCGATCGAGCGCATGCGCCGGCATGGCATCCTGATCGACGGCGAGGGCGTGGTCGGCGGCGGCGAAACGAAGATCCTGCTGCAGGTCTTCTCCAAGACGGTGATCGGGCCGATCTTCTTCGAGTTCATCCAGAGAAAGGGCGATGAGGGCTTCGGCGAAGGCAACTTCCGCGCCCTGTTCGAATCGATCGAGATGGAGCAGATCCGCACCGGTGAACTGAAGGTCGACGCCGCCGAATAGACACCGAACGACCCGGGCGGGCCGGCGCTATTCCTCCCAGGCCTCGGAGATGCGGCTCTGCAGCTCGTCCGGGTTGATGATGACGATGGCGCCCTTGGCCTTCTGGACGTGCCCCTCCTTTTCGAGCGCGTTCAGTTCGCGCGACACAACCTCGCGGCGGGTGCCGATGCGCTCGGCCAGCTCGCGCTGGATCGGCGGCGGGCTGATCGAACGCTGGCCGGGATGGCCGGGGCGCGGCCGCGACAGGCGCAGCAGCTCCGAATAGAGGCGGTGCTTGGCCTGCAGGAAGGAATGCTCGGCCAGGCGCATGTTCAGCTCGCGCACGCGGCGCGCCAGCATCTTCATCACCTGCAGGCTGACGCCCGGCGACTCGGCCAGGATGTCGAGGAAGACGCGCTGCGGCATGATGCAGATGCGCGAGCGGGTGATGGTGGTGACGTTGGCCGAGCGCGGCCAGCCATCGATCGCGGCGATCTCGCCGAAGAACTCGCCGTCGCCCATCTCGTTGAGGATCACCTCCTTGCCGACGGTTATTCGGTGGATGATGCGCACCTTGCCGCTGATGACGAAACGCACATCGGTGGTCTCGTCCTCGACATCGATGATCAGTTCGTGCGGATCATAGTCCTTCCAGAAGCAGCTTCTCGCATATCGTTCGGAAAGTTCCTGCGGCAGGTCACTGAAAAGCGGAATATTGGAAAGCGTCTGCATCTCTGTTCCAAGGAAAAGCGACGCCGGCGTCGGTCCCCACACCGGCGAGCACGGCGGCTCGCCGGCGATTATGTCGCAAAAACCCTGCCGCGCAATGCTTTGCCGGCGCTTTGCCGGCGCTTTTTGCCGTCGGAGGGCGCCGTGGCCGTTTTTTGGGCGCCCCGACTGCAGTCCGGCGGCCGTTTACCGGGCGTTTTGCTTTACGATTTGAAAATCGTTGCCCGGTACAATGAGCGTGCGGATCTCCGTCACCAAAAAGAACCAGAGGCGTATGGACTTAGCGCGAATCCACCAGCGTGTCGTCGAGCACAAGAAGCTGCCGGTGCCTGTCTATGAGTCGGTGGTCCGCTCGCTCTATGGGGATCTGAACACGCTCGCCGTCGGGGCGCTGAGCATCGTCGCGGCGCCGGTGATCCTCTACCATCGCACCGGCGACCCGGTGCAGCTGTGGTTCTCGGTGATCCTGTTCGGGCTCGGCGTGCTGCGGCTGCTGGACGGCCTGTTCTTTCGCCGCGCCGTGGCGACGGCAAGCCATCTGCGCGCCCTGCATCTGTGGGAGATGCGCTATGCCGTCCTCGGCGCCATCTATGTCGGCGCGCTCGGCGCCTGGTGCGTGGCCGGCTTCGTGCGGACCTCCGACGAGTTCGTGCATGAAATGAGCGTGATTGTCACGCTCTGCTACATCATTGGCATCATGGGCCGCAATTTCTCGAGCAACAAGGTCGTGCTCAGCCAGACGGTGTTTGCCGGGGTCCCGCTGGTCCTCGGCGTCACCCTGTTCGGCGACTATTACGACCTGGCGCTCGGCATCTTCCTGCTGCCGCTGTTTCTCGGCATCTGGCTGATGTCGCGCAACCTGCGCTCGATGCTGTTCAACGCGGTGCTGACGGCGCTAGACAACAAGGTCATCGCCGACCGCTTCGACGTGGCGCTGTCGGCCGTCTCGCACGGCATGGCGATGCTTGACGGCCGGTCGCGCTTCGTCGTCGTCAACCCGCAATTCGCCGGGCTGTGCGGGCTGCCGGCCGATGCCCGGCTGATGGACATGCCGCTCGCCGAACTGGGCGACACCGGCGCGGTGGTCGAGCTCAATGGCGGCCAGATCGGGCTGAGCCAGATGCTGATCGCGACGCTGTCCAAGCGCCGGCGCGTGCGCTTCGACTACATGCTCGCCGACGGCCGGGTGATCGAGGCCAAGTTCAATCCGATGGCCGAGGATGGCGGCGTCTTCGTGCTGGAGGACATCACCGAGCGGGTCAGCATCGAGAACGAGATCCGCCGGCTGGCGAGCTTCGACCCGCTGACGCATCTGCCCAACCGGCGGTTCTTCATGGTCGAGGTCAACCGGCTGCTGGGAGCGCCGGACGGACTGCAGCCCTGCTCGTTCTTCTTCGTCGACCTCGACAACTTCAAGGACATCAACGATACGCTCGGCCACACGGTGGGCGACAAGCTGTTGTGCTCGGTGGCGCTGCGCATGCGCTCATGCATGCCCGAGCGGGCGCTGGCCTGCCGCTTCGGCGGCGACGAGTTCGTGATCGCCATTCCCGGCCGGCTCAGGCGCCGCGAATGCGCCGCCTTCGCCGAGCAGCTGATCGCCGAGATCGCCAAGCCCGCCCTCATCGACGGCAACCAGCTCATCGTCGGCGCCAGCGTCGGCATCGCCCAGTGCCCGGCCAATGGCCGGGACTACAACCAGTTGCTGAAGGTGTCGGACGTGGCGCTCTACGACGCCAAGGCGCGGGGGCGCAACCGCTATTCCTTCTATACCGACCAGCTCGGCGACGTGATCCGCGACCGGCGCCAGCTGGAGGGCGAACTGCGCCGGGCGCTCGACCACGGCCAGTTCGAGATCCACTACCAGCCGCTCGTCAGCCTCGCCAAGAACCGGATCACCACCTGCGAGGCGCTGCTGCGCTGGAACCATCCCGAACGCGGCATGATCCCGCCCTCGGTCTTCATCCCGATCGCCGAGGAGATCGGCATCATCACGCGCATCGGCGAGTTCGTCATCGAGGAGGCGACGCGCCAGTGCGCCAAGTGGCCGAAGGACATCAGCGTCGCCGTCAACGTCTCGTCGCTGCAGTTCCGCCATTCCGACATCTGCGAGGTGGTGCGCGCGAGCCTCGCCAAGAGCGGGCTGGCGGCCGAGCGGCTCGAGGTCGAGGTGACCGAGTCGGCGATGCTGGAGAACGTCAACGAGACGACGGCCACCCTGCGCAAGCTGGTCGAGGCCGGCGTGCGCATTTCGCTCGATGATTTCGGCACCGGCTTTTCCAGCCTGAGCTACCTGCACACGCTGCCGCTGCACAAGGTCAAGATCGATCGCTCGTTCATCGGCACCCTGCAGACTGACGAACGTTCGGTCATCCTGCTGTCAGGCGTCGCCCACCTCGCCAAGGAGCTGGGCCTGGCGATCGCCATCGAGGGGGTGGAAACCGTCGAACAGATGGAAATCCTGTGCGAGCGCGTCGAGGTCGACGAGATGCAGGGCTACCTGTTCGGCCGCGCCATGCCCGCCGCCGACATCACCGCGATCCTGTTCGGCGGCGAACCGGCCGCCATGCGCCGGACCGGCAGCTAAAGCAAATCCCGATTCAGATGAATCTGGGTTTTTGCTTCGATCGGTTTTGTCGCACGATCCTGTCCGCCTCGCGTTGCCGCTCGGCGCGATGAAGCTCCAGACGGGTCCGACGGCGGGCCCCGTTTCTCCATATCCGACGGCAGTTCGCCATCCTCGCCCGGCTTCGTTGTGGCGCCTGGCCGGTGGCGGCCGGCGCACCGCCAAGCCGGCGGCCGAACTGCCCGCCTCTACAGCCGGGTGGCGAAATTTTGCTTAGCCACCACCCTTTCGCCATGGTTAACGATTAGTTAATCTGACCTCGCAAGGCCGATGTTTGGGGCGGTCCTTGAGGGGTTGTGCGTATGAGTATCGGAGTTGTCCCGCGGGAACGCAGCGACGCTTTCCGCATCAGTGACTACCGCCCGGAAATCGAGTACCGGGTGGCGACCGCACCCGACGAACTGGAAGCGATCTACCGGCTGCGCTACCGCGCCTATCTGCGCGAGGGCGCGATCGAGGCCGATGCTTCCGGCCGCTTCACCGACGACTATGACCGGATGGACAATTGCTGGATCTTCGGTGTCCATGCCGATGAGACGCTGGTCAGTTCGATCCGCGTGCACGTGATATCGAGGAAACGGCGCAAGGGCCCGGCGCTCGACGTCTTTCCCGACATCGTGAGCCCGCTGATCGAGGCCGGACGGGTGATCGTCGATCCGACGCGCTTCGTCACCGACGCGGAGGCCAACCGGCGCTATCCGGAGCTCGCCTTCATCACCATGCGGGTGCCGTGCATGGCCTGCCTCTGCTTCGACGCCGACTACGGCTTCGCCACGGTGCGCGCCGAGCACCGCGCCTTCTATCAGCGCTTCTTCGAAGCCAAGGCGCTGTGCGAGCCGAGACCCTACCCGACGCTCAACTATCCGATCTGCGTCATGCAGATCGAGGTGGCGCGCATGCGCGACGTGCTGATGTCGCGTCATGCCAACTTCCGCTCGAGCATCGCCGAGTGGCGGCTGGTGTTCGAGAACTCGGCGGTGGCCCGCCAGCTCGCCGACATCGCCGCGCCGGCGCTGCCCGCGATCAACTGAGCGGGGCTCAGCGGTCGGAGACCCGCCAGCGCGGATTGATCCACGGCTCCAGGTTGGAGCGCGGCAGCGGCGCGCGGCCGAGCATGTGGTCGGAGGCCTTCTCGCCGACCATGATCGACGGCGCGTTGAGGTTGCCGTTGGTGATGCGCGGGAACACCGAGGAATCGGCGACCCGCAGCCGGTCGACGCCGATCACCCTGAGCTCGGCATCGACCACGGCGGCCGGATCGTCGCGCCGGCCGATGCGGCAGGTGCCGCAGGGGTGGTAGGCGCTCTCGACGTGCTGGCGCACATAGGCGTCGATCGCCTCGTCGCTCTGGACGCCTGCGCCCGGTGCCAGCTCGCGGCCGCGATAGGGATCGAAGGCGGGCTGGGCAAAAATTTCGCGCGCCATGCGGATGCAGCGGCGGAATTCGGCCCAGTCGTCGGCATGCGACATGTAGTTGAAGCGGATGGCCGGCGGCGTGCGCGGGTCGGCGTCGCGCAGCCGCACATGGCCGCGCGACTTCGACCGCATCGGCCCGACATGGGCCTGGAAGCCGTGCGCCCTGGCGGCGAGCCGCCCGTCATAGCGGATCGCCACCGGCAGGAAGTGGAACTGGATATCGGGATATTCGACCCCCGGCGCGGAGCGGACGAAGGCGGCGCTCTCGAAATGGTTGGTGGCGCCGTCGCCGGTCTTGAACAGCAGCCATTCGAGACCGATCAGCGCCTTGGAGAACAGGTTCAGCCGCGAATAGAGCGTGATCGGCTGCGTGCATTCCTGCTGCACGTAGAGTTCGAGATGGTCCTGCAGGTTGGCGCCGACGCCGGGACGGTCGGCGACCACCGGTATGCCGAGTTGCGACAGGTGGGCGGCCGGGCCGATGCCCGACAGCATCAGCAGCTTCGGCGAATTGATCGAGGAAGCAGCGAGGATCACCTCGCGGTTGGCGGTGATGGTCTCGACGCGGTCGCTGCGGATGATCTCGACGCCCGTCGCGCGGCCCTCCTCGATGACGATGCGCGCGGCGAGCGCGCGCACCAGCGTCAGGTTGGGGCGGGCGAGCGCCGGCTTCAGATAGGCGTTGGCCGCCGACCAGCGCCGGCCCCGCCAGATGGTCTGCTCCATCGCCCCGAAGCCTTCCTGCTTCAGGCCGTTATAATCCTCGGTGACCTCGAAACCGGCCTGGCGGCCGGCCTCGACGAAGGCGTGGAACAGCGGATTGAGCCGGCGGCCGCGGGTGACGTGGAGCGGGCCAGAGGTGCCGCGCACGCCCTCCTCGCCGCCATGGGCGTGCTCCATGCGCTGGAAATAGGGCGCGACATCGGCCCAGGACCAGCCGGTGGCGCCCTCCTCGGCCCAGTGATCGAAGTCCCTCGGATGGCCACGCACATAGACCATGCCGTTGATGGAGGACGAGCCGCCGAGCACCTTGCCGCGCGGGCAGGCAAGCTGGCGACCACCCAGATGCGGCTCCGGCTCGGTGCGGTAGCCCCAGTCATAGAGCCCCATGTTCATCGGATAGGAGAGCGCCGCCGGCATCTGGATCAGCGGGCCGACATCGGAGCCGCCATATTCGATGACGATCACCGAATGGCGGCCGTCCTCGCTAAGGCGGGCGGCCATGGCCGAGCCGGCCGAGCCGGAGCCGATGATGACGAAGTCGGCCCGCAGGGAAGGGGGGAGGCTGCCGCCGGTCATGAATGCGTGTTCCCGGGAAAGCGTTCAATAGGGGTATTGCGGGGCGGACATGGCGACATAGACGCTTTTCACCTGTGAATAGGCGTCCATCGCCCAGCGACCGTTCTCGCGGCCGATGCCGGAACGCTTGTAGCCGCCGAAAGGCAGCTCGATCGGTGTCACGTTGTAGGTGTTGATCCAGCAGGTGCCGGCCTCCAGCCGCGCCATCATGCGGTGGGCGCGGGTCAGGTCGTTGGTGTAGACGCCGGCCGACAGGCCGTAGCCGGTGGCGTTGGCGCGCTGCGTCACCTCATCCTCGTCGGCGAAGGCGAGCACGCTCATGACCGGCCCGAAGATCTCCTCGCGGCAGAGCGGCACTTTTTCGTCGTCGACGTGGAAGATGGTCGGTTCGACCCAGTAGCCGCTCTCGAAGCCGGCGACCGCGGGCACGCCGCCGCCATGGACGAGCCGCGCCTGGCCGCGGCCGGCGGTCAGATAGCCGACCACCTTGTCGCGGTGGGAAGCCGAGACCAGCGGCCCGATCTGGGTGGCCTCGTCCATCGGATCGCCCAGCCGCAGCGCGCGTGTGCGGGCAACCAGGCGGTCGAGGAAGGCATCGAAGACGCGCTCGTGCACGAAGACGCGGGTGCCGTTGGAACAGACCTGACCCGTCGAATAGAAATTGGCGACCATGGCGCCGCCCACCGCCGAATCGATGTCGGCGTCGTCGAAGACGATCAGCGGCGACTTGCCGCCCAGTTCGAGCGTAACCTTCTTGAGCCCCGGAGCGGCACCCTGGAGCACCTTGACGCCGGTCGCCGCTTCGCCGGTCAGCGAAATCTTGGCGATGGCGGGGTGGGCGACGAGCGCGGCACCGAGCCGGCCGTCGCCCTGGAGGACGTTGAAGACGCCGTCGGGCAGGCCGGCCTCCTTCAGCGCGCGGGCGAGTTCGAGCGCCGTCAGCGGCGTCAGCTCGGCCGGCTTTAAGATGACGGCATTGCCGCAGGCAAGCGCCGGCGCAGCCTTCCAGCAGGCGATCTGCAGCGGATAGTTCCAGGCGCCGATGAGGCCGCATATGCCGAGCGGCTCGCGCCGGGTGTAGCCCCAGTCGCCCTCCTCGCCGGAGAAGCCGACATATTCGCCGGTCAGGGTCGCCGCCTGGGCGGCGAAATAGTCGAGGCAGTCGGCGCCCGAGATGACGTCGACGACCAGCGTTTCGGCCAGCGGCTTGCCGGTGTCGAGCGTCTCCAGCGTGGCGATCTCGCGGTTGCGCGAGCGCAGGATGGCCGCGGCGCGGGCAAGGACCCGGGCGCGGGCGGAGGGAGCCGTCCGGCGCCAGGTCTCGTGGCCACGCCGGGCGGCGGCGACGGCGCGATCGAGGTCGGCCTCGTCCGACCAGCGGAGTTCGGCGAAGACCTCGCCCGTCGCCGGGTAGACATCGGGCATCGGCTCGCCGCCGCCATGGCCGAACGCGCCGTCGATGAACTGGCTGCCGGCCGGCAGCGCGGAAATGCCGCCGGCCCGCACGGTGACCGTGTTCATGCGCGTTCTCCTTCGGCAAGTCCGAGGTGGCGGTCGAGGCACGTGCGGCATATGCGGATCGCCTTGCCGGCGTCCGGCCCGCCGGTGCGCAGGGCGTGGCGGACATAGAGCCCGTCGATGATCGCGGCCAGCGTCTCGGCGGCGACCGCCGCCTCGGCCACGGGCAGCAGCTGGCGCAGGGCGTCGACCAGGTTGGAACGCAGACGCCGCGTATAAATGCCGAGCAGGCGGGCGGCCGGCGGCGAGGAATAGGCATGCAGGTAGAAGACCAGCCAGGCGGCGATGGTGGTGCGGGCGAACTGGTCGGCGCCGAAGCTCGCCTCGATGACCGCCTCGACGCGGCCGCGCGGCCCGTCGGCGTGCTTGAGGCCTTCCGTCACCTGGCGCGAGAACTCGCGCAGCAGGTGGCGCATGGTCGCAAGGATGATCTCGTCCTTGTCGCCGAAATAGTGAAAGGCGAGCGCCGGCGACATGCCGGCGCGGCCGGCGATCCGCTTTACCGAAACGTCGAGCGAACCCTGTTCGCCAATCGTGGCGATCGCCGCGTCGATCAGCGACTGGCGGCGCAACGGCTCGGCCCCGATCCTGGGCATGGCAACCTCGCGACATTTTTTGATTGACGGGTCAATCAAAAAATAGGCACTATTCAGGCAACTGGCAATCAAAAAAGCGGGCGTGCCACGGCAATGGCGGGGGAACTGCCCTCAGCAAGCCGCGGGCGCTGTTCGGGGAACATGGTCACAGCCAGGCATGCAGCCGCCGGCGCGCCGCGACGGCCCGACTGGGAGCAGGACGTTCGCATCCGCACCCGCCCGGGCCGGCCTGATTCCGGCGTCAAGCTCTATGTCACCGACCGCGACGCGGCGGGCATGCGCGAATTCATGGCCAATACCGGCTTCCGGCGCTATCCGCGCCTCATGGCGACGCTGGTCGCGCTGCTCGGCCAGTTCCCGGCCGAGGCGCAGATCCGGGTACTCATCGTGCCGCTGTCGGTGGGGCTCGAAGCGGTGAGCCTCGCCATTGCCGGGCTCGAGGCGGGGCTGTTTCAGGCCCGCTCGGTCACCATCGAGGGCTTCGACATCTCGGCCAAGGCGACGGCGCTCGCCCGCTCCGGTGTCTATCCGCGCCTGTTCTTCCCCGACGACCTGACCGCCTTCGCGCCGGCGCTGCGCGAAGCCGACGACGGCTTCGTCGAGGTCGACGCCAGCGTCATGGCGCATGTCCGCGTGCTTGATCCCGCCGATGTGCTGACCTTCGCACCCGGCAAGCCATACGACATGGTCGTGTGCCTGAACCTGCTCATGCACCTGCCGGAAAAGGCGCGCCCGGCGCTGGTCGCTCGGCTGGCCGAACTGACCGCGCCAGGCGGCATTCTGTGCCTCAACAACAACCAGGAATGGCCGGACGAGCTGGTCCCGCATTTCGCGGCGCTGACCGCGCCCGCAGCCGGCTTCGTCTCGCTGCACGAAGCGCTCGCCGACGCGCCCGGCACCGGCACGACGCCGGCCGGGCCGGTTCCCGCCTTCGCCGTGACCGACGCCAACGCGATGATCCTGCGGCGCGCCGGGGAGGGACGAAGCGCGTTTCCATCGCCGCCGGCCCATGCTACCCATTCGGCCAAACCGGCCGGACCGACCAGTCCGAGGCGATGACAAGACCATCATCAAGGGAGAAAGCCATGCGTTCCAGAACCGTTCTGACCGGCCTTGCCGCGGCGGCCCTTCTGGCCGGCGCGCTCGCCATGCCCGCCCGCGCCGCCGACCCCGATTCGTGCTCGCCGGTGCGCTTTTCGGATGTCGGCTGGACCGACATCACCGCCACCACCGCGGTGACGACGTTCCTGCTGAAGGCGCTCGGCTACGAGACCGACATCAAGGTGCTGTCGGTGCCGGTCACCTACGCGTCGCTGAAGAACAAGGACATCGACGTCTTCCTCGGCAACTGGATGCCGACGATGGAGGCCGATGTGCGGCCCTATCTCGACGACAAGTCGGTCGAGTCGACGGGGGTCAACCTGGAAGGCGCCAAGTACACGCTCGCTACCAACGCCAAGGGCGCCGAACTGGGCATCAAGGACTTCGCCGACGTCGCCACGCAGAAGGACGCGCTCGGCGGCAAGATCTACGGCATCGAGCCGGGCAATGACGGCAACCGGCTGATCCTCGACATGATCGAAGGCGACGCCTTCGGCCTCAAGGGCTTCGAACTGGTCGAATCCTCCGAGCAGGGCATGCTCGCCCAGGTCGCCCGCGCCGAGCGGGCCAGCGAGCCGATCGTGTTCCTCGGCTGGGAGCCGCACCCGATGAACGCCAATTTCGCGCTGACCTATCTGACCGGCGGCGACGACTTCTTCGGTCCCGATCTCGGCGGCGCCACCGTCTACACCAATGTGCGCGCCGGCTGGACGGCCGAATGCCCCAATGCCGGCAAGCTGGTCACCAACATGGCGTTCACGCTGGCCATGGAAAACGAGATCATGGGTGCCATCCTCAACGACGGCAAGGAGCCCGAGGCGGCGGCGGCCGACTGGCTCAAGGCTCATCCCGACGCGATCGGCCCCTGGCTCGACGGCGTGACGGCCAGAGACGGCGGCGACGCCATGGCCGCGGTCAAGTCGGCGCTCGGCATGTAGGCCGGGCCGGGAGCGGCCGCCCGGTGCCGCTCCCCGCATGCCGACTGGCAGACCCGCAATGATGGACAACGTCCTCGCCTGGATCACCGGCAACCGGATTCCCCTCGGCGCGTGGGCCAAGGCCGGGGTCGACTGGCTGATCGCCAATGGCGGCTTCTTCTTCGACTGGCTGTCGACCGTCCTCCAGGTGATGATCGACGCGCTGCTGTGGTGCCTGCAAACGCCGCATCCGCTCATCGTCGTGGCGGTTGCCACCGTGCTGGCGTGGTGGCTGCGGCGCAACCTGCTGTTCCCGCTGTTCGTCGCGGCCGCGCTCCTCGTCATCGTCAACCAGGGCTACTGGAAGGAGACGACGGAGACGCTGTCGCTGGTGCTGGCGGCGGCGGCCGTGTGCATGGCGATCGGCGTGCCGGTCGGCGTCGCCGCCGCCCACCGGCCGCGCCTGTCGGCGTTCATCCGGCCGATCCTCGACCTGATGCAGACGATGCCGACCTTCGTCTACCTGATCCCGGTGCTGATCCTGTTCGGCCTCGGCATGGTGCCGGGACTGATCGCCACGGTCATCTTCGCCGTCCCGGCACCGATCCGGCTAACCGAGCTCGGCGTCAAGTCGACGCCGCGTCAGCTGGTCGAGGCGGGCCAGGCCTTCGGCGCCACGCCGCGCCAGCTCTTGTGGAAGGTCGAGCTGCCGTGGGCGCTGCCCAACATCATGGCCGGGCTTACCCAGACGATCATGCTGTCGCTGTCGATGGTGGTGATCGCCGCGCTGGTCGGCGCGCCCGGTCTCGGCGTACCCGTGCTGCGCGCGCTCAACTCGGTCAACATCGCCAAGGGCTTCGAGGCCGGCGCGATGATCGTGCTGGTCGCCATCGTGCTCGACCGTTTCCTGCGCCACGAAGGCAAGCGGGAGTCCGGCCAGTGAACGCGCCGGTGGTCAGGTTCGAGAAGGTCGACATCATCTTCGGCAACCGCCCGCGCGACGCGCTTGCGCTGATCGACGAGGGCAGGAGCCGCCAGGAGATCCAGGAGGCGACCGGCCAGATTCTCGGCGTCGCCGGCGCCGAACTCGACGTCCACGAGGGCGAGACGCTGGTGCTGATGGGGCTGTCGGGCTCGGGCAAGTCGACGCTGCTGCGCGCCGTCAACGGCCTGAACCCGGTCATCCGCGGCAAGGTCGAGGTCAGGAGCGGCGGCCGCTGGGTCGACCCGCATGCCTGCAACGCCGCCGAACTGCGCGAGATGCGCCGGCGCACCGTATCGATGGTGTTCCAGCAGTTCGGTCTGCTGCCTTGGCGCAGCGTCGCCGACAATATCGGTTTTGGCCTCGAACTGGCCGGCCTCGGCAAGCGCGCCATCCACGACCGGGTGGCCGACCAGCTGGAGCTGGTCGGCCTGTCCGACTGGGCCGACAAGCGCGTGCAGGAATTGTCGGGCGGCATGCAGCAGCGCGTCGGCCTGGCGCGCGCCTTTGCCACCGAGGCGCCGATCCTGCTGATGGACGAGCCCTTCTCGGCGCTCGACCCGCTGATCCGCGCCCGCCTGCAGGACGAACTGATCGACCTGCAGAAGCGGCTCAAACGCACCATCATCTTCGTCAGCCACGACCTCGACGAGGCGATCAAGATCGGCACCCGCATCGCCATCATGGAGGGCGGGCGCATCATCCAGTGCGGCACCGCCAAGGAAATCCTCAACAATCCGGCCAGCGACTATGTGCGCGATTTCGTCGCCCACATGAACCCGCTCGCGGTGTGCACCGCCTCCGACGCCATGCGGCCGGCCTCGCGCCGGGCCAGGGGCGAAACCAAGGCGCCGGTGGTCGATCCCGACACGCCGCTCAGGAAGGTGATGGAAATCCAGCTTCAGACCGGCCTGCCGGTCTATGTCAGCCATGACGACGCCATCTGCGGCGTGATCGAGCCGCAGGACGTTCAGCGCACCCTGTTGCGCTGAGCCGGGCCGCGCGGCGCCTCGTCCTCGTCGTCCTCCAATACGCGCCAGGCGGCGCCGTCGAGATCGTCGTACTGGCCGCTTTTCAGCGACCAGATGAAGGCCGCGAGCCCCAGAGCGCCGAGAAAGAGCGCGATCGGAATCAGGAACAACAGCAGGTTCATGGCCGCCTTCCGCCGGAGGCGACGGCCAGGGTGGCGTCGGCGCGTTGGCGAGTCGCATGGCCGGGACGGTCAGCCGCGCCGAGGTTGAGCCGCAGCGCGTTCAGCGTCACCAGGATCGAGGACGACGACATCGCCACCGCCGCGATGAGCGGGGTGGCGTAGCCGGCCATCGCGATCGGCACGGCAACCAGGTTGTAGGCGATGGCAAGGCCGAAATTCTCAAGGATGAAACGCCGCGCCCGCCGCGCGACGGCGACCGTCCGGGGGATGGCGCGCAGGTCGTTCTTGAGGAAGACGAAGTCGGCGGCGCTGCGGCCGACATCGGCGGCGCTCGCGGGCGCGAAGGAGACATGGGCGGCGGCGAGTGCGGGGGCGTCGTTGATGCCGTCGCCGACCATCAGCGGGCGGTGACCGGCGCCGGCCAGTTCCGCCAGGCGCGCCAGCTTGACGGCGGGCGTCGCCCGCGCCTGCCAGCGCGCGACCTTGAGGCGGCCGGCAAGGGCGGCCACGCGCCGCTCCTCATCGCCCGACAGGATTTCGCTGTCGATACCGGCCGCCCGCAGCGCCGCCAGCGCCTCGGCGGCGCCCTCGCGCAGGGCGTCGGCGAAATCGAAGCGGGCGCGAACGCTGCCGTCGACCGCCAGCGCGACCCCGCCCTCGCCGTGGTCCCGCAGCGTGCCGGCGGCGGCCCAGCCGGCCTGGCCGAGGCGCACGATCCGGCCGTCGAGCGTGCCTTCCAGGCCGCATCCGGCGATCTCGCGGATGGTGCCGATGTCGGCGGCGGGCAGTCCGTCGCCGGCGGCGGCGATCGCCTGCGAGAACGGATGCCGGCTGGCCCGGGCCAGCGTGGCGGCGAGCGCCAGGTCGCCGAGGTCGACACGACCGGCGTCGACCAGCACCGGGCGGCCGGCGGTCAGCGTGCCGGTCTTGTCGAACACCGCCCGGTCGGCATCGGCGAGCTTCTCGAGCGCGGCACCGCTGCGAACCATGACGCCGTCACGGAACAGGCGGCCGGCGGCGACGACCTGGACGATCGGCACGGCCAGCGCCAGCGCGCACGGGCAGGTGATGATGAGCACGGTGATCGCCGTCAGCGTCGCCATGTGCCAGCCGGCGCCCATGGCGAGCCAGAACAGGAAGGTGCCAAGTGCCATGATGTGGACGACGGGAGCGTAGTTCTGCGCCATGCGGTCGGCGAGCTGGCGAAAGCCGGCGCGCGAGGACTCGGCCGCCTCCATCATGCGCACCATCTCGGCGACGAAGGAGTCGGCGGCGCGCGCTTTCGCCTCGGCCTCGATCGGGCCGGACAGGTTCATCACGCCGGCGGGCACCGCCAGGCCGGGGCGGGCGGCGACGGGCGCGCTCTCGCCGTTGACGATCGAGAAGTCCAGTTCGCCCGCGCCGGAGCGGATGACGGCGTCGACCGGCAGGCGTTCACCGGCGGGCACATGCAGGCGCATGCCGGGCCGGATTTCGGCGAGCGCCACGAACCGGCGCGAGCCGCCGGGGTCGACGACCACGGCGCCGCCCGGCGCCAACCGGCCGAGCGCGCGCACTGCGCTGCGCGCCCGCTCGCGCATGAAGTGGTCGAGGGTACGGCCGACCAGGAGGAAGAACAGGAGCGTCACGGCGGCGTCGAAATAGGCGTGCGGGCCGTGCGTGGCGGTCTCGTAGAGGCTCATCAGCGCCGCCAGCGTGACGCCGAGCGAGATCGGCACGTCCATGTTGAGGCGGCGGGCGCGCAGTCCGGCAAGCGCCGGGCGGAAGAACGGCCGGCCGGCGAAGGCGATCGCCGGCAGGGCGATCAGCGCCGAGACCCAGTGGAACAGGTCGCGCGTCGCCCCTTCGGCGCCCGACCAGACGGAAACCGACAGCAGCATGATGTTGCCGGCGGCAAAGCCGGCCACGGCCAGGGCGATCAGCAGTTCGCGCAGCACGGGATCGGACCCGTCCTGCGCGGGGTCGGCGAGCAGACTGCGATAGCCGGCGGCGGCCAGCGCCGCGAAAATGCACGACGGGTCGAGGCGGTCGGGACGCCAGTTGATGGTCAGCCGGCGGGTCGAAAGGTTGAGCCGCGCCGTCTCGACGCCGGCAAGACCGCCGACCGTGGTCTCGATTGCCGTGATGCAGGCGCCGCAATGGGCATCCGGCACGTTGAGGACGGTTTGCACGGAGCCGTCGCCGAGGTCGCGACTGGCGAGCAGGGTCTCGTCGCGGGAGATGGCCGCGTTGCCGGCCAGTCCGACCTCGGCTCCCGGCGCGCAGCAGCTCATCGGTCGGCGTCCTCGCTCAGATGGAGGCGCCAGATCCTGCGCCAGCGGGCGCCGTCGGCCAGCGTCGCCGTCAGGTCGGCCTGCCACTGGCCCGGCGCCAGCGTGGTGGCGGAACGGTAGAGGCCGGCGCCGACATAGTCGAGCGCTACGACGCGATCGTCGGCGTCGGTGGCGGGCCGGCCGAGCTTGACCGCGACGTCATCGACAATGACCGGTTGGCCGGCGCGGTCGACGAAGCGGAACTCGACCGCCGAGGGATCGATGGCGAGCGTGCCGGAAAGGCCGAGGGCGTCCTGGCGGCGCGCCTGCGCGAGTTCGGCGTTGTGCGACTGGCCCGCGAGATAGGAATCGCGCGTTATCAGTCCGGTCCAGCTCGTGGCGGCGAACACGGCCATGGTCAGGTTGACCGTGATCACGGTGCCGAAGAAGGCGACCATCACGCCCAGCATATGCCAGCCGGTGAACCGGCCTTGCGACCGCCCGTTCATTGGTTCCTCCCGGTCTCGAACTTCGCCGCATAGCGTGCCGTCTCCGAACCGGTCATGTCCTGGGCAACGAAGGAGAAGTCGTGACTGCCATTGCCGAGAATGTCGGGATCGGCGCGGACGAACACCTTGACGACCTTGAGCTTGTCCGGCTCGGCCTCGAAGAACAGCAGGTTGGAGGGACCCTGCGAGCTGTCGGCGAGCGTCATCTGCGCGGCCGGCAGGCCGTCCAGCGAGATGCCGATCGTGCGTGGCTCGGGCATCATGTTGAGGATTTTCACGGTAAAGCCGTTGCGGATCGAGCCGTCGGACAATTGCACGAAGACCGGATTGCGGTCGCGCAGGACGTTGATGTCGAGGCGGGAGCGGTGCATCAGCGCGTAGAGCATGACGAGCCCGATCAGCGCCCATACGGCGAAATACAGGCCGGTACGGTAGCGCAGGATCGACCGCCAGGTCGTCTTGCGGAATGAGGAGTTGAGCCGGCCCTCCCCGTCGCGGGCGATGGTCGGGTCGATCGTGCCGGCCGGCGCGGCGATCGCCATGTTGCGGTTGTAGTCGGCGAGCGTGGCATAGGAGATCAGGCCGCGTTCCCTGCCGAGCTTGTCCATGATGCCGTCGCAGGCGTCGATGCACAGCGCGCAGGTGATGCATTCGAGCTGCTGGCCGTCGCGGATGTCGATGCCCATCGGGCAGACGACGACGCAGGCGTTGCAGTCGACGCAGTCACCGATCGGGCGGCCCTCGGCGGCCATCTTCTTGGCGTGGCGCGAGCGCGGCTCGCCGCGCCAGTCGTTGTAGGTGACGGTGAGCGAGTTCTCGTCGAGCATGGCCGCCTGGATGCGCGGCCACGGGCACATGTAGATACACACCTGCTCGCGCATGAACCCGCCCAGCACGTAGGTGGTCGAGGTCAGCACGGCGATGGTCATGTAGGCGATGCCGGGCGCGGTGCCGCTGACCACATCGCGCGCCAGCGTCGGCGCGTCGGCGAAGTAGAATATCCAGGCGCCGCCGGTGGCCACCGAGATGGCGAGCCAGGTCGCGTGCTTGACCGTGCGCCTGGCGACCTTGGCCGCCGACCACGGCGCGGCGTCGAGCTTGATGCGGGCGTTGCGGTCGCCCTCGACGAAGCGCTCGACCCACAGGAACAGATCGACCCACACCGTCTGCGGGCAGGTGTAACCGCACCAGGCGCGGCCGACCGAGGAGGTGACCAGGAACAGGCCGACGCCGGCCATCACCAGCAAGCCGGCGACGTAGTAGAATTCCTGCGGCCAGATCTCGATGAAGAAGAAGTAGAAGCGACGATGATAGAGATCGACGAGGATCGCCTGGTCGGGCGCGTACGGTCCGCGGTCCCAGCGCAGCCACGGCGCGGCGTAGTAGATGCCCAGCGTGACGAACATCACCAGCCATTTGAGCCGCCGGAAGGTGCCCTCGGCGCGCTTGGGGTGGATTTTCTGGCGGGCGGCGTAGAGCGGGGTCTGGCGGTCGCGGCGATTGATCGCCTCGACCTCGAACTGCGCGGTGTTCTGCTGCTCGATCACATTCATTGTTCCGGTTTCCCGTCGGGCCCGGCGGATCGGTGTCGCGCCGGCGCCCCTTGCACAGCCACCCCGTCTAGATAGGCGCTCGCGCGCCCCCCGCGTTGATTCAAGTCAAGACCGGGCGCCCGCAAAAGCAAAGAGGCCCGGCGGACCGGGCCTCGGTTGCGCCTCTTTGGCCGGCTATTCGCCGCCGCCGAGACTGTGAACGTAGACGGCGAGCTGCTTGACAGTCGTTTCGCCGAGCCGTGTCCCCCAGGCCGGCATGACGCCATGCTGCGGGCCGCTGATCTGGGCGACGACCGCCTCCATGGTGTCGCCGTAGAGCCAGATGGCGTCAGCGAGGTTCGGCGCGCCGAACTCCGCCAGGCCGGTGCCGTCGTCGCCGTGGCAGGAAGCGCAGTTTTCGGCGTAGACGGTCTTGCCCTCCTCCACCTGCGCCGCGTCGTGATCCTTGCCGGACAGCGACAGGACGAAGTTGGCCACCGCACTGATCTGGCCGGGTTCGAGCAGTTCGTCGCGACCGAACGCCGGCATCTCGGAGATGCGGGTGTCATCATCGGCGTCGAAGCGGACGCCGTGGTTGATCGTCAGGAAGATGTCGTCGAGAGTGCCGCCCCACAGCCAGTCGTCGTCGTTGAGGTTGGGATAGCCCGGCGCGCCCTGGGCGCCGGAGCCGTGACATTGCGAGCAGTAGACCTTGAAGGCCGAGCGACCGGCGGCCACGGCGAAGCGGGACAGCTCCTCGTCGGCGGCGATGCCGGCGATGTCGGTCTCGGCGATGCGCTGCAGGACGCTCGCCCGGCCCGCCTCGGCGGCGGCAAGCTCCCTGGCCACGTCGGCGCGGCTCGAATAGCCGAGCAGGCCCTTGGTGTTGGTCGAGATCAGCGGCCAGGCCGGATAGGCGATGGTGTAGCCGAGCGCCCAGATAATGGTGATGTAGAACGTCCACAGCCACCAGCGCGGCAAGGGGGTGTTCAACTCCTTGATGCCGTCCCATTCGTGGCCGGTGGTCTCGGTGCCGGAGATGGCATCGATTTCCTTGCTGCTCATGGTCAGTCCTCCTTGAGCGGAATCCGGGCGGCCTCGTCGGCCGATTTCCTGCCGCCGGGTCGGAAGGCCCAGGCGACGATGCCGACGAAGAGGATGAACATGAACGCCAGCCAGTAG
Organism: Alphaproteobacteria bacterium; assembly: GCA_016861165.1. Lineage (GTDB taxonomy): Bacteria > Pseudomonadota > Alphaproteobacteria > Rhizobiales > Rhizobiaceae > BOKV01. The sequence continues at coordinate 36,340 of BOKV01000008.1, read as the reverse complement.
GTGTCGGCGAAGTGGCGCAGCGTGTCGTAATCCATGACAGTCCCCCTAGCGGTAGTTCTGTTCGGCGTCGTAGGCCGAGAAGTCGACCAGCGTGCCCAGCATCTGCAGATAGGCGACGAGCGCGTCCATCTCGGTCAGGCGGGTCGGGTCGCCGTCGAAATCGCTGAGCTTGACCTTCGGATAGCGCTCCTCCAGCCCCGACGTATCGGCGTCGGGATCGGCCTGGGCGGCGAGGTCGGCGGCGGCGTTCTCGATCATCTCGTCGGTATAGGGAACACCGACCGCGCGGTTCGCCCGCAGGTGGCCGGCGATGTCGGTGATCGCGAGCGGCGTTTCGGCGAGGAAGCGGTAGCTCGGCATGACCGATTCGGGCACGACCGAGCGCGGCTCGATGAGATGCTGGACATGCCAGGCGTTGGAGTAGCGGTCGCCGACACGGGCGAGATCCGGTCCCGTCCGCTTGGAACCCCACTGGAAGGGGTGGTCGTACATGGACTCGGCCGCCAGGCTGTAGTGGCCGTAGCGCTCCACCTCGTCGCGGAACGGCCGGATCATCTGGCTGTGGCAGACATAGCAGCCCTCGCGGATGTAGATGTTGCGACCGGCCAGCTCCAGCGGCGAGTAGGGCCGCATGCCCTCCACCTTCTCGATGGTGTTGTCGAGGTAGAACAGCGGAGCGATCTCGACGATGCCGCCGACGCTGACGACCGCGAGCGACAGCACCAGCAGTAGGGTGGCGTTGGTCTCGATCTTCTTGTGCTTGTCGATGATGGACATGGATCGTGCCTCCTTACTGGGCAGGCTGCAGCGCCGGGGCGCCCAGCGGCCGTTCGGCGCGCTGGTGGCCCAGGATGGTCATGGCGATGTTGAAGGCCATGACCAGTGCGCCGATGAGGTAGAGCAGGCCGCCGAGCATGCGCATCACGTAGTAGGGGTACATGGCGGCGACGGACTCGGCGAAGGAATAGACGAGGAAGCCGTCGGCGTCGTATTCGCGCCACATCAGGCCCTGCATGATGCCGCTCACCCACATCACCGCCGCGTAGACGACGATGCCGAGCGTGGCGAGCCAGAAGTGCCAGTTGACCATCCTCAGCGAATAGAGGCGGTCGCGCCCCCACAGCTTCGGCACGAGGTAGTAGACGGCGCCGAAGGAGATCATGCCAACCCAGCCCAGCGCGCCGGAATGGACATGGCCGATGGTCCAGTCAGTGTAGTGGCTGAGCGAATTGACCGCCTTGATCGACATCATCGGACCTTCGAAGGTCGACATGCCGTAGAAGGCCACCGCGATGACCATCATGCGGATGATCGGGTCGGTGCGGATCTTGTCCCAGGCGCCCGACAGCGTCATCAGCCCGTTGATCATGCCGCCCCAGGAGGGCATCCACAGCATGACCGAGAACACCATGCCCAGCGTCTGCGCCCAGTCGGGCAGGGCGGTGTAGTGCAGGTGATGCGGTCCGGCCCAGATGTAGAGGAAGATCAGCGCCCAGAAATGGACGATCGACAGCCGGTAGGAATAGATCGGGCGGTTGGCCTGCTTGGGCACGAAATAGTACATCATGCCGAGGAAGCCGGCGGTGAGGAAGAAGCCCACCGCGTTGTGGCCGTACCACCATTGCGTCAGCGCATCCTGCACGCCGGCGAAGGCCGAGTAGCTCTTGGCGCCGAGCAGGGAAACCGGCATCGTCAGATTGTTGACGACGTGCAGCATCGCGATGGTGACGATGAACGACAGGTAGAACCAGTTCGCGACGTAGATGTGGGGTTCCTTGCGCTTGAAGATCGTGCCGAGGAAGACGACGAGATAGGCGACCCAGACGATGGTCAGCCATAGGTCGACATACCATTCGGGCTCGGCATATTCGCGGCTCTGGGTGATGCCGAGCAGATAGCCCGTGGCCGCCAACACGATGAACAGCTGATAGCCCCAGAACACGAACCAGGCGAGGTTGCCGCCGAACAGGCGCGCCCGGCTGGTGCGCTGCACGACGTAGAACGAAGTGGCGATGAGCGCATTGCCGCCGAAGGCGAAGATGACGGCCGAGGTGTGCAACGGCCGCAGGCGACCGAAATTGAACCAGGGTTCGAAGTTGAGATCGGGCCAGGCGAGCTGGCTGGCGATGAGCACGCCGATCAGGAAACCGGCGATGCCCCAGAACAGCGTGGCGATGGCACCATAGCGGATCGGCCCGTCCAGATACTGCGACTGGTCGACGGCCGCGGCCGGCGCGACGATGACGCGGCGGAACATGAAGATGGCGCTTGCCGCCAGGACGAAGAACAGCACCCAGGCATGGATGCGGAACAGGTCGTCCTGGGCGAAGGCCACGCCCAGCAGGGCGACGAAGGCGGCCAGCGTCAGGACGATCGATTCGGCTGCATTTCTCATGATTCAAATCCTCGGATCAGTCCGGCGAGGTGCCGGTCCCCTTTGGCACCACCGGGGAGAAAGGGCGTGAATGAATGACACGGCAGAGCTGTCCCCGGCGCCGACGGCACGGACCATCGTCGCATGGCAGCGGCCTCGCCTTGATCTAAGTCAAGGTCAATCGGATGAGCCGGTGAGAGGTTGGTGCCATGATCGAGGACAAGGTCGTCCGGCACATCGAGGCGGCCGGCAGCCAGCGCAGTTTCGGGACATCCATGACAGCCAAAGCGCCGTACCATGGTGACGGGGCCGGGCAGCATCTGACGGCGGAGAGCGGGGAACTGGAGGAATTGCTGGGACTGTTCGTGGCGCATCACGCGGCCAAGCTGCGCTTGTGCGACGACCTAGAGGCAATCGCCGATTCGCTGCCCGAGCGTGCCGGTCCGCGCGAATGCCTGGCGGCAGCGCGCACCGTGAACGGCATCCTCAGGGGAGCGCACGAGTTCGAGGAAGCGCAGCTGTGGCCGGTATTGCTCCGCCTGCGTTGCGATGACCGGGAACTCTGCGACAGCCTCGAACGGCTGCGCTACGAGCACTGGGAAGACGAAAGCTATGCCGAGGAGGTGGCGGCCGTGCTGACCGACTGGGGCATGTGCGTCGGCAACCGCAACGCCGAGGCGACCGGCTACCTGCTGCGCGGCTTTTTCGAAGGTCTGCGCCGGCATGTCGCCTTCGAGCGCGAGCATCTGGTGCCGATCCTGCGCTCGGCCCTCGGGAGCGACCGGTGAACGCGCCGGCACGGCTCGCCGATGCGGTCGCCCGGTTCGGCGCGCCGGTGCCGCGCTACACGAGCTATCCGACGGCGCCGCATTTTCACGACGGCATCGACGGCGGGTGCTATCGCCGATGGCTGGCCGAACTGCCGGCGGCGACGCCGGTCTCGGTCTATGTGCACATCCCGTTCTGCGACCGGCTGTGCTGGTTCTGCGGCTGCCACACCAAGCAGACGCGGCGCTACGAGCCGGTGCGACGCTATCTCGCGGCGCTGCAGTCTGAGATCGGCCTTGTCGGGGCGGCGGCCGGCGGCCGGCTCACGCTCGGCGAACTGCACCTGGGCGGCGGCTCGCCCAGCATGATCGAGCCCGGCGACCTCGCCGCGCTCGGTGAAACGCTGCGCCGCCATTTCGAGCTGACGGCGCAAGCGCGCATCAGTGTCGAGATCGATCCGTCCGACATCGGCGAGGGCTCGATCGACGGCCTCAAGGCGCTCGGCATGAACCGGGCGAGCATCGGCGTGCAGGATTTCGATCCCCGCGTGCAGCGGGCGATCAACCGCATCCAGACCTTCGCCGACACGGCCGCCGTCGCCCAAAGGCTGCGGGCGGCCGGGATCACCTCGCTCAACATCGACGCACTCTACGGCCTGCCCTTCCAGACGCGCGCGACGCTGGAGCGGACGATCGAACAGGTCGTGTCGCTGGAACCGGACCGCATCGCCCTGTTCGGCTATGCGCATGTGCCGTGGCTGAAGCCGCATCAGCGCATGATCGACGACGCCGCCCTGCCCGACCTCGCCGAGCGCTTCGCGCAGGCGCGGCTCGCCGAAGCGCTGCTGGTGCAGGCCGGCTATGTCGCCATCGGCATCGATCACTTCGCCAGGCCGGGCGATTCGCTGGCGCGGGCGGCGGCCGAAGGCCGGCTGCGTCGCAACTTCCAGGGCTATACCGACGACCCGTGCGAGACGCTGATCGGGCTGGGCGCGTCGGCGATCGGACGGCTGCCGTCCGGCCATGCGCAGAACATCACGGCGACGGGCAACTACATGGCCGCAGTCTCGCGCGACGAGCTGCCGATCGCCCGCGGCATCGCCTTCAGCGCCGACGACCGGGTGCGCGGCCATGTCATCGAGCGGCTGATGTGCGAATTCGGCTTTTCGGGCGACGAACTGGCCGCGCGCCACGGCGCGGCGGCGCGACCGGTCATCGCCGAGGCGCGGGCACGGGCGGAGGCCGATCGCGACGGCTATTTCGTGCGCGAAGGCGACCGTTTCGTCATCACCGGGGCCGGCCGGCCATTCACGCGTACCATCGCCTCCTGGTTCGACGCCTATCTCGGTCGCGGCCAGGCACGCCATTCGGCCGGGGTTTGATGCCGCCGGTCAGCTGCCAGCCATTCGCTGCAGGCGCTTGAGGCTCGGCACGGTGACGTGGCGGTTGTTCTCGATCGCGATGACCCCGGCCTTGCGCAGCCGGGTCAACTGCCGGCTGACGGTCTCGATGGTCAGGCCGAGGAAGTCGGCGATGTCGGCGCGCGTCAATGGCATGTCGAAGGTGACGGTGCCGCCCGCATCGACCTCGGCCTCGGGGTCGATGTTGCGCGCGATCAGGTAGAGGAAGCTCGCCACCTTCTCGGTCGCCGTCTTGCGGCCGAGCGTCAGCATCCATTCGCGCGCCTCGTCGAGCTCCTTGAGAGTCTGCTGGAGCAGGCGGTGCTCGAGTTCAGGCTGCTCGCGCACCATGGCCTCGATCACGGTTCTCGGGAACATGCACAGGCGCACCTCGGACGCGGCCTCGGCGGCGACGTGACTGGCCGAGCGGAACGGCCGGCCGAGGAAATCGGGCGCGAACTGCAATCCGACAATCTGCTGGCGGCCGTCGGCCATCGTCTTGGCGAGCTTGACCACGCCGGCCAGGATTGCGGCGTAGTGGGACACCTCCTGCTCGTCGCCGACAATCTCGTGGCCGAGCGCGATGGTCCGCTGCGAGGAATGCTTGTTCAACCTGATGAGCTGGTCGGTCGACAGGGCGCCGCAGATGCCGCCGTGGCGCGCCTCGCATGAACGGCACAGTTCCGGAACATCGGAATTGTGAATGTCCTGGCGCTGCTGCTTGTTCATCGGGACTCCCCGTCACTGGCCCGCATCTACATGAGGGCGCGGACGGTTCAAAGGGGCAAATTGGCCGCATGCGCCGCGGCGCCGCCGCCGCGGCTGGCCGATTCCTGTCGCAAAACGGCCGAATCCGGCCAGCCCATTGACGGGTCGGTCGCCATTGTTGCTATTGTCGCGTCTGCTTCACCCCGGGGGTTCGGAAAGTCCGCATGCGCTATTCGGCGTTGTCTCTCCTCGTGAACGCCTTTTCGGGGCAGAAGAACTGGACGCCGGTCTGGCGCGAGCCGGAGCCGAAACCCGAATACGACGTCGTCGTCGTCGGCGGCGGCGGGCACGGTCTGTCGACCGCCTACTATCTCGCCAGGGAATTCGGCCTCGCCAATGTCGCGGTTGTCGAGAAGGGCTGGCTTGGTTCCGGCAATATCGGCCGCAACACCACAATCGTGCGCTCGAACTACCTGCTGCCCGGCAACGAGCCGTTCTACGAGTTCTCGCTCAAGCTGTGGGAAGGGCTGGAGCAGGACCTCAACTACAACGCCATGTTCTCGCAGCGCGGCGTCCTGAACCTCTTCCACAATGACGCCCAGCGCGACGCCTACGCCCGGCGCGGCAACGCCATGCGGCTCGAGGGCGTCGACGCCGAACTGCTCGACCAGGCGGCGGTCAGGCGCCTGTGCCCGTTCCTGGAGTTCAACGACGTGCGCTTTCCGATCCAGGGCGGGCTGCTGCAACGACGTGCCGGCACCGCCCGCCACGACGCGGTCGCCTGGGGCTATGCGCGCGGCGCCGACAGCCGCGGCGTCGACCTGATCCAGAACTGCGAAGTGACCGGCTTCCTGGTCGAGGGCGGCTCCATCAGGGGCGTGGAGACCACCCGAGGGACGATCAAGGCCAGGAAGGTGGGTGTCGCCGTCGCCGGCTCGACGACGCGGGTGATGGACAAGGCCGGCCTGCGCCTGCCGATCGAAAGCCACGTGCTGCAGGCCTTCGTCACCGAGGGGCTGAAGCCGATCCTGCCCGGCGTCGTTTCCTACGGCCTCGGCCATTTCTACATCAGCCAGTCCGACAAGGGCGGGCTGGTGTTCGGCGGCGACATCGACGGCTATAATTCCTATGCGCAGCGCGGCAACCTGCCGATGGTCGAGCATGTCTGCGAAATCGGCATGGCGATGATGCCGATGCTGGGGCGGGCACGCATACTGCGCTCCTGGGGCGGCGTCATGGACATGTCGATGGACGGTTCGCCGATCATCGACCGCACGCCGATCGACGGGCTCTACCTCAATTGCGGCTGGTGCTATGGCGGCTTCAAGGCGACGCCGGCCTCCGGATACTGCTTCGCCCATCTGATCGCCCGCGACCAGCCGCACGAGGTGGCCACCGCCTACCGGCTCGACCGTTTCGAGACCGGCCACGTCATCGACGAACTGGGCCACGGCGCCCAGCCCAACCTGCATTGATGCGGGGGAAGGCGCGATGAGGCTTCCCTGTCCCCTGTGCGGCGAACGCGACCACAGCGAGTTCGTCTATCGCGGCGACGCCAATGTGGTGCGGCCGGACGCGGAGGCACCCGGCGCGCAGCGCGCCTTCCACGAATTCGTGCATCTGCGCGCCAACCCGGCCGGCTGGCACAAGGAGCACTGGTACCACGAGATGGGCTGCCGTTCGTGGATCGTGGTGGAACGCAACACGCTGACGCATGAGGTGCGCGGCGCCGTCACCGCCGCCGAGCACACGCTGGCGCGGCGCCCGGCCCCGGTTGCCGACGAGGGCGGCCGATGAGCGGCGGCCAGCCGAACCGCCTGGCCGAGGGCGGCCTTGTCCAGCGCGACAGGGAGATCGCCTTCCATTTCGACGGCCGGCGCTATCATGGCCATGCCGGCGACACGCTCGCCTCGGCGCTGATCGCCAACGGCGTGCGCCTGGTCGGCCGCTCGTTCAAGTACCACCGCCCACGCGGCGTGTTCACGGCGGGCAGCGAGGAGCCGAACGCGCTGGTCGAACTCGGCAGGGGCGCCGGGCGCGACCCGAACAGCCGGGCGACCGTCACCGAACTCCATGACGGGCTGGTGGCGTCGAGCCAGAACCGGTTTCCGAGCCTCGGCTTCGACGTCCTGGCCTTCAACGACCTGCTGGCGCCGTTTCTCGCCGCGGGATTCTACTACAAGACGTTCATGTGGCCGGCGGCATTCTGGGAGAAGCTGTACGAGCCGGTCATCCGGCGCGCCGCCGGGCTCGGCGCGCTGTCGGGCAAGGCCGATCCGGACGCCTACGAGAAGGCGACGGCCCATTGCGACGTGCTGATCATCGGCGCCGGTCCGGCCGGGCTGCAGGCGGCGCTGACGGCGGCGCGCGGAGGGGCGCGGGTCATCCTGGCCGATGAGGATTTTGTGCCTGGCGGCCGGCTCAACGGCGAGCGGATGGAAATCGCCCGGACGCCGGCGCACGAATGGGCGGCCAAGGCGGCGACCGAGCTTGCGTCGATGAAGAACGTCCGCCTGCTGACCCGCACCACCGTGTTCGGCGCCTATGACGGCGGAACCTATGCAGGGCTCGAACGGGTCGCCGACCACCTGCCGGCGGTGCCGCCGCATCAGCCGCGCCAGCGGCTGTGGCGCTTCGTCGCCCGCCGCGCCATTCTGTGCGCCGGCGCCACCGAACGGCCGGTCGCCTTCGCCGACAACGATCGGCCGGGCGTCATGCTGGCCTCGGCCGTGCGCACCTATGTCAACCGCTTCGCCGCGCTGCCGGGCCGTTCGACGATCGTGTTCACCTGCAACGACGACGGCTGGCGCACGGCCGGCGACCTGATCGCCGCCGGCGGCGCCGTCGAGGCCATACTCGACACCCGCGGCGCCGAGGACATCGCCCATCTACGTGACATCGCCGGCGACGCGCCGGTGTTCACCCGTGCCCGGCCGATCGGGACCGCCGGACACAAGGGGCTCAGCGCGGTGACCTTCCTCAACGCCAATGACCGGCCGGTGACGCTGTCGGCCGACTGCCTGGCCATCTCCGGCGGCTGGAACCCGAACGTCCACCTGACCTGCCACCGGCGCGGCCGGCCGGTGTGGAACGACCGCATCGCCGCCTTCGTTCCCGGCTCCGACGCGCCGCCGGGCATGGTCGTCGCCGGGGCGGCGGCCGGCGCCTTCTCCACCCATGGCGCGCTCGCCCAGGGCACCGAGCGGGCGCTCGAGGTGCTGGGCGACCTCGGATCGAAGCAGCCAGCCTCCGGCATTCCCGACGCCGAGGACGCGCCCTATGCCATCCAGCCGGTCTGGCACATCACCCAGTCGAAGGGCCGCGCCTGGCTCGACCTGCAGAACGATGTGACGGTCAAGGATGTCGAGGTGTCGCACGCGGAGGGCTTCCGTTCGGTCGAGCACATGAAGCGCTACACGACGCTCGGCATGGCGACCGACCAGGGCAAGACGGCCAGCGTGCCGGCGATCGCGGTGATGGCGAACCTGACCGGACGCAGCATCGCCGAAACCGGCACCACCATCTTCCGGCCACCCTATACGCCCGTGGCGATCGCCGCCTTCGCCGGCGGCCTGCGCGGCCGCGCCTTCCGCCCGATCCGCCTGACCCCGGCCCATGACTGGTCGAAGGAGCAGGGGGCGGTGTTCACCGAGGCCGGGCTGTGGCTGCGGCCGCAATGGTATCCGCGCCGCGGCGAGAAGAGCTGGCGCGAAAGCGTCGACCGCGAGGTGCGCCAGACGCGCCGCTCGGTCGGCGTCAATGACGTGTCGACGCTCGGCAAGATCGACGTGAAGGGCGCCGACGCGGCGGCCTTCCTCGACCGCCTCTATACCAACACGATGTCGACGCTCACCGTGGGAAAGGTGCGCTACGGGCTGATGCTGCGCGAGGACGGCTTCGTGCTGGACGACGGCACGGTCGCGCGGCTGGGCGACAGCCACTATCTCGTGACGACGACGACGGCCAATGCCGGCCTGGTCATGCAGCACGTGGACTACTGCCACCAGGTGCACTGGCCGGAACTCGACGTCCACATGGTCTCGGTCAGCGACCAGTACGCCCAGTTCGCCATCGCCGGGCCGAACGCGCGCAAGGTGCTGCGCAAGCTGGTCGACGCCAGGTTCGACATCGCCAACGAGGCCTTCCCCTATATGGCCTGCGGCGAGATCACGGTGTGCGGCGGCGTGGCGGCACGGCTGTTCCGCATCTCGTTCTCGGGCGAACTCGCCTACGAAGTGGCGGTGCCGGCGCGCCATGGCGACGCCATGATCCGGGCGATCATGGAGGCCGGCCGCGAGTTCGACATCGTCCCCTACGGACTGGAGGCGCTCAATGTCATGCGCATCGAGAAGGGCCATCCGGTCGGCAGCGAACTGAATGGCCAGACGACGGCCGGCGACCTCGGGCTGGCCCGCATGATCTCGGCCAAGAAGGACTGCATCGGCAAGGTGATGGCCGGCCGCCCGGCCCTGACCGACGCCGACCGGATGACGCTCGCCGGGTTCAAGCCGGTGGCCGAGGGCGAGGAACTGACGGCGGGCGCCCATTTCGTCGGCATCGGCCGCGAGGCCAAGACCGCCCATGACGAGGGCTACATGACGTCGGTATGCTTCTCGCCGTCGCTCGGCCATTTCATCGGCCTCGGCTTCATCCGCCGCGGCCACCAGCGCCACGGCGACAAGGTGCGCGCCGTCGACGCGGTTCGCGGCCGCGACATCGAGGTCGAGATCTGCTCGCCGCATTTCGTCGATCCGCAAGGGGAGAGGCTGCGTGGCTGAGGTCAAGCTTGCCGTCCGCACCGGGCTCGGCCGTGAGCAGCCTCTGGCCGAGGAATGGCCGGGCTTCTCCATGCGCGAGATCACCGGGCTGTCGGTCTGGTGGCTGTCGGTCGCCCGCAAGGACCGCGACGGGCTGGACAAGGCCTGCACCAGGCATCTGGGGACCGCGCTGCCGCCCGAACGCCGTTTCGTCGAGACCGACAAGGGAATGCGCGTCCTGTGGGCCGGCGACCGCCAGTGGTTCGTCATCGGCGATGGGGCGCACATCCCGGCGGCGATCGCCAGGCTCGCGGCCGTGACCGACCAGTCCGACGGCTGGGTCGCCATGCACGTCTCCGGCGAACGGACGCGCGCGGTGATGGAGCGGCTGTGCCTCGTCGATCTCGACCCGGCCACCTTCCCCACCGGCACCGTGGCGCGCACGCCGATCGAGGGCATGCACGCTCTGATCGCCAGCGACGACGCCGAAGCGGCGGCCTGCACCATCCTGTTCCAGCGCTCCTCGGCGCGCAGCTTCGTCGACCATTTCCGCCACGCCGCCGACAGCGCCTGCGGACGCGACTGACGAGGGCGGCCGCGATACGATGCGCCATGACCTTCCCCGCCTCTCCGTGCGCCCCGACGACCCGGCCTTCTTCGACAATCCCTACCCGGCCTATGACGAGATGCGGGCGCTGGGGCCGGCCTTCGTCTGGGACGAATACGGGCTCGTCTGCTTCGCCCACTACGAAGCGGTCAACGCGCTCCTGCGCGACCGCCGGCTCGGACGCGAGGCCACGCACGTCATGAGCCGGGAAGAGGCCGGCCTCAAGCCGATCCCCGCGCATCTGAAGCCGTTCTACGATTTCGAGGCGAACTCGCTGCTCGAACGCGAGCCGCCGGTGCACACGCGGCTGCGCGCGCTGGTCAACCGCGCCTTCGTTTCGCGTCAGATCGAGCGGCTCAGACCGCGCGTCGAGGCGCTCGCCCACGAGCTGATCGACGGCTTCGAGAGCGTGCTGGCCGAGGGGGGCGAAATAGACCTGCTGCCGGCCTTTGCCGAGAAGATTCCCGTCATCGTCATCGCCGAACTGCTCGGCGTGCCCGTCGACATGTCGGACCAGCTGCTCGACTGGTCGCACAGAATGGTGGCGATGTACCAGTTCAACCGCACCCGCGCCACCGAGGAGGCCGCTGTCAGGGCGACGCTCGAGTTCTCGGCCTTCATGCGCGGCTATGCCGACCGGCGCCGCGGCGACCCGCGCGACGACCTCATCACCCGGCTGATCGAGGCCGAGGAGCAGGGCGAGCGGCTGACGACCGATGAACTGGTGACGACGGCGATCCTGCTGCTCAATGCCGGGCATGAGGCCACCGTCCACGGCATCGGCAACGCGGTGAAGGCGCTGATCGAGACGGGCAGCGATGTCGGGGCGGCGATGGCGACGCCGGAAGCCGCCCTGGCGGCGGCCGACGAACTGCTGCGCTACGACGCACCGCTGCACCTGTTCACCCGTTTCGTTCTGGAAGATGTCGACGGTTACGGCGTCGACCTGAAGCGCGGGCAGACGGTCGGGCTGCTGCTCGGCGCGGCCAACCGCGACCCGGCCCGTTATGCCGATCCCGGCCGGCTCGACTTCGTGCGTGGCGGCCCGGGCCACGTCGCCTTCGGTGCCGGCATCCATTTCTGCGTCGGCGCGCCGCTCGCCCGCCTCGAAATGGCGGTGGCGCTAAAGGTGCTGTTTGCCCGGCTGGCGGGCCTCGGCCTGGCCGAAGCCCCGCGCTATGCCGACCGCTACCATTTCCACGGGCTTGCCCGGCTGCCGGTGCGCCGGGATCGGCGTTCCGATCAGCCGTAACGCTCCCGCAACGACCGACCGCTGAAGGGCCTTGCCAGGGCGCCGTCTTCCTGCTTTGCTCGGTTCAAGACAGAACATTATTGGCGATAACGATAAACTCTGTCGGGAGGAACATCGCGTGGAGGTAGCCCAGCTTCTGCTCGGCGGGATTTCGGTTGGCTGCGTCTACGGCCTCGTCGCGCTCGGCTTCGTGCTGATCTACAAGGCGACCGAATCGGTCAATTTCGCCCAGGGCGATCTGATGATGCTGGGCGCCTTCATCACCCTGCAATTCGTCAACACCGCCTATTGGGGCCTGCCGTTCTGGCTCGGCGTGCTGCTCGCCGTCCTGGTCATGGCGGTCGTCGGCTACCTCATGGAGGCGCTGGTCATCCGCCGGCTGTTCGGCCAGCCGCAATTTGCCGTCGTCATCCTGACCATCGCCATCGGCTTCGTGCTGCGCTTCGCCGCGGGCTTCATCTGGGGCCACGAGCCGCTGACGCTGGAGACGCCGTTCGCCGGCCGCAACGTCGCGCTCGGCCGGCTGGTGATCGGCGTCGACGAGATCTTCGTGATCGGCGCCACCGTCGTGCTGACGGGCACGCTCTACCTGTTCTTCGCGCGCACGCGGCTCGGCGTCGCCATGCAGGCCGCCTCGCAGAACCAGCTTGCCGCCTATTACATGGGCGTGCCGGTGAAGCGCATCCACGGCCTGATCTGGGCGCTGTCGGGCGGCATCGCCACGATCGCCGGCGTGCTGTTCGCCTCGCGCGGCTCGATCGATCCCAATCTCGGCCTGCTCGGCATCAAGGCGTTCGCCGCCGCCGTCATTGGCGGCTTCGGCAGCCTGCCGGGGGCGCTCGCCGGCGGGCTCATCGTCGGCATCGTCGAGCCGTTCGCCGGGCGCTACATCGCCGCCGGCTACAGCCAGATCATGCCCTACGCCATCATGCTGGTGGTGCTGGTGCTGCGGCCGAACGGCCTGTTCGCGCAGGTGCAGAGCAAGAAGGTCTGAAGACCCCATGCGCATCCACCAGAAGACCAGCTACGACGACGACATCAACCTGTTCGAGGACCGCCGCCAGGCGCTGTGGTACCTGGCGCTGGTCGCGGGCGCCGCGCTGCTGCCCTTCGCGGTCAGCGGCTATTTCCTCGGCGAGGTCACCAATGTCCTTATCCTCGCCATCGCCGGCATGGGCCTGATGCTGCTTGCCGGCCACACCGGCCAGCCGAGCCTCGGCCATGCCGCCTTTCTCGCCTGCGGCGCCTACATGGAGGCCTGGCTCAACAACCGGGGTGTCTCCTTCCTCATCTCGTTGCCGGCGGCCGGGCTGTTCGCCGGCGCGGTCGGGGCGATCATCGCCATCCCCGCGCTCCGGATGTCGGGCATCTATCTGGCCATCGCCACGCTCGCCATGGGCATCGTCGCCGAGGACGTGATCGTGCTGCTCGAACCCTATACCGGCGGCGTCAGCGGCACCTTCGTCGGCGCCATCCGGCTGGCGGGCTTCGAGATCGACCGCTACGGCAGCCCGAGCGGGTTCTACTGGCTGTGCCTGGCGATCACCGTGCTGGTCGCGCTCGGCTACGCCAATCTGCTGCGCTCGTCGACCGGGCGCGCCTTCGTGGCCATCCGCGATTCGGAGGTCTCGGCCAAGGCGATGGGCATCAACATCGCCCGTTTCAAGACGCTCGCCTTCTTCCTGTCGTGCTTCGTGACCGGGCTCTCCGGCGCGCTGATGGCCCATTTCCTCGGCGCCTTCAACTACGAGGCTTTCCTCATCACGATCTCGATCCAGATGCTGCTGATGATTGTCGTCGGCGGCATGGGCTCGATCCACGGCGCCTTCTTCGGCGCCATGGTGGTGGGCTTCCTGCCGCAGATCATCACCGGCATCCGCCAGCAGATCACCATGACGGCGATCCCCGGCCTCGACACGGGCATCTTCGCCGCCATCCTGGTGGCGATGATCATACTCGAGCCGCGCGGGCTCTACGGCCAGTGGCTGAAGACGCGCATCTGGTTTCAACTGTTCCCGCTGGCGCGGCGCGACCTGTTCCGCCGCCACAAGAGCTACCTGAAGACGGAGCGCCTCAAATGAGCCTGTTCGCCGTCGACGGCCTGTCGAAATTCTTTGGCGGCGTGCGCGCCGTCGACGGCGTCTCCTTCGAGGTCGAGGAGGGCGAGGTGTTCACCATCGTCGGCCCGAACGGGGCCGGCAAGTCGACCATCTTCAACCTGATCTCGCGCTTCTACGACGTGTCGGCCGGGCGCATCTTCATGGACGGCAAGGACATCACCGACATCCGCCCCGATGAGGTGATCGGCCACGGCATCGCCCGGACGTTCCAGAACATCGAGCTGTTCGAGCACTCGACCGTGCTGCAGAATCTGCTGGTCGGGCGCCATTCGCGGCGGGGGACGAACTTCCTGCAGAACCTGCTGTTCCTGCCGTCGGTGCGGGCCGAGGAGCGGGCCCACCGCCACGAGGTCGAGGCGATCATCGACTTCCTCGACCTGCAGGCCTATCGCGACAAGATGATCGCCGGCCTGCCCTATGGCGTGCGCAAGATCGTCGAGATCGGCCGGGCACTCGCCTGCGGACCGCGCCTGCTGCTGCTCGACGAGCCGGCCTCCGGCCTGTCGGTCGAGGAGACCCAGGACGTCGCCTACTGGATCGAGGACATGCAGAAGGACATGGGGCTGACCGTGCTGATGGTCGAGCACGACATGAGCCTGGTCAACCAGGTGTCGACCCGGGTGCTGGCGCTCGCCGACGGCAAGCCGATCGCGCTCGGCACGCCGGCCGAGGTCCAGGCCGACAGGAACGTCATCGAGGCCTATCTCGGCATCGAGGAGGAAGCGGCGTGAACGTCGTCGCCGGTCCCTTCCAGCAGGGCGAGGGCGCGGCGGGCGCGCCCGTCCTGCAGGTGCGCAATGTCGAGACCTTCTACGGGGCGGTGATGGCGATCCGCGGCGTCTCGCTGGAAGTCCATCGCGGCCGGATCGTCACCATTCTCGGCGCCAACGGCGCCGGCAAGACAACGCTGCTCAAGACCATCTCCGGCGTCATGGACCCGGAGAAGGGACAGATCCTGCTCAATGGCGAGGAAATCCAGGGCATCGAACCCGACGAGATCGTGCGCCGCGGCGTCGCCCATGTGCCGGAGGGGCGCGAGGTGTTCCCGTTCCTCAGCGTCGAGGAAAATCTGCGCATGGGCGCCTTCACGCGCTCCGACGACGGCGTCGGCGCCGACCTCGAAATGGTCTATGCCTATTTCCCGATCCTGAGGGAGCGCTTCCGCCAGCAGGCGGGATATCTCTCCGGCGGCCAGCAGCAGATGCTGGCGATCGGGCGCGGACTGATGACGCGACCGAAGATCCTGCTGCTCGACGAGCCCTCGCTCGGCTTGTCGCCTATTCTCGTGCAGGAAATTTTCGATATCATCAGGCGGCTCAACAGCGAGCAGGACGTCACCATGATGCTCGTCGAGCAGAACGCCAAGGTGGCGCTGAACACCGCCCACCACGGCTATGTGATGGAGGTCGGCCGCATCGTGATGAGCGGCACCACGGCGCAACTGCTCGATTCGGAGGACATCAAGGAGTTCTATCTCGGTGTCACCGGCGAGACCCAGCGCGGCCAGAAGCGCTGGAAGCGGCGCAAGACCTGGCGATGATCCGGCGCGCCAGGCGGCGCCGGGCGGGAGGAGGAAACGGATGGACATGCGGCCCTTGCCCGAAGCAGATGGCGGCGAGCGGACCGACTATTCGCGCTGGCTCGGCTGCGACACGATGGCCAGGCTGTTCCGCCATCAGTGCCGGCGCTACGGATCTCGCACCGCCCATCGCGAGAAGGACCTCGGTATCTGGAAGTCCTATTCGTGGGACGACTACTGGCGCCATGCCGAGTGGATCGCCAACGCCCTCATCGAGCTCGGCCTCAAGCGGGACGATGTGGTCTCGATCCTGTCGGAAGACAACAAGGAGTGGCTATATTTCGACATGGCGACGACCTGCGCCGGCGGCATACCGAACGGCGTCTACACCACCGACGCGGCCGCCCAGCTCGCCTATCTCGTCAACGATTCGGGCAGCAAATTCCTGGTCGTCGAGGATGACGAGCAGCTCGACAAATTCCTCGAGGCGCGCGCCGACATGCCCGACCTCGTCAAGGTGATCGTCCTCGAACGCGAGGGGCTGCGCGACTTCCGCGACGACAAGGTGATGTTCCTCGACGAACTCTACGCGCTGGGCAAGGCGCAGACGGAGGCCCATCCGGGCCGATTCGACGCCGAGATCGACAAGTCGCGGCCCGACGACGTGCGCATGCTGATCTACACCTCCGGCACCACCGGCAAGCCCAAGGGCGCGATGATCACCCACGCCAATATCATCTACCAGATCAACGCGCTCGACCAGGTGCTGCCGGCGCTAGAGACCGACGAACAGCTCTGCTTCCTGCCGCTGTGCCATGTGCTGGAGCGGCTGTTCTCGGTCGAGACCCAGCTTGCCGCCGGCTCCACCGTCAATTTCGCCGAGAGCCCGGAAACGGTGTTCGACAACCTGCGCGAGGTATCGCCGCACATCTTCGTCGCGGTGCCGCGGCTGTGGGAGAAGGTGTTCTCGCGCCTGCAGATCATGCGCAAGGAGGCGACGCCGATCGGGCGCTGGGCGCTCGACCGGGCCGTCGCCGCCGGGGCGCGTCGCGCCCAATACGCGATCACCGGCGCCAGGGCACCGGCCAGCATCGAACTCGCCTACCGCGTCTGGGACGCGCTCGTCCTCGCCAATCTGCGCCGCATGATCGGCATGGATCGGGCGCGGCGCGCGACGACGGGGGCGGCGCCGATCTCGCCGGAACTGCTGCGCTGGTTCTGGGCGATCGGCGTGCCGCTGTTCGAGGGCTTCGGCCAGACCGAATCCTCGGGCGTGGCCACCGTCAACCATCCCGGCCACAACAAGGTCGGCACGATTGGCCGCACGCTGCCGGGCGCCGAGACGCGGATCGGGCCGGACGGCGAAATTCAGCTGCGCGGGCCGCACGTGTTCAAGGGCTACTGGAAGAACCCGGAAAAGACCGCCGAAACCGTGCTGCCCGACGGCTGGCTCAGGACCGGCGATGTCGGCCGCATGGACAATGAGGGCTATTTCACCATCACCGGCCGCATCCGCGACATCATCATCACCGCCGGCGGCAAGAACATCACGCCGGCCGAGATCGAAAGCGCGCTCAAATTCTCGCCCTACATCGCCGACGCGGTTGTGATCGGCGACAAGAGAAAATACCTTAGCTGCCTGATCATGATCGACCAGGAGAATGTCGAGAACTTCGCGCAGGAACACCGGGTCCCGTTCAACGATTTCGCCTCGCTGTGCGCGGCGCCGGAAGTGGTGCAGCTAATCGGCGAGGAGGTGGAGAAGGTCAACAAGCAGTTCGCCCGCGTCGAGCAGATCAAGGCGTTCCGCCTGATCAACATCCTGCTGACCGCCGAGGACGAGGAACTGACGCCGACCATGAAGCTCAAGCGCAGCTTCGTCGAGCAGAAGCACAAGGCGCTGATCGATTCGATGTATTCGGAAGCCGCCTGAGGGGGGCCGCGGCCGATGTTGCAACCGCCGGAAGGTCCGGCACCAGAAGGAGGAGAACGATGAAGGCTCTTTGGATCACGGCCGCGGTGTCGGCGGCCCTCATGGCCGCGCCGGCGGCGGCGCAGACGCAAGGCGTGTCGGACACCGAGATCAAGATCGGCGCCCACCATGACCTGTCCGGCATCTTCGCCGGCTTTTCGGTGCCGGCGGTGAAGGCGGCCCAGCTCTATTTCGACGAGATCAACGCCAAGGGCGGCGTCCATGGCCGCAAGATTACCTACATCGTCGAGGACCACGGCTACAACCCGTCGAAGGCGGTCCAGCTCGTCAACAAGCTGGTCAATTCCGACAAGGTCTTCGCCATGCTGCTGTCGCTCGGCACCCCGCACAACCTCGCCGCCTTCAAGATCCAGGACCCGGCCGGCATCCCCAACGTGTCGCCGCTGTCGGCGGCGCGCCAGATGCTCGATCCGCCGCTCGACCTGCACTATGCCGGCACCTCGTCCTATTACGATGCCATCCGCACGGCGGTCCGCTGGATGAAGGAGAACGAGGGCTCGACGACGGTGTGCAGCATGTATCTGCCGACCGATTTCGGCGAGGAGATCCAGGCCGCCTCGGCCGATGAGTCGAAGGAGCTGGGCCTCAACTACGCCACCGAGACCACCCACAAGCCGGACGAGGCCGACTTCACCGGCCCGTTGCAGAAGCTCAATGAGGCCGGTTGCGACCTGGTGACCATGGCGCTCGGCATCAAGCAGACCATCACCGTGCTCGGCACCGCCAAGAAGCTCGGCTACGACAAGATGAAGTTCCTCGGCTCGTCGGCCTCGTTCCATACGGCGATCGCCAAGGTGCCGGGCGGCATCACGGAGGGCTTCTATGCGGCGGCCGGCTGGCAGGACCTCGAGGCCCGCGCCGGCGATCCGGAAGTCGCGGCCTGGATCAAATCCTACACGCAGGCGACCGGCGAGGAGTTCCCGGGCACCGGCGCGCTGCTCGGCCGTTCGGCGGCCGAACTGATGGTGCGCGCGCTTGAGGCCGCCGGCCCCGACCTGACGCATGCCAGCTTCCAGGCGGCGATGGAATCGCTCGATTATTACGACAAGATCGCCGGCAACCAGGTGAAGATGGGCCCCGGCGACCATCTCGGCGCCGATGCGATCTACATCTCGAGGATCGAGGGTGGTTCCTGGAAGACGCTTGCCTCGACCATGTAGGGGCGGCAACGAACATCGCGAGGGGCGGCCGGCCGGCCGCCCCTTTCTGTTGACGCGGACGCCGCCATCGGCCATGTCGGCCGCACAAATGCAACGAACCACCAACAGGGACACAAAATGAAGATCAGCAATGCCGTCGCCGTGGTTACCGGCGGCGCCTCTGGCCTGGGCGAGGCGACCGTGAGGAATTTCGTCGAGGGCGGGGCGAAGGTCGCCATCTTCGACATGAATGCCGCCAAGGGCGAACAGCTTGCGGCCGAACTCGGCCGCAGCGTCGTCTTCCGCAAGGTCGACGTGACCGACGAGGCGGCGGTAAGGGCCGGGCTCGATGCGGCCGTCGGCGCCTTCGGCCGCGTCGACGTGAACGTCAACTGCGCCGGCATCGGCATGGCGATGAAGACGATGGGCAAGGAAGGCCCGCACGACCTCGGCGTCTACCGCAAGGTGCTCGAGATCAACCTGATCGGCACCTTCAACGTGCTCAGGCTCGCCGCCGAGCGCATGGCCGCCAATGAACCGAACGAGGACGGCGAGCGCGGCGTCATCGTCAACACCGCCTCGGTGGCGGCGTTCGACGGCCAGAAGGGCCAGGTCGCCTATTCGGCCTCCAAGGGCGGCATCGTCGGCATGACCCTGCCGGTCGCGCGCGACCTGGCCTTCTACGGCATCCGCATTTGCACCATCGCGCCGGGGCTGTTCCTCACCCCGCTGTTCGAGGCGCTGGGCGAGAAGGTGGTCGAACAGCTGTCGGCGCAGGTGACCTTCCCGAGGAGGCTGGGACGACCGGCCGAATATGGCGCGCTGGCGCGACACATCGTCGAGAGCCCCTATCTGAACGGCGAGACGATCCGCCTCGACGGCGCCATCCGTCTGCCCTGAACGAGCGTATGGCCGGGGGTCCGCTCAACGGTCTGAAGGTGGTCGAGATGGCAGGGATCGGGCCCTGCCCGCTCGCCGGGCAACTGCTCGCCGATCTCGGCGCCGAGGTTGTGGCGATCGGCCGCAGGGGCGCCAATCCGCTCGGCGGCGCCGTCAACGGCCGCGGCAAACGCGCGCTCGCCGTCGACCTCAAGCACGATGACGGGCTGCAGGTGGTCAAGGGGCTCGTCGCAAGGGCCGACGTTCTGATCGAGGGCTTCCGTCCCGGCGTCATGGAGCGGCTGGGCCTCGGGCCGGACGCCCTGCTTGCCGCCAACCCGGCGCTCGTCTACGGCCGCGTCACCGGCTGGGGGCAGGACGGGCCGCTGGCGCAGGCCGCCGGCCACGACATCAACTATCTGTCGCTGACGGGCCTGCTCAACGCCATCGGCGACCCCGACCGTCCGCCGGTGCCGCCGCTCAACCTCGCCGCCGACTATGCCGGGGGAACGATGTTCCTGATCGCTGGCGTGCTGGCCGCGCTCTTCGAACGCTCCCGCTCCGGCCGTGGCCAGGTGGTCGATGCGGCGATGGTCGACGGCGTCGGCGCTCTGCTCGGCCTCATCCACAGCTTCCGCGCCACCGGCGCCTGGACGAACGAGCGCGGCGCCAACCTGCTCGACGGCGGCGCTCCCTTCTATCGCTGTTACCGCACCGCCGACGGCAGGTTCGTCTCGGTCGGCGCGCTCGAACCGCAGTTCTTCGCGGCGCTGGCAGAGCGCCTCGGCCTTGATGGGCGCTGGCTCGGCGAGCGCATGGACCGGACAAAATGGCCGCAGCTCGCGGCCGAACTCGCGGCCGCCTTCGCGGCGCGCACCCGCGACGAGTGGGCGGCGGTGTTTGAGGGCACGGATTGCTGCGTCGCGCCAGTGCTCGACTGGGACGAGGCGCCGCGCCACCCCCACATGGCGGCGCGCCGCGCCTTCTTCACCGCCGATGGCACCACCCAGGCCGCGCCGGCGCCGCGCTTCTCGCGCACGCCGGCCGACCTGCCGCATCGCTGCGCCCCGGGCGAGGCCGACGCCCTGCTCGGCGAACTGGGCTATGATGCGGCGCAGATCGAACGGCTGCGCGAAGCGGGGGCCATCTCCTGAACACCGACGAAAAGAGCGAGGCGAAGGCCATGAGCGAGCACAGTGCGGTCATCATCGAGCGCGACGGCGCGCTGGCGGTGGTGACGCTCAACCGTCCGTCGGTGCGCAATGCCTTCAACGCCGAGCTGCGTCAGGCCTTCGCCGAGGCGGTCGCCGGCATCAACGCCGACCCGGCAATCCGCGTCGTCGTGCTGAAGGGCGCCGGGGCGGGCTTCTGTGCGGGCGCCGACCTGACCGAACCGTTCGCCGGCTCGATCACCGAACAGATCGAGGCCGAGTACAAGCCGTTCCTGACCGGCATTGCCGAAGCAGACACCATCTGGATCGCCAGCGTGCACGGCGCCGCCGCCGGCATCGGCGGCGCGCTCGCCATGGCGTGCGACCTCATGGTCATGGCCGAGGACGCCACCATCTATCTGGCCTTCGCCGCGATCGGCCTCATTCCGGACGGCGGCGCCACCTGGCAGCTCATCAACGCGATGGGCTACCGTCGCGCCTTCGAGACCATCATCGAGGGCAGGCGGATCGCGGCGGCCGAGTGCCTCGCCCATGGCCTCGCCAACCGGCTGGCGCCGAGGGAGCACGTCCATGACGAGGCGCTGGCCTGGGCGCGCTCGCTGGTCGCCGGGTCGCCGCTCGCCCAGAAGGCGGCCAAGCGCGTGCTGCGCCATGTCGGGCGCATGCGGCTCGCCGACGCCATCACGCTCGAAGCCAGGAAGCAGCAAGCGCTCGTTGAGAGCGAGGACTTTCGCGACGCGGTTGACGCCTTCTTCGCCAAGCGCAAGCCGACGTTCCATGGCCGCTGAGCAGAACGCGATCCAGTTGAATCGGGTCTTGCTCCATCCATCCGCTTTGTCGCGCCATCCCATCTGGTCCGCCTCGCGGTGCCGCTCGGCGGGATGAAGCGCCGGCCGGCTAACGAAATCTAGATCAGGTCGTCCACGGCGGCGCGGGTGAGCGGGCTGTCGGGTTGGCGCAGCCCGTCGATGACGTTGAAGTGGTGGCGGTCCGGCTCCTCGACGCAGGCCGTTACCAGGTCGAGACCCCGCCAGATGTTGGCAAGCAGCGCGTTCTGGCGGACGAATTCGGAGCGCTCGCCGGCGCCGACCCAGCAGATCAGCCTGCCGGCGCCGGCCGGCTCCAGCAGCGCCGGGCTCTCGGCCGCCGCCTCGGCGTGGTCGAGGCGAAAGGTCTCGTTGAGCTGGAGCCGCAGCAGCGGCCGCAGGTCATGAACGCCGGAGATGCTGACAGTGGTGCGCACGCGCTCAAGCAGCGGCGCCGGCAGCGGCGAGGTGCGGGTCACCATGCGAGCGACGAGGTGGCCGCCGGCCGAATGGCCGGCGAGCACGACGGGGCCGTCGACGCGTGCCGCCGCCGCCGCGATGGCGCGGCCGACCTCGGCGGTGATGTCGCTGACGCGGACCTGCGGGCACAGGCTGTAGCGCGGCATTGCCACCGCCAGGCCGCGCGCCAGCGGGCCGGCGGCGAAATGCGAAAAGAACGATGGGTCAAAGCGCATCCAGTAGCCGCCGTGGACGAAGACGAACAGGCCGCGCGGTCGCCCCTGCGGCAGGAACAGGTCGAACGTGTTGCGTTCGCCCGGGCCATAGGCGATTCCCGCCTCCATGCGGCCATCGGCGGCAATGGCCTGGCGGAAGCCGGCGGCGTCCCGCGCCCAGCTCTCGGGCCAGGCCTCGCCGCCGGGAATGTTGGGCATATTGGCGTAGGCGTCGTCCCAGTCCTTGATTATATTCCAAATCATGAATATTTTCTCCCGACCTATCGGTGGCGACCATGGCCCGCGTCGGGCCGGGGTGCAAGCAAGCGGCCTGGCCGCGGCGACGGGAGGAGGCAGCAAATGGCGGCAGGCTTGCGGGGAAGCGGTGATCGCCCGGTCGAAACCTCGCCCCATGTGTCGGACGAGGTGCGCAGGACAACCTGCTACATGTGCGCCTGCCGCTGCGGCATCAACGTGCATCTGCGCGACGGCAAGGTCCGCTACATCGAGGGCAACCGCGACCATCCGGTCAACCGCGGCGTGCTGTGCGCCAAGGGCTCGGCCGGCATCATGCAGCACTATTCGCCGGCGCGGCTCAGCAAGCCGCTGCTGCGCACCGGCGAACGGGGCAGCGGCCAGTTCCGCGAGATCGAGTGGGAGGAGGCGCTGGCGCTCGCCGCCGACTGGCTGGGCGAGGTGCGCCGGCGCGACCCGAAGAAGCTCGCCTTCTTCACCGGGCGCGACCAGAGTCAGTCGCTGACAAGCTGGTGGGCCCAGCAATACGGCACGCCCAACTATGCCGCCCATGGCGGCTTCTGCTCGGTCAACATGGCGGCGGCCGGCATCTACACCTTCGGCGGCGCCTTCTGGGAGTTCGGCGCGGTCGACTGGGAACTGACGCGGCTGTTCCTGATCTTCGGCGTCGCCGAGGATCACGATTCCAACCCGATCAAGCTCGGCCTGTCGCGGCTCAAGGAGCGCGGCGTCAGGACGATCGCGGTCAATCCGGTGCGCACCGGCTACAGCGCCGTTGCCGACGAATGGGTGGCGATCACGCCGGGGACGGACGGGCTGTTCGTGCTGGCGATCGTCCACGAACTCATCAAGGCCGGCCAGGTCGATGTCGACTACCTGCTGCGCTACACCAATGCCGCCTGGCTGGTGATCGACGATCAGGGCGCGGCCGACCATGGCCTGTTCGCCCGCGATGGCGACGGCCGCCCGCTGGTCCTCGACCGCACCAGCGGCAAGGTCGTCGCCGCCGGTGAGGCGGGCGTCAGGCCGCATCTGAAAGGCCGCGCGGTGCTGGCCGACGGCCGCGGCGCGGTGCCCGTGTTCGAATTGCTGGCGCGCCAATATCTCGACCCGGGCAACTCGCCCGAGGCAACGGCGTCGGTCACGGGCGTCAGTGCCGAACAGACGCGGCGCATCGCCGCGGAGATCGCGCGGGCCGCCTTCGCTGAGGAAGTGGTGATCGACCAGCCGTGGACGGATCTCAACGGCGAACGCCACGACAGGATGATCGGGCGCCCGGTCTCCTTTCACGCCATGCGCGGCATTTCGGCCCACTCCAACGGCTTCCAGACCTGCCGGGCGCTGCACCTTTTGCAGATCCTGATCGGCTCGATCGACACGCCCGGCGGCTTCCGCTTCGAGCCGCCCTACCCGCGGCCGATCGCCATCCAGCCGCGCCCGCACCGGAAGGCCTCCGAACCGGGCAGGCCGCTGTCCGGTCCGCATCTCGGCTTCCCCGAGGGTCCGCACGACCTGCTGCTGGAGGCGGACGGGGCAACGCCGGTCAGGATCGACAAGGCGTTCAGCTGGGACGCGCCACTCGCCGCGCACGGGCTGATGCACATGGTCATCGCCAACGCGCACACGCGCGATCCCTACGGCATCGACGTGCTGTTCCTCTATATGGCCAACATGGCCTGGAACTCGTCGATGAACACGGCCGGCGTCATGAAGATGCTGGCCGACAAGGATGCCAATGGCGACTACCTAATCGGCAAGATCATCTATTCCGACGCCTATGATTCGGAGATGGTCGCCTATGCCGACCTGGTGCTGCCCGACACCACCTATCTGGAGCGCCACGACTGCATCTCGCTGCTCGACCGGCCGATCGGCGAACCCGACAGCATGGCCGACGCGATCCGCTGGCCGGTTGTCACACCCGACCGAGACGTGCGGGCCTTCCAGTCGGTGCTGCTCGACCTCGGCCACCGGCTGGCGCTGCCGGGCATGACCGCGGAGGATGGCGGTCCGCGCTACCGCGACTATGCCGACTATATCGTGCGTCACGAGCGCCGGCCCGGCATCGGGCCGCTCGCCGGCTGGCGTGGCGCCAACGGGGAGAAGACTGGCCGCGGCGAGCCGAATCCCGACCAGCTCAGCCGCTACATCGAACATGGCGGCTTTTTCGAGAAGGCAGTGCCGGCGGAGGCGCGCTACTATCGCCATGCCAACCGCGCCTGGCAGGAATGGGCAGTCGAGCACGGCCTGCAGGAGCGGGTGGTCGACAACGTGTTCCAGCTCTATCTGGAGCCGCTGCGCAAATTCCAGCTTGCCGCCGAAGGCAGGATCGAGCCTTCGCCGCCGCCGAGCCATCGCGCGCGCATCGCGCGCTGCTTCACGCCGCTGCCGACATGGTATCCGCCGTTCGAGGGGGGGGCCGACGCCGGTGGCGAATACCCCTTCCACGCCATCACGCAGCGGCCGGCGGCGATGTACCACTCATGGGGCTCACAGAACGCCTGGCTGCGCCAGATCCACGGCCACAGCCCGCTATTCGTGCCCTCGGCCATCTGCGAGGCCGCCGGGCTCAAGGACGACGACTGGGCGTGGCTCACCTCCGCCCACGGCCGCATCCGCGTGCAGGTGCGCCGCTCCGAGGCCGTCAACGCCAAGACCATGTGGACCTGGAACGCCATCGGCAAGCGCGGCGGCGCCTGGGCGTTGGCGCCGGACGCGCCGGAGGTGCGCCGCGGCTTCCTGCTCAACCACATCATATCGGAGCTGCTGCCGGCGAAGGGCGACGGCATGCGCTGGTCGAACTCCGATCCGATCACCGGGCAGGCGGCCTGGTTCGACCTGCGCGTCAGGATCGAGAAGGCGGCGGCGCCCGACGCGGTCGTCCTGCCGCAGTTCGCGCCGCGCCAGAGCGCGGTTCCACCGGCGCCGGCCACGGTCGCCTATGGCGGGGAATGGACGTCGTGACCTCGCTGCCGGCACCCGGGCAAAAGCGGCTCGGCCTGGTCATCGACCTCGACATCTGCGTCGGCTGTCATGCCTGCGCCGTCAACTGCAAGGAGTGGAACACGGGCGGCCACGGCGCCCCGCTCGCCGACATCGACGCCTATGGCGCGCGGCCGGAGGGCACCTGGCTCAACCGCATCCACACCTTCGAGGTGACGCCGAAGGATGCGCCGGCGCAGATCGTCCACTTTCCCAAGTCCTGCCTGCACTGTCAGGACGCGCCCTGTGTCACCGTCTGCCCGACGGGGGCGAGCTACAAGCGGGCCGAGGACGGCATCGTCCTGGTCGAGGAGGACAGGTGCATCGGCTGCGGGCTGTGCGCCTGGGCCTGCCCCTACGGCGCGCGCGAGATGGACCCGGTGGCCCGCGTCATGAAGAAATGCACGCTATGCATCGACCGCATCTACAACGAACATCTGCCGCAGATCGACCGCGTGCCGGCCTGTGTCAGAACCTGCCCGGCGCATGCGCGCCATTTCGGTGACCTTGGCGATCCCGATTCGGAGGTGTCGCGGAAGGTCGCCGCACGCGGCGGCTACGACCTGATGCCGCAGGCCGGCACGCGGCCGGTCAACAAGTACCTGCCGCCACGGCCGAAGACGCGGCCCGACCGGCCGGCGCCACAATTGCCGCAGGCGGAAGCAGGCGAGGCCACCGGCTTCCTCGGCTGGCTCGACCGGGCGCTGGAAAGGCTGGGCTGAGACCATGCATCCCGCCGTCTCGGTCATCCTGTTCACCGTCACCTCCGGAGCCGGCTTCGGCGCCATCGCGCTGATCGGCGCCGGCTATCCGCTGCGCGATCATCCGCTCGCCGTCCTCCTCACGGCGATGGCGGCCGGCGGACTGGCGGTGGCGGGCCTCGTCGCCTCGACCTTCCATCTCGGCCATCCCGAGCGGGCCTGGCGGGCGTTCAGCCAGTGGCGCTCGTCATGGCTGTCGCGCGAGGGGGTGCTGGCCGTCGCCGCGCTCGTCGGCTTCGGCCTCCACACCCTGGCGCGGCTGTTCACCGACTGGCCCGTCGCCGGCATCGGCTGGGCGGTGTCGGCGCTGAGCCTTGCCACAATCTTTTCGACCGCGATGATCTACGCGCAGCTCAGGACGGTGCCGCACTGGCACAGCGCGCTGACGCCGGCCGCCTATCTCGGCTTCGGGCTGGCCAGCGGCTTCCTGCTGGTCGCGGCGGCGGGGAACGTCTCGGCACTGGGCGGGGTGTCGGTGGCGCTGATCGCCATGGCGCTGGTGGTGCCCGCCTGGGCGGTCAAGATCGCCTGGTGGCAGCGCGCCGCCTCCGCCACGCTCGCCGCACGTGACATGACGGCCGAAAGCGCCACCGGCCTCGGCGCCATCGGCAGGGTGCGCCTCCTCGAACGCCCGCACAGCGGCGCCAACTATCTGACCCGGGAGATGGTCCATCGCATCGGCCGCAAGCACGCGGGCAAGCTCAGGGTCGCGGCGATTGCCATTGGCGCGATGCTGCCAACGCTCATCGCCGCCCTGGTGGCCTGGCTGCAACTGGAGACGGTCTTCCTCCTCGCCGGCTTTGTCGCGATGATGGCCGGGCTGTTCGTCGAGCGCTGGCTGTTCTTCGCCGAGGCCAGCCATTCGGTCTCGCTCTACTACGACTGAGCCGCCGGCGAGGTTGCGACAGCGGCCTCGGCAAGCGCCTCGACCAGCGCCTTCTGCGCCTGGGTCGGGTGGCGCTCGCGGTGGACGAGGAGCGCGTATTCACGCTGCGGCAGGCCGGTCGGGATTTCGCGCAGCCGCCCCGCCGCG
This sequence comes from Alphaproteobacteria bacterium, assembly GCA_016861165.1. GTDB lineage: Bacteria > Pseudomonadota > Alphaproteobacteria > Rhizobiales > Rhizobiaceae > BOKV01. The sequence goes on along the minus strand of BOKV01000008.1, from coordinate 9,142 downwards.
ATGGCGGAGGCGACGACGTGGCGCGAAATAACGGTCGCGCCGGCGCCGGCCTCGATCGCCTCGCGCACCGCCTCGTTGCTGGGCAGGACGAGAGCGATGTCGAGGTCGTCGAGAGACAGCCCCTCGCGGAAGGCGAGGTCCTCCAGCCCGCGCCGGGTGCCGGAGCCCGCCTCGCGGATCACCCAGTTGACGGCGCGCAGATCGAGCCGGCCGGCGGCGTCGAGCGGCGACGGCTGGTCGGGGGCGACCACCAGCACGAGGTGGTCGCGGTCGATCTGGCGGCGCAGCAGCGCGGGATGCTGCGTCGGCCCTTCGACCAGGCCGACATTGACCTGGCCCTCGACGACGGCGGTCTCCACTTCATGCGTGTTGCGGATCACCACGTTGAGGCGCACGCCGGAATTGGCGGCATGGAAGGCGGCAAGCCGGCGCGGCAGCCAATAGGTGGCAATGGTCTGGCTGGCGGCGATGGCGACCGTGCCGGTGGCCGAGCCGGCGAGGTCCTGGAGCAGCGAACGGGCCATCGCGGCGCGATCGAGCACGGCGCGCGCCTCGCGCAGGAATATCCTTCCCGTCTCCGAGAGCTGGATGCCGCGGCCGACGCGGTCGAACAGCCTGGTCCGATAGCGCGCCTCCAGCGCGGCGATCGCCGCCGAGGCCGCCGACTGGCTCAGGCCCAGCGCTTCGGCCGCCCGCGTCATGTGTCCGAATTCGGCGACCGCCGTGAAGATGCGCAACTGATCGAGCGTCATGGCCAGTTGATAACATATTTCGATCGATATGATACAAACAATAGATAGATGTAGTTGTTGCGGCGCAAGCGCTTGTTGTCTATCCTGCTCAACCGACGGGCCTCATTGGAGGAGAATGACGGCCAATGCTCACCACGAACCCCTTCGCCGAACTGTCGGCCGCCGTGCCGCCGGTCCTGATGCAGGCCTATGTCGTCGTCATGGCGCTGCTGGTCGTCGCCGGCACGCTGTTCGACATCGCCCACAAGAAGAGCGCCAGGTACTTCTTCGAGAACTGGCGCCAGACCCGAGCCAAGGCCAGGAAGCCGGTTGGCGGCGGCGAGATGATGGCCATTGCGGTCAAGACCGCCGTCGTTGACGTGATGGCCTCGGGCGAGTTCTGCAACCAGCGGCGGCGCGTGGCCCACCTGCTCGGCATGTACGGCTTCGTCATCCATGTCGTGGCGACGGCGGTCATGGTTTTCGCCTACCCGACCGCCGCGACGCCGACGCCGGCCGCGCTCGCCGCGTTGTGGTATGTCGGCGCGCTGATGGTGTGCGTCGGCGGCTACTGGTTCTGGTTCTTCATTCGCGTCGACGTGGCGGCCGAGGGCCACTCGCCATTCCGCTTCATGCGTGCCGACCTGTTCGTCGTCGCGCTGGTGCTGAGCGCCACCTTCGGGCTGGCCTGGGCATGGTCGCAGACGGCGGGCAGCGCGGCGGCGGCCTGGGTGTTCCTCGCGCTCTACCTGATCGCCAACACCGTCCTGTTCGCGTCGATCCCGTGGTCGAAGTTCTCGCACATGTTCTTCAAGCCGGCCGCCGCCTTCGAGAAGCGGATGTCGGAGGCCAACGGCACGCGCGCCAACCTGCCGCCACCGGCCGACCGGCCAGCGAAGTTCGGCAGCCCGGCCAAGCACGCCCACCACTACTGAGCGGCCCCGGCACCCGCCTTCGCCCACCAGGAGCCTCATCCATGCCGACCTTCGTTTACATGACGCGCTGTGACGGCTGCGGGCACTGTGTCGACATCTGCCCGTCCGACATCATGCATATCGACAAGACCTATCGCCGGGCGCTCAACATCGAGCCGAACATGTGCTGGGAGTGCTATTCCTGCGTGAAGGCCTGCCCGCAGTTCGCCATCGACTGCCGTGGCTATGCCGACTTCGCCCCGCTCGGCCACAGCGTGCGCGCGCGCCGCGAGGAGGACAAGGGAACGATCTCCTGGAAGATACGCTTCCGCGACGGCCGCGAGAAGGATTTCGTGTCGCCGATCCGAACGACGCCCTGGGGCTCGATCAGGTCGCCGGCCGACTATGAGGCGCCGAGCGCTGATGCGCTCAGGTCGCAGGAACTCGCCCACGAGCCCGACGCGCTCAACGTGCCGGCGCTGCCGGCGCTGAGACCCGAACAACTCAAACAGGGACTGATCTGATGGCCCGCCGCAAGACTGTCTACGTTGATGCCGACATCCTCGTCGTCGGTGGCGGCATGGGGGGATGCGGGGCGACCTACGAATCGCGCTACTGGGGCCGCGACCTCAAGATCGTCTGCGTCGAGAAGGCCAATATCGAGCGCAGCGGCGCCGTCGCCCAGGGCCTCTACGCGATCAACTGCTACATGGGCATGCAGTGGGGCGAGAACCAGCCCGAGGACCATGTCCGCTACGCCCGCAACGACCTGATGGGCCTGGTGCGCGAGGATCTGGGCTACGACATCGCTCGCCACGTCGATTCCACGGTGCACAAGTTCGAGGAATGGGGCCTGCCGATGATGCGCGATCCCGCCACCGGGCGGTACCAGCGCGAAGGCAAATGGCAGATCATGATCCACGGCGAGAGCTATAAGCCGATCGTCGCGGAGGCGGCGCGCAAGGCCGCCAGCGAAGTCTACAACCGGATCATGGTGACCCATCTGCTCATGGACCGGTCGGGCAAGCGCATCGGCGGCGCGGTCGGCTTCAACGTGCGCACCGGCGATTTCCATGTCTTCCGCGCCAAGGCGGTGATCGTCGCCGCCGGCGGCGCCTCGCACATCTTCAAGCCGCGCTCGGTCGGCGAGGGCATGGGGCGCACCTGGTATGCGCCGTGGAGCAGCGCCTCGGCCTATGCCCTGCCGATCCAGGTCGGCGCCAAGATGACGCAGATGGAGAACCGCATCGTCCTGACGCGCTTCAAGGACGGCTACGGCCCCGTCGGCGCCTATTTCCTGCATCTCAAGACCTATACGCAGAACGCCTACGGCCAGGACTACGAGGCCTTCTGGCGCGATTCGATCGAGCAGATGGTCGGCGACTACGTCAATCACCATCCGGTGCCAACCTGCCTGCGCAACCACGCCTTCCTCGAGGAGATGAAGGCCGGGCGCGGCCCGATCCGCATGGTGACGATGGAGGCCTTCCAGGACCCGCACAAGGAGACGGTCGGCTGGGAGAACTTCCTCGGCATGACCATCGGCCAGGCCGTGGTGTGGGCCTCGCAGAACATCGATCCGAAGCATGTCAACCCGGAGCTGACCACGTCCGAGCCCTATGTCATGGGCTCGCACGCCACCTGTTCGGGCGCCTGGGCGAGCGGGCCGGAGGACTACGCCCCGTCGGAATACCAGTGGGGCTACAACCGGATGATGACGGTCGAGGGCCTGTTCGGCGCCGGCGACACGATCGGCGGCACGGCGCACAAGTTCTCGTCGGGCTCGTTCACCGAGGGCCGCATCGCCGGCAAGGCTGCGGTCAAATATGTGGGCGAGATCGGCCGGGAAATGCCGCAGGTCAGCGATGGCGAGATCGAGGACCTGAGGAAGGCCGTCTACCATCCGCTGGAGCACTACGCGGTCTATCGCAACGAGATCGTCGCCGGCACGGTTTCACCGCATTACATACTGCCGATCCAGGCGCTGCAGCGCCTGGAGAAGATCATGGACGAGTATTGCGGCGGCATCTCCAGCCACTACACGACCAACGAGCCGCTGCTCACCCGCGGCCTCGAATTGCTCGGCATGCTGAAGGAAGACGCCGCCTCGCTCGGCGCCGAGGACCTGCACCAGCTGCAGCGTGCCTGGGAACTGCAGCATCGGCTGCTGGCCTCCGAATGCGTCACCCAGCACACCCTGTTCCGCAAGGAGACGCGCTGGCCGGGCTACTACTACCGCGGCGACCATCCCAAGCTCGACGACGAGGAGTGGCACTGCTTCACCCTCTCCCAGTATGACCGGGAATCCGGCAAATGGGCGATGGAGAAGGCGCCGGTCTATCACATCATCGACTGACCGCCGGCGGCGCGACGCGCAGCGAATCCGCGTCGCCGCCGGCACGAGCCGGCCGAGGTCTTGCCTTTTGCGGCCGGTCGTGTCTCGCCAGGTCTGTTGCCATTGAAAAGGACGGCAATGTCCCAACTCGTGCCGCCGCATTGTTCGGATCAGGTCAGGCCGCTGCTGGCGCCGGCGGCCGAGCGGGCAGACGAACTGCGGCGCGCCGACGGGCTGCGCAAGGTACCGCTCGATTCGCGCGCCGTCTCCGATGTGCTGATGCTGGCCATGGGCGCCTATACGCCGCTCGACGGCTTCATGGGGCCTGACGACTGGCACGGCGCCTGCGTCGACATGAAGCTCGCCAATGGCGTCTTCTGGCCGATCCCGATCACGCTGCCGGTGGACGAGGATATCGCCGGCGGCATCGGCGAGGCCGAGGAGGTGGCCCTCGTCGACGCCGAGGCGGGCGGCATCCTCGCCGTCATGGAGGTCCGCCAGAAATACCGCATCGACAAGAAACAGGAGGCCGAGCACGTCTACCGGACCGCCGATCCCAAACATCCGGGCGTCGCCAAGGTGCTGGCCCAGGGCGGCGTCAACCTGGCCGGCCCGATACGGGCGCTGAGCGAGGGCGACTATCCCGTCAGATATCCGGACCTCTACGTGCGCCCCGCCGCCGCGCGCGCCATGTTCGCCGAGCGCGGCTGGTCGGTCGTTGCCGCCTTCCAGACGCGCAATCCCATGCACCGCAGCCACGAGCACCTGGTCAAGATCGCGGCGGAGATTTCCGACGGCGTCTTCATCCATCAGGTGCTCGGCAAGCTCAAACCGGGCGACATCCCGGCCGAGGTGCGTACCCGCGCCATCCAGGCGATGATCGACAACTATTTCCGGCCGGCGACCGTCATCCAGGCCGGCTATCCGATCGAGATGCGCTATGCCGGGCCGCGCGAGGCGCTGCTGCACGCGCTGATCCGCCAGAATTTCGGCTGCTCGCACCTGATCGTCGGACGCGACCATGCCGGCGTCGGCGACTATTACGGCCCGTTCGACGCCCACCACATCTTCGACCAGCTGTGGCCGGGCGCGCTGGCGTGCAAGCCGCTGAAGTTCGATGTCACCTTCTTCTGCCGCAGATGCGACGGGATGGCGACCGCCAAGACCTGCCCGCACGAACCCCGCCACCACATCTCGATCTCCGGCACCCAGCAGCGCGAGATGCTCGCCTCCGGCGCCGCCATCCCGCCCCAGTTCAGCCGGCCCGAGGTGGTGGCGATCCTCAGGGAATACTATGCCGGGCTGAAGGCGGCGGTCTGAGCCCCCATGATCATCGCGCAGATTTCCGACACCCATATCGCGCTCGATGCGCCCGATGCACGCCGGCGCACCCGCGATTTCGAACGCGTGGTCGCCGACATCAACGCGCTCGATCCGCCCGCAGACGTGATCGTCCACACCGGCGATGTCGTCCACAACGGGCGGCGCGAGGAATATGCCGAGGCGGCGCGCATTCTCGCCCGGGCGCGGATGCCGGTCCATGCGCTGGTCGGCAACAAGGACGACCGGACCGGGCTCCGTGCGGCGTTGGCCGCCGGCGGCGGCGAAGAGAACGGCGAATTCATCCAGTACGCCGTCGACGACTTCCCGGTGCGACTGGTCGTGACCGACACCAGGCACGCCACCGCCAACAAGGGCGATTTCTGTCCCGCCCGCGCGCGGCAGCTGGCGGCGCTGATCGATGCCGAGAATACCCGGCCCATCGCCGTCTTCGCGCATCATCCGCCGTTCCGGGTTGCCGTCGGCCCCGACCCGGTCAATTTCGAGACAAAGGCGGCGATGGCGCGGCTGGCCGGGACGCTGCAGCATTCGGCGCGGGTCGTCGCCGTCTTCTGCGGCCATGTGCACCGTGGCACCGCCGGTCTTGTCGGCCAGGTCAGGGCATCGGTGGCGCCGGCAACCGCAACGACGCTGCGCAAGGGCGCCTACCCGGCAGAGATGCGGGACTGTCCGGTCTATCATGTCCACCGCTTCGACGCGGCCGGCGGCTTCACCACCGAATCGCGATGGGTCACCGATTGCGGTCTCGCGCTGTCGCGATTGGCGGGCTAGTCTCGCATTCCCGCGAATCGATCCAACGGAACATCTGCCATGACCGCGACCGTCGCAGAACGCCTCAAGGAGATGGGTGTCGACCTGCCGGAGCCGGCCCGACCGGTGGCCAGCTATGTCGGCTTCGTGCGCCACGGCGACCTGGTGTTCGTGTCGGGGCAGCTTCCGTTCGTCGGCGGCATGGTCTCCAGGACCGGCCTGCTCGGACGCGAGGTGACCATCGACCAGGGCGCGGAGGCGGCGCGTGTCTGCGCCGTCAACCTGCTGGCGCAGATGCGCATCGCCTGCGACGGCGATTTGGAACGCATCGCGCGCTGCGTCAGGCTTGGCGCCTTCGTCGCCTCGACGCCGGATTTCGGCGACCAGCCCAAGGTGGCCAATGGCGCCTCCGATCTGATCGTGGCGGCGCTGGGCGAGAAGGGTGCGCATGCGCGCGCCGCCGTCGGCGTCGCGACGCTGCCGCTCAACGCCTGCGTCGAGGTCGAAGGCCTGTTCGCGGTACGCTGATGGTGTCGGCAGCACGTTCGGCGTTCGGGACCGCCCCGGATGGCAGCACCGTCGAGAAGGTCGTCATCGCCGGCGGCGGCCTCACCGCGGCGGTGATGAGCTGGGGGGCGGCGCTCACCGACCTGCGCCTCGCCGGCCACGGCTCCCCGCTCATCCTCGGGTTCGGCGCGTTCGGCCACTATCTCGACCATTCGCCCTATTTCGGCGCCATCGTCGGGCGGTTCGCCAACCGCATCGCCGGCGGCCGCTTCGTGATCGATGGGGTCACCCACCGCACCGACCGCGACTTCCTCGGCAGGCATACGCTGCATGGCGGCGCGCGCGGCACCCACCGGCGCAACTGGACCGTCATCGCCCTCGACGCCGACGCCGTTTCGCTGACGCTCGCCGACAATGACGGCGAGATGGGGTTTCCCGGCAACTGCCAGTTGGCCGTCACCTATCGCCTCGGCGGAGCCGGCGTGCTGCGCGTCGAAATGGATGCGACCACCGACCGGCCGACGCCGCTCAACCTCGCCAGTCACGCCTATTTCAACCTCGACGGGGCCGACACGATCCTCGACCACGAGCTGCGCATCGATGCCGAGCACTACCTGCCGGTGGACGCCGAACTGATTCCGACCGGCGAAATCCGGACGGTGGCGGGAACCCCGTTCGATTTCCGCCGGCCGCGGCCGATCCGCCACGCGGCGGCCGATGGCGGCCAGTTCGTCTACGACCACAATTTCTGCCTGTCGGCGGCACGGACCGGCCTGCGCGAGGTGGCGCGGCTGGCGAGCATACGATCCGGCGTGGCCATGGCGGTCGCCACCACCGAACCCGGCCTGCAGTTCTATGCCGGCCACGCGGTGGCAACACCGGTGCCGGGGTTGACCGGCCGGCCCTACGGCGCCTGCTCCGGCCTCTGCCTCGAGGCGCAGGCCTGGCCGGACGCGCCCAACCGGCCCGAATTCCCCGACGCCATCCTGCGGCCAGGCGAGCGATACCGGCAGGAGACGGAGTACCGATTTGCGGCCGCCGGTTGAACGCGGCGCCGGCCGCTGCCGGGCTGGCGGAGCGGCGGCGCAACGGCCATGAGGTTCGCCGACCGGGTGTTCGTGCCGGGCACGGCGGCGGCGACCAGCGGTCTCGCCGTCACCCAGACGATCGGCTACGGCACGCTGTTTTATTCCTTCACCATCCTGTCGGGCGAATTCGCGGCCGAGTTCGGCTGGTCGCGCTCGTTCGTGTTCGGCGTGTTCTCGGTCGGGCTGCTGGCGAGCGGTCTCGCCGCGCCCTTCGTCGGCAGCCTGCTCGACCGCGCCGGAGCGCGCCGGCCGATGGCGCTCGGCTCGCTGATGGCGGCGGCGAGCCTCCTCGCCATGGCGGCGACGGAAGGGCCGGCGAGCTTCATCGCGGCGGCGATCGCCTCACAGCTTGCCTCCGCGCTGGTGCTCTACGAGGCGGCCTTCATCGCCGTTGCCCAGGCCGGGGGGCAGCGGGCGCGGCTCGGCATCACCCAGATCACCCTCGTCGCCGGGTTCGCCTCGACCATCTTCTGGCCGTTCATCGTGTGGCTGCTCGGCTTCCTCGACTGGCGCCAGGTCTATCTGGTGCTGGCGGGCCTCAACGCGCTCATGTGCGCGCCGATCCACTGGTGGGCGCTGCCAGGGCGGACCGGCACGGGAACGCCGGTGCGGGCGGTCACCCCGGTGCCGCCGGCGGCGCACGAACGGCTCGGCCGGGCGCCGCCCCGCCACGCCATGCTGCTCCTCGGCATCTGCTTTTGCGGCGGCGCCGTCGCCATCACCGCCACGCAGATCCACCTCGTCGGCATCCTTGCCGGGCTCGGCTTCGATGTGGCCGCGGCGGCCGGCCTCGGCGCGCTGATCGGGCCGTTCCAGGTCGGCGCCCGTGTCACCGAGATCGCCTTCGGGCGGCGCCGTTCGCCGATGGTGTCCGGGCTGGTGTCGACCATCTTCCTGACGCTCGGCCTGGCGCTGCTGCTGCTTGCCGGGGCGTCGCGGGCGGCCGCCATCGGCTTTGCCGCCTTCTACGGCATCGGCCAGGGCCTCACCTATATCGTGCGCGGTGCGGTGCCGCTCTACCTGTTCGGCGCCGACGGCTACGGCCGCATCACCGGCCGGCTCAACTCGGCGCGACTGATGCTGTCGGGGGCGGCTCCGTTCGGCTTCGCCTGGCTGGTCGACCGGTGGGGCGAGGCGGCCGCGGTCATCGTGCTGGCCGGCTGCGCCGGGGTAGCGGCGGCCGCCTTCCTTGCCCTGTCGGTTCAGGCAAGGCATTGAAAACACGCCGCTTCCAACCGCCGGCAGGGCGTTTCGTCACGCTGGAGCAAGGTCCGATCCAGACGAACCGGGATTCCGTTCCATCTGTTTGATTTGTCGCGTCAGCTTGTCCGGCTCCGCTCGGCGGGATGAAGCTCCGGCCGGCCTGTGCGGCAATGCACAGCGGGCGGTGGTGAAACGCGCCATCTTCCGGTCATGGCGGGACGCGGTGTCCGGCCAGCCCAACCAGAGTGAGACGAAACCATGATCGCCAGGAAC
>BOKV01000007.1 GCA_016861165.1 Alphaproteobacteria bacterium | reverse complement strand
AAGCCGCCCGACAGGCCCATGACGGCGGCCGCGAACAGGAGCGCCGCCGCGCCGATGACGCCGAGCGCGGGCAGCGCCTCGCCGGTCACTGCGCGCGCCGGCAGCCAGGCGATCGAGGCCTCGCCCGGCATGTGGGCGCGCACCAGGTCGGAGGTCAGGAAGGTCATGCGCGACAGCGTGCCCATCGACGAGATTGCCGCAAGCTGGATGCCGATGATGAAGGTGGCGCCGACCAGGGCGGCGACGACCTGGGCGACTAGGCGCGTGCGCCGGGCTCCGACCAGGCCGAACATAAGGAAGGTCAGCGACAGCGACAGCACGGTGGCGACGACGCCGATGGCGAGCAGCACCGGATAGGCCATCAGCCAGCCGGGCCCGTCGCGCCAGGCCAGCACGTTGATGAGCGGCGCGCCGAGAAGCAGCGACAGGGTTGTCGTCGACGCCGCGATGGCGCCCGTCCTGACGGCGAACACGCGGCGCACGGAAACGGGAGAGGACAACACCAGATCGAGGTCCGAGCGGCTGTAGAAAGCGCGCGTCACCGATTCCATCGCCTGCGAGGCGATCAGCGAGAAGGCGAGCGCCAGAAGCGCCGTGACGGTGATCCAGCGGTCGAGATCGGCGGGGCCGGCCTGGCCGGCGCCCGAGCCGACCAGCGTGGCGGCGAGCGCGTGCAGCAGGAGGGCGACGACCGCCATGACGGCCACGACGACAATGGCACGCCCGCGCCGGCCGCCTGTCAGCATCGCCGCCAGGTCGCGCCAGGTGAGCCGCAACTCGTGGCGCGCCAGCCAGGCGATGCCGCCAGCCGCGCTCATGCCGCGCTCGCCCCGGCGAGCGGCGATGCCGTGGGCTCGCCCTCGGCAACGATGTCGAGAAACACCTCCTCCAGCGTGCCGTCGCCATTGCCGGCGAGGCGGCGCAGTTCGGCCAGCGTGCCCTCGGCGACCAGCCGGCCGGCGGCGATAACGCCGATGCGCTCGGCCATGCGCTCGGCCACTTCGAGGATGTGCGTCGTCATGATCACGGTGGCGCCGCGGGCGACCCGCTCCTTCAGCACCGACTTGACCAGCCGCGCCGAGGCGGCGTCGAGCCCGGTCAGCGGCTCGTCGAGGATGATCAGTTGCGGCTCGTGCACGAGCGCGCCGGCGAGCGCTACCTTCTGGCGCATACCACGCGAAAGTCCCTCGCAGCGCTCGTTGGCGTGCGGCGCCAAGCGCAGCCATTCGAGCAGCTCGCCGGCGCGGCGGGCTGCCAGGTGCGCGTCGACATCCCACAGCCCGGCGACGAACTCCAGATATTCGAGCGGGGTCAGCCGGTCGTAGACCATCGGCTCGTCCGGCACCCACGCGGTTATGCGCTTGGCCGCGGCCGGATCGGCCAGCGCGTCATGGCCGAACACGGCGATCGAGCCGCGGTCGGGCTTGAGCAGGCCCGCCACCATCTTGAGCGACGTGGTCTTGCCGGCGCCGTTCGGCCCCAGCAGCGCGTAGAACTCGCCGGCCATGACCCGCATGTCGAGGCCGGCTACCGCCGGCCGGTCGAATCGCTTGTGCAGGTCGCGGATTTGCAGAGCGTCGGGCGGCGCCATGCCGTCTCCCCGTAACTGGCCGGCGCGGGACATCCCGGGCAAGGCTGGCCACCCCGGTCGACCATAGCCGCGCGCGGGTTTCGGGAGCGTAAACCTGCGGCGCGGATTTGGAGGAATGGCTACGAGCCTCATCCCGCCGAGCGGCAACGCGAGGCGGACAAGATGATGCGACAAACAAATGGATGGAGGAGAATCCCGATCCCTTTGGATCGGATTCGGCTCTAGCCACGCCGGCTGCCGAGAAACTGGTCGAAAATCGATTCCAGGCTATCCTGATAGCCCTTCTGGACCTTGCGTCCCGTCTCGAACATCTCGCCGAACAGTTCGTCATAGCCGTGCGGCGCCGGCCGCCGCGTGTCGTCGCGGCCGCGTTCCGGTGGCGAGGCGGGGCCACCCCGAATCATTTCCTGCAACATGCGGCCGAGCGGATCGGCGGCGCCGGCCTCGGGCGCCCGACGGCGCGAGGGGCTGCCGCCCGTCATCTCCTCGATCGTCCTACCCCAGGGATTGGCCTTTCGCGCCGCCGTGCCGCCCATCATCTGGCCGAACAGGTCGCCGAGCGGCCCGAGCGGCCCGGGCGGGTTGTCGGCCGGCGCGCCAGGGACGCCTGCCTCGGCGGCGCCGCTCATCTGCCGGAACAGGCCGCCCAGGATGATCGGTGCCAGCGCCGGCAGCATCGCCTTGAGCACCGCCTGCGACAGCCCGGTCATCTGCGCGGCCTGGTCGGCCACCGCCCGGCTCACTTCCCTGGAGCCGAACAGATGGCCGAGAATGGCGTTGCCTTCCTGCCTGCCGGGCGCGCCAAACGCGCGGTCGGGATCATCGTAATAGGCGGCGTGCCGGCCGCCAGAGAGCGCCTGGAGGAAAGCCACCACGCCCATCGGGTCGCCGGCATTGCGCTTCAGCCCCTGCGAAAACGCCGGCATCAGCGCCTCGATCGCTGCCTGCGTCTGTTCGTGGCTGAGGCGATACTGGCGCGCGATGCGGTCGATCATCGTCCCGTCGGCACCCTGGGCGAGCATTTCCATCAGCGTCAGCATCTGCCTGGGCTCCTCGTCTTGCGCCACCCCGGGCCACTTAATCAGAAATTAACCATGAGTTGAATAGCATCGGCCGGTCAGGCATCTCCACCAGCCGGGAGCACCGATTGAACCCGTTCGCAGGCAAGCGCGTCGCCGGCATTGGCCGGCCGGCGGCCCGTCAGGAGACGCCACCGGTGCGCCCGCGCAGGGGCCAACGCCTCGGCTATCTCGTCGCCAACGGCCAGACGGCGCCCGTCCCCTGCATCGTGCGCGACCTGCAGCCGGGACTTGCCACGCTGCTCGTCGGCGGCTGGCTCGGCATTCCCGAGCGCTTCTCGCTGCATGTCGAGCCCGACCGGGTGCGGCTCGACTGCGTCATCGCCGAGCGGCGCGGCAACGCGGTGACGGTTCGCTTCAAGAGCGCCACCGCCGTTGCTCAATAGGCGTTCTCGTCAAACAGCCGGGTGATGTCGCGCTCCCACGGGCCGTGATAGCGCTGCAGCAGCCGCTCGGCCGGGGTAAGGCCGCAGGAGACGGTTTCCTCGAGCGGTGCCAGGAACAGCGATTCGTCGAACCCCTCGCGGTTGAGGTTGCCGCGCGCCCTCATCCCGGCGGCGGCGAGCGCCACCATCTCGCGCGCGACTTCGCTCAGGCGGCGGCGGCCGATCGTTGCCGCCAGTCCCTCGCGCGGCACCGCATCGCGCAGCGCGCCGACCATCGCCGGCGTCCAGTCGGCCGTCAGTTGCTCGGCCCCGTCGAGCGCGGTCTCGTCGTAGAGCAGTCCCACCCACAGGGCCGGCAGTGCGCAGATGTCGCGCCACGGCCCGCCATCGGCGCCGCGCATCTCCAGGAAGCGTTTCAGGCGCACGTCCGGAAACAGGGTCGCCAGGTGGTTGCTCCAGTCGCCCATGTTGGCGACCGGATCGTCGACCTCGCCGTTCAGCGCGCCGGCCATGTGCTGGCGGAAGGTGATGTGGGTGCAGTCGTGGTAGCGTCCGTCGCGGATGACGAAATACATCGGCAGGTCGAGCGCCCAGTCGACATAGGCTTCGAAACCGAACCCGGGCGCCAGCATGAACGGCTGGAAGCCGGCCCGCCGGTTGTCGGTGTCGCGCCAGATCTCGCAGCGCCAGGAGACGAAGCCATTGGGATGGCCCTCGGTGAAGGGTGAGCGCGCGAACAGGGCGGAAGCGACCGGCTGCAGCTTCAGCGCCGCCTGCAGCTTGCGCCGCATGTCGGCCTCGCTGGCGAAGTCGAGGTTCACCTGGATCGTCGCCGTGCGGTACATCATGTCGAGGCCGTGCGAGCCGACCTTCGGCATGTAGCGGCTCATGATCGCGTAGCGGCTCTTGGGCATGCGCGGCGTCTCGGCGAAGCTCCACAGCGGGCTGGCGCCGACGCCGAGAAAGGCGATACCGAGCGGCTCGGCCACCGCCTTGACGGTGGCCAGGTGCTGGTTCGATTCGCGGCAGGTCTCGTGGATGGTCTCCAGCGGCGCGCCCGACAGCTCGAACTGGCCGCCCGGCTCCAGCGAAATGGCGCCGCGGCCGCCGGGCTCGGTGAGGCCGATGATGTTGCCGGCGTCGACAATCGGCTCCCAGCCGAGCGCCGAGCGCATGCCCTCAAGCAGGGCGCGGATGCCGCGCTCGCCTTCGTAGGGAACCGGCGAGTAGTCGCGCGTATAATAGCCGAACTTCTCGTGCTCGGTGCCGATGCGCCAGGACTGGCGCGGCTTGCAGCCGGCCTCCAGCCACGCCACGAGCTGATCCCGGCCTTCGACCGGGGAAGTGTCCGTCGTGTCGCGCGCCATTGCCTCAGCTGCTCCTCAACCGCGCTCGCCGCCGATCGGGCGTCCCGAGCGAACGCGGCCATCCGGTCCGCCCGCCCCGCCGGCCAGGCTGCGGCATGCCGTCGGCGCCGCCAGATAAGGGGGCGCTCACCCGGCAGGCAAGCGAAACTTTCTTCACGCCCGTTCACGAATCCGGAACGCGGGCGGGGGCCGCGCGCCAGTCGCCGGCCAAGGCCTGAACAAGGGCGAGCGCGGCGACGGCGGCGGTGTCAGCGCGCAGGATGCGCGGCCCCAGCGCCACCGGCGTGACGAAGGGCAGCGCGCGCAATCGGTCGCGCTCGTCTGCCGAAAACCCACCCTCGGGGCCGACCAGCACGGCGAGCGGCCACCCGCGCAATGGCTTCAGCGCCGCCAGCGGGTCGGCCGCGTCCGGCGTCTCGTCGCAGAACACCAGGTGGCGGCCGGCGGGCCAGCCTGCCAGCACCTGGTTGAGCGGCCGCGGCTCGCCGATCTCAGGCAGCGAAAGGACTCCGCATTGCTCGGCCGCCTCGATGGCATTGGCGCGCATGCGCGCCATGTTCAGGCGGCCGACCTGGGTGTGGGCGGTGATGACCGGCAGGAGCGCCCCGGCACCCATCTCGACGGCCTTCTGCGCCATGTAGTCGAGGCGGGCCTGCCTGAGCGGCGCGAACAGGTACCAGAGATCGCTCGCCGGCGACTGGGGCCGGGTCTGGTCAGTGACCGTCAGCCGGCAGCCGCGCCGCCCGGCCGGCGCCAACTCGGCCCGCCATTCGCCGTCGGCGCCGTTGAACAGCAGCACATGATCGCCGGCTTTCAGGCGCAGCACGTTGAACAGATAGTTGCTCTGGCCCGGAGATGCCTCAACCTGCCGGCCGGCGGCGAGCGGCACCTCCACGAACAGGCGCTTGGTGCGGAAGTCGTAGCGTTCCATCGCCCGCGCGATTAGAGGCTTTGACTGCCGTGATCAAGACGCGCCGGCGAACCTGATTCGTGCCAGACCGGCCGGTAGCCGGCGGCCAGCGCCGCCACCGTCGCCGGCGGCGTCACCAGCGTGACCGGCATCGCCTCGAGCGCCGCGAGCGGGATGGATCGGCGGTAGCCGGCGAACGTCCAGGCGAGCGCATGCCCGGCGCGCAGGGCGAAGTACGCTACCCCGGCACTGACGAGCGCGCCGTCGGGCAACGCGGCCAGCGCGCCCGCGGCGCGCCGCGGCGAAGGCCGCCCGGCCGACAGCCATCGCTCGGCGTGCAGGATGGCATCGATGCGCGGCGCGTGCGCGTTCGCCATGCCGTTGCCCGTTGCGAATGCGGCGGCAAAGGCGACGGCCGCCTCGCGTCGGCAATGGAAGCAGGGGCGATGGCCGGCGGCCAACGCCGTCACCTCGTCGAGGAAGAACAGCTCGGTCCAGCCGGCGCCGCCGCCCGGCCCGTTGCGGCCCCACACTTCGCGGCGTCGGCCTCGCCAGGCGCATGCGCAGACGATCCAGGCCCTGGTCGTCCAGCGCCGGCCGGTGAGCGCGCGCGTGGCGGGATCATGGATGATGCCGCGATTGCCGGTGAACATGCCGCGCGCCGGATCGGCGTGAAGCGAACCGTCGGGCGCCACCCGGTTCTGCAGCGGCGAGCCGCTAGGCGGTGCGTCGGCGGACGGCATCGCGGGCGGGAGCGGCGGGCAGTTCGACTGCCCAGCGCCGGTCGATGAGGTCGCCGACGCCGTCGACGGCGATCGGCCGGCTGAAATAGAAGCCCTGCGCCGCCTGGACGCCGCGCGCACCCAGAAGCTGGGCCTGCTCGGCGGTCTCGATCCCCTCGGCGGTGACGTCGAGGCCGATGGCGTTGCACAGGTGCAGCGTGGCATTGACGATCGCCGTCGTGCGCCCGTCGACACCGTAGCCGCTGACGAAGTCGCGGTCGATCTTGAGCCGGCTGAATGGCAGCCGGCTAAGATTGGACAGCGACGAATAGCCGGTGCCGAAATCGTCCATGGCGACGGACACGCCGAGACGGCGCAGCGCCGCCAGGCGCTCGCGCGCGGCGTCGACATCGTTGACCAGCCCGTTCTCGGTGACTTCCAGTTCCAACCGTCCGGCGGCCAGGCCGGTGTCGGCAAGGACGCGCTCGACGACCGACGGGAAGCGCGGGTCGTCGAGCTGGTGCGGCGACACGTTGACCGCGATGAACGGCGCCGGTCCGTCGGCGCAGGTCCATGCGCGGGCCTGGCGGCAGGCTTGCGCCAGGATGTCGGCGCCGATTTCGTGGATGGCGCCCGATTCCTCGGCGAGCGCGATGAACTGGTCCGGCGGTACCAGTCCTTCGCCGGGCCGGTTCCAGCGCGCCAGCGCCTCGAGGCCGATCGTGCGGCCGCTCGCCAGCCCGATGATCGGCTGGAAATGGCACAACATCTCGCGCCGCTTGACGACGCCGCGCAGGTCGCGCAGCCGCTGGCTGCGGGTGCGCGCCTCGACATCCATGCCGCCGGCATACCACTGCACGGCATCGGGACCCGACGGCCGGTGCTGGGCCAGGGCACGGCCGGCATTGGCGACCAGCACATGGGCCGAGTCGCCGTCATCCGGCCCCAGCGCGGCGCCGACGCTGAGGAACGGGCCGAAGCGGCGCCTGCCGATGGCGACGGGCCGGTCGAGCTGGGCGACGATGCGGGCGACGGCCGCCTGGGCCGTCTCGGCCGAAGCGCATGGCGGTGTGGCGAACAGGAAGCTGTCCTGGCTCAGCCGGCCGGCGAGCCCGTCGGCGCCGACCAGGCGGCGCAGATGCTCGCCCATGGCCTGGACGATGCGGTCGGCCTTGGCCGAATACTGCTCGATCAGGTCGTTGAAGTCGGCGATGGTGATCTGCGCCAGGCCGATGTGCTCGCCGCTCGCTCGCGCTGCCGCAAGCCGGGCGTCGAGCTCGCGCAGGAAGGTCGCGCAGTTGGCGAGCCCGGTCACCGCGTCATAGTGAATCAGCCGCTCGATGCGGGCCTCCGCCTCGACCTGCGCCGTAACGTCGAAGACGATGCCGATCATGCGGACCGGCTTGCCGTGGCCGTCGCAGATGACGTTGCCACGCGAATGCATCCAGCGATAGCTGCCGTCGCCGGTGCGCAGCCGATAGCGCAGGTCGTGGATGTGGCGGCCGTTCGATTCGACGGCCGACACCGCGCTCGCCGCGACCCGCGGCGCGTCGTCAGGGTGGAGGCTCCGCTTCCAGCGCTCGAAGGTCATCTTCTCGCCGGGCGCCAGGCCGATCAGCCCGGTCAGCCGCGGCGAGAAGATCGCCTCGTCCGGATTGGTCAGGTCGCGGTCCCAATAGCCGCCGCCGGCGCTCGACAGCGCCAGTTCGAGCCGACGCTCGCTGTCGACCGCCCGCTGATAGGCGGCAAGCAGCCGCCTTTCGGCGGCGCGCAGGACAAGGAACAGCAGCAGCGCGGTGACCGAGACGAAGAACCAGCCCTTGTAGGTCTGCAGCGTCTGATACTGCGCATGATCGGAGACGAGCGCCAACAGCGCGCCGTCACTGAAGAGTATCCACAGACCGCTCACCGCGCCATAGGTGAGCGCGACGAACAGCGGCACGCGGGCGAAGGCCGGCGCGGGCTGTTCGGGCCTGGATGGCGAAGACGGCGTGGGTCCCATGGGCAATTCCTGAAAACCGGAGAACGTGCCGATTTTCACGCAAGAGCTAGCACCAAACCCTTAAGAATTACGAAAACGCCGTCACGGCGGCGGCTGCGCCGTTGGGACGACCCGCCCTTCAGCCCGTGACCACGATGACATGGAGACGCACCGGGCCGTGCGCGCCCATGATCAGCGTCTGCTCGATGTCGGCCGAACGCGACGGTCCCGTGACCAGGTTGACCGTGCGCGGCATTTTGCTGGCGCCGAACCTGCGCCGCAGCCGCGTCCACACCGTCTCGTAATCGGCGGCGATGTCGGCGGCATCGACGATCACGATGTGGTTCTCCGGCAGGAAGTTGACCGTTGACGGATTGTCGGCGCCCGACAGCAGCACCAGCGTGCCGGTCTCGCCGACGCCCGCAAAGGCGTGGCTGAGCCCCGTGACGTCATCGCCATCGCTCGCGCCGGCGAGGATTTCCGGTTCGCCCCCCTTCGGCCAGGCGATGCGCCGCAGGCGCTCGTCGGCGCCGGCGCGCAGCCGCTGCGGCAGGTTGTGGGCGCGCAGGAAGTCGACGATCGCCTTGCCGACGTTGGCCGATCGGACCGTCTCCACCGTCGCCGCCGCGGCCCGGGCCTTGTCGACGAAGCGGGCGACGGTGTCGGCGCCAGTGTCGGCGCCGGTGTCGGGGATGATGCCGCGCGGATGGCGCTTCAGGCGCCGCGCCACCGCCTGCGCCCGGCCGGCTTCGCCGTCGCCGCTGCCGAGGCTGGCGCGGATACGCCGCAGGATATCGTCGCGGCCGCTCACCTGCCGGCTCCCCGCCGCCGCTTCCACTGGCCGATGAAGGTGCCGCCTTGCGGCGCCGGCAGGTCGCGGTGGGCGGTCCAGCCGGCCGCCAGCGGCAGCCGGGCGAAGCGGCCGCGCCGGCGCCCGGCCAGGCCGAGCACGGTCATGCCAAGCCCGGCGAAGACCCGGTAGAGGAACGGCCGGCGCGCGAACCAGGCCCACAGCTTCAGCCCGCGCCGGAAATCGGCCGGCACCAGATGGCGCTCGAACTCGCGCTCGCGCCAGTGCCGCATCATCTTCGGCAGCGGGATCTTCATCGGGCAGACGCTCTCGCAGCGCCCGCAGAAGGTCGAGGCGTTGGGCAGGTGCCCCGCCTTGTCGACGCCGACCAGCGTCGGCGTCAGCACGGCGCCCATCGGGCCGGGATAGACCCAGCCATAGGCATGGCCGCCGACGGCCTGGTAGACCGGGCAGTGGTTCATGCAGGCGCCGCAGCGGATGCAGCGCAGCATGTCCTGGAACTCGGTGCCCACCATGTTGGAGCGGCCGTTGTCGAGCAGCACGACGTGGTACTGCTCGGGCCCGTCGAGATCGCCGCGGCGCCTCGGCCCCGTCGACAGCGTGGTGTAGACGCTCATCTCCTGGCCGGTCGCCGAGCGCGCCAGCAGCCGCATGATCTGGCTCATGTCGTCGAGCGTCGGCACGATCTTCTCGATCGAGGCGAGCACGATATGGATGCGCGGCAGCAACTGCGTCAGGTCGCCATTGCCCTCATTGGTGACGATGACCGAGGTGCCGGTCTCGGCGATGAGGAAGTTGGCGCCGGTGATGCCGACATCGGCCGACAGGAACTTCTCGCGCAGCACGCCGCGCGCCTCGGCGAGCAGGCTCTCGGGCGCCTCCATCGCCCGGTCCGGCGGCAGATGGGTGTGCGCCGCCCTGAAGCTGTCGCGCACCTGGCCGATGTTGAGGTGGACGGCCGGGGCGATGATGTGGCTCGGGTGTTCGCCGCGCAGCTGGATGATGTATTCGCCGAGGTCGGTCTCCACCGGGGCGACGCCGTGACGTTCGAGGAAGGCGTTGAGGCCGATCTCCTCCGAGATCATCGACTTGCCCTTGGTCACGACGCGGGCATTGGCCTTGCGGCACAGATCGAGCACGATGCCGCGCGCCTCGCTGGCATCGCGGGCCCAGTGGACATGGCCGCCCTGGGCGGTGACCCGCTCCTCATAGGCCTCCAGGTAGAGGTCGAGACGTTCGAGCACGTGGTTCTTGATGGCGCGGGCGTTCTCGCGCAGGGCCTCGAATTCGGGCAGCGAAGCCACGCCCTTGGCGCGCTTGTCGATGAAGCGCGAGCGCACCTGGCGCAGTGCTCCCTGCAGCCGGGCGTCGTCGAGCGCGGCGGCCGCGCTCTGCCTGAACTGCGGCGATCGGACCTCCATCACCGGCGGCCCTCCCCGATCGGCGGCGCGTCGGTCATGCCGGCCAGCACCTCGGCGACGTGGCGGACCTCGATCGCGCTGCCCTGGCGCTTGAGCTTGCCGGCCATGTTCATAAGGCAGCCGAGATCGCCGGCGAGCAAGAGGTCGGGACGGGCCGCCTCGACATTGGCCGCCTTCTCGCCGACGATGGCGTTCGAAATCTCCGGATATTTGACGGCAAAGGTGCCGCCGAAGCCGCAACAGACATCAGCCTCCTTCATCTCGGCGAGTTTGAGCCCCTTGACCGAGGCGAGCAGCCGGCGCGGCTGGTCGCGCACGCCCAGTTCGCGCAGGCCCGAGCAGGAATCATGGTAGGTCGCCTTGGCCGGGCAGGTCGCCTCGACCGCGGCCATGCCCATCTCGTCGGCGAGGAAGCTCACCAGTTCGGACACCTTGCCGGCAAAGGCGGTGGCGCGCGCCTGCCAGGCCGGGTCGCCGGCAAACACCTCCGGGTAGTGCTTCTTCAGCATGCCGGCGCAGGAGCCGGACGGCGCCACCACATAGTCGAACTTCTCGAACGCGATGATCACCTGCTCGGCGATGGCGCGGGTGTCCGCGCGGTCGCCGGAATTCCAGGCCGGCTGGCCGCAGCAGGTCTGGCTCACCGGCACGTGAACCTCGCAGCCGGCCGCTTCCAGCAGCTTGACCGCGGCGAAGCCGACGCTCGGCCGGAACAGATCGACCAGGCAGGTCACGAACAGGGCCGTCCTCGGCCTGGCGGTTTCGGTTGTCTGCATCCCCACTCCTGATAAGTCCCCGCCGGCGGTCACGCCCGCTTCTTCACGATCGGCCGGCGCGAGGCAAGGGCCTCGTGGCGCGCCAGCCGCAATTGCGAGACGCGCTCGCGGTCCTCGAACGCCTCGAGATCGCGCGTCGCCACGATGACGTAGTCGATGTGGCGCCGGGCGGCGGCCGCCGCCGCTGCCGCGTCGCCGGCCAGCACCGCCGCGGCGATCGCCCGGTGCTGCTCGAACAACTCCCGCCGGGCGCCGACGGCACCGTAGAGCCGCGCCCGGTTCTGGAACACGCCCTCGGCAAGGAGGCGGTAGCAGGCTCTGAGCGTATGGAGCAGCACCAGATTGTGGGCCATCTCGCCGATGGCCGAGTGGAACTCGACATCGAGGCGTACCTCCGCGTCGAAGTCGCCGCCGGCATAGGCTTCGCCCATGCGCGCCACCAGCGCTTCCAGCATGGCCCGGTCGGCCGGTGTGGCCCTTTCGGCGGCGAAGCGGGCCGCCACCGCCTCGATCTCGCGGCGGTATTCGAGATAGTCGAGGCCGGCCTGGCGGTGGCGCGCCAGCAGCGCGCTGATCTGCGGCGAGAACACGGTGCCGATGACGTCGGCGACGAAGGTGCCTTCGCCGTGGCGGCTCGCCAGCAGGCCGGACGCTTCCAGCGCCTTGATCGCCTCGCGCACGATCGGACGCGACACGCCGGTCTCCTGGGCGAGATCGCGCTCGGCCGGCAGCCGGTCGCCGACCTTGAGCACGCCCTCCAGGATCAGCGCCTCGATCTGGTGGGCGACGGCCTCGGCGGTCTTGGCCTGGTGGATGTGCCGGAACATGGGCGGTGCGGCGGGCATGGTCGAAATCTACGTTTGGCCCGGCAGGTGGTCAAGCTCGTTTACCACCGACACGCCTTGTGCCACAGTTAACGCCACCGGCGGCGCCGTGCAGGATGGCGCCCATTTGCGGTTGGGATCGGAGGCGCGAATGGCGGCAAGGCGGGTTGCGAAGGGACCGCGCGACGGGAGTCCGGCGGCCTTGTCGGAGCATCCGTTGCGCGCCGGCGCGCTCGCCGAGATCCATGCGCGGCCGTTTCCGGCGATCGCCAGCAACCGCGTGATCCTCCACCTCGCCTTCTCCAGCGAGGGCGGTTCGACGGTGAGCCATGCCGTCATGAGCGAACTCAGCCGGGCGCGCGGCGCGACCCCGCCGGCAGCCGGCGCCCGCTATCACGAGATCGGCTGGGGCCGGGGCCGGCTGCGCTGGGAAAGCCACTCGGAATTCACCACCTTCGGCTGGGAGGGCCCGGCGCCGGCGCGCTTCGGCGGCGCCGTCGCCGGTCATCCATTCGGCGACGGCTTCTCGCCGCCCGGCATGCTGATCTCGGCCGCCCGCATCGAGGTGCGGCGGCTCACCCCCGGCAGCCTGCACCTGCTGGATCGCTTCGACCAGGAGAGCCTGGCCGTCACCGTGCTGGAGGACGGCCAGTCGCTCGTTGCCACCGATTTCCGCCAGGATGGCGACGGCATGACCGTGTTCCTGATTCTTGAACACGGCCTGGCGCCGGCGCGCATCGGCTATTTCGCCAAGACCGCGATCGATCTTGAAACCTACCGGACGCTGGCCCTGCTCGGGCTGCCGCTGGCCCATTCGCTGTCGGGCCGGCTGGCGGTCATCGAGGCGGAGCTCGCCCGGCTGACACGCCAGATGCGCGAAGCCGAGGCCGGCGCCGTGCAGAGCCTGCTCGCCAGCATCACGCGACTTGCCGGCGAACTCGAAGCCGAGGCGGTCGCCAGCCAGTACCGCTTCGGCGCCACCCGCGCCTATGGTGACATCGTGGCCGAGCGGCTCGCCATGTTCGGCACCGCGCGGTTGCCCGGCCACAAGCGCCTGCACCGCTTTCTCGATCTGCGCCTAGCGCCGGCGCTCAGAACCTGCCGATCGGTCGAACAGCGCCTCGACCGGCTGTCGGAACGGCTGTCGCGCACGGCCAATTTGCTGCGCACCCGCGTCGAAGTCGAGATCGAGGAGCAGAACCGCGCCCTGCTCGACCAGATGAACCGCCGCGCCCGCCTGCAGTTGCGCCTGCAGCAGACGGTCGAGGGCCTGTCGGTCGCCGCCGTCTCCTATTACGTCGTCGGCCTGTTCTACTATCTGGCCGATGCCGGCCAGGCATGGCTGCCGCCGCCGCTGACGCCGAAGATGGCCGCCGGCCTGTTCGTGCCCGTCGCCGTCCTTGCCGTCTGGTCGACGGTGCGCCGCATCCGGCGCCACCACCGCGACGACGGCTGAACCGTCGGCCCGCGTTGCCGCCGGGCGGCGAAAGTGGTAAATACTTGTTACCTGTCCGCCGTCAGATCGGAGGATTGACCATGCCCGCCGCGGCGGCGACCCTGATCGAGATGCCCCGTCCCGACGCCACCGTGATCGCGCGGCGGGCCGAGATCGTGGCCGCGCTGGAGGCGGCCGCCGGCGCCGAGAACGTCATCTCCCAGCCGGCGGAGACGCTTGCCTATGAATGCGACGCGCTCGCCGCCTACCGCTGCCCGCCGCTCGCCGTCGTCCTGCCACGCACGACCGAGCAGGTTTCGGCGGTTCTCAAGGCGTGCCGGCGGTTCGCCGTGCCGGTGGTGCCGCGCGGCTCCGGCACGTCGCTTGCGGGCGGCGCCCTGCCAACCGCCGATTCGGTCGTCGTCGGCGTGTCGCGGCTCAACCGCGTGCTCGAAATCGACCTCGCCAACCGCTTCATCCGGGTCGAGGCCGGCATCACCAACCTGGCGGTGTCGGAGGCGGTCGCCGACGACGGCTTCTTCTACGCGCCCGATCCGTCGAGCCAACTCGCCTGCGCCATCGCCGGCAATGTGGCGATGAATTCGGGCGGCGCCCACTGCCTCAAATATGGCGTCACCACCAACAACCTGCTCGGCGTCAGGATGGTGCTGATGAACGGCGACATCGTCGAGCTCGGCGGCCCGCATCTCGATCCGGCCGGCTACGATCTCATCGGCGTCGTCTGCGGCTCGGAAGGCCAGTTCGGCGTCGTCACCGAGGCCGTGCTGCGCATCCTGCCGAAGCCGGAGGGGGCGCGCCCGATCCTCATGGGCTTTGCCTCCAACGCCATCGCCGGAGCCTGCGTAGCCGATATCGTCAAGTCGGGCGTGCTGCCGGTGGCGATGGAATTCATGGACCGGCCGGCCGTCATCGCCTGCGAGAACTTCGCTCATGCCGGCTATCCGACCGATGTCGCCGCCCTGCTCATCGTCGAGGTCGAGGGCTCGCCCGCCGAGATCGACGAACAGCTTGCCCGCATCCGCGAGATCGCCGCCCGGCACGAACCCCAAATCGTGCGCGAGAGCCGGTCGGCCGTGCAGTCGGACCTGATCTGGAAGGGCCGCAAGGCCGCCTTCGGCGCCATGGGCCAGCTCGCCGACTATATGTGCATGGATGGCGTCATCCCGACCTCGCGGCTGCCCGGCGTGCTGGCCCGGGTGGATGAGATGTCGGCCGAATACGGGCTGAAGGTCGCCAATGTCTTTCACGCCGGCGACGGCAACCTGCACCCGCTCATCCTTTACGACGCCAACAAGCCGGGCGACCAGGAGAAGTGCGAGGCCTTCGGCGCCGACATACTCAGGTTGTGCGTCGAGGTCGGCGGCTGCCTCACCGGCGAGCACGGCGTCGGCATCGAGAAGCGCGAACTGATGGTCCACCAGTATTCGCCTGCCGATCTCGAATACCAGATGCGGGTCAAGGACGTGTTCGACCCCGACTGGCTGCTCAATCCGGCCAAGGTGTTCCCGATCGCCGCCAGCCATGCCCGGCGCACCCGCAACCACCCGCCGCAAGCCGCGCCATGAAGGTGCACGCGCCTGCCGGCGAGACCGAGCTCGCCGATCTTGTCAGGCACCTGGCCGCCACGGGCACGCCGGTCGAGGTCGCCGGCGGCCGCACCCGGCTCGGCCTCGGCCACCCGGTCGAAGCCATGGCGCGCATCACGACGGCGGCGATGACCGGCATTACCCTCTACGAGCCG
The DNA here is from genome assembly GCA_016861165.1 of Alphaproteobacteria bacterium. Lineage (GTDB taxonomy): Bacteria > Pseudomonadota > Alphaproteobacteria > Rhizobiales > Rhizobiaceae > BOKV01. Next base: position 133,762 of record BOKV01000007.1, on the reverse strand, counting down.
GCCGCGCTGACCATCGTCGTGCGCGCCGGCACGCCGCTTGCCGAGGTCGAGGCGGCGCTCGCCGCCGAAGGCCAGCATCTGCCGTTCGAGCCGGCCGACCATCGCGCGCTGCTCGGCTCGCGGGGAACCCCGACCATCGGCGGCGCCTACGCCACGGGTGTTTCCGGCCCGCGCCGCGTCCAGGCCGGCGCCTGCCGCGACTGCGCCATCGGCGTGCGCCTCGTCTCCGGCGCCGGCGACGTCGTCGCCAATGGCGGCCGGGTGATGAAGAACGTCACCGGTTACGACCTGGTCAAGCTGATCTGCGGCTCGTTCGGCACGCTCGGCGTCGTCACCGAGATCGCCTTCAAGGTGCTGCCCAGGCCCGAGATGAGTGCCACGCTGACGCTTGCCGGCCTCGACGAGGCGCGCGCCGTGGCGGCGCTGTCGCGGGCGCTTGCCTCGCCCTACGGCGTCTCGGGTGCTGCCCATCTGGCCGGCGGCGGCGACGGCCCGCTCACCCTGCTGCGCATCGAGGGATTCGCGGCATCGGTCGATTACAGGGCCGCGCGCCTGCGCGAGCTGCTCGCCGCCTTCGGCGAGGCTACCGTCGACACCGATCAAGTGGCGGTCGCGGCGGGCTGGCGGCGCCTGCGCGATGTCGAGGTCTTCGCCGGCCGCCCGGGCGCGGTGTGGCGGCTGTCGGTCAAACCCACGGACGCGCCGCTGCTAGTCGGCGAACTGCGGCGCCGCCTCGCCGACACGCAGGCGCTCTACGACTGGGGCGGCGGGCTCGTCTGGCTGCTGGTCGCCGAGGAAGGCGATTGCGGCGCGGCGGCGATCCGCGGGCTGCTCGCCCGCTTTGGCGGCCATGCGACGCTGGTGCGTGCCGGGCAGGCGACGCGCCGCTCGGTCGCGGTGTTCGAGCCGCAGGCGCCGGGCATCGCCGCGCTCGCCGACGGCCTGCGCCGACGCTTCGATCCTTCGGGGATACTCAATCCGGGACGCATGGCGGCGGTCGCGTGATGATGCTAGGCTGGTCACAGGGCGAGGCAATGAGCAACGGGGGAAGTTGCGATGAGCGATGCACAGATGCCACCGGCGGCGCCGCAGACCACGACAGGCTGGCTCGATCCGGGACCGGCCAATGTCCAACTGATCTACATCCTCTATCTGGTCGGCTTCCTGGTCGGCATCACCACCATCATCGGCCTCGTGCTTGCGTACATGAATCGCGGCAAGTCGGAAGCCTGGGTCGACACCCACTACACCTGGGCGATCCGCACCTTCTGGATCGCGGTGCTCGGCAGCGTCGTCTCGCTGATCCTGATGATTGCGGTGGTCGGCTTCTTCCTGATGATCGCGGTGGCGGTCTGGGTGATCGTGCGCTGCATCGTCGGCCTGCAGAAGGTCGGCCGCGGCGAGCCGATCGCCAACCCGCAGAGCTGGATGCTCTGAGGCGCGACCCGCCGCGGCGGGCGGCGCCGACGATCGATCCGATGATGGCGCCGTCGCCGATCGGGCGGCGGCGGTCGAACTGGCCTGCATTGCCCGCGGCTGCCGAGGTCGACCGCATGATCCTGCGCGGCCGCTGCCCGGTCGCGCAGAAGCGATTGGCCGCGCTGATCGGGCGGGTCTGAGCCGCCATGCAGACCAACTTCACCCTGGCCCAGCTCGCCGACCCGCATGTCGCCTTCTCGGAAAGGATACTGCGCAAATGCGTCCATTGCGGCTTCTGCACCGCCACCTGCCCGACCTATCTGACGCTGGGCGATGAGCTCGATTCGCCGCGCGGGCGCATCTACCTCATCAAGGACATGCTGGAGAGCGGACGGCCGGCCGACGCGCGCACCGCCACCCATATCGACCGCTGCCTGTCCTGCCTGTCTTGCATGACAACCTGCCCGTCCGGGGTCGACTACATGCATCTGGTCGACCACGCCCGCGCCCATATCGAGGAGACGTGGCGCCGCCCGCTTGCCGACCGCCTGTGGCGCGCCCTGCTCGCCACCGTGCTTCCCCGTCCCGGCCGTTTCCGCCTGGCGCTTGCCGCCGCCCGCCTCGCCCGGCCGCTGCAACCGGTCCTCGCCCGCCTGCCGGCCCTGGCGCCGCTGGCGGCGATGCTGGCGCTGGCGCCGGCACGCCTGCCGAAACCAGCGCCGGCGGCCGCCCCCGCTGCAGTCGCGGGCGGCCGCCGGGTGGCGATGCTGACCGGCTGCGCCCAGGCCGTGCTGGCGCCCTCGATCAACGCGGCGGCGGGCGAACTGCTCGCCCGCCTCGGCGTCACCGTCGTGGCGGCGCCGGGCGAGGGCTGCTGCGGCGCCCTCGTCCACCACATGGGCCGCGAGGCCGAGGCGCTCGCCGCCGCCCGCAACAATGTCGACGCCTGGACGCGGCTGATCGAGGACGGCGGCCTCGACGCCATTCTCATCACCGCCTCGGGCTGCGGCACCACGGTCAAGGACTACGGCCACATGCTGCGGCTCGACGCCGCCTATGCCGCCAAGGCGGCTCGCGTGGCCGGCCTGACGAAGGACATCACCGAATATCTGGACGCGCTCGACCCGCCGCATTCCGCCGTCGGCGCCGGGCTGCGCCTCGCCTACCACTCGGCCTGCTCGATGCAGCACGGCCAGCGCATCCGCGAGCAGCCGAAACGCCTGCTGGCGGCGGCCGGCTTCACCGTGCTCGACGTGCCGGAAGGCCATTTGTGCTGCGGCTCGGCCGGTACCTACAACATCCTGCAGCCGCGAATCGCCGCACGGCTCAAGGCGCGCAAGCTCGCCAACGTCGCCCGGCTCTCGGCCGACCTGCTTGCCACCGGCAATATCGGCTGCATCACCCAGCTCGGCGCCGACGCGAGCGTGCCGGTCGTCCACACGGTCGAACTGCTCAACTGGGCCCATGGCGGCAGCAAGCCACCCGCGATGACCGGTGGCGGCGGCCCGCAATGAAAGGGCCCGCCACCGGCGTGGCGGGCCCTGAAGCCGCAGGTTGGCCGGCTGGCGGCTCAGCCGCCGAAGATGCGCGACAGCGGGTTGTCGAGCGTGTTGAGGTGGCGCGACGCGCTCTGGCCGGGGCCGACCACGATGACCTTGGTGCCGATGCCGGCGCGCGCGTAGAGGTCCTCGACATCCTTGTTGAGCATGCGGAAGCAGCCGGACGACAGGTTGAGGCCGATCGACCAGGGCTGGTTGGTGCCGTGGATGCGGTAGAGCGTGTCCTGGGCGCCGCGGAACAGATAGAGGGCGCGGGCGCCGAGCGGGTTGTCGACGCCGCCCTTCATGCTCGCCGGCAGGATGCGCCCCTCGCGCGCCTCGCGGGCACGCATCTCCGGCGGCGGTGTCCAGGTCGGCCATTCCTCCTTGCGGCCGACCTTGACCGTGCCGCCCCAGCCAAAGCCCTCGCGGCCGACGCCGATGCCGTAGCGGATCGCCCGGTTGGGCGACACGATGTAGTAGAGGAATTTGCTGTCGGTATCGATGATGATCGTGCCGGGCTCCTCCTTGGTGGCGACGAACACCGACTGGCGCCGGTACTTGGCTGGCGGGTTCTTGCGCTGGTAGAGCCGCTGCATCGGGTCGATCTCTTCCCAGCGCCGCTCCATGGTATTGTAGACCAGTTCGGCGCTGGCCGGGGCGGCGAGCGGGGCCAGCGCCAGCCCGGCGCCGATTCCCTTGAGCAATGAACGTCTGCTGATCATGATCGCTTCCTGAAAAACAAGGCGCGGCATCCCGGCGCTGGCGCCGGACCATACCGCAGGTCGGATGAACGGTATTTTTGCCGCCCGCCGAATGCAACCCGCCGAATGTCGCGGGGGCGATCACAATGTCGCCAAGTTCCGTCTTTTTTCGGCACCTTGTTGATTTTCGACCACACGGGACGACGGACGTGCCGCCGCCGGGCGAAAATCAGGAAACGACGACCCTGGAACCGACACGCACGCGCTCGTAGAGGTCGATCACGTCCTCGTTGCGCATGCGGATGCAGCCCGACGATACCGCCTGGCCGATCGACCAGGGCTGGTTGGTGCCGTGGATGCGGTAGAGCGTGTCGCCGATATACAGGGCACGGGCGCCGAGCGGATTGTCGGGTCCGCCCTCCATGTGGGCGGGCAGCGCCTTGCCGCGCGCCGCCTCGCGCGCGATCATCTCCTTGGGCGGCGTCCAGCCCGGCCACTCGGCCTTGCGGGTGATGCGGTGGGAGCCGGACCATTCGAAGCCCTCGCGGCCGACGCCGATGCCGTAGCGGCGCGCCTTGCCGTCCGCCTCGACCAGGTAGAGGAAGCGCGCCGCCGTGTCGACGATGATGGTGCCGGGCTGTTCGGCCGTGGCGTAGTCGACAATCTGCATCTCGTATTTCGGGTCGAACCCGGGCCGCGGCGCCGGGCGGGCCGGGCCCGGCTGGCGGCGCAGCGATACCGGCTCCGCGCGCGGGTTGGCCCGCCGCACCGGGTCGGCCTGCAACGGCGTGAAGGCGCTTGCCGGCAGCGCCCTTCGGGCGGGCGGCAGCGGCCGGGCGATCTCGACGGCGTAGCGGCCGTCCGGCGACGGCCGGTTGCGCAGCTGCAGGATCCAGGGCGAAGCGAGATCGGCCGACAGGACCGCGGCCGGCGGCGGCGAATAGCGCGACTGGGCGCCGGCGGCGGCCGCACTGGCGGCCACCACCAGCAAGGCGAACGGGAAGCGGACAAGTCTCATGACGTACACCCTACTCATCGTCGGACCCGCGCGGGGCGCGCGGCATTGCTGGGGGTGCAGTCTGGCGGCGGGAGGGTAGCAAATCATAAACGTTAACCGCCGCTCACCGGCTTCCTGCCGACATGGTAAGCGGCCGGTTGCCGGGCGTGGTTAACGCGAGGTTAGCGCACCCGCGCCTTGGCCGTGCGCAGCACTGCCGGCAGCAGCGACTGCACCGACTGCTTGGAGGCGCCGTTCTTGATGCGCGGGTCGTAGAGCATGTTGAGGATGATGCGGTCGAAGCGGGTGAAGCTGGTGTGGCGGGTGAAGTCGTTGAACATGCTCTCGCGCAGCGAGGGATGCTCGTTGAGCGGCCCCAGCCCCTGCAGGATCTCCTCGATCTTGCAGCGGTTGAACAGCGCCTCGCCTTCGTCGGAGACGATCACCGCGTCCGAGCGCTTGATGCCGTTGCGCGAGAAGATCGAGCGCACCAGGCAGCGCCCCGGCGTGTTGGCGGTCGAGTGGCCATAGACCTTCTCGCGCACCGTCGGCGCATAGTCGACGCGGTCGACGATGTAGACATGGAAGTTGGCCTGGCCGGGCGAGGTGACGACCTGGGTCCTGAGCCCGTGGATCAGTCGGTTGAGTGACAGGATGAAGGTGCTCACCTCCGCGACGCGATTGCGCTGCGACAGGTTGTGGATGTAGAAGCGCGCCGTGCCCTCGAACTTGCGGATATAGTCCGACTGGTAGCCGAACGGCGCATATTCGGCGCCGAACACGGTCAGGTTGAAGCCGTTGATCAGTTCGGCATCGGAGGCGGCGTGACCCAACCGCGGTTGCACGGCGAGGGAGAGCGCCAGAAGCAGGGTGGCGGCAAGCAGCCGGACACGACCGGGAGCGACGATGGAAAGGTGCGGTCTCAAGATCTCTGGGCGCCTAGCGGTTCCGAGGAACATAGGGTCAGCGCCGGCGGTTTGGAATGGGAAAATTCGGCGCAGTGCGGCCGCTTTGCGCGCCGGCGCGGCGGTGGAGCGGGCGCCGTGAGCGTGCCGGCCGATCCGGTGGCCGCCGGCCTGATCGTCGGCGCCGACGGCCGGGCCCGCTGCGCCTGGCACGGCGGCCTGGCCGACTACCAGCATTACCACGACCATGAATGGGGCTTCCCGGTCGCCGACGACCACCGCCTGTTCGAGAAGCTGTGCCTGGAAGGCTTCCAGTCCGGCCTGTCGTGGCTCACCATTCTCAGGAAGCGCGAGCATTTCCGCGAGGCCTTCCATGGCTTCGAGGTCGCGAAGGTGGCGGCGATGGGGGAAGCCGACATCGAGCGGCTGCTCGCCAATACCGGCATCGTGCGCCACCGCGGCAAGATCGCCTCGACCATCAACAACGCCCGGCGCGCGGCCGAACTGATCGAGGCGGAAGGTTCGCTCGCCCGCTATTTCTGGGCCCGCGAGCCGGCGGCCGGGGCCCGGCCCGAGCGGCTTACCTGGGACTGGCTCACCGCCAACCCGGTGAGCGAGGCGTCGAAGGCGATATCGAAGGACCTGAAGAAGCGCGGCTGGAGCTTCGTCGGCCCGACCACCGTCTATGCCTTCATGCAGGCGATGGGGCTGGTCAACGACCATGTCGAGGGCTGCGCCTTCCGCGCCGAATGCGAACGGGCGCGCCGGGAATTCACCCGCCCGTGACGGCGCCCGCCGTCCCGCCGTTGAAACCAGGGGAAGCCGCAATGGAAATCGCCTCGCTCCTGATCTTTGCCGCCGCGCTTGCCGTCAATGCCGGTTCGCCCGGCCCGTCGATCGCCGCGCTGGTCGCCCGCGTGGTGACGCGCGGCTGGCGCGACGTGCTGCCCTTCCTCGCCGCGATGTGGATCGGCGAGGGGCTGTGGCTGACCATGGCCGTGTTCGGCCTCGTCGTCATCGCCGAGACCTTCCACCACCTGTTCCTCGCCATCAAATGGCTGGGCATCGGCTACCTGCTCTATCTCGCCTGGAAGATGTGGACGGCGCCCGCCGCCAGCCCCGAGGCGCCGGCGCGCGGCCAGGGCGGCGGCCTCGGCATGTTCCTGACCGGCATGGCGCTGACGCTCGGCAATCCGAAGATCATGGTGTTCTACCTGGCGCTGCTGCCGACCATCATCGACGTGACCGGCGTCACCCTTGTCGGCTGGGCCGAGCTGACACTGGCGATGTTCGCGGTGCTCATCGCCGTCGACATGAGCTGGGTGGCGGCCGCCGCCCAGGCCCGGCGGCTGATCGCCAGCCCGCGCGCCGTGCGGCTTGCCAACCGCGCCGGCGCTACGGCGATGGCCGGCGCGGCGGCGGCGATCGCCACGCGCTGAAGCGGCAGCGGAGCGGCGGGCGGGCTCTCGGTCATGCTCGGGCCGTCCCTGACGGATCGCCGCGGACCGGGGCCGCAGTGGCGGCCTTGTCGCCTCCATGGCGATCGGATAGGTAACGCGCGATCGTCCTGGCTGCCCTGACCGGCGGCCGCGTCCGGATTCCCAGCATGGCCGACAAGAAGCAGAAAACCTTTCGCCCCAAGGCGCGGCTGCCGCGCGGTTTCGCCGACCGCGACGCCGCCGACATCCGCGCGACCGAAGAGATGCTCGGCAAGATCCGCGAGGTGTTCGAGCGCTACGGCTTCGATCCGGTCGAGACGCCGATGTTTGAATATACCGACGCGCTCGGCAAGTTCCTGCCCGACGCCGACCGGCCGGGCGAGGGCGTGTTCTCGCTGCAGGACGACGACGAACAATGGCTGAGCCTGCGCTACGACCTGACGGCGCCGCTCGCCCGCCATGTCGCCGAGAACATCAACACCATCCAATTGCCCTACCGCACCTATCGGGCCGGCTGGGTGTTCAGGAACGAGAAGCCGGGGCCGGGCCGCTTCCGCCAGTTCATGCAGTTCGATGCCGATACGGTCGGGGCGCCGGGCGTGCAGGCCGACGCCGAGATGGCGATGATGATGGCCGACACCATGGAGGCGCTCGGCATCGCGCGCGGCGGCTATGTCGTGCGGGTCAACAACCGCAAGGTGCTTGACGGCGTGATGGAGGCGATCGGCGTCACCGACGAGGGCCAGAAGCTCGCCGTACTGCGCGCCATCGACAAGCTCGACAAGTTCGGCATCGACGGCGTGCGGCAATTGCTGGGCGAGGGCCGCAAGGACGAGAGCGGCGATTTCACGAAGGGGGCGGGGCTGAGTGAGGGACAGATCAAGCCGATCCTGCAATTGCTGGAAATGGCCAAAATGGGCGCTGTCGCGACGCTTCATATGTTCGACAAGATTTTTCCCGAATCAGCCAAATTCCGCGAAGCATTCGAGGAACTTGGAAGCGTCGCCTCACTGGTTCGCTCAGCCGGCTATTCTGAGCGGCAGATCGGGCTGGACGTTTCCGTCGTCCGCGGGCTCGAGTATTACACCGGCCCTGTCTTCGAGTGCGAACTGACCTTCCCCGTGGTCAATGAGAAGGGCGAGACCGTGGTGTTCGGCTCGGTCGCTGGCGGCGGCCGCTATGACGGCCTCGTCAAGCGCTTCACCGGCCAGGACGTGCCGGCGACCGGCTTTTCGATCGGCGTCTCGCGGCTGATGACGGCCTTGAAGAACCTCGGCAAGCTCGACACCGCCGGCGTCGTGGCGCCGGTGCTGGTCACCGTCATGGACCGTGATACGGAGGCACTCGGCCGCTACCAGAAGTTCACGCAGCGACTGCGCGAGGCCGGCATCCGCGCCGAGATGTATCAGGGCAATCCGAAGAATTTCGGCAACCAGCTCAAATATGCCGACCGGCGCGGCTCGCCCATTGCGGTCATCCAGGGTTCCGACGAGCGCGCGCGGGGCAGGGTGCAGCTCAAGGACCTGATCGAGGGCAAGCGCCAGGCCGAGGCGATCGCCTCCAACCAGGAATGGCGCGAGAAGCGCCCCGGCCAGTTCGAGATCGACGAAGCCGATCTCGTGGCCGAGGTGCAGAAACTCCTTGCCGCGCAGAAGACCGACCGGGGCGCCTGAGCCATGCCGGGCTGCGCGGATCAGACGGCGCCGACTGCCTCCCCCTTGTGGGGAGCGGTTGGGGAGGGGCGGGCAGGCGCGGTCGGCGCCGAACGCCGGCGGCGGGCGGCATAGGCCATGGCCTCGCTCGCGCCTGAACTGGCCGCCGAACTGCGCGCCTTTCTCGCGGCCCGCGACACGGTGGTGGCCGAGATCGCCGTCATCCAGCCGGCCGACCCGTTCCTCGACATGGCCGGCGAAAGCCTGCGCGGGCGCATCTTCCTGACCGAGAATGAGAGCGGCCAGACGCTGTGCCTGCGCCCGGAATTCACCATTCCGGTCTGCCGCGACCACGTCGCCGCCGGGGTGGCGGCGCCGGCGCGCTACGCCTATCTGGGCGAGGTGTTCCGCCAGCGCCGCGAGGGCGGCAGCGAGTTCTTCCAGGCGGGGATCGAGGACCTCGGCGACGGCGACCTCGCCGGCGCCGACGCCCGCTCGCTCGCCGACGCGCTTGCCCTGGTCCGCACGATCGCCCCGGCGGCGCGCTGGACCGTGACGCTCGGCGACCAGGCGGTGTTCGAGGCGGTGGTGCGCGCGCTCGGCCTGCCGGCCGGCTGGCGCCGCCGGCTGGCGCGCGCCTTCGGCGTGCCGGGCCAGATCGAGGCGCTGCTGGTCGAACTGGGGCGCGAACGCCGCTCGGGCTTCGACCTGCCGGGCCCGGCCGCTGCCGCCCTTGCCGCCGGCGACGAGGCCGCGCTTGCCGCCGCCGTCGCCGCCAGAATGGAGGCGCTCGGCTTCACCGCCGCCTCCGGCCGCTCGGCGGCCGAGATCGCCGCCCGGCTGATTGAACAGGCTACCCTCGACCGGGCACGGCTTTCGCCGGGCGAGATCGCGCTTCTGCGTCGCTTCCTCGCCATCCGCGCGCCGCTACGCGACGCCGTCGCCGCGCTCGGCGACTTCGCCGCCAGCCTGAACAGCGGCATGGCGCCGGTGATCGCCGCCTTCGCCGCGCGCGCCGAAAGGCTCGCCGACCTCGGCGTCGACTTAGGTGCCATCACCTATGACGCCGCCTTCGGCCGGCCGCTCGACTATTATACCGGGCTCGTCTTCGAGATCGCGGCGCAGGGCCTGCCGGGGCCGGTCGTGGGCGGCGGCCGCTACGACCGGCTGCTCACCCTGCTCGGCGCTCCGGCGCCGGTGCCGGGCGTCGGCTTCTCGGTCTGGCTCGACCGGCTGGAGCGCGCCCGATGAGCCTGACGATCGGCCTGCCCTCCAAGGGCCGCCTGCGCGAGGCGGCACTGGCGCGTTTCACGCAGGCCGGCCTCGTGGTGGCCGAGGCGGCCGACGCGCGCGCCTACCGCGCCGCCGTCAAGGGCGAACCCGACGTCGAGGTGCGCTTCCTGTCGGCCGGCGAGATCGCCCGCGAACTGGCCTCGGGCGCCATCGACCTCGGCGTCACCGGCGAGGACCTGATCCGCGAGAATATCGCCGACTGGGAGCGGCGTGTCGCCGTCGCCGCCCGCCTCGGCTTCGGCCATGCCGACGTCGTCGTCGCGGTGCCGGCGGTCTGGTACGACGTGCGCACCATGGCCGATCTGGAGGATGTCGCCGCCGATTTCCGCGCCCGCCACGGCCGGCGTCTCAGGATCGCCACCAAATACTGGCGCCTCACCCAGGAATTCTTCTCGCGCCAGCACGGCATCCAGGTCTACCGCATCGTCGAGAGCCTCGGCGCCACGGAAGGGGCGCCCGCCTCCGGCCAGGCCGATGTCATCGTCGACATCACCACCACCGGCTCGACCCTGCGCGCCAACCATCTGCGCGTGCTCGCCGACGGCGTTATCTTGAGATCGCAGGCCTGCCTTGTCGCCGCCATCGGCGAGCGCGAACCGGCCGACCAGGCGCTGCTCGAACGCTTGGCGGCCCGCTTCCGGTGATGGGCAGACGCCGCTTACGCGCCGATGCGCGTCATGAACTGCGCAAACTCGTCGTCGGCGACCGGCACCATGTGCTCCTCGCCCGGATAGATGCCGTCCTCGACCTCGCGGATGAACTCGCGGAAGGCGGCGACGCGCTCGCGCTGGAGCCGTTCATATTCAACGCGGAAGTTGCGGTAGCTCTTGGCGTGGCGCGGACGGTGGCCGCGAGTGTAGCCGAGCACGTCCTCGGCGAAGAGATACTGGCCGTCGCCGCCGGAGCCGGCACCCATCGAGAGCATCAGCATCTTCGTGCGTTTCGAGATTTCGGCCGCGACACGGGCGGGGACGACTTCGAGCTCTGCGGCGAAGGCGCCGGCAGCCTCCAGCGCCTTGACGTGCTCGAACACGGCCATGGCGCTGTCGGCGGTCCGTCCGACCGCTTTGAAGCCGCCAGTCCAAGTGCGTTTCGACGGGATCAGGCCGACATGGCCGACGACGGGAATGCCCTCAGCAGCCAGCTTGGCGATGGTATCGAGCGAGGCGGCGCAGTAGACGCAGTCACCGCCTGCACGCCGCGCCCGGTGTGCGGCGCGCAGATAGTCCTCGTAAGTGCATAGCTCTCCATAGAGCAGGCCGACCTGCACGAAGCAGTCGCCGGCGGCCTCGCGCATCTGCGGCGTCCACACCGGATCGATGATGGAGAGGATGTCGATGCCTGCCTCGGCGGCGGCCGCCGCCTCTTCGAGCGTGTCGACATACAGCATCTTGAGCTGGCGCCTGCCCTTCATGGCCAGCAGATCGGCCACCGTCCTGCGGCTGCGATTCATGACGTTCCCCTCCCGGTTGGACATTCGGCGGCGGCGCGGCTCACCCTTTGAGCAGCGCCTTGAGGTTGACGCTCGCGTCGGCCAACCGCTGCGGATCGGGGCTGACGCCACGCTCGATCATCATCTCGGCAAGCCGGATGTCCCTGGCCACGGCGTTGCCGGTGCCGACACCGCTGGCCGAAACCAGCCGGCCATCGCCGCCGAGCTGGAACAGGATGAAGGCGCCGTCGCCGAGGTCGCGGCGTAGGGTCGGCAGCCCCGGTTCGGCAAGTCCGGTCACCTGCAGCGTCAGTTCGTACTGATCGGACCAGAACCAGGGGACGCGGGCATAGGCCTCGGTGCTGCCGAGCATGGCGGCGGCAGCGTGGCTGGCCTGGTCCACGGCGGCGCGCCAGCTTTCCAGGCGGACGCGGCCGCCACGATAGGGAAACGCGCAGCAATCGCCCGCCGCGAAGATGTCCGGCGCCGAGGTCCGCAGCGCGCCGTCGACGACGATGCCGTTGTCGACGGCGATGTCGGCATCCCGGGCCAGGCCTGTCTCGGGGACGGCGCCAACACCGGCCACGACGATGTCGCATTCGATGGCGCGGCCGTCGGCCAATGCGATGCGGTCGGGCCCGGCCTGGCGCACCTCGGCGCCGAGGATGATGTCGACGCCCGCCGCGCGGTGGCGCGCTTCGGTAACGGCAGCGATCTGCTGCGGGACCGCCCGCGCCATCAGCCGGGCTGCCGCCTCGACGACGGTGACGCGGGCGCCGATGGCGCGCGCCGTCGCCGCCAGTTCGAGGCCAATGAAGCCGCCGCCGACGATGCCGAGCCGCGCGCCACCGTCGAGCGCGCCGAGGATGTCGCGCGCGTCGTCGAGGGTGCGCAGGGTGCGGGCGGCCTCCATGCCCGGCAGGCGCCGTGCCCTGGCGCCGGTGGCGATCAGCAGCTTGTCGAAGGCGAAGGCGCGCCCATCGGCGCTTTCGACGACCCTGCGGGCGGGATCGATCCGACTGACGCGGACGCCGGTCAGACGCTCGATTTTGGCGGCGGCGTAGCGCGCCGGCTCGGCGATCGGTTTCGGTGTGACCGGCGTGGTCTTGGAGAGCGGCGGGCGCTCATAGGGCAGGTGCGGTTCCTCGCCGATCAGGGTGACCGGCCCGTCATGGCCGGCCTCCCTCAGCGCGAAGGCGGCGCGGGTGCCGCACTCGCCGGCGCCGATGATAACCATGCCGGCCATCGCGCTTCATCCGATCCTGACCAAGACCCTGCCGTTCTCGACCTTGACCGGATGGGTGGCGAGGTCCTCGCACACCGGCGCGCGCAGCGCCTTGCCGGTGCGGTAGTCGAACTGGCCGTTGTGCTTGGGGCATTCGATGATGTGATCCATCACCAGCCCGTCGGCGAGATGGACCTGCTCATGCGTGCACAGGCCGTCGGTGCAGAAGAACGCGTCATCGGCGCTGCGATAGATGGCGAATGTGCGCCCGCCGTGGTCGAAGCGGATCAGGTCCTCCTCCTCGATGTCGTCGATGGCGCAGGCGTCGACCCAGTCGCTCATGGCCTCCTCCCTTGTCGCCGCGCCGCTAGGCGGCCGCGCCCATGACCGGCTCCACGTCGCCGTAGAACTCGGGCCGGTACGGCTTGGCCGTCGCCGGCAATTCGCGCTTGATGAACCAGTCCTCGTGGCGAAGCTGGCGCTTCAGTGCCGGCCAGGCCGCGCGATAGGCCTGCCAGATGCCGGTGTCGGCAGCCGGCAGGTCGTGCCTGATCAGCTCATGCAGCTGCGGCAGTGCGTGATAGGGGACCATCGGGAACATGTGGTGCTCGACGTGGTAGTTCATGTTCCAGTAGATGAAGCGGCTGATCGGGTTCATGTAGACCGTGCGGCTGTTCAGCCGGTGGTCGAGCACGTTCTCGGCCAGGCCGGCATGCTGCAGGACGCCGGTCATCACATGGTGCCAGGCGCCGTAGAGCCGCGGCAGGCCGACCAGCATCAGCGGCAGAATGGAGCCGAGCAGTAAGGCGAGCGCCACGGTCGCGGCATAGATCGCCAACCAGACGCGCGCCACGCGGATCACTTTGGGCTGCTCGCTTTCGGGAATGAAACTCTTCTCCTCCTCGGTCAGGATACCGAGGACGTTGAGGACCATCGCCTTCATCGCGACCCATGCGTCGACGATGCCGAACAGGTTGAGGAGGATGCGCGCGAGGTCCGGCGGGCGCATCGCCACGATCTCCGGGTCGCGGCCGACGATGATCGTGTCGGTGTGGTGGCGCGCATGGCTCCAGCGCCATTCGACGGGATTGCGCATGATCATGAAGCTGGCGATGTGGTAGACCACGTCGTTCATCCAGCGGGTCTTGAAGGCCGTGCCGTGGCCGCATTCATGCCAGCGCGAATCGGAGGCCGAGCCGTAGAGCACGCCATAGGCGAGCAGCGGCGGGATCGCCCAGGCCGACGGCCACAGCCAGATGACGCCAGCGGCCAACACCGCCATCGCGCCGAGCCAGATCGCCGTGTCGCGCATGGCCGGGCCGTCGCGGCGCTGCATCAGTTCCTTCATGGTCTTGCGCGGCACGTCGGTGTGGTACCAGGCGGCCGAGGCCAGACCGCGCTCGACGGCCGCCGCGGCGTCGCGGCCGAGCAGGCTGTAGTCCCGTTTCGTCGGTTTCATCGTCACACCCTCCCGAACGCCGCCACAGATACGGCGACAAGGGCGAAACCTCAACCGCGATGCAGCATTTCCCATCATTTACATCATTCATTGGTTGCCTTGGTGATGGATTTCAATCATTGCTGTGAATGAAATGGGATCGCGACCGACCATTGCCGATCTGGCCGCCCGCGCCGGTGTGAGCGTGGCGACCGTCGACCGCGTGCTCAACGGGCGCCAGCGGGTGCGCGAGGAAACGGCGCGACGGGTCTACCAGGCCGCCAGCGAGATCGGCTATTACGCCACCGCCCTGATCAGGCACCGCCTGGCGGCCGACCTGCCGCAGGCCCGGCTCGGCTTCCTGCTGCAGCGGCAGGACCAGTCCTTCTACCAGGCGTTCGCCGGCGAGCTGGTCAAGGCGGCAGCCGAAACGGCGGGCTGGCGTGTTCAGGCCGATCTGCGTTTCGTTGCCGCGCAAACCCCGCAGGAGGTGTGCGCGGCGCTGGAGGCTCTCGGCGCCGCCAATCAGGCCGTGGCCTTGACCAGCCTCGACCACCACAGCGTCACCAAGGTCGTGGAGAACCTGAAGTCGAACGGCAAGCCGGTTTATGCGCTCCTGTCGGACTTCGCCCAGGGCGTGCGCGAAAACTATGTCGGGACCAACAACATGAAGGTCGGACGCACGGCCGCCTGGCTTGTCGCCCACACCGCGCGGCGGCCTGGCAAGGTGGCTGTCTTTGTCGGCAGCCACCGCTGGCACGGGCACGAGCTGCGCGAGACCGGGTTTCGCAGCTATTTCCGCGAATACGCCCCGCAGTTCGAGGTGCTCGACACGCTGATCAATCTGGAGACGCACCAGGTCACCTACGAAGCGACGCTCAACCTCGTCCACCGCCATGCCGGCATCGCCGGGCTTTATATCGCCGGCGGCGGCATGGAGGGCGCTCTACAGGCGCTACGGGAACTGCCGCCCGACAGGCTCCCCTCCGTCGTGGTCAACGAGCTGACGCCGGATTCGCGCGCCGCATTGCAGGATCGTCTGGTCACCGCGGCCATCTCGACGCCGCTGCCCCAGCTGTGCCGCACGCTGGTCGACCACATGCTCGCCACGATCCGCAACGGGCCGGCCGAAACCCCGGGGCAGATCTTCCTGCCCTTCGGCCTCAGCGTGCCGGAGAGTATATGAGCATGCCGGTTCGCGCCGGCGGGTGCCGACAGGAGCATCGGCAACAGGCTAGACGTGGTAGCCGCCGTCGATGCAGATCACCTGGCCGGTCACGAAGCCCGCGCGCGCCGAGGCCAGGAAGGAAACGGCCTCGGCCACGTCGGTCGGCTTGCCGTTGCGCCTGAGCGGCGTGTTGCGGGCGGCCGCCTCCGCATAGCTCTGGTCGATGAAGCCCTGGCGGGTCAGTTCCTCGTGCTGGCCGGTCTCGATGATGCCGAGCGCCACGCCGTTGGCGCGCACGCCATAGCGGCCCTCCTCCTTGGCGTAACCCTTCATCAGCGCATTGACGCCGGCCTTCGGCACCACCGACAGCCCGTCGGCCGGGGCGTAGCGGAAGTGGGCCGCCGTCTGGCAGGCGACGACCGACCCGCGCGTGGCCCGCAGATGCGGCAGCGCGGCGTGGACGACGTTGAAGAAGCCGAACGTGTCCTGCAGCAGGTGCTTCTTCATCAGTTCCGGCTCGATGCGGCTCAGGTGGAGAAGCGGAAACAGCGGCCCGGCGGCATAGACCAGCGTGTGGATGGCGCCGTGGGCGGCGATGACCGCGTCGGTGAAGGCGCGCACGCCCGCCGTCTCCTCGACATTGAGGCGATGGACGGTGGCCGAGCGGCCCTGCGCCTCGACCAGCTTGGCGGCGTTCCGGGCGCGCGCCTCGCCGTCCAGATAGGTCAGCGCCACGTCGCAGCCGTCGCGCGCCAGCACATGGCAGATCTCCGAGCCGACGCCGCCCGAGCCGCCGATGACGATCGCAGCACCGGTCGCCGGAAACAGGTCGGCGGTCATGGCCGCCTGCCCGGCTCGGCGTCCGCCAGCGCCGCGCCTTCACCGCCGGCCGATCCGGCACCGGGCGGGTTGCCCTTGATGACGCCGGCCCGCAGGTTGTGGGGGTCGAGCCGGCGGATGATGGCGAGCTGTTCCTCGGTAGGGGCAGGCGTCTGCTGCAGCCCCGGCGCGCGCAGCAGCGCAAACCCGGTGGCTGCCTGCACCTCGTCGAAGGCGACACCGGGATGGAGCGAAAGCACCTGGGCGGCGTGGTCGGGGCCGCCGAAATCGAGGACGCACAGATTGGTGACGACGATCCCGATCCGCACGAAGTCCGGCCCGGCCCCGGCCGGCCAGTTGTTCGTCTTGAAACCGACGCTGGCGACGACATCGACCTCGCCTTCGACGAATGAACGCCGGTCGTGGTTGGGCAGGAACATCGAATTCTTGTGCGAGACGCTGTTGCCCGGAAAGCCGCGCAGACCGAGCATCTGGACCCGCGGCCTGCGGAAGTCCGGCCCCAGCGCCGAGATGTTGGCCTGGCCCCAGCGGTCGACCTGCACCGGTGTCACCATGGCATGGCGGCGGCCCGACCAGACGCTGTCGAAGACACGCGCATAGGGCATCCAGCCGCAATAGCGCGGGGAAGCGCCGCCGCGCGGCCCGAGCGGCACCGGCTCGGCGACCAGATAGGCTTCGCCGTCGGTCAATCGCAGGCCGGGGGAGAAGGTCAGCCTGGCCAGGCCGGCGGCCAGGCGCGGCAGCGTGCCGATGCCGGTGGCGAGCAGTTCGCCGTCGCCGCGCCAGGCTTCTGCCGCGGCGGTGATGATCAATTCGGCGAGGGTGAAGTCCTTGGCGGTCGTCATCAGGCGCGTCCGGTCAGAAGGTGGGGATCGGCAGGCTGCGGATACGCGCCTCGCCGCCGACGCTGGCGACATAGCGCGCCTCGTCGCCGGTAAGATGCCGGTCGAAATAGGCCCGCCAGCCGCCTTCCTCGCCGGCCGACGCCGCATAGGCCTTCAGGTGGTCGAGGTCCCAGCCATAGCCGTAGTGGCAGCTGGTCGGATGGGCGCCGAGCGGAGCTTCGACGACGCCACTGACCAGATAGGGCTCGAACAGGTTGGCCTTCATGTCTTCCGGATTGTCGGAAGCGATGGTGTCGACCAGTTCC
Organism: Alphaproteobacteria bacterium; assembly: GCA_016861165.1. Classification (GTDB taxonomy): domain Bacteria; phylum Pseudomonadota; class Alphaproteobacteria; order Rhizobiales; family Rhizobiaceae; genus BOKV01. The sequence goes on along the minus strand of BOKV01000007.1, from coordinate 116,562 downwards.
TCGGTGGTGACGAACACCTTCTCGGCGGCGCGCGCGAAAAGGTCATCAAAATAGGGGTCCGGCCCGAAGGTCAGCGTGTTGCCGGCGCGGTCGGCGCGACTGACATGGATCAGCGCCGCGTCGAGTCGGATCGCCGGCATGGCGAGCAGTTCCTCGCCGTCTCCATAGGGCGAACGCACCGTCCTGAAGTCGGGATTGTTGGTCATCACCGCCGAGCCGAGGCCGATACGGGTGGCGACGAAGGGCAACCGGTGGCCGGCGGCCCGCAGGCCGAGCAGCAGCAGGCCCTCGTCGAGTTCGCTGACGTCAACGGCGCCGGCCTCGCGCGCCTTGCGGAAATACGGTTCGATCGGGATCACGTCGAGCGAAACGAAGCCGTAGACGAGCTTGCCCACCTTGCCCGCAGCGCACAGCATGCCGACCTCGGGTCCGCCATAGGCGACGAGTGTCAGATCCCTGAGACCCGAACGCAGGATTTCGCGGATGAGCGCCATCGGCTTGCGGCGCGGCCCCCAGCCGCCGATGCCGATCGTCATGCCGTCGCGCAGTTCGGCGACGACCGCGGCGAGCGTAATTTCCTTGTTCATGGGCAGTCTGGTCCGTCCTCGCTATCTTCGGGTGAGCGGTCGTTCATCGGCAGAAACCGCGGCCTTCGGCGACCAGCCGCTCGATCAGCGCCGCGGGACCGAAATGGTCCGCGCCGACAACGTGGCTGTAGGTGCGCAGCGACTCCAGGACGTTCACCAGGCCGGTCTCATCGGCCCAGAACATCGGTCCGCCGAGATGGCGCGGCCAGCCGAGGCCGCTGGTCCAGATCACGTCGATGTCGCCGGGCCGCGCGGCCACGCCCTCATCGAGAATGCGGGCCGCCTCGTTGATCATCGCCAGCAGGCAGCGCTCGAGGATTTCCTGGTCGCCGATGACGCGCTGGGCGATGCCGCGCGCGGCGCGATGAGCGGCGAGCATTTCGTCGACGGCGGCGTCGGGCCGCGGCTTGCCGTCCTCGCCGTAGCGGTAGTAGCCGGCGCCGGTCTTGCGGCCGAGGCGGCCGGCGGCGACGAGCCGGTCGGCGATGTCGCAGGACTGCTCGCGCGCCGTCATGGCGGCAAGCCGGGCCGCCCGGGTCGCCGCCACCACGTCGAGGCCGGCGAGATCGGCGAGCGCGAACGGTCCGAGCGGGAAGCCGAAATCGACCAGCACGCGATCGACCTCGTGCGGCGTTGCCCCCTCCTCGATGAGGAACAGCGCCTCGCGCGTGCGCTTGGCCAGCATGCGGTTGGCAACGAAGCCCTCCCCGGCGCCGACGGAGACCGGCAGCTTGCCGAGCCGCCGGGCGAGGTCGGCGAGCGTCGCCAGCACGTCGGGCGCCGTTGCGGCGGCACGCGCGTTCTCGACCAAGCGCATGGCATTGGCCGGGTTGAAGAAATGCATGCCGGCGAAGTTGGCGGGCCGCGCGAGCGACGCGGCGAGCGCCTCGATGTCGAGGAAGGAGGTGTTGGTGGCGATGATGGCGTGCTCGCCGAGCGCGGCCTCGAGCCGGGCGCAGACCATCTTCTTGACGTCGAGGTCCTCGGTCACCGCCTCGATGACGAGGTCGACATCGGCGAGGTCGGCATGGTCGAGCGCCGGCCGCAGCAGCGCGATGGCGCGGTTGCGCTCGGCCGGTGTCATCGAACCGCGCTGGACCCTTGCCGCCAGGGACCGTTCAATGGCCGCGACCGCCTCGTCGAGACTTTCGCGCCGCCGCCCGACCAGGACGACGGGCAGGCCGATGGTGAGGAAGCACTGGGCGATGCCGCGGCCCATGGTCCCGGGGCCGACGACGGCAACCTTGCGCACAGGGCGCGGCACGACATCCGCGCCGACGCCGTCGATCTTCGCCACGGCACGTTCGGCGGCAAAGAGGTGACGCAGCGCGCGCGATTGCGGCGAGGCGAGCAGTTCCCGGCAGGCCAGATATTCCTTGCGGGCGGCTTCGGCGAATGGCGTCGTCGCCGCCATCTCGATCAGGTCGACGGCCAGACGCGGCGCGGTCTGGCCTCTGTACTTCCGCGCCAGTTCGGTTCGCTTGGCCGCGAGCAGGCCGGCGTCGAAGGCCGGCACGGGCAGCGCGGAGGTGGGGCGTACCGGCGCTCCGGCCCGGACGATCCGTTCGCCGAACGCGATCGCCGCCGCGCGCAGATCGCCGGTCGTGACTTCGTCGAGGAGGCCAAGCGCCAGCGCCTCGGCCGCGTCGATCTGGCCGCCCTCGCAGATCATGGTCAGCGCATGCTCGACGCCGACCAGCCGGGGCAGGCGCACGATGCCGCCGGAACCCGGCAGCAGGCCAAGCCTGACCTCGGGCAGGCCGAGGCGGGCGCTGGCGAGCGCGATGCGGTGGCTGCAGGCGAGCGCCACTTCCAGGCCACCACCGAGCGCGGTGCCGTGCATGGCGGCGATCACCGGCTTGGCGCAGCGGTCGAGACGGTCGATCAGTTCGCCCAGCCGCGGCTCGCGCGGCGGCCCGTCGAGCTCGCGCAGGTCGGCGCCGGCCATGAACGTGCGGCCGGCGCAGATGATGACAAGCGCGCCGGCGTCGGCATCGGCTTCGAACCGGTCGACGGCATCGATGAGACCGGCCCGCACCGGGCGCGACAGCGCGTTGACCGGCGGATGGTCGACCGTCGCCACCAGCATTGCGCCGGACCGCTCGACGGACACCGTCCGCTCGGCGATTTCGATCATTGCACCGTGCTCCATTGCCTCAACACTTGCGGAAGACGGGCCGCGCCAGCATCGTCCGATGGGACTAAAGGAAACGGCGCGGCCTCCCGCCTCGCGGCAATGCCGGCCCTGCTAGTCCCTTTGGACGATGCCGCGGGCGGGCCGCGCGCCGAACGTGGCAGACAGGGAGGATTCCAGACAAGATCGCGCCGATCAGCCCATCGGCGCGACCATGGAACAGGGAGGAAGATCATGAGACTTGGATTGGCAGTCGCATTCGCATTGGCGGTTTCGCCGACACTGGCGCTGGCCCAGGACGGCACCGTCAAGATCGGCGTGCTCAACGACCAGAGCACCTCCTTCTCGGCGCTCGGCGGCACCGAGGTCATCCGCGCCGTGGAGCTGGCGATCAAGGATTTCGGCGGCCAGGCGCTCGGCAAGCCGATCGAGCTCGTCTCGGCCGATCACCAGAATAAGCCGGACGTCGGCCTCGCCATCGCCCGCGAATGGCTGGAGAAGGACAATGTCGACGCCATCGCCGACATGGCGAACTCGGCCATCTCGCTCGGCGTCAACACGCTGATCGGCGAGAAGGGCAAGGTTGGCCTGTTCGTCTCGCCGCTGACCGACCGGCCGACCGAGGCCGACTGCAACGGCCACGTCGTCGCCTGGGCCTATGACGCCTATTCGACCGTCGGCACCACGGTGAAGGCGCAGCTCGAAGGCGGCGCCAGGAAGTTCTTCATCCTGTCGCCCGACTACGAGGCCGGCAAGGTGCAGGAGAGCTGGGTCGAGGCGGCCGTCACCGAGGGTGGCGGCGAGGTCGTCGGCAAGATCCGGGCGCCGCTCGGCACCACCGACTTCTCCTCCTACATCCTGCAGGCGCAGGCCTCCGGCGCCGACGCCATCCAGCTCAACGTCAACGGGCCGGAACTGGTCAACTCGCTCAAGCAGATACAGGAGTTCGGCCTGATCGATGCCGGCCAGAAGGTTGGCGTCACCTTCCTCCACCAGGCCGACGCCCGCGCTATCGGCGTTGAGGCGCTGCAGGGCGTGCGCTTCGCCGCGCCTTGGTTCTGGGGCAAGGACGAGGCCTCGCGCGCCTTCGGCACGAGGATGATGGAGATCACCGGCAACGCGCCCGGCTGGATCGCCGCCGGCACCTATTCGGCGGTCACCAACTACCTCAAGGCGGTCGAGAAGGCCGGCACCGACGATGCCAAGGCCGTGCTCAAGGCCATGCAGGAGATGGAGATCAAGGACTTCTTCGTCGCCAACGGCACGCTGTTCCCGAACGGCCGCCTGATCCATGACATGTATCTGCTCGAGGTGAAGGCACCGGGTGACGTCAAGGAGAAGGACGACTTCTTCCAGCTCGTTGCCACGGTACCCGCCGAGCAGGCGTTCCGGCCCTATTCGGCGACGGCCTGCCAGGCCAAGCTCGGCGGCTAGCGCCCGCCGAGAAGTCGGCAGATCGCATGACGGCCGCCGCCCTGCGGCGGCCGTCGCCGCCTTTCATCCGCCTCTCATTCCGGAGGTCAGGCAACGATGCGCGGCTATCTGATCTTCGAGATCGAAATAACCGACCAGGCGGCCTGGGAGGAATATCGCCGCGTCGCCGGACCGGTGATGGCGGCCGGCGGCGGCCGCTTCCTGCTGCGCTCCGAACGGGTCGAGCCGCTGGAAGGCGGCTGGCATCCGGCCTCGATCTCGGTCGTTGAGTTCCCGAGCTACGAGGCGGCGCGGGCGTTCTACGATTCGGAGGAATATCGCCGCACCATCCCGCTGCGCCAGCGCGCCGCGCGCGGCCGTGGTATCCTGGTTGGCAGCACGCCCCAGCCCGAGGTATCGCGGACATGAGCGCTGCGCCGGCGGCCGATGACTGGATCGTCGAGGCGAGCGGCCTGAGCAAGCGCTTCTCCGGCTTCGCCGCCGTCAGCGACGTGGACCTGCAGGTGCGCCGCCATTCGATTCATGCGCTGATCGGCCCCAACGGCGCCGGCAAGACCACGGTCTTCAACCTGATCACCAAGTTCCTGGCACCGTCGGCCGGCCGCATCCTCTACAATGGCGAGGACATCACCGGCGAGAGTCCGGCCCGCGTCGCCCGGCGCGGCATCGTGCGCTCCTTCCAGATATCGGCGATCTTCCCGCGCATGAGCGTGGCCGACAATGTGCGCATCGCGTTGCAGCGGCCGCTCGGCACCTCCTTCCATTTCTGGAAGAGCCAGTGCACGCTCGACAGCCTGCGCCAGCGGGTGGACGAACTGCTCGACGCGGTCGGGCTCGTCGACCAGCGCGAGCAGCCGGCGGCCGGCCTGCCCTACGGCCGCAAGCGGGCGCTCGAATTCGCCACCACCCTGGCGCTGCAGCCCGAACTGATGCTGCTCGACGAGCCGACCTCAGGCCTTGGCCACGAGGATGTCGACCGCATCGCCGAACTGATCCGCAAGGTCTCGGCCAACCGCACCATTCTGATGGTCGAGCACAACCTTTCGGTCGTTGCCCGCCTCGCCGACACGATCACCGTGCTGGCGCGCGGGCGGGTGCTGGCCGAAGGCCCCTACGACCGGATATCGGCCGATCCGCGCGTGATCGAGGCCTATATCGGAGGCGCCGATGACCAGCGCGCTTGAAATCGCCGAACTGCACGGCTGGTACGGCGACAGCAAGGCCCTGCACGGCATGGAGTTCGAGATCGGCCGCGGCGAGGTCGTTACCCTGCTTGGCCGCAACGGCGCCGGCAAGACCACGACCCTGCGCGCCATCATGGGGCTCCTGCGCAAGAAGAGCGGCCAGATACGGTTTCGCGGCGAGGACATCGCCGGGCGGATGCCGGAATATGTGGCGCGGCGCGGCATCGCCTACTGCCCGGAGGAACGCGGCATCTTTTCCAGCCTGACGGTTGAGGAGAACCTGCTGCTGCCGCCGGTGGTGGCCGAGGGCGGCCTGCCGCTCGCAGACATTCTTGATCTCTTTCCCAATCTGGCCGAACGGCGCGCCAGCCAGGGAACCAAGCTCTCCGGCGGCGAGCAGCAGATGCTGGCGATCGCCCGCATCCTGCGTACCGGCGCCACGCTCCTGCTGCTCGACGAGCCGACCGAGGGGCTGGCGCCGGTGATCGTCCGCCAGATCGGCACCGTCATCGCGCGGCTGAAGGAGCGCGGCTTCACCGTGCTCCTGGTCGAGCAGAATTTCCGCTTCGCCGCCAGGCTCGCCGACCGCCATTACATCGTCGAGCACGGGCGCGTCGTCGACCGCATCGCGGCGAACGACGTGGCCGGCAGTCTGGACCGCATCGAAGCCTATCTGAAGGTGTAGCGCCGCATGTTCGAGCTTATCGGCATCTCGCCAACGCTGCTCTTCGGCCAATTGCTGATCGGCCTCATCAACGGCGTGTTCTACGCCATGATGAGCCTCGGCGTGGCGATCATCTTCGGCATGCTGCGCATCGGCAATTTCGTCCATGGCGCCCAGTATATGCTCGGCGCCTTCGGCGCCTGGTACCTGCTGCACCTGCCCGACTTCTTCCCCGGCCTCGGCCTGCCGTCGCTTGGCTACTGGTGGGCGCTCGCCATCGTGCCGTTCTTCGTCGCGCTGATCGGCGCTGGCATGGAGCGGCTGTTCATCCGCCGCGTCTACGATCTGGAGCACGCCTACGGGCTGCTTCTGACCGTCGGCCTCGCCATGGTGATCGAGGGTCTGTTCAATGTCGCCTATGGCGCCGGCGGCCAGCAATACGCCATCCCCGATTCGCTCAAGGGCGGCGTCAATCTCGGCTTCATGTTCCTGCCGATCTACCGGCTGTGGGTGATCGTCGCCGGCATCCTGGTGTGTTTCGCCACCTGGTTCGTCATCGAGCGCACCAAGCTCGGCGCCTATCTGCGTGCGGCGACCGAGAACCCCGACCTGGTGCGCGCCTTCGGCATCAACGTGCCGCGCATGCTGATGCTCACCTACGCCTTCGGCGTCGGCCTGGCCGGGCTCGCCGGCGTCATGGCGGCGCCGATCTACCAGGTCAGCCCGCAGATGGGTCAGGCGTTCATCATCACCATCTTCGCCGTCGTCGTCATCGGCGGCATGGGTTCGATCTTCGGCGCCATCGCCACCGGCCTGATGCTCGGCCTGATCGAGGGGTTGACCAAGGTGTTCTGGCCGCAGGCGGCGGCGACGGTCATCTTCGTCATCATGGCGATCGTGCTCGTGCTGCGCCCGGCCGGCCTGTTCGGCAAGGAGACGGTCGCCTATCACGGTTCCGACATCTCGGCGGCGCGGCCGGGCAGCATCCTGGAGAATGGCCGGCTGTGGCTCATCGTGTTCGCCGTCGCCGGCACGATCCTGCCGTTCTTCGTCTACCCCGTATTCGGCATGAAGATCCTGTGCCTGGCGCTGTTTGCCTGCGCCTACAACCTGATTTTCGGCTATGTCGGCCTGCTCGCCTTCGGCCACGCCGCCTTCTACGGCGCCTCGGCCTATGTGGCGGCGCATTCGGCCGCCGTCCTGGGCCTGCCGACCGAACTCGCCATCCTGTCGGGCGTGGCCATGGCCACCGCCATCGGCGCCCTGTTCGGCTGGCTGGCGATCCGCCGCCAGGGCCTCTATTTCGCGATGATCACGCTGGCGCTCGCCCAGATCGTCTATTTCTACGCCATCCAGGCATCGTGGACGCATGGCGAGGACGGCATCCAGTCGGTGCCGCGCGGCCGCCTGTTCGGCCTCGTCGATCTCAACGACACGATGAACATGTATTTCTTCGTGCTGGCGGTTTTCCTCATCGGCTTCGCGGCGATCTACCGCATCGTGCGTTCGCCCTTCGGCCAGGTGCTGAAGTCGATCCGCGAGAACGAGCAGCGCGCCGTCTCGCTCGGCTACTCGACCGACCGCTTCAAGCTGATCGCCTTCACGCTGTCGGCCGGGCTCGCCGGGCTTGCCGGCGGCACCAAGGCGATCGTCTTCCAGATCGCATCGCTCGCCGACCTCTACTTCATGACCTCGGCCGACGCCCTGCTGATGACGCTGATCGGCGGGGTCGGCACCCTGCTCGGGCCTGTGGTCGGTGCCATTGTCGTGGTGACGATGCAGACCCAGTTCGCCACGCTGGGGGCATGGGTCATCGTCGTGCAGGGCTCGACCTTCGTGCTGTGTGTCCTGTTCCTGCGCAAGGGCATTGTGGGCACGTTCGAGGACTTCCTGGCGAGCCGCGAGGAGCGCCGGCGCCGGCAGGCCGCCAAGGTCGAGCCGGCCGCGTCCGCCGGGCTCAGCGCCAAGGGTTTGCACGGATGAGCGGGGACCTGGCGGTGGTCGTCGGCGCCGGGCCCGGTCTCGGCATCGCGCTCATCCGGCGGTTCGCCCGCGCCGGCATGGCGGTCGGCTTCATCGCCCGGCGCAGCGAGGCGATCGTCCGTTACCAGGCGGCCCTCGACATGGAGGGGCTGACAACCATGGGCCTTGCCGCCGATGCCGGCGACCCGGCGGCCATGAGCGCCGTGTTCGCCCAGCTGCGCAGGACGCATGGCGATCCCGACGTTCTGGTCTACAACGCCGCCATCATCGAGCCGTCGCGCTTCGTCACCCCCTCCGGCATCGCCGAGGCGCAATACGGTTCGGCACCGGGCTGGACCGCGCATGGCGAGCCGGTCGGCTTCGACTACCTGATGGCCAGCCTGCGCACCAATGTCGCCGGTGCGCTGCATGCGGCGCGCGAGGTCACGCCGGCGATGATCGCGCGCGGTCGCGGCACGATCCTGCTCACCGGCGGCGTGCTTGCCTTCGGGCCATGGATCGAATGGGGCGCCGTCTCGCTCGGCAAGGCGGCGCTCAGGAGCCTCGGCCACTCGCTGTTCAAGGAGCTGACACCGCTCGGCGTGCAGGTGGCGACCGTCGCCATCCACGGCACGATGGCCAGGGGCGGCGCCTATGACCACGATCTGGTGGCCGAGGCCTACTGGCGGCTGCACCGGCGGCCGCCGGCCGAATGGGAGCCGGACTTCCATTTCAAGGCAGGTGCCGACGACGGTGGAGACCCGGACGAATGAACATCGACCTTTCGGGCGGCAGGGCGCTGGTAACGGGCGGCGCCAGCGGCATCGGAGCGGCGACTGCCCGCCTGCTCGGCGAACTCGGCGCCCGCGTCGTCATCGCCGACATCGATGGCGCCGCCGCCCGATCGGCGCTCGCCGAGACAGGTGCCGTCGGTCATGTCGTCGGCGACGTGGCCGACGCGGGCGCCGTCGAGGCGATGGTGGCGGGGGCGGAAGACAGGCTCGGCGGCCTCGACATGGTGGTCAACTCGGCCGGCATTGGCGACGACCTGGTGCCGGTGCACCAGCAGGCGCCGGAGCGCTGGCAGCGGGTCGTCGACGTCAATTTGCGCGGCACCTACCTCGTCTGCCGGGCGGCAGGCCGCAATATGGTGGCGCGCCGGTCCGGCGCGATCGTCAACGTCTCGTCGATCGTCGGGCTCGGCGCCTTCCCGGGCCGTTCGGCCTATGGCGTCGCCAAGGCCGGCGTCATCCACCTGACCAGGACGCTCGCCTGCGAGTGGGGACCGGCCGGCATGCGCGTCAACTGCATCGCGCCGGCCTACACGATGACGCCGATGGTGCGCTCGCTCCTCGACCGCAAGGTGTTCGACCCGGCCGTCATCGAACGGCGCACGCCGCTCGGGCGGTTGGCGCAGCCCGAGGAGATGGCGCGGGCGGCCGCCTTCCTGCTGTCCGACTGGGCAAGCTACATCACCGGCACGGTGCTGCCGGTCGACGGCGGCTGGAGCGTCTACGCCGCCGCGGGTGATGTCGACAAGGGGCCGCCGCTGCGCGACTGAACCCGCCCTCCCGGCTCAGCTTCGCCGGTAGCGGTCGAGCGAGCCTTCCTTCAACGCCACCACCAGGTCGCGCTTGCGGATCTTGGCGGCCTCGACCGGCATCTCGTCGATGAACTCGAAGGCGCGCGGCACCTTGTAGGCTGCCAGATGCTCGCGGCACCAGGCGTCGAGGTCGGCGGCCGTCACCGCCGCGCCGGCGTCGCGCACGACCACGGCGACCGGGATTTCGCCCTTGCTCGGGTCCGGCACGCCGACCACCGCGCACATGGCAACCGCCGGGTGGCGGTAGAGCAGGTTCTCGATCTCGAGCGGATAGATGTTGTGGCCGCCGGCGATGATGACATCCTTCTTGCGGTCGACAATGAACAGGTAGCCGTCGGCGTCGACATAGCCGAGATCGCCGGAGCGCCAGCCGTCCGCCGTGAAGGCCTGCGCGGTTGCCTGCTCGTCCCGCCAGTAGCCCGCCGCCACGCAGTCGCCGCCGATGATGATCTCGCCGATCTCGCCCGTCGCCATCGCCTGGCCGTCGTCGCCCACCACCTTGATGCGCGAGCTGCCGACCGGCAGGCCGGCGGAGCCCGCCTTGCGCAGGCCGGCGGTCGGCTCCATCACGTTCTGTCCGCAGGTCTCGGTCGAGCCGTAGACCTGGGTCACGCGCACGCTGCTCAGTTCCTCGAAGCGGGCGATCACCGGCTGCGGCACCGGCGAGCCGCCGGTCGTGCACACGCGCAGCGAGGTGAGATCGTGGCGGGCGGGATCGAAGCCGTTGACGAGGTAGACATACATCGTCGGCGTGCCGCCGAAATAGGTGACGCGATGGCGGGCGATGCCGTCCAGCACCTTCTCGGTGTCCCAGCGCTCGTGCAGCACGATGGTCCCGCCGGTGTAGAGGCACAGGTTGAGCGTGACGTTCAGACCGAAATTTGTGAACAGCGGCACCGCGCACAGATAGACCTCGCCGGCGAAGCGGGTGCGGTGCGACACCATCATGTCGCGCAGCGTCGAGACGATGGCGAAATGGGTCTGCGCGGTGCCCTTGGGCGCGCCGGTCGTGCCCGAGGTGAAGAACAGGCAGGCAATGTCGCGCGCATCGAGCAGCGCATCGTCGAAGGTGTCGGCGGCCGCGGCCATCAGCGCGTCGAGATCGTCGGCGCCGCCCTCCGGCGTGGCGACCAGGCAGTGGGCAAGCGCCGGGAACTCAGGCCTGATCGCGGCGAAATAGGGCCAGGTGGCGGCGTCGGCGATCAGCGCCTTCATCTGCGTGTGCTCGATCACCTTGCGCAGCTCGGCATGGCGGAACATGGCGCTGACCGGGGCGGGGATGGCGCCGAGCCGCTGGCACGCCCAGAAGCCGACCGCCATCAGCGGCGTCGACGGCAGGTAGAGGCCGACCCGGTCGCCGCGGCCGACGCCGCGCGCCTTGAGCACATTGGCGAGCCTCGCCGTGCGACCGGCGAAGTCGGCGTATGTGACCGTCTCCGCCTCGGTCACGATGAACGGACGGTCGCCGACGAGCCGGACATTGCGGGCCAGTATCTGCGAGAGGTATTCCATGTTCGGTCCGACCGGCCTGCCACCGGCGCTAGAGGAGGAACTGGCCGCCATCGACGACCAGCACCGAGCCGGAGACGTAGCGCGCGTCGTCGGAGACGAGATAGGCGAAGGCGGCGGCCACGTCGGACGGCTCGCCATAGCCGCCTTCGAAGCCGGGCAGCCTGGAGCGGCGGAAGGCGAGGTCGGGGTCGGCGCCAGGCACCGCGGCGACCGTGCTCATCTGGGAGCGGATGGCGCCGGGGCAGATGGCGTTGAAGCGGATGCCGGCCGCGGCATATTCGGCCGCCAGCGACTTGGTGAGCGCGATGACGCCGGCCTTGGCGACGGCATAGGCGGTCGCGTAGGCGAGCCCTTCGAGCGCGGCGAGCGACGAGGTGGAGACCACGCAGCCGCGCGTCTTCGCCAGATGCGGGATCGCCTGGCGCGAGATGGTGAACACGCTCGCCAGGTTGATCTGCAGCATGCGGTCCCAGTCATCGTCCGAAACTTCGGACGAATGCGCCTTGGCATAGAAGCCGGCGATATTGCAGACGGCGTCGAGCCTGCCAGTGGCGGCGAGCGCCTCGTCGACCAGCGCCGCGCTCGACAGTGGCGACTCCGCGTCATAGCCAGTGACGGCCGGCCTCGCGCCGCTGAGGCCGGCCGCTTCGTCGGCGAGCGCTGCCAGCGGCTCGGTCAGCCGGTCGGCCAGCACCAGCCGGGCGCCTTCCCGGGCCAGCCTGCGCGCCGTCGCCGACCCGATCGCCCCGGCCGCTCCGGTCACCAGTATCGTCCTGCCCTCCAGGCGCCTCGACACGATTGCCTCCACTGCGACCACCCCGGCGACACGACCATCGGGCCGCCCCGCCTGCATCGTCCGGATGAGGTAAGCAGAAGGCCGCGGCTAATCCAAGCAGACGATGCGGCGCGCGTCCTCCCCGCGACAATCGCCCGGTAGTCCCTTCGCGGGAAAGGTTGCGAAGTGAAGATACTGATCGTCGGCGGCACCGGGATGATCGGCGGGCATGCCGCCGTCATGCTGGCCGCCGAGGGCCATGAGGTGGTGATCGGCTCGCGCCGGCCGGCGGCGGCGGCGACGCCGATGGCCCGGTTCCCGGCGCTGCTGGGCGACTATTCGCGCGGCCACTTCACGCCACGCCAGCTCGAAGGCTTCGACGCCATCGTCTTTGCCGCCGGCAACGACATCCGCCACCTGCGTGGCGGCGACGACGCCGACGCGTTCTGGCGCGCCATGCAGATCGAGGGGGTCCCGGCCTTCGCCGCGCGGGCCAGGCAGGCGGGCGTCGGCCGCCTCGTCCAGCTCGGCAGCTACTACCACCATGTCATGCCGGAACTGGCCGCGACGAATGCCTATGTGCGTGCCCGCCAGCTCGCCGACGAGGGCACCCGCGCGCTTGCCGACGCCAGCTTCAATGTTTCCACGCTCAACCCGCCGTCGATCGTCGGTGCGGTTCCGGGCGTGCCGGCCCGCCGCTACGAGGGGCTGACCGCCTGGGCGCGCGGCGCGCGGCCCGACATCGCCTGCTTCGCGCCGGCCGGCGGCACCAACTACATGTCGGTCAGCTCGCTTTGCGAGGCGATCGTCGGCGCGCTCGCGCGGGCCGAGGCCGGCCGCGCCTATCTGGTCGGCGACCAGAACCTGCGCTTCCGCGAGTTCTTCCAGCTCTTCTTCGACGCCGTCGGCAATCCGGCGCGCGTCGAAGAGCGCGACGAGGAACACCCGCTGCTGCCGGACGCCTTCATCGTGCCAGGGCGTGGCAAGGTGCTGGCCTACGAGCCGGACCCGGCTGAGACCCGGCTCCTCGGCTACCGGCGCAACGACGTGGCGCGCGCTGTCGCCGAGGTCGTGGGCCTGGTATCGCCCGCCGGGGGCGGTTGATGAACGCCGGCGACGAGCTCATTGCCGCCTTCGCGCTGCGCCAGACGGCGGAACGCTATGCCTTCGCCGTCGACCGTGGCGACGGCGAGCTGTTCGCCGGGCAGTTCATGCCCGACGGCGTGCTGGAGGCGCCGCGCGGCCGCTTTGCCGGCCGCGACGCGCTCGCCGGGGTCCCGGCGATGATGCGCCGCCTCTATGCGCGCACCCATCACGGCGTGGTCGGCATGCTGCCGGCTATTGACGGTGACCGCGCCACGGCGCAGACCCACGGCTATGCCCGCCACTACTATCGCGACCGCGATGGTGCCGAACACTGCTACGAGATGACGATCCGCTACGAGGACAGCTTCACGCTCGCCGAACGCACCTGGCTGATCGCCCACCGCCGGCTGGTGCTGGTCGGCGATGCCCATTATCGCACTGGCCGGCCGCCGCAACCCGCGGTCACGACGGAAGCATCTTCATGAGCACGGACGACGAACGCTCGCTCATCGGCCTTGCCGGCAAGGTCGGCCTCATCACCGGCGGCGGCGCCGGCATCGGCCGGGCGACGGCCGAGCTGTTCGCCCGCGCCGGCATGCGGCTTGCCGTCGCCGAGATCGACGCCGGCCGCGCCGCCGATTTGCGCGCCGCACTCCGGGCCGGCGGCTGCGACAGTCTGGTGGTCGAGTGCGACGTGCGCCGGGCGGACCAGGTGGCCGCGCTGATGGGCGCAGCCGAGAGCCGCTTCGGCCGCCTCGACGTGCTGGTCAACAATGTCGGCGACTATCTCGGCTTCAAGGGCGAGTTCGCCAGCTCCGACGAGGACCAGTGGCAGGCGCTCTACGAGGTCAATCTGCTGCAAATGTTCCGCGTGACCAGGGCGGCGATCCCGCTGATGCGGGCGAGCGGCCAAGGCGGCTCCATCATCAACCTGTCGACGATCGAGGCGTTCCGTGGCATTCCGCTGACCGTCGTCTATTCGGCGTTCAAGGCGGCAATCACCGGCTTCACGCGGAGTCTCGCCGTCGAGCTCGGCCAGTACGGCATTCGCGTCAACGCGGTGGCGCCGGAGACGACCAACACCGCCCAGATCGTGGCGACGGCCCGCGTACCGCCGGAAAACCGCGAGCACATGCGGCGCTGGTTCCCGATCGGCAGGTTCGGCGAAGCGGCCGATTCGGCCGGCGCGGCGCTCTATCTCGCCTCCGACCGCTTGTCCGGCTGGGTCAGCGGTGCGACCATCGTCGTCGACGGCGGCGCGCTGGCCGCCGGCGCCTGGATGCGCCTGGCCGACGGCGGCTGGACGCACTTGCCGATCATCGTCGCCGACGGCTACACCCGGCGCGGCGGAGCGCAGCAGGGGTGACGCCGTGGCGGACAGGCTGAAGGACAAGGTGGCGTTCATCACCGGCGGCACCGGCGGGATCGGCGCGGTCGCCGCCCGTGCGTTCGCCGCCGAGGGCGCCAGCGTCGCGATCGGGGGGCGGCGCCAGGCCGAGGGCGAGCGCATTGCCGCCGAAATCCGTGTCGCCGGCGGCGAGGCGCGCTTCGTGCGCATCGACGTGACGCGTGAGGACAGCGTCGAACAGGGGCTGGCCGAGGCCGTCGCCGCCTTCGGCCGGCTCGACATCCTCTACAACAACGCCGGCGGCTCCTCGGCGCGCGACGGGCCAGTGACGAGGACGCCGGCCGAGGTGTTCTGGAAGACGATCGAGCTCGACCTGTTCGGCACCTGGCTATGCTGCCATTTCGGCATCCCGCACCTGGTCGCCGCTGGTGGCGGTTCGGTCATCAACACCGCCTCGATCATGGGTGCGATGGGCATCCCCAATCGGGACGCCTATACGGCGGCCAAGGGCGGCGTCATCGCGCTGACGCGGGCGATGGCGGTCGAATATGCCGCCGACAAGGTGCGGGTCAACGTGCTGGTGCCGGGCGCCGTCGCCACCGAGCGCGTGCTGGCCTTTTTCGCCCGCGAGCCGCATCTGGAGGACCAGCGCAAGGCCTATCTGCTCGGTCTCAGCGAGCCGCGGGATGTCGCCAACGCGGCGATCTTCCTCGCTTCCGACGAATCCCGGCGCACCACCGGCCAGATGCTGTGCGTCGACAGCGGCATCCTGATCTCCTGAGCGTTAGTCCCTTCAGACGATGCAGGGTCGGCGGGCCCGCCCTACCCGTGAGATTCGCATCCGGGGCGACCCGTCGCGGCGCCTCTCACCCAATGCCGGAGACTGCCCGTGCGCGAAGCCGTCATCGTCTCCGCCGCCCGCACGCCGATCGGCAAGGCCTATCGCGGCGCCTTCAATGACACCGAGGCCCCGGCCCTGTCGGGCCACGCCGCGCGCGAGGCGATCGGCCGTGCCGGTATCGATCCGGCCTCGGTCGAGGACGTGGTGATCGGCTGCTCGGCCCAGCAGGGAACCCAGGGCTACAATATCGGCCGGCTGACGGCGGCGGCCGCCGGCCTGCCCGATTCCGTGCCGGGCATGGCGATCGACCGGATGTGCTCGGCGGGCCTGATGGCGGTATCGATCGCCGCCAAGCAGATCATCGTCGACGGCATGCAGACGGTGGTCGCCGGTGGCGTCGAATCGATCAGCCTCACCCAGAACGAGCACAAGAATGCGCACCGCAGCCGCTCGCAGGCTGCGCTGAGGCACTGGCCGCACATCTACATGACCATGATCGAGACGGCCGAGATCGTGGCGCGCAAATACGGCATCGGTCGCCAGGCCCAGGACGAGTTCGCACTGACCAGCCAGCTCAGGACCGCTGCCGCCCACCAGGCCGGCCGTTTCGACGAGGAACTTGCGCCCATGCCCTCGCGCAAGCTGGTGGTCGACAAGGAGACCAGCCAGACCCGTTTCGAGGACGTGCTGCTCACCCATGATGAGGGCTTCCGCGCCGACACCACGCTGGAGGGCCTCGCCGGGCTGGAGCCGGTGTTCGCCAATGGCGAGGTGATCAAGGCCGGCGAGCATGTGACGGCCGGCAACGCCTCGCAACTCTCCGACGGCGCGGCCGCTCTGGTACTGATGGAGGCGGGCGAGGCGGCGCGCCGGGGGCTCGCCCCGCTCGGCGTCTATCGCGGCATGGCCGTCGCCGGCTGCCCGCCCGAGGAGATGGGCATCGGCCCGGTGCTGGCCGTGCCCAGGCTGCTGGCCCGGCACGGGCTGAAGATCGACGACATCGACCTGTGGGAGCTGAACGAGGCCTTCGCCTGCCAGGCGCTGTACTGCCGTGACCGGCTGGGCATCGACCCCGACAAGCTCAACGTCAATGGCGGCGCCATCGCCGTCGGCCATCCGTTCGGCATGACTGGCGCGCGCACCACCGGCCACCTCCTCTTCGAGGGCCGCCGCCGCAAGGTGAAATATGGCGTCGTCACCATGTGCGTCGGTGGCGGCATGGGCGCGGCCGGCCTGTTCGAGATCGTCCACTGACCGGCCCGGCGGTGACGCACCCGGCCGACATGGGTGGTGGCGGCGGCAGTCTGCGGCCCATCCTCGGGCCGGCCACGCAGCTCGGCTTCGTGGTGCGCGATCTCGATGCCGCCGTCAGGCACTGGATCGAGGTGCTGGGCGTCGGCCCGTTCCTGTTTCTCGACAAGGGTACCGGCCGCCCGCCCGGCGTCTCCCACTATCGCGGCCTGCCGGTCCGCGTCGAGCTGCGGCTCGCCTTCGGCTTCCTCGGCGACGTGCAGATCGAACTCATCGAGCAGGTCAACGACGCGCCCTCGCCCTACAGGGCGTTTCTCGACAGTGGCGGCGAAGGCCTCCAGCATCTCGGCTACTGGGTCCACGACTACGACGAGGCCCGCCGCAGGCTCGAAGCCGCCGGCTACCGGCCCGATTTCGTCATTCCGCTGCCCGGGCAGCGCGAGCCGATCGTCTACTACCGCTCGCCAGCCGCATTCGGGCCGATGCTGGAGATCGTGCCGCGCCGATGGCGCCGCGCCCGCGAGGCGGTGGCCGCGCGCCTGGCGGCGTGGCCGGGCGGCGACCCGCTGATCCGCCACGAGACCTATGCCGACTTCCTCGCCGATTCCAAGGTCGTCTTCGACTGAGGCCTATTTGAGGTTGCGCTCCAGCCAGTCGACCTGCTCGCGCAGACCCTGCAGCGCGTTGCGGATGCCGGCGTCGTTGCGCACGGCGCTGTCGCGGGCGGTAAGGCCATGCATGGCGATGTCGGCGATGATCTCGCCGATTTGCTCCGGGCTGAGCGCCCCGCTTGGCGAGTACCAGCGCGACGTCCAGTTGGCCATGCCGATGACGGCGAAGGCAGCGATCTTCGGATCGACCTGACGGAACTCGCCGCAGGCGATGCCGTCGGCGATGCAGCGCACGTAGAAATCATAGATGTCGCGCCGGCCCTTGTTGTAGACCGGCCCCAGTTCCTCGGGAATCTGGGCCTCCAGGCGGGCGAGCAGGATGAAGCGCGAACCGGTCGACAGGCGCCGTTTGATGCCGTCGACGATGGCGCGTCGCAGCCGCTCGCTCGGCGTCAGGTCCGTCTGCTCGATCAGCTCCTGCAGCTGATGGGAAGGCGCAAGCGCCTCGGCCTCGACCAGCGCTGCCAGGATCTCCTCCTTGTTGCGGAAATAGTGGTATACGGCCGAACGCCCGAGCCCGATGGCACGGGCGATGTCGTTGATGCTGGTCTGCGCGTAGCCCTTGCTGTCGAACAGATGCGCGGCGATGTCGATGAGCTGCTCGCGCACCAGTTCCTTGCGCGGGTTGGTCGTCCCCATGCGGCCATCATTGGCGCGCGGGCCGGCCGTCTGGCCCGGTCCGGCGACCGTGCCCGCCTGTCGCATCGCTGTGTCGGAACCGCTCACGTCTTCTCCCTCCGCGGCATCGACGGAATCCCTATTCTAGATAGCACTGGCGGACGCCTACAACAAAGCGGCGTTGCTGATCGCCGCCACCGGCGCGCGGCGTGCGGTGCGGGCAGCCGGCTCAACTGCCACTCCCGGCGAAGGCGAGGCCGAGCCGATGCTGGCGCGCCGCGAGTTCCCTGTCGAAGGCGGCGGCCACCTTGTCAAAGGTCCAGTCGTCCTCCAGCACCGGCGCGGCGATCATCGGATGGCTGACCAAGGAGAGCTGCCGGTTGG
The DNA here is from genome assembly GCA_016861165.1 of Alphaproteobacteria bacterium. GTDB lineage: Bacteria > Pseudomonadota > Alphaproteobacteria > Rhizobiales > Rhizobiaceae > BOKV01. The sequence continues at coordinate 98,508 of BOKV01000007.1, read as the reverse complement.
CAATGCGCACCACCTGGCCGGTGATGGCGGCCGCCGCGTCGGAAAGGAGATACGCCACCACCGGGGCGTTGGCCTCGGCCGGCGGCAGCGACGCATAGGCCACCTGGCGATGCGCCGCCTGCAGCGCCATCAGATGCGCGTTCTGGCCGGCCATCGCCGTGTCGGCGAGCGGCGAGACGGCATTCATGCGGATGCCGGAGCCGCGCAGTTCCATCGCCCAGCTATAGGTGAGCGAGGCCACGGCCCCCTTGGTGGCGGCATAGCCGCCGAGCGCGACATCGCCGGCCTGGGCGCCGGAAGCGACGTTGACGATCGAGCCGCCGCGGCCGATCGCCTTCAGCCGCATCGCTGCCGCCCGCGCGCCGGCGGCGGTGCCGATCAGGTTGACCTCGATCATGCGGCGCAGGTCGGCCTCGCTCAGATCATCGAGCAGCGCCGGCCGCAGAATGCCGGCATTGCTGACGAAGCCGGTGATGGTGCCGAAATCCTTGACGCAGGACTCGACGAGGTTTTCGGCGAAGTCCCAAACCGACACGTCTCCCGGCTCGGCGATGGCGTTGCCGCCTGCCCGGCGGATGGCGTCCGCCGTGGCGCGGGCCGCCGCCGCGTCGACGTCGTTGACCACGACCGCTGCGCCCAGTGCGGCGGCAAGTCGGGCATAGGCGGCGCCGAGACCGCCGCCCGCCCCGGTGATAACCACCGCCTTTCCGGCCAGCGCTGCGGCGGGCCGCCCGATTGAAGCTGCTGTCGCCAACGAAGCCCTCCATGCCGGCGCGAGCGGGGTTCCGATCGCGTCAGCATCGGCCGGCCGGTTGGCGCCGGCATCGTTCATTTGCATGATGCGCGCCAGAAGACGGGCGACACCCCTCCCTCGTTCGGACGATGCGCCGCCGGCGCGGCAATGGCATCGGCGGGCGGAGACGTGAACATGATGGATCTTCAACTGACCGACGATCAGCGCCTCATCCGCCAGCAGGCGGCGCGATTGCTCGCCGACCGGGCCGGCCCGCAGCAATTGCGGCAGACGGTGGCGGCCGCCACCGGATTCGACGCGGCATTGTGGCGGACGGTCGCGCGCCAACTCGGCTGGTGCGCCATGACCATTGCCGAGCGCCATGGCGGCCTCGGGCTGAGTCTCACGGAACTCTCTCTGGTAGTGGAGGCTGCCGGCGAGCGGCTGGCGCCGCTGCCACTGTGGTCGACGGCCTGCGCCGCCGCCCCGCTGCTTTCGGCGGTGGCGACCGAAGAGGCGCGCGCCGCCATCCTGCCGAGGATCGCCGCCGGCGAGATCGCGGCGACCGTCGCCTGGGGCGACCTCGGCGCCGCCGACCCGCTCGCCGCGACGCCGGTCACCGCCGTTCCCGCCAATGGCGGCTACCTGTTGGACGGGCTAGTCACCCAGGTCGTCGATGCCGAGGCGGCCGACCTCGTGCTGGTGCCGGCGCGCCTGGCGCAAGGGCTGGCACTGTTCGCGCTCGAACGCGGTGCCGGCCATGAGACGCGCCAGATCGAGACGCTTGATGCCACGCGGCAGATCGGCGCGCTGGAAATGCGCGGCCTGCGCCTGTCGGCCGATGCCCGCCTCGACGCTGACGGCTTCACGCCGCGGGCCGCCGCTTCGGCCATCGCCACCGCCAATCTCGGCCTGGCCGCCGAGCAGGTCGGCGCCGCGCGGGCGGTCATGGACCTGACGCTCGCCTATGTCGGCGAACGCGTGCAGTTCGGTCGGGTCATTGCCTCCTTCCAGGCGGTCAAGCACCGCTGCGCCCGGCTTGAAGTCGATCTTGCGGAAGCCCGGGCGATGGTGCTGGGCGCCGCCGCAAATTTCGCAAACGCCGAGGACGACGAACGCCTGCTGGAAGCGCGCGCCGCGCGGGCGCTGGCAAGCGACCTGCTGTTCAGGGCGGCCGAGGAATCGATCCAGCTCCATGGCGGCGTCGGCTTCACCTGGGAATACGACCCGCATCTCTATCTCAAGCGGGCGCAGGCGGTGTCGGCGCTGCTGGGCAGCGCCGATCGCCATCTGGAGGCGATCGCCGAGCACCTGCTGGCGGAGGCCTGTCATGAGCGATGACCGGCTGGCCGCCCTGCGGGCCGAGGTGCGGGCATGGCTGAGCGAACATCTGGCCGGCCGGTTCGAGCCGCTGCGCTGGCGCGGCCATGCCGGCGACGGCGACGCACTGCCCGAGCTGCGCAAGGAATGGGAGCGGGAACTGGCCGGCGGCGGCTGGACCTGCCCCGGCTGGCCGGCTGAATGGGGCGGCCGCGGCCTGTCGGTCGCCGAGCAGGTGGCGTTCCAGGAGGAATATGCCAGGGCGGGCGGGCCCGGCCGCATCGGCCACATCGGCGAGGGTCTGATCGGGCCGACGCTGATCGAATTCGGCACGCCCGCGCAGCAGCAGCGCTTCCTGCCGGCCATCCGCGCCGGCACCGAGTTCTGGTGCCAGGGCTACTCGGAGCCGCAGGCCGGCTCCGACCTCGCCAACGTGCGCACCCGCGCCAGGCGGGAAGACGCGACGGGGGACTGGCTTGTTCATGGCCAGAAGGTGTGGACATCGCTTGCCCACCTGTCGGACTGGATCTTCGTGCTGGCGCGCAGCGAGGAAGGCTCGACCGGCCGCCACGGCCTGATCTTCCTGCTGCTGGCGCTCGACCAGCCCGGCATCGAAATCCGGCCCATCCGCCAGATCGGCGGCGGCGCCGAGTTCAATTCCGTCTTCTTCGACGGCGCCCGCGCTCGCGCCGAGCACGTCGTCGGCGCAGCCGGCGAGGGCTGGCGCATCGCCACGGCGTTGCTCGGCTTCGAACGCGGCATCTCGACGCTCGGCCAGCAGATGGCCTTCGCCCAGGAGCTCGACCTCGTCTGCCGGATTGCCCGCGAGAACGGCGCCGCCCGTTCGCCGGAGCTGCGCCAGCGCATCGCCAGGGCGTGGGCTGGCCTGCGCGCGATGCGCTATCTGGCGATGCGGGCACTCTGCGACGACGCCTCGCGCGAGGGCCGCCTGGCGCGGCTTGGCTACAAGTATCACTGGTCCAACTGGCATCGCGACCTCGGCCGGCTCGCCATGGACGTGCTCGGTCCCGACGGCAATGTCGTCGACGGCGATCCGCGCCGCGAGCGGCTGCGCCGGCTGTTCCTGTTCAGCCGCGCCGACACGATCTATGGCGGCACCAGCGAGATCCAGCTCAACCTCATCGCCGAGCAGGGCCTCGGCATGCCGCGCGAGCCGCGCGGCGACCGGTCGTGAGATCACGGCGGCGGGCACCAACGACAAGGGAGACCGGCATGACAACGGACAGGCTTTTCGCCGGCAAGGTCGCCGTGGTGACCGGAGGCGCCAACGGCATCGGCCGCGCCTGCGCCGTCGCCTATGCCCGGCAGGGAGCCGACGTGGCGGTGTTCGACCGCGAGGCCGACGCGCTGGCCGAGACGATCGGACTGGTCCGGGCCGAGGGCGTGCGCGCGCTGCCCGTCGTCGGCGACATGACGAAGCTCGATGAGGTGACCGCCGCCTTCGCCCGCACCCGCGCGGAGCTCGGCCCCGTCGACATCCTGCTCAACAATATCGGCCAGACCGCGCGCGAGAACTATTCGGAGTTCTACCGGGCGCGGCCGGAGACGCTGCAGTTCGTGATCGGCGTCTCGCTGATGACGACATTGATGTGCTCGCGCCAGGTGGTCGAGGAGATGCGCGAGCGCCGCAGCGGCAAGATCGTGTCGATCTCGTCGGACTCGGCGATCAACGGCGACATCGGCACGGTCGACTATGCCGCGGCCAAGTCGGGCGTGCTCGGCTTCACCCGGGCGCTGGCGCGCGAGCTGGGGCCGTTCAAGATCAACGTCAACGCGGTCTGCCCGGGCCCGACCAATACGCGCGCGATGCAGCGCATCCCGCGCGACGCCTATGAGCGCGCCCGCAACGCCATCCCGCTCGGTGAACTGTGCGAGCCGGAGGACATTGCCAATGCCGTCGTCTTCCTGTCGAGCGACAAGGCCCGCTGCATCACCGGCCAGACACTGATGGTCAATGGCGGGCGTGTCTTCTACTGACGGATCGGGTTTAATGCATTCAGACGATGGCGCGGCGCGCCCACCGGTCCATCTGGTCGGGGAAGGCCACTGAATCAGGCGGCGACAGGAAGCAGATGGCGAGCGACCTCCACACCATCCTCTGTGACAGGCTCGGCTGCCGCTTTCCGGTGGTGCAGACAGCCATGGGCTGGGTGGCCGATGCGCGCCTGGTCGCCGCCACCTGCAATGCCGGCGGCTTCGGCTTCCTGGCCGCCGCGACGATCGAACCGGGCAAGGTCGAGGCGGCCATGCGCGACGTCAAGGCGCGCACCAACAAGCCCTTCGGCGTCAACTTCCACATGTTCCAGCCCAATGCCGAGGAGGTGCTGGAAGCCATCATCAGCCATAAGGTGCGCGCCGTCTCCTACGGTCGCGGCCCGGATGCGAGGACCATCGGACGGCTGAAGGCGGCCGGCGTCGTCTGCATGCCGACCGTCGGCGCCGTCAGGCACGCGGTCAAGGCGGTCGAACTCGGCGCCGACATCGTCACCATCCAGGGGGCGGAGGGCGGCGGCCACACCGGCGCGGTGCCGACCACGATCCTGCTGCCGCAGGTGCTCGACGCGGTCAGCGTCCCGGTCGTCGCCGCCGGCGGCATGTGCGACGGGCGCAGCCTGGCGGCCGCGCTCGCCTGGGGGGCCGCCGGCATCGCCATGGGCACACGCTTCCTGCTGACCAGCGATTCGCCGGTGGCGCGCGGCGCGCTCGATCGCTACCTTGCCGCCGACGACCCGGCGCTGATCCGCGTGACCACCGCCGTCGACGGCCTGCCGCAGCGCTTCATTGAGAACGACGAACTCCGGCGGCTCGAGGCGATGTCGCTGCCGGCGCGGCTGGCAATGAGCGCGCGGCATGCGCTTTCCTGGGGCAGGCAGGCCGGGCTCGGACCGCTGGCCATGGCGAGGCTCGGCCTCAGACTGGCGACGAGCGGCGACAACAGCTTCGCCCAGACGGTGATGGCGCCCAACCTGCCGGTGCTGGTCCAGCGCGGCATGGTCGAGGGCGACGCCGACCACGGGCTGCTGCCGAGCGGCCAGGTGGCGGCGGTGATCGACCGGCTGGAAAGCTGCGAGGAACTGATCGCGCGCATCGTGCGCGAGGCCAATGAGCGGCTGCGGGCGCTGGGCGCACCGACAGCGGCCGGCTGAGGAAGGACGGACCCATGGGCAGGCAGTTCTGGAGCCGGGTCGAGGACGGCATCGCCGAGCTCGTAATCGAAAACCCGCCGGTCAACGCGCTCGACAGCGTCGGCTGGCGCGCCTTCGCGGAGGCGGTCGACGCGCTGCAGGCCGACGCCGCCGTCCGCGTCATCGTCATCCGCGCCGAGGGCCGCGGCTTCTGCGCCGGCGTCGACATCAAGGAATTGCAGCGCCACCCGGAGCGCATCGGCGAGGTCAATGCCGGCAACTGGGAGACCTTCCGCGCCATCCATCGCGGTCTGAAGCCGGTGATCGTGGCCGCCCACGGCTACATCCTCGGCGGCGGCATCGGCATCTGCGGCTCGGCCGACATCATCCTGTGCTCGCCCGACGCCAGCTTCGGCGTGCCGGAGGTCGATCGCGGCGCGCTCGGCGCCGGCGCCCATCTGCAGCGCATGTTCCCGGTGCAGAAGGTCAGGCGCATGTATTTCACCGGCGAGCCGATCGACGCGGCCGAGGCCCACCGCCTCGGCGCGGTCGAGCGGATCGTCCCGCGCGAGGAACTGCGCGCCGCCGCCTTCGAAATCGCCGCCAGGATCGCCACCAAGAGCACGGTCATGATCCGCCTTGCCAAGGAGGCGCTCAACGGCGTCGAGGACGGCGACCTCGAACACAAGTATCGCTGGGAGCAGGGCTTCACCGCCCAGGCCTATCTAAGCGCCGAGTCGCAGGAGGCGCGCGACGCCTTTGTCGACCGGCGCGAGGCCGATTTCGAGCGAACCAAGAGGGGAGAGCCGGATTGACGGCAAACGAGGGCGCCGGCGCGGCGGCGCCGGCCTATGTCGAGGGCCACGGGCTCTTGGAGGGGCGCACGGTGCTCATCACCGCGGCGGCGGGTGCCGGCATCGGCTTCGCCGCGGCCCGGCGGGCGGTCGAGGAGGGCTGCCGCGCGATCATGATCTCCGACATGCACGAGCGGCGCCTGGCCGAGGCCGCCGAGCGGCTGCGTGCGCTGGGCCATGAAGCGGCCGTGCATGCGCTACGGTGCGACGTGACGCGGGAGGGCGACGTCCAGGCGCTGGTCGAGGCGGCCGAGGACAGGCTTGGCGGCATCGACATCCTGATCAATAATGCCGGCCTGGGCGGCTTCAGGCCGGTGGTCGAGATGAGCGACGAGGAATGGACCCGCGTCCTCGACGTGACGCTCACCGGCACGATGCGCATGACCCGCGCCACCTTGCGCAGGATGATCCCGCGCCGGCGCGGCGTCATCGTCAACAACGCCTCGGTGCTGGGCTGGCGCGCGCAGAAGGGCCAGTCGCACTACGCCGCCGCCAAGGCGGCGGTGATGGCGTTCACCCGCTGCAGCGCGGTCGAGGCTGCCGAGTACGGCATCCGCATCAACGCGGTATCACCGTCCATCGCCATGCATGAATTCCTGAAGAAGGCGGCCGGCCCCGGCGAACTGGAGGCGCTTGCCACCCAGGAGGCCTTCGGCCGCGCCGCCGAGGTGTGGGAGGTGGCCAATGTGATGATGTTCCTCGCCAGCGACTATGCCGGCTACATGGTCGGCGAGGTCGTCTCGGTGTCGAGCCAGCGGGCCTGAGCGGCCGTGGGCCTGGTCTTTGCTTCACCGCGCGAGGCCGCCGCCGCTGTTGGCGCGCGGCTGGGGCCGAGCGCATGGCTCACCATCGACCAGCAGCGCATCGACCGCTTCGCCAAGGCGACTGGCGACTTCCAGTGGATCCATGTCGACCCGGCCAGGGCGCGCGACGGGCCGTTCGGCTGCACGGTCGCGCACGGCTATCTCACCTTTTCACTCATCAACCTGTTCCTGCCTGAACTGTTGCGTGCCGAAGGGATGCGGATGGGCATCAATTACGGCGCCGACCGGCTGCGCTTCCCGGCGCCGGTGCCGGTCGGTTCGCGCCTGCGCGCGGTGGGCGAACTCGTCGCGGCCGAAATGCTGGCGGGCAACGCGGTGCAGACGACGACGCGGGTCACGGTCGAGATCGACGGCTCGGCCAAGCCGGGCTGCGTCGCCGACATCCTGGGGCGGTACTATTTCTGAACGGGTAGCGAGGGCGCCGATGAACGAGACCGAGGCCGAGATCCTGCGCCGGCTCGACCGCATCGAATCGCGCGACGAACTGCGCCAGCTCGTCGCCAAATACGCGCTGGCGCTCGACATGCGCGACATCGATGCGATGGCCGGCCTGTTCGTGCCGGATGTGGCGGTTGGCGGCGGGCGAACCGGCCGCGAGGCGCTGCGCGACTGGCTGGACGAGACCATGCGCCGCCAGTTCGACGGCACCGCGCACCACGTCGGCACCACAATCATCGAATTCACCGGCCCCGACGAGGCGGTCGGCATCGTCTATTCCAAGAACGAGCACGAGACCGGCGGCGAATGGGTCATCATGCAGATGATGTACTACGACCGCTACAGGCGCGTCGGCGGCCGCTGGTACTTCGTTCGCCGCCAGCCGCTCTACTGGTATGCCACCGACCTCAACCGGCCGCCGGTCGGCTCGCGCAAGATGCGCTGGCCCGGGCGCGAGCCCTATGAGGGTTCCTTCCACGCGTTGTTTCCGTCCTGGAAGGAATACTGGCACAGGGGCGGTCCGGCCGAGGGCCCGGTCGCCGAGCCGGCGCCGCTGGAGGCATTCATCGAGACCATGCGTCGCGGCGCGCAAGTGCGTGGCAACCGCGTGCGCTGACCGGCGCGCGCCGGTCGGCCCGTCGTCATCAGGCGGCCTGCGGCGGACACTCGCCCAGCATCACGGCGCTGCTGAGCACCAGGCGCACCAGCTCGGTCTGGCGAGTGATGCCGCTCTTTGAGAAGATTGAACGCAGGTGCGCCCGCGCCGTGTTGCGGCTGATCGCCAGCGAAGCTGCCGCGTCCTCCAGCGACAGGCCCGCCGTCAGCCGGCGCGTCACCGCCGCTTCGGCCGGCGTGAGATCGAAGATCTGGCGGACATATTCGCTCGCCACCTCCGGCGCCGCCTCGCAGTCGCGCACATAGACGGCGACCGGCCCGTGCTGCGCGCCGGTGGCGACCGGACGCACGACGATGCCGAGCGTGCGCGCGCCGCTGTCCTTGGTCAGCGACAGACCGCGGGAAGGGGCCGGCTCGCCGGCGGCGCCGCGCTGGCCGGCGGCGCGGATCGCCGCCTGCAGCGCGCGATCCTCCGTCGCGTTGGCGGCGCGCAGCCTGCCGGCCTGGAGCTGGAGGCCGTTGCGGGCGTGGAGCAGCCGCTCGGCGACGGCGGAGACGCTGGTCGCCCTGCCGTGTCCGTCGACCACGATGACGCCGACATTGAGCCGGTCGAGCGCGTCGCAATAGAGTGTCTTCTCGATCCGGCCGGCATCGATGCGCGAGGCGATTTCGAGGGCGCGGGCGACATGGGCGAGCAGGACGCCGGCGAGTGCGGTTTCCTCGTTGTCGAAACGCGGCGCGGCACGTTGGCGGAAGACCCACATCGTATAGTCGGCCGCGCAGCCCGCCACGCTCTCGCTGGCGGCGATGTGCTGGTAGCGCTCCGTCAGCGGGCCGAGTGCCGCCGGCCGGCCGGGCGGGTTGGCCGCCTCCCCGGCCAGCTCATGGCCGCTGTCGGCAAAGACGACGCCGTCGCCTCCGCGCGCGGCGATCGCGAGCAGGACAATCTCGGCGCTGAGATGTTCCTTGACGATGTCGAGCGCGAGGGGGACAGGCGAACCGTCCGTCAGGCTCCGCGAGAGCTGGTTCAGAACCAGCCCGAAATCGACGACCGATCTTGCGTGAAATGTCATGCCTCATCCTCCCCCGAGCGCCGCCAATGCGGCCTCAAGCAGTCCTGCGATCGAATTGTTGTCGAGAACGCGGCCGCCCTTGGCAGCCGGTCAGGATCGTCGGTCTGGCGAACGGACGCCTGTCGCCGGCACGAAAACGAGCATGCCTTTTCCTCCCGCTACGCTTTCTTGTTTCGTCATGCTGTCATTAATTCAACATGCTGTCAAATAGTTTATGCGATGTCGAAGATTCCGCACCGCGTCAAGACATGCTGCGGAGCCGCAAGAAAAAGACCCCGCCGGAGGCGGGGCCGAGGACCAGGGAGGAGATCGGTCGCGTGTATTACATTTCGCAGTCGGCGCGCTCGACGAGGCCGTCCTCGCGCAGCACGTGCGGGTTCTTGACGACCTTGATCGCATCGGGAGCTGGCAGGAAATGGTTGTCGGCGCTGGCGGCCAGCCCACCGGGCGGGACCACGATCTTGTCGGCGTTCTCCTCGATCCACTTGGCGACCGTCTCGCCGTCGGTAGTGCCGGCGCCGGTGACGGCGGCGGCCAGGATGAAGGGCTGGATGTAGTAGGGGCTCAGCGCCGGCGCGCCACCCATCCGCTCGACATCGGCGACTTTCTCGGTGGCACGCTTGATGAACTTGGCGAAGGCCGACTCACCGACCGGATCGCCCGGGCAGTAGGTCATGCCCTCGAACTGGGTGCTGTAGACGCCCTCGAAGGCCTCCGCGCCGACGACCTTGGCGTTGCCGACGGCGAAGTTGGTCATGGTCAGGTTGGCGAGCACCGGCACGTCCCAGCCGATGTCGGCGCGGTTCTCCAAGAGCTTGCGCGCGTCGTCGCCGATCGAGTTGATCAGCAGGACGGCCTCGGCGCCGGCGCCGCGCATCGAGAACAGCTGCGGCGTCATGTCCTCGGAGCGGAACGGGAACTCCTGGATGATGACCGGCTCGACGCCGCGGCCGGCCATGTATTCGGCGATCTCGCCGACCGCCGATTTCGACATGCCGCCATTGTCGGAGATGATGGCGATCTTGGTCGCCTTCAGCTTGTCGATGGCGAAGTCGACATTGGCGCGCATCTGGTTGAGCCCGGTCGGTGAATCCGAAAAGTGATAGGGCGCGAATTGCGGTGTGAGCTGGGTCGAGGCGGCGGTCGAGACCTGGGCGATCTTCTTCTCCGTCGTCACCGCCGTGATCGGGATCGTCTCCTGACTGGTGGCCGGCCCGACCAAAAGCGCGATGCCCTCGTTCTCGATCAGTCGGCGGGCCTCGCTGACGCCGTGGGTCGGGTCGGTCGTCGTGTCGGCGATCACCAGTTCGATCTGCTTGCCGAGAACGCCGCCGGCGGCATTGATTTCCTCGACGGCGAGCTTCCAGGCGGCGACCGCCACCGAGCCGATGGAGGCGCCGCCACCGGTGACCGAGACGATCCCACCCATCTTGATCGTGTCCTGCGCGGCGGCGCCGGTCAGCGTCATCGCGACGGCGGTCGCCGAAGTCATGGCCAGCATGCCCAGCCGACCGAAGAGCGAGTTCCAGTTCATGGGGTTCCTCCACCTAGGGAAATGCGCGTCGACTAGACATCGCGCCGCGGCGGGAGGCATCATTCAATCAGACTATGGATTGACGGGTGGTCATGGCGGCGGCGGGCCGCGCTCAGCCCTGCCCGGTGGCCGCGTGGCGGCGCAGGATGTCGAGGAACAGCGGCGGCTCGCCGCCGCCGTGCACCTCCAGCGTGGCGCCGCTGACGAAGGTCGCCATCTCCGAGGCCAGGAACAGCGCGGCGTCGGCGATGTCGTCGCCGCGGCCCATGCGCCGCAGCGGCAGCGCCGCCGCCAGCTCCGCCTGGGCGCCGGCCGATCCGTAGCTTAGCTCGGCCTGTTCCGTCAGCATCAGGCCGGCGACAATCGCGTTGACCCGGATCTTCGGGCCCCATTCCTGGGCGAGGCTGGCGGTCAGGTTGAGCAGGCCGGCCTTGGCCGCTCCGTAGGCGGCCGCGCCCGGCGCCGGGCGCTGGCCGGCGACGCTGGCGATGTTGATGATGACGCCGCCCTCCGGATGGGCGGCCATCCAGCGGTGGACGGCCTGGCACATGTGCAGCGGGGCGGTCAGGTTGAGGGCAATGATCGCCTCGGTGAAGCGCGGCGAGGCCGTGGCGGCCTCGGCCGGAGGCGAGCCGCCGGCATTGTTGACCAGGACATCGATGCGCCCGTGCGCTTCGCCCACACTATCGACGAAGGCACGGCAGGCGGCGGCGTCACGCACGTCGCAGCGGTGGAAGGTGGCAGGGCGGCCACCACCCTCGGGCAGCACCTTGGGCTCGGAGCGCCCGCACACGGCCACGGTCGCGCCCGCCGCCAGGAAGGCCTCGGCAATGGCGCGCCCGATGCCCCGGGTGCCGCCGGTGATGATGGCGACCCGGCCGGACATGGCGGGCTGGAGGGATCGGCGCTCGCTCGTTGGTTTTGCTCCGTTCAAGAGATGCCGCCTGGCGCGGCCTGCCGCCATCGGGTCTAGAATGACCGTGGACGCGGCAATTCGTCCCTTCGGACGATGCGCGCCGCGCCGGCCCAGCCTACGGTCGGGTGGGCGGCGGAAGGCGCGAAAGCCCGCCGCGGCCCAACGCCTGCCAACGCCTGACGGATGCCAGATGACGACCGGAAGCCCGATCCTCGACTTCACCACCATCCCGGACCTCTGCGCGCGTGCTGCGCAGGCCTATGGCGACGACGTGGCCATCGAGGATGCGGGCGTCGCGATCTCCTTCGTCGAGCTCGACCGGCTGCGCCGCCGCATCGCCCGGGCGTTCATCGCCTGCGGCGTTGCCAGGGGCGACCGGGTGATGATCTGGGGCCCCAACTCGTGGAAGTGGTTTGCGTCCGCGCTCGGCCTCCTCAGCGCCGGGGCCGTGCTGATCCCCTGCTCGACGCGGTTCAAGGGCACCGAGGTGGCCGAGCTTGTCGCGCGCAGCGGCGCCTCGATGATGCTGTGCGTCGGCGAGTTCCTCGGCCGGTATTATCCCGACATGCTGGACGCGCAAACGCGGGCGCGATTGCGTGCCATTGTCGTGTTTGATGGCGCCCGTCAGCGCGAGACCGCCTGGGAGACGTTCCTGGCACGGGCCGATGCCGTCAGCGAGGCCGAGCTCGACGCGCGGCTGGCCACCGTCGGCCCCGACGATCTCTGCGACATGCTGTTCACGTCGGGGACCACCGGCCACCCGAAGGGCGTGATGTACGCCCATCGCCAGTGCCTGCGCGCCATCGACGCCTGGGCCACCCGCGTCGGCATCCGCCGTGGCGACCGCATTCTGGTCATCCCACCCTTCTTCCACGCCTTCGGCTATCGCTCCGGCGCCATCGTCGCGCTGATGCGCGGCGCGGTGCTGCTGCCGCACCTGACCTATGATCCCGACGAGATCCTGCGCCGGGTCGCGGGCGACCGGGTGAGCGTGATCCCGGGGCCGCCGGCGATCTTCCACGGCATGCTGCAGCATCCGCGGCGGGCCCGGTTCGACACCAACAGCCTGCGGCTCGGCATCACCGGCGGTTCGGTCGTGCCCGCAACGCTGATCCGCCGCATGCGATCCGAGCTCGGCTTCGCCGGCGTCGTCAACGGCTACGGCCTGACCGAGTGCGGTGGCTACGGTACCATGTGCAGCGCCGATGACGACGCCGAAGTGATCGCCAACACCTGCGGCAAGCCCTTCCCCGATACCGAGGTTCGCATCATGGGCGAGGGCGGCACGCTCCTGCCCGCCGGCGAACCGGGCGAAGTGGTCATCCGCGGCTACATCACCATGCGCGGCTATTTCAACGACCCCGAGGCCACCGCCAGGACCATCGATGCCGATGGCTGGCTGCACACCGGCGACGTCGGCTGGTTCGACGCCGACGGCAATCTGCGCATCGAGGACCGGCTGAAGGACATGTATATCACCGGCGGCTTCAACTGCTACCCGGCCGAGATCGAGCGCCTGATGAGCGCGCATCCGGCCGTCGGCCAGATCGCCGTCATCGGCGTGCCCGACGAGCGGCTCGGCGAGGTGGGCAAGGCGTTTGTCGTGCTGCGGCCCGGCACCTCGGCCACGCAAGAGGAACTGATCGACTGGGCGCGCGCCAATATTGCCAACTTCAAGGTGCCGCGCTCGATCGAGTTTTGCCAGTCGCTGCCGGTGAGCCCGCAGGGCAAGGTTGTCAAGGACCGGCTGCGCGAGCAGGCGCGTTGATCGCGGGTGGGAGCCCGGCGCCGAACCGCCGTCAGCCCGCGCCGTAGACCGGCTTGGCCGGCGGACGCCTCGCCAGCAGCTCGATGATCGTTTCGCCGATCTCGGCCGCCTCCCAGCGCGCGCCCTTGTCGGCTTCGGGCCCGTCGTTCCAGCCGAGGCAGACGCGGACCTTGCCGCCGATCAGCTCGAAGACCTGTCCGGTGACGCCGGCCGAGCGTTCGCTGCACAGCCAGACCACCAGCGGTGCCGTGTTTTCCGGGGCGAATATGTCGAACTCGCCCTCCTTCGGCTTCATCGCTTCGGCGAAAGCGGTCTCGGTCATCCGGGTGCGGGCGTTGGGCGCGAGCCCGTTGGCCGTGATGCCATAGCGGGCGAGTTCGGCCGCCTGCACCAGCGTCAGCGTGGCAATTCCGGCCTTGGCCGCCGAATAGGCGCTCTGGCCGACGCTGCCCTGCAGGCCGGCGCCGGACGAGGTGTTGATGATGCGCGCGTCGGCTGGGCGGCCGGCCTTGGCCTCGGCGCGCCAGTGGTCAACGGCGTGGCGGCTGATACAGAAATGGCCGCGCAGGTGGACGCGGATGACCGCGTCCCATTCCTCCGGCGTGCAGGAAACGAACATGCGGTCGCGCACGAAGCCGGCATTGTTGACCACCGCGTCGAGCCGGCCGAAGGCATCGAGCGCGGTCTTCACGATGCGCCCCGCCCCGTCCCAGTCGGCGACGTCGTCATGGCTGGCGACGGCCGCCCCGCCCATGGCCCTGATCTCGGCCACCACCGCGTCGGCTGGCATCTCGCCGGTGGTGTCGCCATGGGTGCCGACGCCGAGATCGTTGACGACGACCTTCGCGCCGTCGGCCGCCAGCGCGAGCGCATAGGCGCGGCCGAGCCCGCGCCCGGCGCCGGTGACGATGGCCACGCGGTCCCGACAGATGCCGTCCATCGCGTCCTTCCCCTATCTCGCCCCGGTTGACAGGCGCACCGCCCGCGCCTCGCCCGCGTTGCGGCGCCGGTCCGGCTCCGGCTCGGCCAGCGGCTCGCATTCGACCAGGCCGGCAAGACAGCGGTCGGCCAGGCGCTGGTATTCGCCGTCGCCGTCATTGCGCCACAGGATCGCCGCTTCCGGCAGCACCCTGACGGCGCGGGCCGGGTTGCCGGCGATCAGGTAGCGGTCCGGCATCAGCGCGTCGTTCTTGACCAGGCTCAGCGCCGCGACGAGGCTGTCCTCGCCGATCACGGCGCCGTCGAGGACGACGCTGTTCATGCCGATGAGCGCGTTCACGCCGATGGTGCAGCCGTGCAGGACCGCGCCGTGGCCGATCGTCGCCCCGCGCCGGACGATGCAGTCGGAACCGGCGCCGGTGTGCAGCGTACAGCAGTCCTGGATGCTCGAATCGCCCTCGACCGTGATGCGGCCGAAATCGCCGCGCAACGCGGCGTGCGGGCCGATGTAGCAGCGCGGGCCGACGGTGACGTCGCCGATCAGCACGGCGGTCGTATGCAGGAAAGCGGTCGGATCAACCACCGGGCGGATGCCCTCGAAGGCGTAGCAGGGCATGGCGTCAGAGCCTCTCGATGATGGTGACGTTGGCCTGGCCGCCGCCCTCGCACATGGTCTGCAGGCCGTAGCGGCCGCCGCGTCGCTCCAGTTCGTTGAGCAGCGTCGTCATGATGCGGGCGCCGGTGGCTCCGATCGGATGGCCGAGCGCGATCGCGCCGCCATTGACGTTGACCTTCTCGCGCGGGACGCCGATCTCCTTCATCCAGGCGAGCGGGATGGCGGCGAAGGCCTCGTTGCATTCGAACAGGTCGATGTCGTCGATCCTCAGCCCGGCCCTGTCGAGCGCGTGGCGCGTCGCCGGGATCGGCGCCGTCAGCATCCAGACCGGATCGGCGGCGCGCACGCTGATGTGATGGATGCGCGCCCGCGGCGTGAGCCGGTGCTGGCGCAGCGCGCGTTCCGAGGCGATCAGCAGCGCCGCCGCCGCGTCGGCGTTCTGGCTGGCGACGCCGGCCGTCACCCGGCCGCCTTCGACCAGCGGTTTGAGTTCGGCCATCCTGGCCAGGCTGGTGTCGCGGCGCGGCGTCTCGTCGACGGCCAAATCGCCGACCGGCGCGATCTCGCCGGCGAAGCGGCCCGAATCGACGGCGTCGATCGCCCGGCGGTGGCTTTCGAGCGCGAAGCGCTCCATCTCCTCGCGCGAGCAGTGCCAGCGCTCGGCGATCATCTCGGCCGAGCGGAACTGGCTCACCTCCTGATCTCCGTAGCGGGCGAGCCAGCCGGGCGAGGTGGCAAACGGCGTCGGGAAGCCGAACTGCTGGCCGACGATCATCGCCGCCGAGATGGGAATCGCGTTCATGTTCTGGACGCCGCCGGCCACCACCAGGTCCTGGACCCCGCTCATCACGCCGAGCGCGGCGAAATGAACGGCCTGCTGCGCCGAGCCGCACTGGCGGTCGACCGTGACGCCGGGCACATGCTCGGGCATGCCCGCCACCAGCCATGCGGTGCGCGCGATGTCGCCGGCCTGGCTGCCGATCGTATCGGTGCAGCCATAGATCACGTCGTCGACGGCGCCGGGATCGACGCCGGTGCGCTCGATCAGGGCGCGGATCGGCACGGCGCCGAGATCGGCCGAATGCACGCCCGCCAGCGATCCCTTCTTGCGGCCGACCGGCGTGCGCACGGCATCGATGATGAAGGCTTCAGGCATCGTGGCGCTCCCTGGCGAATGTGCGTTCGGGTCCGAGCCGGCCGCCGAACACCCTTTCGGCGACGCGGCGGCGGTGGAAGGCCGCCGTCCCCCACCAGGCGTCGAGCGCCAGCGCCCGCTTGAGGAAGAAATGGACGTCCACCTCCCAGGAATAGCCCATCGCGCCATGGATCTGGATCGCCGTGCGGGCGGACAGATCGGCCGCCGCCCCCGCCGCCAGCTTGGCGTGCGAGACGCGGGCGCGCGAATGGAGGTCGCCCCGCGGCTGCTCGGCGGCGGCCGCGTAGACCACGGGCCGGGCGAACGCGATTTTCACCTGCGCGGCAGCAAGATGGTGCTTGACCGCCTGGAAGGAGCCGATCGGCCGGCCGAACTGGTGGCGTTCCCTGGCGTAGGCCGCCGCGAGGTCGACGCAGCGCTGGGCGATGCCGAGGAGCTGGGCGGCGACAAACAGCGCGCCCCGGTCGAGCGCGGCGTCGAGCAGCGCTGCCGCCTCATCCGCCCCGGCGACCGGCGTTGCCGCCTTCGGCGCGAACTCGACTGTGAACAACCGGCGGAAGGGATCGATGCTCGGCTGGACGGCGAGCCGGGCATCGGCCGGACTGACGAGCAGCAGCGCGCCGTCGCGTTCGACCAGGATCACGCCGGCGGTGTCGGCGTCGGCGATGAACGGATTGAGCGGGTGGGCGGCGGCGACCGTGATCTCACCGGCCAACGCCCGCGCGAGCGCCGCATGGCCGGGGGCGGCCTGCGCCAGCAGCGGCACGGCGACGCCGGCATTTTCGACCAGCGGCTCCGGCAGGCAGGCATAGCCGCAGGCCTCGGCGACCAGCACGAAATCCGCGGGCGCGAGCCCGAGGCCACCCTTCTCCTCGGGCACGAGGGCACCGGCCAGGCCGAGGCCGACGATCGCCGCCCAGCGCTGCTCGTCGCGTGCCGCGCCCGAGCGCAGCAGCCGGCGCAGGTCGGCCGGCCGGCAGAGATCGGCGAGCAGGCCGCGCACGGAGTCGGCCATCATCTGCTGCTCGTCGCTGAAGCGGAAATCCACGGGTTCTCACCTCGGCAGGCCGAGCACGCGCTCGGCGATGATGTTCTTCTGGATTTCGTTGGCGCCGGCATAGATCGGCCCGGCGAGCGCGAAGAGGTAGCCGTCAAGCCAGCGGCCGGCATCGCCGGCTTCGGGCGCGGCCCGCAGCAGTTCGGCACGCGTGCCGAGGATCGACAGCGCCGTGCGATGCAACGCGACATCGAGCTCCGACCAGAACACCTTGCTGGTCGAGGCTTCCGCCCCGATCGCGCCGCCGGCGCGCAGCCGCGAGGCGGTCTCGTAGATGGACAGCGCATAGGCCTCGGCATCCATGAAGGATTGCAGCACCGCCGCCTCCGTCTCCGGCCCGCATTCTTGTTGATGCGCCCGGTAAAGTTCGACCAGCCGTTTGGCCGCCTGCTGGAAGCGCGCCGGCGAGCGCAGCATCAGGCCGCGTTCGAAGCCGGCCGTGGCCATGCAGATGCGCCAGCCGTCGCCGTCCTCGCCCAACCGGTTGAAGGCGGGAACGCGGACATCGTCGAGGAAGATTTCGGCAAAGCCCGTCTCGCCGTCGATCTGGGCGATCGGCTGGACGCGAATGCCGGGCGCGGTCAGCGGGAACAGGATCAGCGACAGACCCTTGTGGCGCTCCGCGCCCGGATCGGTGCGGAACAGGCCGAAGGCCCAGTCGGCGAAGACCGCGCGGGAGGACCAGATCTTGTGCCCGGACAGGACGTAGTCGTCGCCGTCGCGCGTCGCGCTCGCCCTGACGGCGGCGAGATCGCTGCCGGCCTGCGGCTCCGACCATGCCTGCGCCCAGACCTCGTCGCCCGACGCCATCCTCGGCAGGAAGCGCGCCTTCTGCTCGGCTGTTCCGAACTCCATCAGCGTCGGCCCGAGCAGGAAGATGCCATTCTGGTTGACCCGCTGCGGTGCGCCGGCGCGCCAGTATTCCTCCTCGAAGATCAGCCAGCCGATGAGGTCGAGGCCGCGCCCGCCATAGTCCTCCGGCCAGGTGACCATGCTCCAGCGGCCCTGGTTGAGCGTGCGTTCCCACGCCCGGTGCGCCTCGAAGCCCTCGCGGCTGGCGTCGAAGGAGGGCAGCGGCGAGGACGGCACGTTGGCCTCCATCCAGCCGCGCACTTCGGCGCGAAACGTTTCTTCCTCGGGAGAGTATCTCAGCCGCAATGCCGCCCCTCAGCTCTCGCCGGCATCTCGCTTGTTGGCCGCGGCCATGCTCCTGGCATCCTGGCCGCCGAGCCGGTCGCCGGTTGTCAGGTCGTTCTGCGCATGGGCGAAGTGGTGCATGTGGAAATGCGCGTCCATCGCCGCGCGCTTGCCGCGCAGGTCCTCGACATGGTTGACCGCCTGCTTGGCGAGCCACAGGCCGAGGCACGGGTGGGCGGCAAGCTTCATCGCCATCTCGCGGCCGGCCGCCTCGAGGGTGTCGCGCGCGACCACACGGTTGACCATGCCGAAATGGTGGGCGCGCTCGGCCGACATGCGCTCGCCGAGCATGAGGAACTCCTTGGCGACGCGCGGCGGCAGTTCGAAGGCGTGGGCGAAATATTCCACACCCGGTATTCCCATGCGGACGACCGGGTCCTGGAAATAGGCGTCGGCCGAGGCGATGATGAAGTCGCACACCCAGGCCAGCATCAGCCCGCCGGCGATGCAGGCGCCTTGGACCAGCGCGATCGTCGGCTTGGGCACCTCGCGCCAGCGCCGGCACATACCCAGATAGACCTCGTGCTCGCGGGTGTAGAGCAGCTCGGCGCCGGGCTTGTTGACGTGATCGGCCAGCAGCAGGCGCCGCTCGAAGCTTCTGGTCACGTCGCGCCCGGGCGAGCCGATGTCATGGCCGGCCGAGAAGTGCTTGCCGGCGGCGCGGAGGATGATCACCCGCGCCGCGTCGTCGTCGACGGCGCGCTTGAAGGCATCGTCGAGCGCGTAGGTCATCTGCGAGTTCTGGGCGTTGTGATAGGCGGGGCGGTTGAGGGTCAGCCAGGCGATCGGGCCTTCGCTCTCGTAGAGCACCGGCTGGTCGGTCTCGTAAGCGATGTCCGCCTGGCGCGGTTCGACGCGGTCGCTCATCCGGAGCTCCTTCGCAGTTGCAGCAGGCTAAGGCGGGCGGCCGCGCCGGCAATCGTCCGAAAAGACTAACGCCGGCAGGGCGCCACCGGTGATCCTCTCCCAGCTCCGGCCCTGCGTCGAGAGGAGCGCGTCGATCTGGGCAGGGCTCCGCTGGTGGGCCGCCGGCCCTTTCGCCGGTATTTTTGCCCCCAGCGCAACCGTTGGCGCCGGCGATCAGAGATCACCGCATGGATTCGCCCGCCATCTGCGCGAGTCGTGCGTCGAGTTCGCCGGCCGCGCATTCGAACTTCACCCTGCCGCGCTCGATGATCATGGCGCGGTCGGCATAGGGTGCCGTCACCTTCAGATGCTGCTCGACGATGACGACGGCGGTGCCGGTCTCGGCCCAATGCCGCAGGAAAGCGAGGATCGGCGGCAGCAGCGCCTGCGCCAGCCCCATCGACGGTTCGTCGCAGAGCAGCACCTTGGGCTGGGCGACGAAGGCCTGGCCGAGCGCCAGCATCTGCTGCTGGCCGCCGGAGAGATCGCGGGCATATTGGCGATGGCGCTCCTTCAGGATCGGGAACACGCCATAGATCTCCTCGACGGCGGCGGCAAAGCCGGCGCGGTCGCCGGGTCGGGCCGCCGCGCCCATTCTGAGATTGTCGTAGACGCTGAGCTCGGGGAAGACGCGGTGACCGTCGAGCACCAGGCGCAGCCCGGCCTGGGCGATCCGCTCGGGCGCCAGGCCGTGCAGCGGTCGGCCGGCCAGGCGCACCGCGCCGCGATCCGGCCGGTTGAAGCCGGCGATCGCCCGCATGAGCGTCGACTTGCCGGCGCCGTTCTCGCCGCCGACGAGCAGGATTTCGCCAGGTCGCGCCGTCAGCGATACGTCCTCGATCACCGGCACAATGCCGTAGCCGGCGTAGAGGTTGACGACCTCAAGCAAGCCGGCCTCCGACGAACATGTGCTGCACGGCCGGGTCCCTGGCCACGCTCGCCGGATCGCCCGAGGCGACGATGCGGCCCTGTTCCATGACGGTGATGGTATCGGCAACGTCCCAGACCAGATCGAGGTCGTGCTCGACCAGGATGACGGTCTTGCCCATGCGCCGCGACAGGAAGCGCACCAGCCGGGCGAAGTTGGCGCGCTCCGACTGCGACAGGCCGGCGGCCGGCTCGTCGAACAGCACGATGGTCGCCTCCTTCAGCATGGCGCGCATCACCTCCACCAGCCGGCGCTGGCCGTGCGACAGCAATTCGGCGCTATCCTCGGCGAATTCGGCCTCCAGTTGGGCGGCGAGACGGGCCATGTCCGGGCTCGCCGTGCCGGCGCGGGCGTCGATGCCGACCTTCAGGTTTTCCCACAGGGAGAACTGCGGGAAGATGCGCGGTGTCTGAAAGGTGCGGCCGAGGTTCATCCTGGCGATACGGTCGGCGGCCAGGCGGGTGGCGTCGCGACCGTTGATCAGAAAGGAGCCGGCGTCGAGCCGTGACAGGCCGGACAGCACGTTGAGCAGGCTGGTCTTGCCCGAGCCGTTGGCGCCGATCAGGCCGTGCACCTCGCCCCGGCGCACCTTGAGGTCGACTTCGTCGACGGCGACGACGGCGCCGAACTTCTTGGTGCCGCCGCGCACCTCGACGGCGATGTCGGAACCCGGCGCGGCCTCCCGCTCCCCCCGAAGCCCGTCGAGAAAGGCGTCGACGCGAAAGGCTTCCTCGCCGCGGCCGGTCACCGCCCGCCGGACCCGCCAGCGCTCGATCGTGCCGACGATGCCGTCGGGAAACGCCATCACTGTCGCGAGCGTCAGCAGGCCGTAGATCAGCAGCCGGTACTCGACGAGCTGGGCGAGCACGATGTTGGGCAGGATGAATACGACCCAGATGCCGACGATCGGACCGAGCATCTGGCCACGGCCGCCGACGACGACGGCAAAGAAGAAGACGAAGGACAGTTCGACGTTGAAGCCCTGCGGGCTGACGAAGGACACCGCCGGCAGGTAGAGGATGCCGCAGATGCCGGTGCCGATCGCGGCGATGATGAAGGCGATGAAGCGCATGACGCCCGGCCGGATGCCGAGCGTGCGCGCCGCCTCCGGGCTGACGGCGGCGACTCGCATCCGGCGGCCGAGCGTCGATCGCCGGATCATGTAGTGGACCACCAGCGCCGCCATCGGGAAGAGCGCCACCAGTATGGTCAGCGGCGACAGGCCGAGGGCGATTTCCTTGTGCATCGACGGCATCGATACCGGGATGCCGTTGATGCCGTTGGTCCAGCGGTCGAGCGACATCAGCAGCTGTGGGAACACGATCGCCGCCGACAGCGTGACGAAGCCGAGATGGAAGTACTGGACGCGCAGCGCCGGCAGCGCGAACAGGAGGCCGCCGAGAAAGGCGGCGACCAGCCCGACCAGCGCCGCCACGGCGAAGGGATAGCCGTGCAGGCCGAAGAAGATCGCCGTCACATAGGCACCGAGGCCGAGCAGCACGCCCTGGCCGAATGACTTCTGGCCGGCATCGACGAACAGAAAGTTCTGGAAGATCGCCGCGGCGATGTAGATGTTGACGAGCTGGAAGGTGTGCACCCAGTAGGCATTGCCGACCAGGGACGGCACGAAGCCGGTGATCGCGATCAGCGCGATGCCGATCCACACCTGCGGCAGGTCGGAGGAAAAGCGCGGCCGCTTGCGCGCCGCGGCCCCGTTCGCCGCCTGCGCCTGGCCCCCGTGCGCCGCCTGCGCCTGGCCCCCGCGCGCCGCCTGCGCCACCGCCATGGCCGTCCGCTCCGTCACACGCGCCGGGCCGAGACGCGGCCGAACAGGCCCTGTGGCCGCAGCATCAGGATCGCCACCAGCACCAGCAGCGAGGCCAGATCCTGGTAGGCGCCGCCGACGCGATAGGCGGTGAGCATGGTCACCACGCCGACCAGCGGCCCGCCGATCAGCGTGCCGAGATTGGAGCCGATGCCGCCGACGACGGCCGCCACGAAGCCGTTCAGCACGTAGCGCAGGCCGGCATCGGAGCTGACCGAGATCACCGGCGCCACCAGGAAGCCGGCCGTGCCGACCATCAGCCCGGAGATGGCGAAGGCGATAAGCTGCAGCCGGCGCACCGGCAGGCCCGCCGCGCGCGCGGCGTCGAAGTCCTGCGACAGCGCGCTGATGGCGAGGCCGATGAACGTCTTCCTCAGGAAGAAGCGCAGCGCGACGAACCAGAACAGCATGCAGCCGATGGCGAGCGCATAGGCGCCGGGGGTGCGCACGCCGAGGATGCGAAAGGGCGGCGCCATGCCTTGCACGGTATAGGCGAACGGGCCTTGCGTGATCAGCAGCACCGCGCCGACGATCACCGACACCGCCACGGTGGAGATGATCCAGGAATCCTGCTCGACCGACGAGCGCAGCGGCAGCAGCGTGATCCAGCCCTGGAAGGCCAGCAGCGCGGCGACCAGCAGTCCGCTGACCACCAGCATCGCCAGCCACCAGCCGAGGCCGACACCGTTGGCGAGGAAGAAGGCGGCAAAGCCGCCCAGCACCAGCATGCTGCCCTGCGCGAAATTGAGGATGCCCGTCGCCCCGTGCACAATGTTGAAGCTCATCGCGATCATGGCGAAGATCGAGCCGATCGCGATGCCGCGCACGACGATGATGACGATCTCGCTCAGCATCGGTTGTCCTGCCTCCCGCGCCGCTCCTGCCGCCACTTCGCGTCACGGCCGCCGCGAAAGCATCGGCCGAACGGACTAAACCGGCGGCCGGGAACCCATACGCTCGATCAGGCGGCGGGCGCCGGCGATCGAGTGCCGGGCGGCGGCGGCCACATCCAGACGGGTCAATTGGGGCGAAATGATCTCGACGCTGACCGGAACCTGCGCGCCGGCCCGATCGAGGCTCGATAGGAAGCCGTCGAGATCGAATATGCCGTCGCCACAGGACCGCCGGTGCAGTGTGTCGTCGGCAAGGGGGCCGCGCACGGTCAAATCGGCGTCGTTGACCTGTATGGCGAAGATGCGCTCGCCCGGGATGCGTTCCAGGTCGGCGAGCCGCACGCCGCCGCGGAAGACGTGCCAGGCATCGATGACCAGGCCGGCATTGGGCAGGCCGTCGATCAGCGCCAGCGCGGTGTCGACGTCGCGCACATCGCTCCAGGCGACCATCTCGATCGCCACCTTGAGGCCATGGCCGGCCGCCCGTTCGCACAACGCAGCGAGCCGGCGCCGCATCACGCCAAATTCGATGCCACGGCCTTGCAGGTCCGGACCGACATTGAGCGTGTGGGCGCCGAGCGTGCGCGCCGCCGCATGGGCGGTCTCTTCGTCGCGGCGCGATTGCGCGCCACCGGCGCCCTCGATGAACCAGTCGGTCAGGAATTCCAGAGATATGTCGACGATACCGTGGCGTGCCAGCACGGCGGCAAGCCAGCCCTCGTCGCGGCCGGCCTCGACGAGGGCGCGGTAGTCGCGCAGGTGCAGGCACATTCCCTCATAGCCGGCCGCCGCGCAGGCGGCGACGCGCTGGTCGAACGGATGGCGGGCGGCGACCGGCCCGCCGGGCATCACCCCGCTGATCGTATGCGAGGAGCAGATCAGCCTGCGTGGCAGCGTCATGATGGACTTCTCATGTCCGGCCGCCCGTCCTCGTCGGGCGCGGCCTTGGCGACTGTTGACAACACCGCGCCGGCCCGGTCCACCTGCATTCGGACGATGCCGACGTTCACAAGGCCCCTGACCGAGGCCTGATCGAGGCCGGCGTCGATTTGACACGTCCATTCTTCCATAGCTTGTCTGGCGGCGCCCGGAAGGAAGCGGGCGCCAGGGAGTCCGATGATGAACGCCACAACACCCGTATTCGCACTGAACCACATGAGCGCGCCCAGATTCGATATCGGGCGGTTCTTCGCGCTGGCCGCCTCGTTGGGCGTTGGCGGCGTCGAAATCCGCAACGACCTAGACGGCAACGCAATCCTCGATGGCACGCCGCCCGAGGAAGTGCGCTCGCTTGCCGCTCGCCACGGGCTCGAGATCCTGTCGATCAACGCGCTGCAGCGTTTCAACGAGTGGAACGGCGCACGCGAAAGCGAGGCCCGTTCGCTGGCCTCCTATTGCGCCCGTTGCGGGGCGAGGGGACTGGTGCTGGTGCCGGTCAATGACGGCTCGGGCCGTGCGGACGGCGAGCGGCAGGCCAATCTGCGCGTGGCGCTGCAAGGGCTGGCGCCGATCCTCGTTGAGGCCGGCATCCTCGGGCTGGTCGAACCGCTCGGCTTTGCGACCTGCTCGCTGCGACTGAAGTCGGAGGCGGTCGAAGCGATCGAGGCGGCGGGCATGACGGCGACCTTCCGTCTGGTCCACGACACCTTCCACCACTTCGTTGCCGGTGAGAGCGTGCTGTTTCCACAAATAACCGGTCTCGTTCACGTTTCGGGCGTGGCCGACCGCTCGGTCACCGTGACCGGCATGCGCGACGCGCATCGCGTTCTGGTCGACGGTGAAGACCGCATCGGCAACGTCGAACAGATCGCGGCGCTGATCGACGGGGGCTATGCGGGCCCGCTGTCGTTCGAGCCGTTCGCCCCGGCCGTGCACGCGCTGGCCGATCCGGGCCCCGCACTCTCCGCCTCCATCGCCCATCTGCGGTCCGCCCTGGTGTGACGGCCGATACGAGAAGTTCGCGCGAACCGCCGAATCCAACTTGACGCACGACCACAAAATAGAATAAACGTTTCATTGCAGCCTGGAAATGAACGTCTTGTTCTGTCTTGAGGGTTCGCAGGGAGGACCTCCGGCGCCGGCGATGATGGCGGCTGACGAGCGATTCCCGTGGAGTGGGAGAAACGGGTGATCCGGCGCCGCCGGGCACCGTCATGTGGAGGAGCAGATCATGAAGAAGTTCTTGCTGGGCGCGGGCCTGTCCGTGCTCATGTCCACGACCGCGCTGGCCGAGAACATCGGCGTGTCGATGGCGCTGTTCGACGACAACTTCCTGACCGTGCTGCGCAACGGCATCCAGGACCTGGCCGGCAGCATGGACGGCGTTGACGTGCAGATCGAGGACGCCCAGAACGACGTCGCCAGGCAGCTTGACCAGATCAACAATTTCATCGCTTCCGGCGTCGACGCGATCATCGTCAATCCGGTCGACACCTCGGCCACCGAGGCGATGACCAACGCGGCGGCGGCGGCCGGCGTGCCGCTGGTCTATGTCAACCGTGAGCCGGTCAATGTCGACAGCCTGCCCGACAACCAGGCCTTCGTCGCCTCCAACGAGATCGAGTCCGGTACGCTCGCCGCCTTCGAGGGCTGCAAGCTGCTGCGCGCCAAGGGCAAGGCGGGCGGCGCCAACATCTATGTCATGATGGGTGAACTGTCGAACCAGGCCGCGGTCCAGCGCACCAAGGACTTCCACGACGTGATCGGCATGGATATGTGCAAGTTCATCAACATCGTCGACGAGCAGACGGCCAACTGGTCGCGTGACGAGGCCCAGGACCTGATGACCAACTGGCTCTCGTCCGGCACGCAGTTCGACGCGGTCTTCTCCAACAACGACGAAATGGCGATCGGCGCGATCCAGGCCATGAAGGCGGCCGGCATCTCGATGGAGGAGGTCATCGTGACCGGCGTCGACGCCACCCAGGACGCGCTCGTGGCCATGCAGGCCGGCGATCTCGACGTGACCGTGTTCCAGGACGCGCACGGCCAGGGCGCGGGCGCCCTCGACGCGGCGCTCAAGCTGGCTCGCGGCGAGAAGGTGGACAAGAAGGTCTACATCCCCTTCCAGCTGGTCACGCCCGCCAATATCGGCGATTTCCTCGCCAAGAACTGACCGGCCGAATGTGCTATGGTGAGCGGCGCGGCGACGCCGCTCATCCCTCATGGACCACGCCGTTGCGGTGCAACAGCGGCGGCAACGCGGGGAGGACACAGCCATGGCTCAATCCGTTCATGGCGTCGGCGGCCTGAAGTTCGACGCGTCGAAGCGCGTCTGGCCGAACGAACTGAACGTGTTGGCGGCGTTGATCATCATCGTTGTGATCTTCGAGGTGCTGGGCGCGCTGGTGATGGGCCAGAGCTTCCTGTTCGATTCGCAGGGACGCTTCAGCAGCATCTTCAATGAGCAGCGCCTCTACATCATAGTCCTTCAGGTCTCGATTGTCGGCATCATCGCGATCGGCGTCACGCAGGTCATCATCTCCGGCGGCATCGACCTGTCGTCCGGTTCGATCGTAGGCGCGACGGCGATGATCGCCATGAGCTTCGCCCAGGTGGCCGAGGTCAACGGCCAGCCCAACCCCAAGGGCATGTTCCTAGAACAGGGCTGGGTCGATCTGCCGGTCACGGTGCCGGTGCTGGTGGGGCTTTCCTGCGGCCTGGCGGCGGGCCTGATCAATGGCCTGCTCATCGCCTACACCCGCATTCCGCCGTTCATCGCCACCCTCGGCATGATGGTGACGGCCAGGGGCATCGCCAAATGGTGGTCGAAGGGACAGCCGATCTCGTTTCCCACCGAGAGCTACGCGACGATCGGCAACGGCCTCAATGGCTGGATGCCGGTGGTCATCTTCGTCGGGCTGGCGATCCTGTTCCAGCTCATCCTCAAATTCACGGTGTACGGCAAGCACACCTACGCCATCGGCTCCAACGAGGACGCCGCGCGCATGTCGGGCATCAAGGTCGCCCGCCACAAGGTGCTGGTCTACACCATCGCCGGCATGCTGGCCGCGCTGGCTGCGCTGGTGCTCAGCTCCAAGAATCTGACGGCCCAGGCCGGCATGGGCGTCATGTACGAACTCGACGCCATCGCCATGGCGGTCATCGGCGGCGTCTCGCTGTCCGGCGGCCGCGGTTCGGTCGTCGGCACGGTGATCGGGGCGCTGATTTTTGGCGTCATCATTTCCGGCTTCACCTTCCTGCGTCTCGACGCCTACTACCAGGAGATGGTCAAGGGCGCGATCATCGTCGGCGCGGTGGTGCTCGACCAGTGGCGGCAGCGTTACCAGGCCCAACGGGCGTGAGGAGGATGCGATGAGCGACATTATTCTGGAGACCCGGGGGCTCACCAAGCACTATGGCGGCGTGCACGCCCTGGAGGACGCCGACTTCAGCCTGCGCAAGGGCGAGCACGTGGCGATCATGGGCGACAACGGCGCCGGCAAGTCGACCTTCGTGCGCCAGATCACCGGCGTCGAGCAGCCGACGCGCGGCGAGATCGTCTTCGACGGCGCGCCGGTCAACTTCGCCGGACCGATCGAGGCGCGCGAGGCCGGCATCGAGACCGTGTTCCAGACCTTGGCGCTGGCCGACGACCTCGACGTGCCCGACAATCTCTTCCTCGGCCGCGAGAAGACCCTGTTCAATCTCGGCCCGTTCTCGATCCTCGACTACAGGGGAATGCGCGAGGCGACCCTCGCCGGATTGCAGAAGACGGCCGTCAAGATCCCGAACCTGCGCAACACCATCCGCAACATGTCCGGCGGGCAGCGCCAGTGCGTCGCCATCGCCCGCACGGCCACATTCCACTCCAAGCTGACCATCATGGACGAGCCGACGGCCGCGCTCGGCGTGCAGGAGACGGCGCAGGTGGAGAACATCATCCGCAATCTCAAGGAACAGGGCGAGCCGCTGATCCTGGTCAGCCACAACATGCGCCAGGTGTTCGACCTGGTCGACCGCATCGTCGTGTTCAGGCGGGGGCGCATCGTCGCCAACCTCAACAAGAACGAGACCGACGGCCAGGACGTGGTCGCCTACATCACCGGTGCCAAGACCGGGATCGAATACCAGAGTGCCGCCTGAGACCGCGAACCCGGCCATGATCAATGCCGCAACCCGCGCCGTGGTCGTCGGCGGCAGCCAGGGGCTGGGGCTGGCGATCGCGCACCAGCTCGTGGCCGAAGGCTGCGAGGCGATCGTGATCTCCGGGCGTGACGCTGCCAGGGGCGAGGCGGCCGCCCGGCAGCTGGCGCAGGCGGGCGGGCACGTCGAGTTCATCGGGGCCGACATCGCCGCGGTTGAAGACTGCGCCAGGCTGGTCGAGGAGGCGGCGCGCCGGATCGGGCCGCTCAACGGCCTGGTCAACGCCGCCGCCGCCTGCGACCGTGGCGGGCTGCTCGACACCACACCGGCCATCTGGGCGAGGCTGATGGACACCAACGCCAGGGGTCCGTTCTTCACCATGCAGGCCTTTGTCAGACAGGCGAGAGCGCTGGGGCAGCCGGCCTCGATCGTTAACATCGTGTCGATGGTGATCCATTGCGGCCAGTCCTATCTGGCGCCCTATTCGGCCTCCAAGGCGGCGCTCGCCAACCTGACCCGCAACACGGCCCAGGCGTTGCGCGGCGACCGCATCCGCTGCAACGCGATCGCCTGCGGCTGGATGGACACGCCGGGCGAGGATGCGACCCAGAGAAAATATCACGCCGCGCCCGACGACTGGCTGGCGCGGGCGGAGGCGAAGCAGCCCTTCGGCCGGCTGGTGAAGCCGGCGGACGTGGCGCCGCTCGCCACCTACCTGCTGTCGCCGCGTTCGGGCGTGATGACCGGCGCAATCATCGACTGCGACCAGAACGTCGCCGGGGCCTATCCCGAATAACCGAGTCATCCCCTGTCGAAGGACGCTCCCATGACATTGAAATTCGGCCTTCTCGGCGCCGGACGCATCGGCAAGGTCCACGCCCGGGCGATCACCGCCAATGCCGGCGCCGCCCTGGTTGCGGTTGCCGACGCCGTCGTCGAGGCGGCCTCCGCGCTCGCCGCCCAGTATGGCTGCGCGGTGCGCACCATCGAGGCGATCGAGGCGGCCGCCGATATCGACGCCGTGGTCATCTGCACCCCGACCGATACCCATGCCGATCTGATCGAGCGCTTCGCCAGGGCCGGCAAGGCGATCTTCTGCGAGAAGCCGATCGACCTCGATATCGCGCGCGTCACGGCCTGCCTCGCCACGGTCGAGCGCACCGGCGCGACGCTGATGGTCGGATTCAACCGCCGCTTCGACCCGCATTTCGCCGCCGTGCGCCGGACGATCGACGAGGGGCGCATCGGCACGGTCGAGATGGTGCAGATCATCTCGCGCGACCCGGCGCCGCCGCCGGCCGGCTACATCCGCTCGTCGGGCGGCATCCTGCGCGACATGACCATCCACGATTTCGACATGGCCCGCTTCCTCCTCGGCGAGGAGCCCGACACCGTGTTCGCCGCCGCCTCCACGCTCGTTGACCAGCAGATCGGTGAACTGGGCGACTACGACAGCGTATCGGTGGTGCTCACCACCGCCTCCGGCCGCCATTGCTCGATCTCCAATTCGCGCCGGGCGAGCTACGGCTACGACCAGCGCATCGAGGTGCACGGTTCGTTGGGCGCGGTGGCGGCCGAGAACCAGCGCGCCGTGTCGATCGAGGTGGCGACCGCCGAGGGCTACCTGCGGCCGCCGCTCCTCGATTTCTTCATGACCCGCTACACGGCCGCCTATGCCGCCGAGATCGCCGCCTTCATCGAGGCGGTGGCGGCCGGCCGGGAGCCGTCGCCGTCGGGCCGGGACGGGCTTGCGGCGCTCGCTCTGGCGGAAGCGGCGCTCGCCTCGGTCCGGGAAGGGCGGGCGGTCAAGGTGGCGCAGGTGCTGGGTTGAGGCGGCGCCCCCGGGCGGGCGGATGCCAGGGCGCTGCCCGAAGGGGGCGTAGCTAGACCTCCACCCGCCGGCCACCGCGTGCCGAGGTGGCGATGGCGTGGATCACCTTCTCGAATTCCAGCGCCTCGGTGAAGTCGGGCGAGGCCTTTTCGCCGCCGCCGATCCATCTCAGGAACGCGCCGGCCTCGATCACCTTGAGGTCGTTGAAGCCGAGCTGATGGCCGGGCGCCGGGCAGAAGGCGCCATAGGGCTCGTGCAGCGGCCCGGTCAGGATGGTCTTGAAGCCCTGCTCGGCCGGCGCGCCGCGGTTCTGGTAGAGCTGCAGTTCGTTCATCCGCTCCTGGTCGAAGCAGATCATCCCCTCGCTGCCATGCACCTCGAAGCCGAGCCGGCTCTTGCGGCCCCAGGCCGAGCGCGACATCACCAGCGTGCCGGCGACCCCGCCGGTGAAGCGCACCAGCGCCGAGGCGACGTCTTCGTTCTCGACGCGCCCGTGGCCCGAGCCATCGGGCAGGGGCCGCGTCTCGTAGACGGTCTGCATGTCAGCGACAACGCTGTCGATCGGTCCGACCAGCCCGTAGGCCAGCGAGACGAGGTGGCAGCCGAGATCGCCGAGCGCGCCGAGGCCCGCCTCCTCGATGCGCGCCCGCCAAGTCCACGCCAGTCCGGGGTCGGCCTGGTAGTCCTCGTCAACGACGCCGCGGAAATGGACGACCCGGCCGATGGCTCCGCCGGCGATCAGCCGGCGGGCGTGCTGGTAGGCCGGGTTGCGCACATAGTTGTAGCCGACCAGCGTCTTGACGCCGGCCGCCCGCGCCGCCGCCGCCATCCCGGTGGCCTCGGCCAGCGTCAGCCCCATCGGCTTCTCGCAGTGGACATGCTTGCCGGCGGCGATCGCCGCCAGCGCCATTTCGCGGTGCATGCGGTTCGGCGTGGTGATGGCGACCAGATCGACCTGCGGCGAGGCGACCAGTTCGCGCCAGTCGGCGGTGGCGGCGGCAAACCCGAACTGCTCGGCCATCTGGCGCGACTTTTCGGCTGGCGTGTCGCACAGCACCGCCAGGCGCGCCGCCGGCACGTCGCCCAGCACCGCCCGCGCCGCCCGGTAGGCGAGCGCGTGCGCCTTGCCCATGAAGCCCGTTCCGATCAGCCCGACCCCGATTTCGCGCATCCGTCGTCCCCACCCGTGAACTCGATATGGAATTCCTATTCCAAATGCGGCAGAATTGGGATTCGAATTTTGGCAGCCGTGAAAGAACAGGCCATGGACGTCCTATCCGCCCCCACCTCGATCGAGGAACTGCAGGACCGGCTGCTCGATCTCGCCGACAGCCTGCCCAAGCGGCTGCGCCAATGCGCCGACTATGTCGCCGCAAATCCCGACCGGGTCGCCGTGTCGACCGTGGCGGAGATGGCCGCCGGCGCCGGCGTCAAGCCGTCCGCCTTCATGCGCTTCTGCCAGGTGCTGGGCTTTTCCGGCTTCAGCCAGATGCAGCGGCTGTTCCGCGAATCCTATTCGCAGAACTGGCCGGACTACACGACGCGGCTCGAAAAGCTGCGCGAGAGCGGCGCCGACAGCCCCTCGGCGCTGCTCGCCGAGTTCATCGAGGCGGGGCGGCTGTCGCTCGAGAACCTTGCCAAGACCATCGATCCACGCGCGCTCGATGCCGCCATCAAGGCGATCTCGGAAGCACAGCTCGTCCACATCGTCGGGCTGCGGCGGGCCTTCTCGGTCGCCGCCTATCTCGCCTACGCCTTCGAGAAGATGAACGTACCGACCATGCTGCACGACGCGGTCGGCAAGCTCGACAGCCGCCACGCCTTCCGCGAGGGCGACGTCATCATCGCCATCACCTTCGCCCCCTACACCGCCGAGACCGTCGATCTGGCTCATGCCGCCCGGCGGGCCGGCGCCCGCATCGTCGCCATCACCGATTCGCTGACGAGCCCGCTGCGCCAGCTCACCCCGCTGGTCCTGACCGTGTCGGAGGCCGATTTCGGCGCGTTCCGCTCGCTGTCGGCCACTCTGTCGCTGGCGGTGGCCCTCGTCGTTGCCGTCGGCGCCGCCGAACGCGAGGTGAAAAAATAGAACTTCGAGATTGATCTTCAGTCGAAAATGGAACATATTTTCCATCTAACGTGCGGTGCCGGACCGTCCCCGGGGAGGAGAGCGCGGCGCGCCATGCCGGCGCCGTCCGGCCGCGCTCGGTGGAGGATCACATGCAGCCGATCGATGTCATCACCATCGGGCGGTCTTCCGTCGACCTCTATGGCGTGCAGGTCGGTGGTCGCCTCGAGGACATGGCGTCGTTCAACAAATATCTGGGCGGCTCGCCGACCAACATCGCCGCCGGGACGGCGCGGCTGGGGCTGAAATCGGCGTTGATCACCCGCGTCGGCGACGAGCACATGGGCCGCTTCATCCGCGAGGAGCTGGCGCGCGAGGGCGTCGACGTGCGCGGCGTCATCACCGATCCCGAGCGGCTGACGGCGCTGGTGCTGCTCGGCATCCGCGACCGCCAGCAGTTCCCGCTGATCTTCTACCGCGAGAACTGCGCCGACATGGCGCTGAGCGAAGACGACATCGATCCCGATTTCATCGCCGAGGCGCGCTGCGTATGCGCCACCGGCACCCACCTGTCCCACCCGCGCACCGAGGCGGCCGTATTGAAGGCGATCGGCCTTGCCCGCGCCGGCGGCGCGCTCACCGCGCTCGACATCGACTACCGTCCCAATCTGTGGGGCCTGGCCGGCCACGGTGCCGGCGAGAGCCGCTTCATCGAGTCCGGGCGCGTCACCGAGCGGCTGCAGAAGACGCTGCACCTGTTCGATCTCATCGTCGGCACCGAGGAGGAGTTCCATATCGCCGGCGGCGCGACCGACACGATCGAGGCGCTGCGGGTGGTGCGCCGCCTGACCGGTGCCACGCTCGTCTGCAAGCGCGGACCGATGGGCGCGGCCGCCTTCGACGGCGCCATTCCCGGCAGCCTTGACGAGGGCCATGCCGGTCCGGGCTTTCCGATCGAGGTGTTCAACGTGCTCGGCGCCGGCGACGGGTTCATGTCGGGGCTGCTGAAGGGCTGGCTCGACGCGCCGCGCGGCAGCCCCGACTGGCCGACCGTCCTCAAATACGCCAATGCCTGCGGCGCGCTCGCCGTCTCGCGGCACGGCTGCACGCCGTCCTATCCCTCATGGGAGGAACTCCAGTATTTCCTGCGCACCGGCATCCGCACGCAGGCGCTGCGCGAGGACCGCGCGCTCGAACAGGTGCACTGGGCGACCAACCGCAAGGGCGACTGGCCGGTGCTGCGCGCCTTCGCCTTCGACCACCGCGCCCAGATCGAGGCGATCGCCGGCGAGGCGGGCGCGCCGCGTGAACGGATCGGGCCGTTCAAGACGCTGTGCCTCGAGGCGGCGCTGAAGGTGGCCGGCGGCCGGCCCGGCCACGGCATTCTGTGCGACGGCCGCCTCGGCCGCGACGCGCTCTATCGCGCCGCCGGGTCGGGGCTGTGGATCGGCCGCCCGGTCGAGTGGCCCGGTTCGCGGCCGCTGACGCTGGAGCCGGAGGTCGGCCCCGACTTTGGCGCGCTGGTCGAATGGCCGCTCGAACATGTGGTCAAGGTGCTGTGCTTCTACCATCCCGGCGACGAGCCGGCGATGAGGGCGCGCCAGGAGGACGTGGTCCAGCGGCTGTTTGCCGCCAGCCGGCGCAACCGGCTGGAAATGCTGCTCGAGGTCATCCCGTCAAAGGTCGGGTCGGTCGATGATTCGACGGTGGCGGCAGTCATCGACCGCTTCTACGAGATCGGCGTCTGTCCGGACTGGTGGAAGCTCGAGCCGATGCGCTCGGTCGCCGCCTGGCGCAACGCCTGCGCGGCGATTACCCGCAACGACCCGCACACGCGCGGCATCGTCGTGCTCGGCCTCGACGCCAGCGCCGCCGAGTTGGAACAAAGCTTCGAGGTTGCGGCGGGATTTGATCTGGTCAAGGGTTTCGCGGTCGGCCGCACCATCTTCGGCGATGCCGCCCGGCGCTGGTTCGCCGGCGAGATCGGCGACAGGGCGGCGGTCACCGACATGAGCGAGCGGTATGCCCGCCTGTGCGCGGTCTGGGACCGGGCGCGGGCCGGCAGGGGAGCGGCGGCATGAAGACGGTCAGGCTGACGGCGGCGCAGGCCGCGATCCGCTATCTGGCGGCGCAGATGAACGAGGACGGCGTGCCGTTCATCGCCGGCACGTGGGCGATCTTCGGCCACGGCAATGTCGCCGGCATCGGCGAGGCGCTCCACGCCGAGCGCGAGGCGATGGCGACCTGGCGCGGCCACAACGAGCAGGCGATGGCGCACGCCGCCATCGCCTATGCCAAGCAGATGAGGCGACGGCGCGCCATGGCCGTCACCTCGTCGATCGGGCCGGGCGCCACCAACATGGTCACCGCCGCCGCACTTGCCCATGTCAACCGCCTGCCGGTGCTGTTCCTGCCGGGCGACGTCTTCGCCAATCGCGCGCCCGACCCGGTGCTCCAGCAGGTCGAGGATTTCGGCGACGGCACCGTCAGCGCCAATGACTGCTTCCGCCCTGTGTCGCGCTATTTCGACCGCATCATGAAGCCCGAGCACCTCATCACCGCGCTGCCGCGCGCCATGCGCACCATGACCGATCCGGCCGATTGCGGCCCGGTGACGCTCGCCTTCTGCCAGGACGTGCAGGCGCAGGCCTTCGACTATCCGGCAAGCTTCTTCGAGCCGAAGGTCTGGCGCCGGCGCCGGGTCCAGCCCGACCCGGCCGAGCTCGCCGAGGTCGCCGCCATCGTCGCGTCGGCCCGCATGCCCGTCATTGTCGCCGGCGGCGGCGTCCACTACGGCGAGGCCCATCAGGCGCTGCGCGCCTTCGCCGAGGCGCACCAGGTACCGGTCGTCGAGACCCAGGCCGGCAAGTCGGCATTGCCCTGGGACCATCCGCTCAATCTCGGCCCGGTCGGCGTCACCGGTGCGTCCAGCGCCAATGCGCGCTGCGGCGAGGCCGACGTCGTCATCGGCGTCGGCACCCGCTTCCAGGACTTCACCACCGGTTCGTGGTCGCTGTTTGCCGCGCCCGGCCGCCGGCTCGTCAGCCTCAATGTCAACGCCTATGACGCCGTCAAGCACGGCGCCGTGCCGCTGTGCGCCGACGCCGGCGCCGGGCTGGAGGCGCTGGGGCGCGCGCTCGGCGACCTGCGTTTCGACCCGCCCGAACCGCGGCGCAAGGCCGACTGGTTCGCCGCCGCCGACACGGTCACGGCGGCTCCGCCGGGCGAAGACAACGCGCTGCCGACCGACATGCAGGTCATCGGCGCCGTCCAGCGCGCCGCTCGCGACGACACCGTCATCATGTGCGCGGCCGGCACCATGCCGGGCGAACTGCACAAGCTGTGGAAGGCGGGGCGGCCGGGCTCCTACCACATGGAATACGGCTATTCCTGCATGGGCTACGAGATCGCCGGCGCCATCGGGGTCAAGATGGCCGAGCCCGACCGCGACGTGGTCGTCATGGTGGGTGACGGCTCCTACATGATGATGAATTCCGAGCTGGCGACCGCCGCGATGATGGGCATCAGGTTCACCGTCGTGATCACCGACAATCGCGGCTTCGGCTGCATCAACCGGCTGCAGATGGCGACGGGCGGCGCCGAGTTCAACAATCTGCTCGACCACGCCGCCCATGTGAACCCGTCGCGCATCGATTTCGTCGCCCATGCCGCCGCGATGGGCGCCCATGCCGAGAAGGCCGGCTCGATCGCCGAGTTGGAGCACGCGCTGGCGCGGGCGCGCACCGCCGCCGGCCCCTTCGTGGTGGTGATCGACACCGACCCCTACCCGTCGACGGCGGCCGGCGGCCATTGGTGGGACGTGGCCGTGCCCGAGGTCTCGCAGCGCCGCCAGGTCAACGAGGCGCGCGCCCGCTACGAGGCCGCGCTCAAGGAAAGAAGCTGAAGATGATCCGCTACGGCACCAACCCGATCGCCTGGTCGAATGACGACGACCGCTCGATCGGTGCCCACATTCCGCTCGATCAGTGCCTGCGCGAGGCGGCGGCGATCGGCTTCGACGGCATCGAGAAGGGCCACAAGATGCCCGCCGACGGCGCTGCGCTGAAGGCGCTGCTCGCCGCCCACGGGCTCGTCTTCGTCTCCGGCTGGCATTCGCTCAACCTGCTGGTCAATGACATCGCCACCGAGCAGCGGGCGATCCAGCCGCATCTCGACATGCTCAAGGCCAATGACTGCACGGTGTGCATCGTCTGCGAGACCTCGAACGCGGTGCACGGCAAGGACACCGTGGCGCTCGCCGACCGGCCGGTGCTGGCGGCGGGCGACTGGCCGCGCTTCTGCGAAGGCGTCGAGGCGGTGGCACGGCATTGCGCCGATCAGGGGATCGATCTGGTCTATCACCATCACATGGGCACCATCGTCGAGAACCGCGAGGAGATCGGCCGGCTCATGGACGGCACCGGCCCGGCGACCAGGCTGCTGCTCGACACCGGCCACGCCTGGTTCGGCGGTTCCGACCCCGCCGAGCTCGCCGGCACCTACATGTCCCGCGTGCGTCACATCCACGCCAAGAACGTGCGTCCCGCCATCCGCCGGCAGGTCGAGGCGGAACGTCTCTCCTTCCTCGAAGGCGTGCGCCGCGGCGTCTTCACCGTGCCGGGCGACCTTGAAGGTGGCGTCGACTTCGCGCCTGTGCTGGCCATCGCCGCCCGGCACGGCTATGACGGGTGGCTGGTCATTGAGGCCGAGCAGGACCCGCTCAAGGCCGATCCGGTCAGGTACCAGTCGATGGGGCTCAGGGCGCTGCGGGCAATGGCGCGGGCCGCCGGCCTCGACAGCGCAAGGGAGAGCGCCTGATGCTGTCGCGCCTGTTCGATTTCAACCACCCGTTCTTCCGGCCGCTGTGGCTGCGTGTCGCCGTCGTCGGCCTGGCCGCGGGCTGGGCCGTGCTCGAATATATGGCCGGCTCGCCCGCCTGGGCCATGCTGTTCGGCGCGCTGGCGGCGGTGGCGTTCCACGGCTTGTTTATCGTTTTCAATCCGCGCGAGCCGGAACCGAAGGACAGGAAGTAGGAGGATGGCGAATCTTCTTGTGAGACCTGTCGGCAGCCATGGCTGCGTCACGTGCGTGACGCCGCAGAGTGCCGGCTGGACCTATGTCGGCTTCGAACTGCACCGGCTGGCGCCGGGCGAGAGCGTCGCCCAGGAAACGGCCGGCCGCGAGGCCTGCCTGGTGTGGGTCTCGGGCCGCGGCCGGGCGGCGGCAGGCGGGCACGATTTCGGCGCGCTCGGTGGCCGCGCCTCGCCCTTCGACGGCGTGCCCGCCGCGCTGTATGTGCCGGCCGGCTCGGACTGGTCGGTCACCGCCGAAACCGGACTGGAACTGGCCGTCTGCACGGCGCCCGGCCGGCCGGGCGCCCGGCCGCCGCGCCTCATTCGGCCGCAGGATCTGTCGAAGGAGACGCGCGGCGAGGGAACCAACACACGCTACGTCACCAATATCCTGCCCGAGGACCAGCCGGCTGATTCGCTCCTCGTCGTGGAGGTGATCACGCCGGGCGGCCACACCTCGTCCTACCCGCCGCACAAGCACGACCGCGACGCCTTGCCCGAAGAGTCGCTGCTGGAGGAGACATACTACCACCGGTTGAATCCGCGCCAGGGCTTTGCCTTCCAGCGGGTCTACACGGACGACCGCTCGCTCGACGAGGCCCTGGCCGTGGAGGATGGCGACGTGGTGCTGGTGCCGAGGGGCTACCACCCCTGCGCGGCCTGCCACGGCTACGATCTATACTACCTCAATGTCATGGCCGGCCCGAAGCGGACGTGGAAGTTCTTCAACGCGCCCGAGCACGCCTGGCTGCTGGGCGCTTGAGCGGCGGGTGATTACCGGGGCTGCGGTTCAGTCACCCGGCTTGCCGCGTTCCTCGCGCTCGATGATCGCCTTCAGCTTGGCCTCCTCGTCGGCCAGCAGGCGGCGCAGCGTCTCGCGCTCGGCCTCGTCGGTGGCGTCGGTCAGACGCTTGCGGAAATGCTCGATGTTCAGGCGAGCGATGATTTTGTCCACGCCTGCCGCTCCGTGGGCTCCCTTCCCGTCACATTCAAACGTTACAATCTCAACTTGTGGACGACAAGCCCGCCCCGGCATTTCGATTGGCCGCGGCGGTGGCGACCTTCGCTGCGGGTGGAAGCCGGATCAGGCGCCAGAGCCGTTGGACGCGGGCGGGCGCCAAAGCCGCCAATGGGTGGGGTGGATTTCGATGCGCTTGCCGGTCTCGGCGTTGACCCAGCCGTCGGGCGTCTTGCGGCAGGGGAACACGAGCGCATGGGCGCCGTCGGCATCGATCACGGCGAGTTCGACTTCCCGATCGGCCGGCACATTGACAATTTTATCCCACATAGAGCTTTCCTTTGCGAGCAAAAAACGATTGAGACATTGATCTGAATCAGTTTTGCCTGCGGGCACAGCCGATGCGGCGGCCGGCGCGGGCCGGAGCCGTATCCGGAGGCAATGATGGCGATTGACTGGTCCGCCCCGCTGCGCCGGCGCCTGCGCCCCGCCGAACTCGGTGCAATGGCCGTGGCGGCCGCCGGCACCGGAGCCGCCGTTGTCGCGCAGGCATGGTTTGGCGCTGCTCTGTCGACGAGCTGGATCGCGCTGACCCTGCCGGTCGTGGTGTTCCTTTCGTCGGCCATCGGCGGGGCGCGCGTCGCCCTCATTGCCGTCGCTGCGGCCGTCGTCGCGCTCGTCGTCGTCGCGCTGGGCCTCGCCGTGCCGGGCTTCGACGGCCTCAAGGTGCTGGTGGCGGCGCTGCTTGCCGGGCTCGCCGGCTTCATCGGCGCCTCGTGCAACCGCGCCTGGGCGATGACCGGCGAAGCGAGGCAACTGCTGGCCGAGAGCGAGGCGCATCTGCGCTCCGTGCTCGACACCGCCCCCGACGCCGCCGTCATCGTCGACGACAAGGGCATCATCCGTTCGTTCAACCGCGCCGCGGTGCGCCAGTTCGGCTACAGCGTCGATGAGGCGATCGGGCGCAATGTCCACGTGCTGATGCCGGAACCCTATCACGGCGAGCACGACGCCTATATTGCCCGCTACCTGCGCACCGGCGAACGCCGCATCATCGGCATCGACCGCGTCGTCGTCGGCCGACGCAAGGACGGCTCGACCTTCCCGATGAAGCTCGCCGTCGGCGAGGCCCGCGACGGGGACGCGGTCATGTTCATCGGCTTCATCCGCGACCTGACCGAGCGGGCTGAATCCGAGGAGCGCCTGCAGGAGATCCAGGACGAGCTGGCGCACATGGCGCGCCTCAGCGACCTCGGCGAGATGGCCTCGGCGCTCGCCCACGAGCTCAACCAGCCGCTCGCGACCATCGCCAACTACACGCAGGGCTGCCTTCGGCTCGTCAAGACCATGGACGGGGCCCAGGCGGCGGGCCTGCGCGAGGCTCTGGAGGAGGCCGCACGCCAGTCGATCCGCGCCGGCGAGATCATCCGCCGCCTGCGCGAGTTTGTTGCCACCGGCCACAACGAACGCAAGCCGGCCGACATCCGCAAGCTGGTCGAGGAGGCCGGGGCACTGGCCCTGGTCGGCTCGCGCGAGCTTGGCATCCACACAGTGTTCGAATATGAGCCCGGGCTGAAGGAGACCGTGGTCGTCGACCGCGTCCAGATCCAGCAGGTTCTGATCAACCTGATCCGCAACGCCATGGACGCGATGCGCGACGTCGAGCGGCGCGAGCTGACGGTCAGGATCGGCCCCGCCGAGGCGGGCGGCGTTCGCGTCGCGGTCGCCGACACCGGGCCGGGCGTCGCGGAAGAGGTGGCCGAGCGGCTGTTCAGCCCGTTCGTCACCACCAAGGCGAGCGGCATGGGCATGGGCCTGTCGATCTCGCGCCGCCTGATCGAGGCCCATGACGGCACGCTGACGATGACGGGCAACGCCGACGGCGGCGCCACCTTCACCTTCACGCTGCCGGGAATCGGCAAGGAGGAACTCGTCGATGCGCAATGAGATCGTCATTCACGTCGTCGACGATGAGGAGGCGGTGCGTAAGTCGCTCGCCTTCCTCTTGACCACGGCCGGCCACGCCGTTCGCGTTCACGCCTCGGCGACCGATTTCCTTGCCATCGCCCCGGGGCTGCATGACGCCTGCCTGATCACCGACCTGCGCATGCCCGACATGAGCGGCGTCGAGCTGCTGCGCCGGCTGCGCGCGGCCGGCGCCAAGGTGCCGGCAATCGTCATCACCGGCCATGGCGACGTGCCGATGGCGGTCGAGGCGATGAAGGCCGGCGCGCTCGACTTCATCGAGAAACCGTTCGAGGACGAGGTGCTGCTGGCGGCGATCGCCAATGCCTGCCGCCGCGCCGGCCGGGCCGAGGCGGTGGCGGCCGATGCGGCGGCCGTGCGCGCCCGCCTCGCGGTCCTGACCGAACGCGAGCGCCAGGTGCTCGACGGCGTGGTCGCCGGCCTGCCCAACAAGACGATTGCCTACGACCTCGACATCAGCCCGCGCACGGTGGAGGTCCACCGCGCCAACGTCATGGCCAAGATGCAGGCATCGAGCCTGCCCGAACTGGTCCGCCTGGTCATGCTGGTCAACCCGCCGGCGCCGTGAGGCAAGAGGCCGCGCTGCGCCTACGGGTTTCCCGTAGGGCTTCTCCCTAGGGTCTGCCCGTAGGGACATGAACGAATTTCGCGGGGTCCAGCGATCAGCCATTGTTGTCTCCATCAGACGGGAGACCATCCAATGATCACCACCAACGCTTCCAGCCTCATCCTGCGTCAGGGCGAACTGGCCCGCGCCGGCCTGGCCTTGCCGGTCGGCCTGCGCCAGCCCCAGCAGATCGTCTTCTACGGCGCCAATGCCGAGATCTACGGCCAGGGCGAGAAGGCGGGCACGCTCTACCAGGTTGAATACGGTGCCGTGCGCATCTATCGCCTGCTGGCCGACGGCCGCCGCCAGATCAGCGCCTTCCACGTCGCCGGCGAGGTGTTCGGCTTCGAATCGGACGTCCACCACCACTTCTTTGCCGAGGCGATCTGCCCCTCGGGCATCCGCATCTTCAGCCAGCCGATCGACCCGCAACTGGCTGGCGACATCCTGCCGGTGGCGATCGCCGCGCTGGTGCGCGTCCAGGAACACCTGCTCGTCATCGGCCGCCAGAGCGCCAGCGAGCGGGTCGCCGCCTTCCTGATCGACATGATGGACCGCCAGGGCGGATTGCCGGAGATCGAGCTGCCGATGTCGCGCGCCGACATCGCCGACTATCTCGGGCTGACGATCGAGACGGTTTCGCGGGCCTTCTCCAAGTTCAAGGTCAAAGGCGCCATCCGTCTGCGCGGCGCCCGCATGGTCGAGATTCTTCGCCCGCAGTCGCTGCGCGCGATCTGCTCGTAGAGCGTCATCCCGCCGTTCCCCGGGCAGCGCTTCCCCTCCCTGGTGCTGCCTCCTCAGGCTGCCGCGTCCGGCGCGGCAGCCCCTTTTTCGGCGGTCGCGACCCCATGCATGGCATCGTCGCGCGGGCCGCCGAGCGCGCGTAGCGCGTTGGCGATCACGGCGACGTCGATCGCCTCCTGCAGCAGGGCGCCGGCCACCGGCGGAATATGGCCGAGCGCCGCCGCCACCATCGCCAGTCCCGACAGCGCCAGCCCGGCGACGATGCTCTGCATCGCGATGGCGCGCGAGCGCCGGGCGATGGCGAAGGCGTCGGCGACGCGGTCGAGCCGCTCGACCAGGATGACGATGTCGGCCGCCTCCGACGAGGCGGTGGCGCCGCGCGCACCCATGGCGATGCCGACGGTGGCGGCCGCCAGCGCCGGCGCGTCATTGATGCCGTCGCCCACCATCAGCGTTGCCTCCCTGGCCGCCTGGGCGGCGACGAGGTCGACCTTCTCGGCAGGGCTGCGCTCGGCAAGGATGGTGTCGAGGCCGAGGCCGCTGCCCACCGCCCGGGCGGTGGCGCCGTCGTCGCCGGTCAGCATGATGATGCGGCCGATGCCGCCGGCATGCAGGCGGCGCAGGGTCCGGCCCGCTTCCGGCCGCACCGCGTCCATCAGCAGGATGACGCCGGCAAGGGCGTTGTCGACCGCGACGAACACCGTCAGGACGAAAGGCTTGTCGTCCGGCTCCGCCCAGCCGGGCAGCGGCCGGCCGCCCCAGACCAGCGAGCGTCCGCCGACGCGCACCAGCCGGCCGGCGACTCTGCCCTCGATGCCCACGCCGCGCTGTTCGCGCACGTCGTCAGGATGCGACAGTTCGATGCCGCGGGCGCGGGCGGCGGCGACGATCGCCTCGGCGACGACATGGGCCGAGGCCTGTTCGAGCGAGGCGGCGAGGCCGAGCAGTTCGTCCTCCCCGAAGCCGGTCGCGGTGCGCACCGCCGAGATGCGGGCGCCGCCCCCCGTCAGCGTGCCGGTCTTGTCGAGGAACGCGGTCCTGACCCGGGCGAGCGCCTCCAGCGGGCCGGCGCCCTTCATCACGATGCCGAGTCGGGCGGCCCGCGAGACGCCGGCGATCAGCGCCACCGGCGCGGCCAGGATCAGCGGGCACGGCGTGGCGACGACCAGCACCGCCAGCGCGCGCACCGGATCGCCGGAAAGCGCCCAGGCCAGGAGAGCGACGGCGATCGTCACCGGCAGCAGGATCAGCGCAAAGCGGTCGGCCATGCGGATGAACGGCGCCC
Source organism: Alphaproteobacteria bacterium (assembly GCA_016861165.1). Lineage (GTDB taxonomy): Bacteria > Pseudomonadota > Alphaproteobacteria > Rhizobiales > Rhizobiaceae > BOKV01. Next base: position 56,134 of record BOKV01000007.1, on the reverse strand, counting down.
GCGCCGTCTGCGCCGTCTCCACCATGCGCACGATACCGGCATAGGTCGAGCGGTCGGCCTCGGCGGTGGTGCGCATCCGCATCGCCTCGCCGGCATTGACCGTGCCGCTCGCCAGCGCCTCGCCGGTGCCGAGCCTGACCGGGATCGGCTCGCCGGTCAGCGCCGACTGGTCGATGGTTGCCTGACCGGCGACGACGACGCCGTCGACCGGGATGACCTCGCCCGCCTGCACCAGCAGTTCGTCGCCGACGCGCACGGCGGCGACGGGGATGTCGGCGAGGCCCGACACATCGATGCGGTGGGCAGTGCGCGGCGTCCGGTCGGCGAGCGCCCGCAGATTGTGCTCGGCGCGGCCGCGGGCAAAAGCTTCGAGCACATTGCCGCCCGAATACATGATGGCGACCACGACGCCGGCGAGCGGCTCGCCCAGCACGACCGCCGTCGACATCGACAGCAGCGCGACGGCGTCGACGCCGACCCTGCCGGCGAGGAAATCGCGAATGATGAAGACGGCAAGAGCGCCGACGACCGGCAGGGTGGCGGCCGCCCATGCGATCCGGGCCTCCTCCTGACGATCTGCCCAGGCCGCCGCGAGGCCGCCCGCCAGCCCGGTGACGGCGATGGCCAGCAGCAGCCAGTGCAGCGTCCTGGTGGTCACGCGCCGTCCTTCCGTTTCGCGGGCCGTTTCGCGGGCTATTTCGCGAGCCTATCGGCCATCGGGCTTGCCATGCCGGTCTGGCCGGTGATTTGACGCACGTCAATGAACTATCGCGGCAACGGTCGTTTCATCGCGCCACCGCTGTACGGCGCGAGGCCGTTTGCGGGCGCGCCGGAGATCGGCGCCCTCTCCCCGCCGCACCGCATGGCAGCGCGGGAGATGCCCGCCGAGCCCGGGATCCCTCAGCGACGCTTGTCCGGAAAGGAGCTTCAACCATGGCCAAGACCGCAACCAAGCTGCCCATCAAGACCGAACGCAAAGCGGCCGCTACCCCGCATGCCAAGGGCGAAATCTGGTCGCCGTTCGAGAGCCTGCGCCAGGAGATCGACCGGCTGTTCGAGGATTTCGCGCCGTCGCGCTGGCGCCTGCCGCGCGCAGCCGACATCGACTGGCCTCCCGCCTGGCAGGTGGCGCCGGCCATGGACATCGTCGAGAAGGATGGCGCCTTCGAGATCACGGCGGAACTGCCCGGCATCGACGAGAAGAACGTCGAGATCAAGCTGGCGAACGGCACGCTGACCATCAAGGGCGAGAAGAGCGAGGAGAAGGAGGAAAAGGGCAAGGAATATTACCTGTCCGAGCGTCGCTATGGCGCGTTCCAGCGCTCCTTCCGCCTGCCCGACGGGGTCGACGCCGACCGGATTGCCGCGACCTTCGCCAAGGGCGTGCTGACCGTCACCCTGCCCAAGACGGCCGAGGCGAAGAAGAGTGCCCGCAAGATCGACGTCAAGTCGGCCTGAGCGCCGCGCCGGTCGCTGAGCCGCCCGTCGCCGCGACCAGCGGGTGCGACAGGGCGGTGATGACCCCGCGCAGTTCGGCCAGGCCCTTCAGGCGGCCGATCGCCGGATAGCCCGGCTGGGCGCGGCGGTGGAGGTCGTCGAGAATGTCCTGGCCGTGGTCGGGCCGGAACGGGATCGATTGATCGGCCCGACCCTCGGTCCGGCGCCGCGCCTCCTCCGCCAGAACAGCGGCGATGAGCGCAACCATGTCGGTGTCGCCGCCCAGATGGTCGGCCTCGTAGAAGGAGCCGGCGATCACTCGGCTCTCGCGCCGCACGTTGCGCAGGTGGAGGAAATGGACCCGCCGGCCGAGCCGGCGCATCATGCCGGGCAGGTCGTTGTCGGGCCTGGCCCCGAGCGAACCCGAGCATAGCGTGATGCCGTTGGCGGGGCTGTCGACCGCCTTCAGCATCGCCGCATAGTCGGCTTCCGTCGACATGACGCGCGGCAGCCCGAGCAGCGGGAAGGGCGGGTCGTCGGGGTGGCAGCACAGCCGCAGCCCCAGCTTTTCGGCAACCGGCACCACCTCCTCCAGGAAGGCGATGAAGTGGCCGCGCAGCCGCTCGGCCGAGATCGCATCATATTCGGAGAGGTGGCGGCGCACGTCGTCGAGCGTCAGGTGCTCGGCCGCGCCCGGCAGGCCGAACACGATGTTGCGCGTCAGCGCAGCCCTGGCCGCTCCGTCCATGGCGGCGGCGCGCCGGCCGGCCTCGGCCACCACTGCGGCGGAAAAATCGGCTCCGGCGCCGGGCCGGCCAAGGATGTGGATGTCGAAGGCGGCGAAGTCGGCCAGGTCGAAGCGCATGCAGGTGGCGCCGTTCGGCAGCCGCCAGGCGAGGTCGGTGCGGGTCCAGTCGAGCACCGGCATGAAGTTGTAGCAGACCGTCTCGATACCGGCGTCGGCGAGGTTGGCGAGGCTCGTCTTGTAGTTGGCGATGTGCTGGCGCCAGGCGCCGCGCTGCTTCTTGATGTCCTCGGAGACGGGCAGGCTCTCCGCCACCTCCCAGGCGAGGCCCGAAGGCGCGCCGTCGCGCATGACCGCAACCTCGCGCTGGCGCCGCTCGATCTGGGCTGGCGCCCAGACCTCGCCGGCCGGCACGTGGTGCAGCGCCGTCACCACGCCCTCCACCCCGGCCTGCAGCATGTCGTCGACCGAAACCTGATCCTTCGGCCCGAACCACCGCCAAGTCTGTCGCATGCGCCTCTTCCTGCCTGTTGCCGGCGGCTCTACAGCACCGGGCGCCACCCGCGCAAACTCCTTAGCACCTCACATCAATGTTGACTAGTATGGAAGTATGGTGCATCCTTGCAACTTGGAGGAACCGGCAAGAATGCAGCCCAACACGCAAAGGAAGATCGAGCAGCGCGCGCCGGTCGGGCCTCAGCTCTATCGCCTCCTGCGCGAGCGCATCATCCACAATGAGCTGCAGCCCGGCACGCGCATCTCCGAGGCGGAGATAGCCGCCGCCTTTTCCGTCAGCCGCCAGCCGGTGCGCGAGGCCTTCATCAAGCTGGCCGAGGAAGGCCTGGTCGAGGTTCGTCCGCAGCGCGGCACCTTTGTCTCCAAGATCTCGCAGGCAGCCGTCATGGACGCGCGCTTCGTGCGCGAGGCGATCGAGGCCGACATCGTCAAGCTGCTGGCCCAGCGCCGTGACACGACCCTCGCCACCGAACTGCGCCGCCAGCTCGCCGAGCAGCGCAAGGCCGCCACCACCGACCCCGACCGCTTCATCCTGCTCGACGAGATGTTCCACCGCACGCTGGCCGAGGCGGCCGGCAAGGCGCGGGCCTGGGCGGTGGTCGAGGGGTTGAAGGCGCAGATGGATCGCGTGCGCTATCTGAGCCTGATCCGCTTCCCGATGAGCAAGCTGCTCGGCCAGCACGAGGCGATCGCCTCGACCATCACCGAGGGCGACGCGGCCGGCGCCGAGCGGGCCATGCGCGGCCATCTGCGCGAAATCCTCAACGACCTGCCGGCCATCGCCGGCGAGAACCCTGAACTGTTCGACGCCAGTGGCGCATGAATGCCGTGAAGAAATGTGAAACGGGAGGAAAGCATGCACAGGACCATGAAGCTCGGCTCAACCCTCGTCGCCACCCTGGTCGCCGGCTGCATCGCCGGGGTGGCCGCCGCCGCCGACTACACGCTGAGCGTCAACACCGCGCTCGCCACCACCGACCCGCTCTACAAGGGGCTGGAGGCCTTCCAGGCCAATGTCGCCGAGGCAAGCGGCGGCAGGATCGAGGTCAAGCTGTTTCCCAACTCGCAGCTCGGCCCCGACGAGGACGTGCTCGAACAGGCCCGCGCCGGCGCGCCGGTCGCCGTCGTCGTCGATGGGGGCCGCCTGGCCGTGTTCCAGAACGAGTTCGGCGTCCTCGGCGCGCCGTTCCTCGCCTCCGGCTATGACGGCATCCGCAAGGTCGTCACCTCCGACATGTTCGAGGAATGGGTCGGCAAGCTGCACGACGCCTCCGGCCACCAGGTGCTGAGCTTCAACTGGTGGCAGGGCGAGCGCCACCTGCTCACCAAGAAGGAAGTCAACGCGCCGGCCGACCTTGCCGGCATCCGCATGCGCACGCCCGGCGCCCCGGTCTGGGTCGAAACGGTAAGCGCCATGGGAGCGACGCCGACGCCGATGCCGTGGGGCGACGTCTATTCGGCCCTCCAACAGAATGTCATCGACGGCGCCGAGGCACAGCTGCCGGCCGTTGTCGGCGCCAAGCTCGACGAGGTGATCAGCCACATCACCAAGACCGGCCACATCAATCTGATCACCGGCCTCGTCACCAGCGCCGCCTGGTTCGACGGCCTGCCGGCCGACCTGCAGAAGGTGCTGCGCGAGGAAGCGCTCAAGGCCGGCGACATCGCCTCCTACGGCACGCGCGATTCGCTCGAAGCGATCGAGGCCGACCTCACCGCCAAGGGTGTTTCGGTGCGCGACATCGACGTGACCGCGTTCAAGCAGGCCACCGCTGGCGTCTACGAAAAGCTTGGCTATGGTGAACTGCGCGACACGCTGCAGGCGATCGCCGCCAACTGAGCTATGATCGGCGCCGGGCCGGGGCGGGTTGCCGCCCGTCCTGGCCGCCGGGAGCTTCATCCCCGCCGGCCGACAATGCAGGGCGCACGGGATGACGCGACAAGACAAACAGATGGAGCAGAAACCCGATTCACCCGGATCGGGTCTTGCTCTGGACCGCTTGTTGGGAGGCCCGGCGCCATGCCCGGCATATTCGCCAAGGTCGAATACGCGATCGGCGTCATGCTGCTCGCCGTCATCACCGGGCTCGTCTTCGTAGCCGCGGTGATGCGCTTCTTCGGCCACCCGCTGATCTGGTCGGTCGACCTTGCACAGCTCCTGTTCATCTGGCTGTGCTTCATCGGCGCCACCCGCGCGATGCGCGAGCGCGCCCATCTCGGCGTCGACCTGCTGGTGCGGCTGATGCGCCACCGCAACCGCCTGCTGGTCGAGACTGGCCTTGCCGCCATCGTCCTCGTCTTCCTGCTGCTGCTGGCGGTCGAGGGATACCGTCTGACCATGCTCAACTGGCAGCGCCAGTTCGGCGATTCAGGCCTCTCCTACGCCTGGGTGACCATCGCGGTGCCGGCCGGCTGCGTGCTCATGTCGGTCTCGATCGTGGCCAACCTCGTCGGCGCCTGGCGGACGGGGAGCGGCGGGCGCCTGCTCATCTTCACCCGAACTGGCGGCGAGGGATGAGCGCGCGATGGCGCTGATCGCGCTCATCTTCTTCGTCCTGATGGCGGCGGGCGCGCCGGTCGCCTTCGCCATCGGCATCTCCGGCTTCGTCTTCTTCCTCACCTCCGACGTCATGCCGGTGTCGATCGGCGTGCAGAAGATCGCCACCGTGTCGCAGAGCTTTCCGCTGCTGGCGGTGCCGTTCTTCGTGCTTGCCGGCCACCTGATGAACGAGAGCGACATCACCGACCGCCTGTTCCGCTTCTCGCGGGTCAGCGTCGGCTGGATGGCCGGCGGGCTGGCCCAGGTCTCGATCATTCTGTCGACGCTGATGGGTGGCGTCTCCGGCTCGGCCGTCGCCGACGCCGCCATGCAGGCGCGCGTGCTCGGGCCGCAGATGGTCGCCCACGGCTATTCCCGCGGCTACGCGGCGGCCGTCATCGCGGTTAGTTCGCTGATCACGGCGACCATCCCGCCCTCGATCGGTCTCATCCTCTATGGCTATGTCGGTCAGGTCTCGATCGGCCGGCTGTTTCTCGCCGGCATCGTGCCCGGCCTGATGATGATGGTCTTTCTGATGGTCGCCGCCTGGCTGGTGGCCAGGCGGCGCGGCTACGTCATGGCCGAGGTGGAGCCGCCGACATCCGCCGCGCTCGCCCGCGCCGCCTGGGACGCCAAATGGGCGCTCTTGTTCCCCGTGCTGCTCATCGCCTCGATCCGCGGCGGCCTGTTCACGCCGTCCGAGGTCGGCGCCTTCGCCGTCGTCTACGCGCTGCTGGTCGGCCGCTTCGCCCACCGGGCGCTCACCCTTGCATCGGTCAAGCGCGCCTTCGGCCACGCCGTCTCCGACATCGGGCTGATCATGCTCATCATCTTGATGTCGGGCATGATCGGCTTCGCCATCATCTTCATGCAGGTGCCGCAGACGGTGGCGGGCTTCCTGCTGGCCAGCCTTGCCGACCCGCGCCTGATCGTTGCCGTCATCCTCGTCAGCCTGTTCGTCGCCGGCCTGTTCTTCGAGAGCACCATCCTGGTGCTGCTGCTCACCCCGATCTTCGTGCCGGTGATCACCAAGGCCGGTGTCGATCCGGTGCATTTCGGCATCCTGATGATGACCATCGTCACGCTGGGCTCGATGACGCCGCCGGTCGGTGTCGCCATGTACACGGTTTGCAGCCTGCTCGACACGCCGGTCGAGCGTTACGTCGTCGAATCGCTGCCGTTTCTGTTCGCCATATTGGCGCTGGTGGCGCTGCTGCTGTTCACGCCGGGGCTGGTCTTGTTCCTGCCCAACCTCGCCTTTGGCTGATCGAAATGGCGGCCGAGCACACCTTCCTTCACCCCGACCGGCTCCTGCCGGAGGGCGGCCGCGCGCTGTCGATCGCCCGCGAGCTTTACGAGGAAGCGGCCGGCCTGCCGATCGTCAGCCCGCACGGCCACACCGACCCGCGCTGGTTCGCCGAGAACGACCGCTTTCCCGACGCGGCGGCGCTGATGCTGACGCCGGACCATTATGTCCTGCGCATGCTGTTCAGCCACGGCCTGTCCTATGACGAACTCGGCGTCGCGCGCCGCGACGGCCGCTCCGTCGTCGCCGCGCGCACGGCGTGGCGCCTGTTCGCCGCCAACTATCACCGCTTCCTTGGCACGCCGTCGCGGCTGTGGATCGACCACTCGCTCAATTGGGCCTTCGGCATTGACGAGCCGCTCGGCCCCGGCAATGCCGACCGGCTCTATGACCGCATCAACGAGCGGCTGGGCGACGACGACATGCGGCCGCTGGCGATCCTCGATCGTGCCCGCGTCGAGGTGATCGCGACAACCGAATCGGCGCTGGACGGGCTCGACCACCACGAAGCGCTCGCCGGGCAGGGCCTGATCGGCCGCATCCGCACCACTTACCGCCCCGACGACGTGACCGACCCCGACCACCCCGATTTCGCCGCCAATTTGGCGCGGCTCGGCGAACTGACCGGCCAGGACACGGCGTCGTGGGACGGCATGATCGAGGCCCACCGCATCCGCCGCGCCCACTTCCGCCGGTTCGGCGCCATCGCCACCGATCACGGCGTGCCGTCGGCGGCGACCGCCGACCTCGACGCCGTCCGCAAGCAGGCGCTGCTCGACCGCGTGCTGGCCGGCCGGTCAGGCGCCGCCGACGCCGAACTGTTCCGCGCCCAGATGCTGACCGAGATGGCGGCGCTGTCGGTCGAGGACGGCATGGTCATGCAGATCCATGCCGGCGCGCGCCGCAATACCGACCCGACGCTGATGAGCGAGCACGGCGCCAATCTCGGCGCCGACGTGCCCGTGCCGGTCGACGCCGTGCGCGGCCTCGAGCCGCTGCTGCAGCGCCACGGCCGCGAGCCGGGCCTGCGCCTCGTCTTCTTCTGCCTCGACGAGAGCGTCTATGCGCGCGAGCTGGCGCCGATGGCCGGCTACTGGCCGGCGCTGCGGCTGGGGCCGCCCTGGTGGTTCCACGACAGCCCGCGCGGCATCGCCCGCTATCTCGACGCGGTGGTCGAGACGGCTGGCTTCTTCAACCTCGCCGGCTTCAACGACGACACCCGCGCACTGCTGTCGGTCCCCGCCCGCCACGATGTCTGGCGGCGCTGCGTCGCCGCCTTCCTTGCCGGGATGGCCGCCGGCAATGTGCTCGGCGTCGCCGACGCGCGCGCGCTCGCCGTCTGGCTCAGCCACGCCGCCGCCCGCGACACCTACCGGCTCTGACCGGCGGCCGATGCCGCAACGCAACATTTGCATTGCACAATTTGTTGGCATGCGCGAAAAAGCGGCATGCCGCCCCGCCTGCCGTCCGTCCTGGTGATTGATGAGAACGCCGTGCGCGCGGCGATCATCGAGACCGGCCTGCGCGAGGCCGGCCACCACAACGTGACCGTCATCCACGATGTCGCCGGCATTGCCGCGCGCATCGCCGCGCTCGAGCCCGATGTGATCGTCATTGATCTCGAAAACCCCAACCGCGACATGCTGGAAAGCCTGTTCCAGCTGTCGCGCGCGGTGAAGCGGCCGATCGCCATGTTCGTCGACCGGTCCGATCGCGACGCAACGGAGCGGGCGATCGAGGCCGGCGTGTCGGCCTATGTCGTCGACGGCCTGCGCCGCGAGCGGGTCAAGCCGATCCTCGACCTCGCCATCAGCCGGTTCAACGCCTATTCGCGGCTCGAGCGCGAACTGGAGGACGCGCGCAACGCGCTGCAGTCGCGCAAGCTGATCGACCAGGCCAAGCGGCTGCTGATGCGCTCGCGCGGCATGAGCGAGGAGGCGGCCTACGCGCTCCTGCGCCGCACCGCGATGAACCAGAACCGCAAGATGGCGGAGGTGGCCCACAGCCTGGTGCTGGCCGCCGACCTGCTGGGACAAGGTGGAGGCGATGGCCGAGAGGACTGAGATTACCGCCGGCTTCCTGCCGCTGACCGACAGCGCCGTCCTGGTCGTCGCGCGCGAGTGCGGCTTCGCCGAGGAGGAGGGCGTGGCGCTGTCGCTGCTGCGCGAGACGTCCTGGGCCAACATCCGCGACCGCATGGCCGTCGGCCAGTTCCAGGCCGCGCACATGCTGGCGCCGATGCCGATCGCCTCGGCACTAGGGCTGACCCCGCTCGCCATCGACACGCTGGTGCCGATGGCGCTCGGCCTCGGCGGCAACGCGGTGACGGTGAGCCTCGACCTGTGGGCGCGGATGACCCAATCCGGACCGATCGCGATGACCGACGCCGCCGGTGCCGGCCGGGCGCTGCGCGCCGTCATCGGGCACCGCAAGGCGGAAGGGCGGCCACCCCTGCAGTTCGCCGTCGTCCACGCCCATTCGGGCCACAATTTCGAGCTGCGCTACTGGCTGTCGGCCTGCGGCATCGTCCCGGACCGCGACATCGAGATCGTCATCGTGCCGCCGCCCTTCATGTCGGACGCGCTTCGCTCGGGCCAGATCGACGGCTTCTGCGTCGGCGAACCGTGGAACTCGGTGGCGGTCGCCGCCGGCGCCGGCCGCATCGCCACCGTCAAATCGGCGATCTGGCGGTCGAGCCCGGAGAAGGTGCTGGGCGTGCGCGCCGACTGGGCGCGCCGCCACGAAGCGGGCCTGGCCGGCCTCATCCGCGCCATGTACCGGGCGGCCGAGTGGTGCGGCCAGCCCGAGAACCACCGCACGCTCGCCCACATCCTCGCCCGGCCCGACTATCTCGACCAGCCGGCGGCGCTGATCGCCCGCGCGCTCGACGGCTCCATCCTCGACGGCGCCGCCGGCGATCTGCCGCGCTTCTTCGAGCCGTTCGCCCGTGCCGCCACCTTCCCGTGGCAGAGCCACGCGCTGTGGTTCTACAGCCAGATGGTGCGCTGGGGACAGGTCGCCCATACGCCGGCGCGCGCCGAGGCGGCGCGCCGCTGCTACCGGCCCGACCTCTACCGCAAGGCGCTGGCGCCCATGGCCGTGCCGATTCCGGCCGCCAACGCCAAGGTCGAGGGCGCCCTGCGCGAGGCGCTGCCGGTCGGCTCGACCAGCGGCACGCTCATCCTCGGCCCGGACGGCTTTTTCGACGGGCGCGTCTTCGATCCCGACGAACTCGATGCCTATCTCGCCGCCCAGGCGGGCTGAACGAGCGGAGCTGGACCGCATGCTGCCTACCAATTAGGCATTCGCGACCAACGCTCAATCGTTGCGCATCTGCATATGTGCGCTGCACAATCGCTCGCCAACTCGAACCCCGCCGTCCGTCCCGGGGGTTCGGCCAAGATACTGAATTTTCTTCAAAATGCCGTGTATGGCTCGGTTGGCACGCTTCCTGCTTTCCTGATCATCGCCTCCCAAGGCTGCAGTTATCGCGTCCAATGACGGGCGCCAATCCGGCAGAGCCGCCAGACCGACATGCCCCGCCAAGGCGGGCAGGACGGTTCGGTGGCTTTTTTGTTGTTTCCGCGCAAGCGGGTCGAACAGGAGACCGATGATGATCTTCGCCAAACTGAGCAAGGGTGTTCGCGCCGTCCTGGGCGCGGCCGTCCTCTCCGCGCTTGTCGTTCCGGCCGCCCGCGCCGAGATGCTCGCCGTCGAGAAGGACGAGCTGAAGTTCGGCTTCATCAAGCTGACCGACATGGTGCCGCTCGCCATCGCCAAGGAACTCGGCTTCTTCGAGGACGAAGGGCTCTACGTGACGCTAGAGCCGCAGGCCAACTGGAAGGTGCTGCTCGACCGGGTGATCACCGGCGAACTGGACGGCGCCCACATGCTGTCCGGCCAGCCGATCGCCGCCACGATCGGTTTCGGCACCGAAGCCCACATGATCACGCCCTTCTCGATGGATCTGAACGGCAACGCCATCACCATGTCCAACGAGATCTGGGAGAGGATGAAGCCCCACGTGCCCGTCGAGGGCGGCAAGGCGGTGCATCCGATCAAGGCCGACTACCTGAAGCCGGTCATCGACTCCTACAAGGCCGAGGGCAAGCCGTTCAATCTCGGCGTGGTCTTTCCGGTCTCCACCCACAATTACGAGATGCGCTACTGGCTGGCGGCCGGCGGCGTCCATCCCGGCTTTTATTCGCAGACCGACATCTCCGGGCAGATCCAGGGCGACGTGCTGATCTCGGTCACCCCGCCGCCGCAGATGCCGGCGACGCTCGAATCGGGCACCATCCTCGGCTACTGCGTCGGCGAGCCGTGGAACCAGCAGGCCGTCTTCAAGGGCATCGGCGTTCCGATCATCACCGATTTCGAGATCTGGCCGAGCCGTTCGGAGAAGGTGTTCGGCCTGCGCGCCGATTTCGCCGAGCAGTACCCCAACACCACCCTCGCCATCACCAAGGCGCTGATCCGCGCCGCCATCTGGCTCGACGAGAACAACAACGCCAACCGCGCCGAGGCGGTGCGCATTATCTCGCAGCCCGAATATGTCGGCGCCGACGAGGAGGTCATCGCCAACTCGATGACCGGCACGTTCGAATACGAGAAGGGTGACAAGCGCGAGGTGCCCGACTTCAACGTCTTCTTCCGCTATTTCGCCACCTATCCCTACTATTCCGACGCGGTCTGGTACCTGACCCAGATGCGCCGCTGGGGGCAGATCGGCGAGCACAAGCCGGACGACTGGTACCAGGAGATTGCCAGGAAGGTCTACAAGCCGGAAATCTACCTCGAGGCGGCACGGCTGCTGGTCGAGGAGGGCAAGGCCGGCAAGGACGACTTCCCCTGGGATACCGACGGCTACCGGGCGCCGCACGCCAACAACATCGACGGCGTCCATTTTGATGCGCGCCAGCCCAACGCCTTCATCGACAGTCTGTCGATCGGCCTGAAATCGAACCAGAAGGTCGAAGGCGCCGAGGTTGTCGGCGGCTGACACCGGCCACGCCGGGGTGGCCGCTCGCGGCCGCCCCGCCCCCGCAACGCGACAACATCAGGGACCCGCAAATGACAAATGCGAGCGACATCATCGACGGCGCCGCCGCCCGGCTCGAACGCAAGGCCGCGCTGTTTGCGCGCATCAGCCGGGCCTCGCGCTGGCTCGACGCGCTCGGCCTGTCGTGGCTGACCCCGCTCCTGCGGATCGCCGCCGGCGACAGCCCGCGCGAACAGCTCGGCGAGCTCAAGCGCGTGCTGGTCATTCCGCTGGTCGGCATTGCCCTCTTCCTGCTCGCCTGGGGCTCGCTGGCGCCGCGCGTGCAGACCTCGCTCGGCGCGGTGCCGGGGCCGGTCCAGGTCTGGGAGCAGGCGGTCAACCTGTGGGCCGACCATCGCGCCGAGCGCGACAAGGAAACCGCCTTCCACGCGCGTCAGGACGAGCGCAACCGCCAGCTCCTCGCCGAGGGCAAGTCCGGGATGGTCAAGGTGCGCGCCTATACCGGCAAGCCGACCTATGTCGACCAGATCATCACCTCGCTGAAGACGGTCGGGCTCGGCTTCGTGATCGCCACGGCGATCGCCGTGCCGCTCGGCATCGCCTCGGGCCTGTCGGCCGCCTTCAACGGCGCCATCAATCCGCTCATCCAGATCTTCAAGCCGGTGTCGCCGCTGGCCTGGCTGCCGATCGTCACCATGGTGGTGTCGGCGGTCTATCTCGACCCGTCGGAGATGCTGCCGAAGTCGCTGGTCATCTCGGCGGTCACGGTGACGCTGTGCTCGTTGTGGCCGACGCTGATCAACACCGCGCTCGGCGTCTCCTCGATCGACAAGGACCTCGTCAATGTCGGCAAGGTGCTGCAGCTGTCGACCGCGACGACGATCCGCAAGCTGGTGCTGCCGTCGGCGCTGCCGCTGATCTTCACCGGGTTGCGGCTGTCGCTCGGCGTCGGCTGGATGGTGCTGATCGCCGCCGAGATGCTGGCGCAGAATCCCGGTCTCGGCAAGTTCGTCTGGGACGAGTTCCAGAACGGCTCCTCGCAGTCGCTCGCCAAGATCATGGTGGCGGTGCTCACCATCGGCCTGATCGGCTTCGTCCTCGACCGGATCATGTTCGCGCTGCAGTCGGCCTTCACTTTCCAAGCGAACCGGTAGGGAGGGCACAAGCGATGGCATTCGTCGAAATCACCGGTCTCGCCAAGGGCTATGGCGACGGGGCGGCGCGCACGGAGGTGCTCGCCGACATCAACCTCGCCGTCGAGGAAGGCGAGTTCGTCGCCATCGTCGGTTTTTCCGGCTCCGGCAAGACCACGCTCATCTCGGCCATCGCCGGGCTGATCGGGCCCGACGCCGGCGAGATCCGCGTCAGCGGGCGGGCGGTGTCGGGGCCGGGGCCGGACCGCGGCGTCGTCTTCCAGTCCTATTCGCTGATGCCGTGGCTGTCGGTTGAGGGCAATGTGGCGCTCGCCGTCGACGCCGTCCTTGGCGACAGGCCGAAGGCCGAGCGCGAGGCGATCGTCCGCAAATATGTCGACATGGTCGGCCTGTCGCACGCTGTCGACCGGCGGCCGGCCGAGCTGTCCGGCGGCATGCGCCAGCGCGTGGCGGTTGCCCGCGCGCTTGCCATGCAGCCGCACATCCTGCTCCTCGACGAGCCGCTGTCGGCGCTCGACGCGCTGACCCGCGCCAAGCTGCAGGACGAGCTCGCCGCCATCTCGCAGCGCGAGAACAAGACGATCATCCTGATCACCAACGATGTCGACGAGGCGATTCTGCTCGCCGACCGCATCGTGCCGCTCAAGCCCGGGCCGAAGGCGACGCTGGGGCCCGCCTTCGAGGTCAGGCTGAAGCGGCCGCGCGACCGCGGCGAGGTCAACCACGACCCCGAATTCATCCGCCTGCGCGCGGCGGTAACACAGTACCTCATGGAGGTCGGGGCCGAGCGCGCCGCCGACCTCGACACCGACATCCGACTGCCCAGCGTGGTGCCGATCACCCGGAAGGACGCGCCGCCGCGGGCCTATCTGAAGGCGGCCGGCTCGCCGATCGGCAAGCGCTATGTCGAGTTCTACGAGGTGCGCAAGGTCTATCCGACGCCAAAGGGACCGCTGACCGTCGTCGACGGCTTCGGCCTCAAGATGGACAAGGGCGAGTTCGTCACGCTCATCGGCCATTCGGGCTGCGGCAAGTCGACCGTGCTGTCGATGGTGGCCGGCCTCAACAGGATTTCCGGCGGCGGCATCGTGCTCGACGGCAAGGAGGTCGGCGGCGCCGGCCCCGACCGGGCGGTCGTCTTCCAGGCGCCGTCGCTGATGCCGTGGCTGACGGCGCGCGAGAACGTGGCGCTCGGCGTCAACCGCGTCTATCCCGACGCCACCGCCGCCGAACGGCGCGACATCGTCGAATACTACCTCCACCGCGTCGGGCTGGGCGACGCCATGCACAAGCTTGCGGCGGAACTGTCGAACGGCATGAAACAGCGCGTTGGCATCGCGCGCGCCTTCTCGCTGTCGCCCAAGCTGCTGCTGCTCGACGAGCCGTTCGGCATGCTCGATTCGCTCACCCGCTGGGAGCTGCAGGACGTGCTGATGGACGTGTGGGCGCGCACGCAGGTCACCGCCATCTGCGTCACCCACGACGTCGACGAGGCGATCCTGCTCGCCGACCGGGTGGTGATGATGTCGAACGGCCCCAATGCCAGGATCGGCAACATCATGACGGTCGACCTGCCGCGGCCGCGCTCGCGCAAGGCCCTGCTCGCCCACCCCGACTACTACGCCTATCGCGAGGAACTGCTCGACTTCCTCGAAGCCTATGAGGGTGGGGCCGATCCCGATCCGGCGGTGCTCGAACAGATCAGGAGCCAGCGTGCGGCGCGCACCGGCTCGCCCGCCGTCACCGAAGCAGCGGAATGAAGCCCATGACGGAAAAGCTCGTCATCATCGGCAACGGCATGGCGCCGGGGCGCATGCTGGAGCACCTGTTTGAGAGCGCGCCCGGCCGCTACGCGGTCACGATCTTCAATGCCGAGCCGCGCGTCAACTACGACCGCATCATGCTGTCGCCCGTGCTGTCGGGGGAGAAATCCTACGAGCAGATCATCATTCATGGCGACGGCTGGTATGTCGACCACGGCGTGATGCTCTACAAGGGCCACCGGATCGTCGCCATCGATCGCGCGGCAAAAACCGTGACTTCCGAGCACGGCAAGGTTGCCGCCTACGACCGGCTGGTTATCGCCACCGGCTCCAACCCGGTCATCATCCCGGTCCCCGGCCACGATCTGCCCGGCGTGCTCACCTACCGAGATCTCGACGACGTCCAGGCAATGCTGCTCGCCGCCCAGTCGCGCGACCGTGCGGTGGTGATCGGCGGCGGCCTGCTCGGGCTTGAGGCGGCCGCCGGCCTCAACGAGCGCGGCATGGAGGTGACCGTCCTGCATCTGATGCCGACGCTGATGGAGCGCCAGCTCGACACCGCCGCCGGCTACCTGCTGCAGAAGGAACTGGAAGGGCGCGGCATCAGGGTCATCACCAGGGCCGACACCAGAGCCATTGTCGGCAACGGCCGCGTCGAGGGCGTCGAACTGGCCGACGGCACGCTGATCCCCGCCTCGCTGGTGGTCATGGCCGTCGGCATCCGCCCCAATGCGGCGCTGGCCGGGGAGGCGGGGCTTGCGGTCAACCGCGGCATCGTCGTCGACGAGGGCATGGCAACCAGCGACCCGGCCATCCTGGCGCTGGGCGAATGCGCCGAGGTCGACGGCCGCGTCTACGGCCTGGTGGCGCCACTTTACGAGATGGCCCGCGTCGCCGCCGCGCGGCTTGCCGGCGACGCGACGGCGCGGTTCGTCCACGCCGACACGCCGACCCGGCTCAAGGTCACCGGCATCGATCTCTATTCGCTGGGCGATTTCGCCGACGGCGCGGATCGTCAGGAGATCGTGCTGCGCGACGCGGCCGCCGGCATCTACAAGCGCCTCGTGATCAGGGACGACCGCATCATCGGCACCGTCCTCTATGGCGATACCGCCGACGGCGCCTGGTTCAACGAACTCAAGAAGAAGCAGGTCGACATCGCGGCCATGCGCGACACCCTGATCTTCGGCCAGGCCTATCAGGGGGGTGAACCGCTGGACCCTATGGCGGCCGTTGCAGCCTTGCCGGATGACGCGGAGATCTGCGGCTGCAACGGCGTTTGCAAGGGAAGGATCACCGGCACGATCACCGCCCGCGGGCTGAGGACGCTGGAAGACGTGCGCGCCCACACCAAGGCGTCGGCTTCGTGCGGGACCTGCACCGGCCTGGTCGAGCAGCTCATGAGGCTGACGCTGGGCGAATCCTACAATCCGGCCGCCGTCCAGCCGATGTGCGGCTGCACCGATCTCGGCCATGACGACGTGCGCCGTCTGATCAAGGCCAGGCAACTGAAGACGATTCCCGCCGTGATGCAGGAATTGCAGTGGAAGACCTCCTGCGGCTGCGCCAAGTGCCGGCCGGCGCTCAACTACTACCTCGTCTGCGACTGGCCGGACGAATATGCCGACGACTACCAGTCGCGTTTCGTCAACGAGCGCGTGCACGCCAACATCCAGAAGAATGGCACCTATTCGGTGGTTCCGCGCATGTGGGGCGGGGTCACCTCGGCCAGGGAGCTGCGCGCCATCGCCGACGTGGCCGAGAAGTTCGACATCCCGACGGTCAAGGTCACCGGCGGCCAGCGCATCGACATGCTGGGAGTGAAGAAGGAGGACCTGCCGGCGGTGTGGGCCGAGCTCGGCAAGGCCGGCTTCGTCTCCGGCCACGCCTATGCCAAGGGCCTCAGGACGGTCAAGACCTGCGTCGGTTCCGACTGGTGCCGCTTCGGCACGCAGGATTCGACCGGGCTCGGCATCCGCATCGAGAAGTTCATGTGGGGCTCGTGGACGCCGGCCAAGGTCAAGATGGCCGTCTCCGGCTGCCCGCGCAACTGCGCCGAGGCCACCTGCAAGGATGTCGGCGTGGTCTGCGTGGATTCGGGCTATGACATCCACTTCGCCGGTGCCGCCGGTCTCGACATAAAGGGCACCGAGGTGCTCTGCCATGTCGCCAGCGAGGACGCCGCGCTCGAGCACATCGTCGCGCTGGTGCAGATGTACCGCGAGCATGGCCGCTATCTGGAGCGTATCTACAAGTGGGCCGGGCGCGTCGGCGTCGACGAAATCCGCCGCCAGATCGTCGAGGACGCCGACCGGCGCAAGGCCTATTTCGACCGCTTCGTGTTCAGTCAGAAATTCGCCCAGGTCGACCCGTGGGCCGAGCGGGCGGCCGGCAGGGACGGCCACGAATTCCGGTCGCTCGCGGCAATCGGCTTTGCGGAGGCGGCTGAGTGATGTCAGGCTGCCCCCTTCAGCCTGCGGCGCGCGGCCTCCGCCAGGAAGGCCGAGCGGGACTGCCCGGCGGCGGAGGCCGCGCGATCGATCGCGTCCACCAACGTCTCATCCATCGAGATGTTGAGCCGCACGGCCCGGCCGG
This sequence comes from Alphaproteobacteria bacterium, assembly GCA_016861165.1. Lineage (GTDB taxonomy): Bacteria > Pseudomonadota > Alphaproteobacteria > Rhizobiales > Rhizobiaceae > BOKV01. The sequence continues at coordinate 39,077 of BOKV01000007.1, read as the reverse complement.
GAAGATCGATGGAAACCAGCGCCAGGATCGCGTCCCGCGCATCGTCCCCGAAGGAGGGGTCGGCGCGGAGTTCGGCGATGGAGCGCGGTATTGGTACCGGGTCACCGTCCTCCACCATGCCGGCGACGTGGAACGACAGGGCCTCGGCGCCCTTGCGCAAGACCTCGTCTTCCGACCTGCCCGTCGAAACGCAGCCGGGGAAGTCGGGGAACGAAATTCCGAAAATGCCGTCCTCTTCGTGAATCAGTGCGTAGGCGAGGGCCATGAGCGGGCCTCCGGTTCTGTCATGCTCTTACCAACGCCATCCTGCCTGCCGAAAGATCGACCTCAGTGTGCCCGTCGGTATGCGGCCAGCGCCCATGTCGACCGTTACCTTCCCCGGCTTGTTCGGATGCGTGAATTGAACGTGATCGCCGGGGCCCTTGCGCTTAAGCACCCAGCCCTCTCGGCGCAATCGGGTCGCAACTTCCCGCGGCGTCTGATTGCGTTTGTCGGGCACCGGATTCGACTTCGCGTTGCTCACGCGAGGATACCGGATCGATTGCCGGGTCGCAACCAGGCTTTGTGTAGAAGTGTGTAGTGCGCACGGGAGGTGGGAATGAGCGCCGGCAACTGGATCGCCATCGGCACCATCGACGACATTCCGCGGCGCGGTGCCCGCTGCGTGGCGACGCCGCGGGGCCGCATCGGCGTGTTCCGCACCGCCGATGACCGCGTCTTCGCCATCGAGGACCACTGCCCGCACAAGGGCGGGCCGCTGTCGCAGGGCATCGTCCACGGCGCCTCGGTGACCTGTCCGCTGCACAACTGGGTGATCTCGCTGGAGACGGGCCAGGCGCAGGGAGCCGATGTGGGTTCGGTCACGATCATCCCGGTCCGCAACGAGGACGGGCGGCTGTTCATCGCGCTCCTAGCGGGCGCCACCAGGGCGACCTGACCGCGATGGCATTGGCTCAGGCACGCGAGGTGAGGACCACCTGCCCCTATTGCGGGGTGGGCTGCGGCGTGCTGGCCGGGGTCGCCGCCGGCGGCGCTGTCAGCGTCCGCGGCGACCCCGATCACCCCGCCAATTTCGGACGCCTGTGCTCCAAGGGGTCGGCGCTCGCCGATACCCTCGACCTCGACGGCCGCCTGCTCCACCCGCATGTCGGCGAGCGCCGCGCGACATGGGACGAGGCGATGGCACTGGTGGCCGCCAAGTTCGCCGACGCCATCGATCGGCACGGCCCCGACAGCGTCGCCTTCTACCTCTCCGGGCAATTGCTGACCGAGGACTATTACGTCGCCAACAAGCTGATGAAGGGATTCATCGGCGCGGCCAATGTCGACACCAATTCGCGCCTGTGCATGGCTTCCTCGGTCGCCGGTCACCGCCGCGCCTTCGGCTCCGACACGGTGCCCGGCACCTATGAGGACCTCGACCTGGCCGACCTCGTGGTGATCGTCGGCGCCAACCCGGCCTGGTGTCATCCCGTGCTCCACCAGCGCATCGCCGCGGCGCGCGAGAGGCGGCCGCGGATGCGCGTCGTGCTGGTCGACCCGCGCCGCACGATGAGCGCCGACGCGGCCGACCTGCATCTGGCGATTGCTCCCGACGGCGATGTGGCGCTGTTTGCCGGCCTGCTCGGCCATCTGGCGCGGTCGACCGCGCTCGACCGCGACTACATTGCCCGCTTTACCACCGGCTTCGAGGCCACGCTCGCCGTCGCCAGCCGGATGGACCTCGGCACGGTCACCGCGCTGACCGGCTTGCCGGCGCGTCAGATCGGCCAGTTCTACGCCCTGTTCGCGGCAACCGAGAAGACCGTCACCGTCTTCAGCCAGGGCGTCAACCAGTCGGCCTGCGGCACCGACAAGGTCAACGCCATCATCAACTGCCATCTGGCGACCGGGCGCATCGGCCGGCCCGGCATGGGGCCGTTCTCGCTGACCGGCCAGCCCAACGCCATGGGCGGACGCGAGGTCGGCGGCCTCGCCAACATGCTGGCCGCCCATCTCGACATCGAGGATGCCGGCCACCGCGATATCGCCCGGCGCTTCTGGCGTTCGCCGACGATCGCCGCGCGTGCCGGGCTGAAGGCGGTTGACCTGTTCCGCGCCGTGGGCGACGGCCGCATCAGGGCGCTGTGGATCATGGCAACCAACCCGGTCGACAGCCTGCCCGAAGCCGATGCGGTGCGCGCCGGGCTCGCCGCCTGCCCCTTCGTCGTCGTCTCCGACGTGATGGCGCAGACCGACACCACCCGGCTCGCCCATGTCCGCCTGCCGTCGTTGGCCTGGGGCGAGAAGGACGGCACGGTCACCAATTCGGAGCGGCGCGTCTCGCGCCAGCGCGCCTTTCTCCCGGCGCCGGGCGAGGCGCGCGCCGATTGGCAGCAGATTGCCGAACTTGGCCGCAGGCTCGGCCATGGCGATGCCTTCGCCTGGTCCGACGCGGCCGCCGTCTTCGCCGAATATGCCGCCATGACCGCGTTCGAGAACGGCGGCAGCCGCGACCTCGACGTAGGCGCGTTCGCCGCCATCTCGCGGCCCGATTACGACCGGCTGGAGCCGTTCCAGTGGCCACGGCCGGCCGGCGCGCAGCCGATCTCCACCCGGTTCTTTGCCAGTGGCGGCTTTTTCACACCCGATGGCAAGGCGCGCTTCATCGCCACCGAGCCCGCCGTCGCCGCGCGGACGACCGGCGGCCACGCGCTGGTTCTCAACACCGGGCGCGTGCGCGACCACTGGCACACGCTGACGCGGACGGGCAAGAGCGCGCGCCTGTCGGCTCATGTCGGCGAACCCTTCGCCGAGCTCCATCCCGCCGACGCCGCCGCGTTCGGCGTCACCGACGCCGACATCGTCGAGGTCGCCAGCGCTCACGGCCGCGTGCTGGTGCGCGCCCGCATCACCGATCGCCAGCGGCGCGGCGCCGTGTTCGTGCCGATGCACTGGAACGACAAGTACGCCGGCCGCGCCCGCATCGACGCCGTCATTGCCGCCGTCACCGACCCCACCTCCGGCCAGCCGGCATTGAAGCGGGCGGCGGTCAGCGTCCGGCGCTTCGCGGCGCTCGTGCACGGCTTCGCCGTCAGCCAATGTCGGCCCGATGCACGCCATTGCGACTACTGGGCGGTCGGTCGCATCGAGGGTGGCTGGCGGCTTGAACTCGCCCACGGCAAGCCGCTCGGCGACATCGAAGCGGTGGCCCGCGTGCTGTTCGGCGCCGAGTGCCGCGATGGCCTCGAAGCGGTCGCCTATCGCGACGGCGAGCACGGCCACGGCCGCCTGGCGCTGTTCGACGGGCCGCGCCTCGCCGCCGCGTTGTTCCTGGCGCCCGAACCGGTGGCGGTGTCGCGCAGCTGGGCCGTGCGCCAGCTTGGCCTCGAACACGCCGAGCGCGCGGCGCGCTGGCGGCTGGTCGCCGGGCGGCCGGCTGCCGACATGCCGGACAAGGGCGCCATCGTCTGTTCGTGCTTCGGGGTCGGCGCCGGCGAGATCGCCGCTGCCGCCCGGTCCGGCTGCGCCAGCGTCGCCGCCGTCGGCGCGGCCACCGGCGCCGGCACCAATTGCGGCTCCTGCCGCGGCGAGATCAGGGGGATCATCGATGCCCACCGCGCCGTCGCCGCCGGATAGCAGCGCCGCGCCGCGCGTCGGCGCGCTCGCCGTGCTGCCGGTGTTCATCCGGCTTGCCGGCCGGCGCGCCGTCGTCGCCGGCGCCTCCGAGGCCATTGCCTGGAAGGCGGAGTTGCTGGCCGCCGCCGGCGCCGAGGTTCATGTCCACGCCGGGCGGCCGGGTCCGGCGCTCGCCGCACTGCTCGAAGCCGGCGACGGCCGCTTCGTCCACCACAGGGCGCCCTGGTCTCCGCCGGCGTTTGCCGGCGCCGCCATCGCCGTCTGCGACGCGGCCTGCGAGGAGGAAGCGCGGGCATTTTGCGCCGCCGCCCGGACCGCCGGCGTCCCCGTCAATGTCGTCGACCGGCCGGCCTACTGCGACTTCCAGTTCGGCGCGATCGTCAACCGGTCGCCGGCGGTCATCGCCATCTCGACCGACAGGGCCGCGCCGGTGCTCGCCCAGGCGATCCGGCGGCGCATCGAGGCCGTGCTCCCGCCAGCGCTGGCCCGCTGGGCCGAACTGGCGCGCGGGCTGCGCGGGCGCGTCAACGAGCGCCTCGTCACCGCGCCGCAACGGCGCGCCTTCTGGGCGCGCTTTGCCGAACTTGCCTTCGGCCCTCCACCGGCCGGAGCCACGCCCGGCCGGCTGCTGGCGCTTGCCGCCACCTGCGCCGCTGCGGCGGCGGGCAGCGTCAGCTTCGTCGGCGCCGGACCGGGCGACCCTGAACTGGTAACGCTGAAGGCGGTGCGCGCCCTGCAGGCGGCCGACCTCATCGTCCACGACAGCGCGGTGCCGGCGGCGGTGCTGGAACTTGCCCGGCGCGAGGCCGAACGCCGGCCGATCGGCACGCTCGACGATCCGGTTGCGGCGATGGCGGCGCAGGCGCGTGCCGGCCGCCACGTCGTGCGGCTGATGGCTGGCGACCCAGCGACATGCCGCCGCGCCGCCGCCGACATCGCCCGGCTCAGGCAGGCGGGCGTGGCAATGGCGGTCGTGCCGGGCATCGTATCGGCGCCGCCAGCGGCCGTCGCGGCGGACAGGCGCGTCGCGCAGCCGGCCTGACGCCCGGGAAGGGACGACCGGGGAGGCGCGACCGGGGGAATCGGCGTCTGCTCAGAGCGCCGCGGCCGCCTCTGGCACGAGCCGCTCGAGCCGGGTCTGCGGGAACGCCGCCAGGGCGGTGTCGATCGTTTCGCGGTCCATCAGGCAGAAGGCGGTGCTGAGCGCGTCGGCGAGCCAGGCGCGCGGCGCCGCCATCGTCACCAGCCGCCAGCGGCGGGCCGCCGGCAGTCCCGTGCGCGGGTCGAGGATGTGGCCAAGCCGTCCGGCGCGGTCGAAGGTGATACCATGCGCGGCCGAGGTCGCCAGCGCCCCGTCGGCGAGTTCCACGCGATCGGCCAGCACGCTGTCGCCGTCGCGCAGGCCGATCGACCACGGCCCGCCACGCGGGTCGCCGCCAACCGCCTGGAACTCGCCGGTGTTGACCAGCACCCGGTCGAGGCCCTGTCCGCGCAGCAGGTCGGCAACGCGATCGGCGATGTAGCCCTGGGCGATACCGTTGAGGCTGAGCGCCATGCCGGGCTCGAGGCGGATTTCGCCCGCGTCGAAGCGCAGGCGCGGCCAGCCGGTGCGCGCCAGCCGCTCGGCCAGCACCGCCGCCGGCGGCGGGCTGCTCGCGGCCGCGCCGGCGCAATGCTCCGCGTAGAGCGCCCACAGCGGCTGGATGGTCGGGTCGAAGCGCCCGCCGGTCGCGGCATGGACGCCGGCGCACTGGCCGAGGCATTCGAGCAGTTCGAAGGGCGGCGCCTCAAGTCGGCCCGCGGCATTGAGCCGCGCCAGCGCCGAATCGGGGCGGTGCAGACTGAAGATCGCCTCGAGCCGGGCGATCTCGGCGAGCGCGAGGTCGATGATCGCGTCGGCCTCGGGATGGGCCAGCGTTATCGAGGCGTCGGCGCCGAGCGCCACGCCGCGCCAGTGGGTAAGCGCCTGCGCCCGGCCCGGCAGCGGCAGCATGGCGCTGCCGAGCGTGGCGGCCATGATGGCGAGCAGTCGGCGGCGTTTGATCATGGTCAGCGCTCCTGTTCGTTCCCGAGCGCCTCGAGCCGGCGCTGGAAATCGGCCTCGTCCTCGGCCGTGGCGGTGCCGTCGGTCTCGACCGGCGCCAATACCGCCGCGTCGGGAATCTCGGCGAGTGCCATCACCTGCCCGCCATGGCGGGCGGCGAAGGTCTCGGCGGCCTCGCGGCGCGAGAACGGTATCAGTTCGGGCGCGCCCATGCCGCCGGCGATGTCGCTGCCGACGACATAGTGTGCTTCGGTGGCGGCGATCCAGTTCTCGGCGCCGGGCTCTTCCCAGCTCGCGCCGGGCGCGCCCATGTCGGAGACATAGACGACGTTGACCGCATGGCTCTGCTCGGGCATGCGCTGATAGGCGACGACATCGCGCACCTGGCTGAAGAACAGCGGCTGTGGCAGGCCGACGAGATGGGCCTGCGCCTTGGGTCCGGGATGTTCGAGCAGCTGCATCTGGCAGTAGTAGCCCACCGCCTCGGTGGTCATCGCCACCGGCGCCGGCGGCGCGGCCGCGTCCTCGCTGCAGGCGGCGAGGGCAAGCACGGCCAGCCAAAGGAGGGCGGGGCGGATCATGGCGTCACCCTGCGGAAGGCCAGCGTGGCGAGCCCCAGTCCGACCAGCGGCCAGACGAGCATCGATGCAAGCACGTGGGACAGCGCGACCGTGCCGGCGGCGCCGGCCACTCCGGCGGCCGCGGCCGTCGCCTCGGAGGCGGCGAGGTTGTAGAGCCGGAAGGCGTCGGCCGGGTTGGCGACCAGGAACCAGGGGAAGACCCGCGTGGTGAACAGACCGCCATTGTCGGCGACGATCGCCGCCAGCAGGCCGAGATCGTAGAGAACGATCATCACCAGCCACAGCGCCACCGCCAGGCCGGCGGCGGCGCCGGGCCGCCGCGCCACGGCCGAGAGCGCGTAGCCGATCGCCAGAAAAGCGGCGCCGAGCAGGAGCGAGGTCCAGAACAGCCGCGCCAGCGCCGCCAGGCCCGAGATCGCCCCAGGATCGTCCGACAGCGCTCCGGCCGCCGCCAGACCGTAGCCAGCGCCGACGGCCAGCGCCAGAATGGCCAGGTGGGCGAGGAACTTGCCCAGCAGCAGTTCGGCGCGGGCGACCGGATAGGTCAGCACCAGCGGCAGCGTGCCGCGCTCGATCTCGCCGGCCACCGCGTCGAAACTCATCAGCAGCGCCATCAGCGGCACCAGGTAGACGGCGAGGCTGGTCAGGCTCGCCACCGTCACCGACAGCCGGTCGGCGCCGAGCACGCCGGTCGGCGCGCTGCCCATCGCCGACAGCACTAGCGAGAACACCGCCATCATGGCGATGGCGATCGCCACCCAGCGGTTGCGGATGGCGATGCGCGCTTCCGCGGTCGCGGCGGCAAGGATGCGTGTCATGACTGGCTCCCTTCGTCCCCGGCCCGGCTGAAGTGGCTGTAGATGTCCTCCAGGCTCGGCGGGATCACCTCGACATCCTCGATATGGGCGCCGAGGCCGGCCACCTGGCCGAGCCGGCCAAGCTTCTCATCATGCGAGCAGACGAGGTCGACCATCACGCCGTTGCGCCGCCCGCCTGCAAGCGCCGTGGCGACCGCGTCGGCCGACCCCGGCCGCGCCGTCACCTGCAGCCGGATCGGCAGGGCGGCACGCCGGCGCAGCGCCGCCAGCGTGTCGTTGGCGACCATCACCCCTTTCGACAGGATGACGATGCGGTCGGTGCGCGCCTCGACCTCGGTCAGCGCGTGGCTCGACAGCAGGATCGCCGCGCCCTCGGCGGCGAGTTCGTCGAGCATGGCGTAGAACTCGCGCCGCGACACCGGGTCGAGGCCCGAGGTCGGCTCGTCGAGCACCATGAGGCGCGGCCGGCCGATCAGCGCCTGCGCCAGGCCGACGCGCTGGCGCATGCCCTTGGAATAGGTGCCGATGCGGCGGTTGGCGGCATGGCCGATGCCGACACGTTCGAGCAGGGCCATCGCCTGCCCGGGGGTCTCGCCGCGCAGGCGCAGGTAGAAGGCGAGCTGTTCGAGCCCGGTCAGCGCCGGGTGAAAGGCGACGTTTTCCGGCAGGTAGGCCACCTGGCGGCGCGCTGCGGTCGAGCCGGGGGCCGCGCCGCAGACCTCGACCGTGCCGCTGTCGGCGGCGATCAGGCCGAGCACGATCTTCATCAGCGTCGACTTGCCGGCGCCGTTGTGGCCGAGCAGCGCCACGCGCTCGCCCGCCGCCACGGCGAAGCCGACGCGGTCGAGCGCGCGCGTGTCAGCGAAGGTCTTAGTGACCTGCGAGAGGGTCAGTGTCGTCATCGGAGGGGCTTCCATGGAGCCAGGCGGGGCGGGTCTCGGCCTCGATCCGGGCGATGTCGGGCGATACGGCGATTTCGATCGGGAGCATCAGCGGATGGCTGTCGACCACGCCGCCGGGCAGGGTTGCGGGGAAATTGGCCTGGGCGTGACGGATGAGCTGCACGGCCGGCGAACCAAGCAGCAGGGCGGCGGCGGGCTGCGACCACAGGATGTGGTCCATCAGGTCGTTGGGGCGGTAGCGGGCGTCGGCGATGCCGTCGCCGTTCAGGTCGAAGGCGGGGTGATCCGACCAGAAATTGCCGCGCCCGGCATGGCTCCATTCGATGTCGCGCGTCCCGACATATTTGACCTGCGTCCGGTTGGCGATGAAGGCATTGCCGGCGAAGGCGTTGCGCTCGGAGCCGGCGGTGAAGTGGATGCCGATGTCGCAGCCCTCGAAGCGGTTGGCGTGGATCACGTTGCGGTGGGCGTTGTAGATGAAGGTGCATTTCTCGTGCGTGCCGCCACGCACCAGATTGCCGCGCACGTCGGCGTTGTTGGCGAAGTTCAGCATCACGCCGTGCCGGCGGTCGCGCAGCGAGCGGTTGCCCACCACCGATACGCGGTCGGAAAACATGATGGCATAGCCGAGCGTGTTGCCGATCGAGACGTTGCCGGCGACCTCGGCGTTGTTGGTGTACATGAAGTGCACCGCGAAGCGCAGGTCGCGGAACAGGTTGTCGCGGAAAACGTTGTCGCGCGAGGCATTGGCGAAGATGCCGTCGCGGCCCCAGCGGATGCGGTTGCCCTCGACCATTGTGCCCGGCGCGTTCCACACATAGATGGCGTTGCCGCGGTCGTTGACGCGGTGGTCGCGGCGGCCGAGGATGGTGTTGTCGCGCACCAGGCTGTCGCGGGCGCCGAAGACGTGGACGCCGACCAGGTTGTCGACCAGGCGGTTGCCCTCGATGCGCGCGCGGCGCGCCGTGCGGCCGAGCTTGACGCCGGCATCGACCCCCGGATGGTCGGAGCCGGAGCCGCGGATTTCCAGCCCGCGCACGGTGACGTCCTCGCCGGTCACCGTGATCACCGAGCCCGTCTTGTCGCCCTCGACCACGGCCTCGCCGCCGCCGTCGAGCGTGATCGGAAACGAGAGCACCACCGGGCCGTCATGGCGGCCCGGGGCGAGCAGCAGCACATCGCCGGGGTTTCCCCCGGCGATGGCGAGGGCCAGCGCGCCCGGCTCGGCCGGCACCAGCCGCTCGCCGGCCGCGGTCGCGGCCGGCAGCAGCAGTGCCAGCATCAGCGCGATGGGCAGACGCGGGCCGCGCATGGGTCAGGCGCCCTTCGGCTCGACGAACATGCGCCCGCGCATCTCCATGTGCAGGGCATGGCAGAACCACTGGCAGTAATACCAGTAGACGCCGGCCTTGGCCGCCACGAAGGTGACCGAGGCGGTCTGCTGCGGGCTGACCTCGAAGGCGATGCCATGGTCGCCCATGGTGAAGCCGTGGGTGAGGTCCTCGACATCGTCGAGATTGGTGAGGATGATCGTCACCTCGTCGCCCTCCTTCACGGTGAAGCTCTCCACCGAGAAGGCCGGTGCGTTCGACGACATGTAGACCCGCACCTTGCTGCCATCGCGCACGACCGTATCGGTCCAGTCGTCGATGTCGACGCCGTCGGCCTCGGCCTGCGCCCGCGTCTCGGCCCATGTCGGATCGTTGCGGTCATAGATGTGCAACGGGTTGACGACCGACCGGTGCACGATGATCGAATCGTGCGGCTCGGCGAAGGTGGGGCCGTCATGGACCAGTTCCAGCTCGTCGCCGTCGATGACGAACAGCTGTTCGTTCTCAGGCTTGAGCGGACCGACATTGATGAAGCGGTCCTTCGAGAACTTGTTCATCGATATGTAGTACTTGCCGTCGGCGTCGAGCGTCTCGCCCATCGTGGTCGAGTTGTGGCCGGGCTGGTAGTGCACGTCGGTCTTGGAGATGACCGGGTCGACGTCCTCGCCGTTATAGGCGCGTACCGCCTTCTCGATGTTCCAGAAGGCCACCTGGCTGTCGAGGAACAGCGTCGTATAGGCGTTGCCCTTGCCGTCGAAGGCGGTGTGGAGCGGCCCGAGGCCCAGTTCCGGCTCGGCGACGACCGGATGGCGCGGGTCGATGCCGTCGTCCTCGAACAGCGCGTCCAGCCGGCGCACATCGATGACGCTCACCGTCGGGCTGAGCTTGCCGCCGATGCACAAATGCACCTTGTCGGGCGCCATGTTGCAGCCGTGCGGGTTGTTGGGGATCGGGATGTAGCGGGTGTACTTCTTGTTGGCCCCCTTGCGCCCGTCGATCACCTTGACGCCGTTGAGCTCGATATAGTCGCCGGCGGCGATGCCGCGCTCGATCTCGGCGAGATTGAACACCACGACATGGTCCATGTCGGAGGAGGTCATCTCGGCGAGATTGGTGCCCATCTCGGAATTGTAGCAGGTCGAGAAGGCCCACTTGCCCTCGTAGTCGGCGTCGGTGTTGTCGAGATTGCCCGAGACGATCACCTGCCAGGCGACGGTCATGTCGTCGGCGTTGACGGCCGTGAAGAAGTTCACGTATTTCGAGGCATCGTCGAGCACCGATCCGTCATTGACCATCGGCACCTCGTCCTCGCCATTGCAGAAGATGTAGTTGGTGCGCGGCCATTTCTGCGGCCGCATGCCGTGGATGGCCTTGGCGTTGGGGATTTCGAGGATGGCGTCGCATTTCATGATGTCGCAGCGCACCCGCGCCACGCGGGTGTTGGCCTTGTCGTTCATGAACAGGTAGCGCCCGTCATAGCGGCCCTCGGTGAACGACATGTGCACGTGGTGCAGGTCGCCATTGTCGTGGATCTTCTTGCCGTTGGCCACCAGATAGGCGCGCGTTGCGGGCAGCATGGTGCGCTGGTGGATGCGGATCGATTCGTTGGTCTGCCCCCAGCCGGTGGCCGAGCAGCGGTTGAACACCGGCACCCGCATCAGTTCGCGCATCGACGGGACGCCGAGGATGCGCAGTTCCCCGGTCTGGCCCGACGACCAGAAGCCGTAATATTCGTCGAGTTCGCCCGGCTTCAGTTCGGCGCGCGCCGGCGCGGACGAGGCGACTAGCGCGCCCGCCCCGCCGCCGATCGCCGCTCCGGCGACCAGCGCGAGCTTGGCCGGTCCGGTGAGCATCTGCCGGCGGCTGATGCCCTTTTCGTTGGTGTTGGTTTGCATGACATAGGCTCCTTTCCTACTTGGCATTGGCGAGCACGCGGTCCATCGCCTCGGTCGAGGCCGCGTTGCGTTTCTCGAAGGCTTCACGCTTCTTCTTCTTGAGGATCACCACCGGGCATTTCTGTTCGCTCTGGTAGAGCACCTGGCAGTGCAGGCAGTTGTGGCACTCGTTCGGGTTGATCTCGCCGGTCGGGTGGATCGCCTGCACGAAGCACTCGTTGCGGCAGGTCTGGCAGGGGCTGCCGCACTCGTGGTAGCGCTTGAGCCAGTCGAACATGCGCAGGCGCGCGGGGATCGCCAGCGCGGCGCCGAGCGGGCACAGATAGCGACAGTAGAAGCGCTCGATGAACAGCCCGGCGAGCAGCAGCGCCAGCGCAAAGACGACGAACGGCCAGGCGCGGGCGAATTTCAGCACGATCGCCGTCTTGAAAGGCTCGATCTCGGCGAGCTGTTCGCCCCGGTCGAGCGAGGCCAGCGCCACCGCGAACAGGCCGAGGAAGATGACGTATTTCAGCGCCCACAGCCGCTCGTGCAGGCCCCACGGCACCGTGATTTGCGGCACCCGCAGGAAGCGGGCGACCTGGTTGGTCAGTTCCTGCAGCGCGCCGAACGGGCACAGCCAGCCGCAATAGGCGCCACGCCCCCAGAAGATCAGCGCGGCCGCCACCGACCACCACAGGATGAAGGTCAGCGGCTCCAGCATGAACGCCTGCCAGCTGAACCCGCTGCGCAGCGTATGGGCGAGCGCCATCAGGTTGACGACCGAGAGCTGGGCGCTGGCGTACCAGCCGAGGAAGACCAGCGTCACCGTCAGGAAGCCCATGCGGAACCAGTAGGTGATGCGCTCCGAGCGGGTCAGGAAGGTCTGGAAGAAGAAGGCGCCGGTCAGCACCGCCAGCATCGCCAGCAGGCCGCCGATCTCGAAGCGCTTGTCCCACCAGATCCGCTCGATCAGCGCCATCTGGGCGGCGCGCTCGGCCTGGGCGTCGTGCACGTCCTCGGCCGCGGTGACGACCGGGCGCGCCACCTCGCTCAGATAGCTCGACGGCATCTGGTAGCCGAGTTCGAAGGTGGTGAAGACGCGTTCGAGCGCCGCCAGCTCGCGCTGGACCAGCAGCTGCAGGCGCCATGGCGCGGCCGGATCGAAGCCGGCATCGGCCGGGATGCGGAAGATGTCGACCTCGGTGAACTGCGGCGCGCCGGCGGCGGCGATCGCCCCCAGCCGGCGGTGATCGCGGTCGCGGAAGCGTACCGAGACGTCGCCCTGGATCAGCGCGATGCGGTCGAACAGGCCGCCACGCACATAGCCCGAGCCCTTGAACGAGTAGAGCCCGCGCCCGGCCAGCAGGATGGCGTGCTCGCCCTCGCCGAGCCAGCGGCGCAGGTTGGCGTATTCGGCCTCGCCCAGCAGCGCGCGCCCGACCGCCGGATGGCTGATGAGCGCCGCGTGCAGGTCGATATAGGTGGTGTCGTCCGGCACGGTCAGCGGCCGGCGGGCGGCGCGCGGATCGTCCATGCGCGCAAAGGCTTCGTTGATCTGGCCCGCCTCCAGCGTCAGCCGGCGCACGGTGCCGTCGCCGACGAGGCCGAACCAGTCGCCGGCGGCCGGCGCGTCGGGGTTGAGCACATGGCGCGGCCCGGCGGGCGCGGCGGCGCTGAGCCCGCCCAGCCCCATCTGCCGCGCCACGCGGATGCCGGAGCGCACGATTGAATCGTCGATCACCATGATGGTGACGGTGACGCCGGAGATGATGTTAAGTTTCGGCACGCTGCCGCCGGCCTCGGCGACCGCGGCGAGGTCGAGCCCGATCTGCTCGGCGATCAGCGCCCGGATGCGTGCTTCCGGGATGCCGATCAGCACGATCGGCTCGGAATGCTGGACGAGATTGAGCCCGATGATGCGCGCCGCGTCGTCGAGCGCCGCCATGATGTGGATCGGCTTGCCGGAATAGCCGGTAGTGCCGACGAAATCGGAAGTGATGAAGGCCCAGCCGATGCGCTCGGCCCCGCGCAGTAGCGGCGCCACCGGCAGATCGGTGCGCACCTCGCCATAGCCCGTCGCGCCCTCGACCAGCGCGGCGGCCGGCACCTCGGCGAGGAATCGGGTCAGATAGGGCGTCTCGGCGCTGGCCGGCTGCGGCAGGGCGATCAGCGCCAGCAGCGTGGCAAGAAGGGACAGGAAGCGGGCGAGGGAGGATCGCATGCCACCCGCCTATCAGCGCGCCTGAGGCTCAACATTGATTAGGATCAACAAGAATGTCCCTTTGACCGGGTACGAATGGTTGCCGCGGGGGCGGCGGCCGATCCGGGTTGGATCGGTCCGGCGGAAATGACTAGGTTGGAGAGCCTCATCCCGTCGAGCGGCAGCGCGAGGCGGACAGGATGATGCGACAGACAGAGCCTCATCCCGCCGAGCGGCAATGCGAGGCGGACAGGATGATGCGACAGACAGAGCCTCATCCCGCCGAGCAGGATGATGCGACAGAACAACCAGATGGAGCACAATCCCGATCCGGTTGGATTGGATTGCGCTCCGGCCGGCGCGCAGGTCGCCGGGCGGAACCGACGGAGTGAGCATGCATCTGTCGAAGTTCAGCGATTATGCGCTGCGCACGCTGCTGTTTGCGGCCAGCCGACCGGGCGAGTTCGTCACCATCCGGCAGACGGCGCAGATCTACGGCATCTCGCAGGCGCATCTGAAGAAGGTGGTGCTGCTGCTGGCGGGCAAGGGCTATCTGCACGCCGCGCGCGGCCGCGGCGGCGGCTTCATGCTGGCCATGCCGCCCGAGGATATCAATCTCGGCGCGCTGGTGCGCCTGACCGAGCCGGACTTCGCCATGGTCGAGTGCTTCCGGCCGGCAGGCTCCTGCGTCATCTCCGCCCACTGCCGGCTGCCCGGCGTGTTCGACCGGGCGCTTGCGGCCTTTCTGGCCGAGCTCGACCGCCATACGCTGAACGACATGCGGATGCTGCCCGCCCACTTCGCCGCGCCGCCCGCCGGGGCGGCGAAACGCGGCCGGGCATCGCCGGCGGACTAAGAGCCTCATCCCGCCGGGCGCCACCGCGAGGCGGACAGGATGACGCGACAGAACAAACGGGTGGAGAGCCGGGCGCTCAGCGCCTGCGCATGTTGATCTCGACGCGCACCACCGGAACGTTGGCGGCCGTGATCACGACCCGGTGCCGGCGTTTGGCATAGACGACGTCCATATGGGCCGGAACGACGCTGAAGACGGTCAGGCTCAGCCGCTCGGCGGCGGAAATGCCGGCGATCGTGCCGGCGACCCCCAGCACTTCCTCGCGCCACAGACCGGTTAGGCGCCCGACGGTGCGCGTCACATTCGCGCGCAGGCGAAGGTCGCTGTAGTCGCTTCGGCAATCGATGCGCACGACCAGCTTTGCACCGGTGCCCGAATAGGCCGCATCGCACGCTACGTGATATCGCCGATTGTCGAACAGCGTCGCGGTGCCGCTTCCCCGCCAGTTCCCGGCGAGCAACGCGAACAGGTCGCCCTCCTGCGCGCAGGCGACCGGCAGCGGCAGCGCGATCCACGATGCGGCAACGAGCGCCAGGGCGCGCCGATAGGCGGTCCTGCTGCGCCGATCATGCCTGCCGCCCGTGAGCATCGGCCGGATCGCATCGCGACCCGGCGCCGATGTCAAATGATTTCGGTCGTGTCGGGAACGGGCGGCGGCGCGAAACAGCGGGGGACATGCTTGCCGGCCGCGGCCGACAGCAACTCCGATCGTCTATGGAAGGCTGATGGTGCCCAGGAGAGGACTCGAACCTCCACGGCTTGCACCACACGGACCTGAACCGTGCGCGTCTACCAATTCCGCCACCTGGGCCCGTTCGGGCAACGGCGGTGACCATTAAGGCCGCCACCGGGCACTGTCAACGTCATATTGGCCGGCGGCCTGGCCGTTGCAAGGGCCGCCGCGCCGGCTTTCGGGCAGCGACCGCCGGCCACGCCCAACGCGCCCGCCCGGCCGCTGCGCGGCGGCCTCGGGGCAGCCGTGAGGCAACCGCGCGGCAACCCGTGGGCGGCCCGGGGGGCGGCTTTCAAAACCGGCCCAAACCGGCTAAGGAAACCCGCCGGCACAGCCCGTCCGGCGCCGGCCCTTTCAGTGCGGGGAAGCGACATGCATTTCAGGGACAGACCCGGCCTCGTCACCGTGTTCGGCGGCTCCGGCTTCGTCGGCCGCCACGTCGTGCGGGCGCTCGCCCGGCGCGGCTGGCAGGTGCGCGTCGCCGTGCGCCGGCCCGATCTTGCCGTCCACCTGCAGCCGCTCGGCTATGTCGGCCAGATCAAGGCGGTGCAGGCCAATCTGCGCTATCGTTGGTCGGTCGACCGCGCCGCCGAGGGGGCCGACTGCGTCGTCAACCTGGTCGGCATCCTCAAGGAGGAGGGTCGCCAGAGCTTCGCCACCGTGCAGGAGTTCGGCGCCCGCGCCGTGGCCGAGGCGGCGCGCGCCGCCGGCGCCCGGCTGGTCCACGCCAGCGCCATCGGCGCCGACCCCGCTTCGCCGTCCGGCTATGGCCGCTCCAAGGGGCTCGGCGAACGCGCCGTGCTCGAAACGGTGAAGGGCGCCGTCATCTTCCGGCCGTCGATCATTTTCGGCCAGGAGGACGCGTTCTTCAACCGCTTCGCCCGGATGACGCGCCTTTCGCCCTTCCTGCCGCTGATCGGCGGCGGGGTGACCCGTTTCCAGCCGGTCTTCGTCGGCGATGTCGCCGAGGCCTTCGCCCGCGCCGTCGACGGCGCTGCCGCCGGCGGCAGGGTCTACGAGCTCGGCGGCCCGGAAGTGGCCACCTTCCGCCAGTGCATGGAGCTGATGCTGGAGATCATCGACCGCCGCCGCCTGCTCATCAGCCTGCCCTGGTTCCTCGCCAGGGCGGTGGCACGGGCGACGGGCTGGCTGCCCGGCGCGCCGCTCACCTACGACCAGGTGCTGATGCTGGAGAACGACACCACCGTCTCGGCCGAGGCCGAGCGCGCCGGGCGCACGCTCGCCGGGCTCGGCATCACGCCGCGCGCCATGGCGGCGATCCTGCCGACCTATATGTGGGTCTACCGGCCGCAGGGGCAGTTCAGCCGCAAGGGCGAGGTCTGAGCCGCCTTGGACCTGCTGCCGGCCGATGTCGCGGGCGGCGCGGCTGCCGCGCTCATTGTCGCCAGCTTCTTCACCTCGGCGCTGACGGCGGCCTTCGGCATCGGCGGCGGCGTCGCCCTTTTGACCGTGATGGGCTACCTCCTGCCGGTCGCCTCGCTCATTCCCGTCCACGGCGTCGTCCAGCTCGGCTCCAACACCGGCCGCGCCCTCATCCAGCGCGCCCATATCGACTGGTCGGCGGCGCTGCCCTTCCTCGCCGGCTCGCTCGTCGGCGTGGCGCTCGGCACGCCCTTTGTCGTCCGCCTCGACGACCCGCTGCTCAAGGTCGGGCTCGGCGCCTTCATCATCGCCGTCACCTGGGTCCGGCTGCCGGCGCTGGCGCGCGGCGGGCCGGCGCTGTTTGCCGGCGGCGGACTGGTCACCGCGTTTCTGACCATGTTCTTCGGCGCCACCGGCCCACTCACCGCCGCCTTCCTCGGCAGGTCGCTGCCCGACCGGCGGCAGTATTCCGGCACGCATGCGGCGATCATGACCGCCCAGCACGGCTTCAAGGTCATCGCCTTCGGCCTGACCGGATTCGCCTTTGTCACCTGGCTGCCGCTGCTGGTGGCGATGGTCGCCGCCGGCTTCGCCGGCACCGCCGCCGGCGCCAGGCTGCTCGCCCGCCTGCCCGAGGCGCGCTTTCGCCTCGCCTTCTCGCTGTTGTTGACGGTGCTCGCCCTCGATCTCATCCGCCGCGGGCTCGCCGCGATGTTCTGACCGCTCGCGCCAGTCCGAAGGCAGGCCAGGATGACGCGAACGGACGATCAGCTAACCCGGCCGCAGCACCTCCGTCTCGCCGGCGATGCCCTTGAGCTCGAAGCGGCCGGCGCTGGCATAGGCGCGGCGCGAGGCCGCGGCGAACTCGGCCGAGACGAGGAGAGGCTGGCCGAGCCGGCCGCACAGCCCCTCGATGCGGCTGACGCGGTTGACCGCCGGGCCGATGACGGTGAAGTCGAGCCGCTCGGCGCCGCCGACATTGCCGTAGAACACTTCGCCGAGATGGAGCGCGATGCCGAAGGCGAGGCCGTCCGGCCAGTCGGGCGCCGCCGTCGCCGCCAGCGCCTGGTCGGCGGCCGCCTCCGCACGCGCCACCGCCGCCTCGCCGTCGGTCGGGAAGATCGCCAGCACCGCGTCGCCTATGAATTTCAGCGTCTCGCCGCCATGGGCGTCGACGGCGCCGGTCACCGCCTCGAAATAGCGGTTGAGCATCGCCAGCAGCGCCGCCTCGCCGATCCGCGTGCTGAGGCCGGTGAAATTGCGGAGGTCGCTCATCCAGATCGCCGCGCCGAGATGTTCGCCGTCGCCGCGCCTGATCCGCCCGTCGAGGACCTGGCGGCCGCTGCGCCGGCCCACATAGGTGTCGAGCAGCGTTGCCGCCGTGCGCCGCAGCACCAGTGTCTCCAGCACGGCCGAAAGCGGCAGGGCGACGGCGGCAAGCGCCGCATATTGGCCGTCGGTGAAGCCGCCCGGGCGGCGTGTCGCCACGGTGAACGCCTTGTGCGAGCCGTCGGAGAAGGGCAGCGGGATCGCCGCATACTCGCTGTAGCCCTGGGCGGCGAGCTCGGGACCGATACCGAAGCGTTCGCGGTCGCGGCGCCGGCCGAGCTTCAGGCGGTGGCCGCGGCCGTGCACATAGATGTCGTGGATCGGGCTGTTGGCGAGGACCTTGAGGTTGTCCGGCGTCCAGCGGAACCACTCGTCGCGGCTGCCCGCCTCGAGCGACCAGGCCGCGTAGGAGGACTGGGCGATCGGGTGCAAGAGCGGCGAGCCGAGGGTGGCCCGCTCGACCGGAACGCCGGCTTCGCGCAGGCGTGCGCACAGCCCGCCAAGCAGTTCGCTCAGCCGCCCGGCGCGCCGGCCCTCGCCGAGCAGCCAGTCGCTCAGCCGCTGCGTCATGGTTCGCCGCGCCGCTCCTCGTCTGCCCTCAGCCGGCCGGGGCGAGCAGGTAGAGCCCGGCGAGCCCCGCCGACCCGACGATGATACGCCACCAGGCGAACAGCGCGAAGCCGTGGCGCGAGATGTAGTCGAGGACGTAGCGCACCACCACCACGGCGCTGACGAAGGCGGCGACGAAGCCGACGGCGATGATCGCCGCGTCGTCGAGGCTCAGAATGTCGCGGTTCTTGTAGAGGTCGTAGGTGAATGCGCCGGCCATGGTCGGCATCGCCAGGAAGAAGGAGAACTCGGCCGCCGAGCGCTTGTCGGTGCCCATCAGCAGCGCGCCGACGATCGTGGCGCCCGAGCGCGACACGCCGGGGATCAGCGCCAAGCACTGGAAGACGCCGATCGCCAGGCACAGCGACAGCGGATAGTCCATGACGTCGTGGTAGCGCGGCGAAAAGGCCATGCGGTCGATGGCGAGCAGGATGAAGCCGCCGGCCACCAGCGTCACGCACACCAGCACCGGCGTCTCGAACAGCACCGTCTTGATGAAGCCGTGCAGGAGAACGCCGGCAACGGCCGCTGGCAGGAAGGCGAGCACGACGCCGGCGACGAAGCGGCGCGCCCGCGCGTCGCTCGGCAGCGCTCGCGCCAGTTCGATCAGCCGCGCGGCATAGACCGACAGGATGGCGAGGATGGCGCCGAGCTGGATCAGCACCTCGAAGGTCTTGCCCGTCGATTGGAAGCCCATGAAATGGCCGAGGAGCAGCAGGTGGGCGGTCGACGAGACCGGGATGAATTCGGTCAGTCCCTCGACCGTGCCGAGGATCAGGGCGTCGGAGATTGCCTGCTCAGCCATGCGTCTGCCTTCGTGGCGGCCGGCGGTCGGCCGTTGCGAGGATTGAGGGGCGGCGGCCGACCCGCCACCGCGCCGCCACGCCGGGCTTGCGCGAATCGCCCAGCAATCTATACCGCCTGCTATAGCCACTGGCGGCAAGGAATGCACCCCGGCCGCCGTGCCGCGCATCCCGCAAGCAACGTGCGAGTCCGCATGCTGACGCTCTACCACCATCCGATGTCCGGCCCCTCGCGCTATGTCCGGCTGATGCTGTCGGAATACGGGCTGGCGACCGAGTTCGTCGAGGAGAAGCCATGGGCGCGCCGCGACGATTTCCTGGCGCTGAACCCGTCCGGGGCGCTGCCGGTGCTGCTCGACGAGACCGGCGCGGCGGTGTGCGGCGCCGCCGTCATCGGCGAGTTCCTCGACGAGACCAGCGGCGCCATGATGCGCGAGAAGCGGCTGATGCCGGAGAACCCGCTGGCGCGTGCCGAGGTGCGCCGCCTGGCCGAATGGTTCCTCGTCAAGTTCGAGGCCGAGGTGGCGCGCTATCTCGTCGGCGAGCGGGTGTTCAAGCACTTCATGCGCGGTGCTGAAGGCGGCGGCGCTCCCGAAGCGGGCCTCATCCGCGCCGGCCGCACCAACCTGAAGAACCACCTGAGATATGTCGGCTGGCTGGCCGCCAGTCGCGACTGGCTCGCTGGCGGCCGCCTGTCGCAGGCCGATCTCGCAGCCGCCGCCATGCTGTCGGTGATGGACTATCTGGGCGAGGTCGACTGGAACGGCGAGCCGGCCGCCCGCGACTGGTATGCCCGCGTCAAGTCGCGCCCGTCGTTCCGGCCGCTGCTCGCCGACAAGGTGGCCGGCCTGCCGCCGGTGGCCCACTATGTCGACCTCGACTTCTGAACCGCGGTCGCGGGCGCCGCGCCTGGCCGCTGGCCGCATCAGGACCGAGATTGCCGAGGAGGCGCGCCGGCTGGGCTTCGACGCCTGCCGCTTCACGCCGGCCCGCCTGCCGGACGAGACCGGCCGCCGCCTCGACCGGGCGATCGCCGACGGCCACCACGCCACCATGGCCTGGCTGGCCGCGACCGCCGCCCGCCGCCGCAGCCCGCGGCGCATGTGGCCGCAGGCCAGAACGGCGATCGTGCTGGGCATGAACTACGGACCGGCGAGCGATCCGCTTGCCAGCCTGCGGCGCGCCGACCGCGCCACCCTTTCCGTCTATGCCCGCGGCCGCGACTATCACGACGTCGTCAAGGGCCGGCTGAAGCAGATCGCCGGCCGTTTCGCCGCCCGCACCGGCGCGGCGGTCAAGGTGTTTGTCGACACCGCGCCGCTGATGGAAAAGCCGCTCGCCGAGCAGGCCGGCCTCGGCTGGCAGGGCAAGCACACCAATCTGGTGTCGCGCCAATTCGGCTCATGGCTGTTTCTGGGCGTCATCCTCACCGACGCGGCAATCGAACCGGACGCGCCCGAGACCGACCATTGCGGCTCGTGCCGGGCCTGCCTCGACATCTGCCCGACCGACGCCTTTCCCGCCCCCTACCGGCTCGATGCGCGCCGCTGCATCTCCTATCTGACCATCGAGCACCACGGCCCCATCCCGCGCGAGTTGCGCGCCGGCATCGGCAACCGCGTCTTCGGCTGCGACGACTGCCTGGCGGTGTGCCCGTGGAACAAATATGCGCGGGCCGGGCGCGAGGCCAAACTCGCCGCCCGCTCCGACCTTGCCGCTCCGGACCTCGCCTTTCTTGCCGGGCTCGACGAGGCGGCATTCCGCGTCTTCTTCTCCGCCTCGCCGGTCAAGCGGCTCGGCCGCGACCGCTTCATCCGCAACGTGCTGACGGCGATCGGCAATTCCGGCCGGCGCGAGCTCGCCGCCGCCGCCCGCCCGCATCTTGCCGATTCCGACGCGACCGTGCGCGGCGCCGCCGTCTGGGCGCTGTCGCGCCTGCTCCCCGCGGACGAAATGGCCGCGCTCCGCCCCGCCGGCGAGGCCGATGCCGGCGTCGCCGGGGAGTGGCGCCGGGCGCTTGGCGGCGGGCCGGCGCAATGAGCCGGCTGCTCGTCTTCGGCGCCGGCTATTCGGCGCTTGCCTGCGCGCAGGCGGTGGCGGGCCGCTTCGAGCACGTCGCCGGCACCACGCGTTCGCCACGCCGCTTCGCCGAGCTGCAGGCCGCCGGCTTGGCGCCGCTCGTCTTTGCCGGCGCGCCAACGCCGGAACTCGACGCGGCGATCGCCGGCGCCAGCCACGTGCTGGTATCGGTCGGCCCCGACCAGGCCGGCGATCCGGTGATCGCCGCCTTCGGCGAACGCCTGGCGGCGGCGCCGGAGCTCGTATGGCTCTGCTATCTGTCGACCGTCGGCGTCTATGGCGACCATGGCGGCGCCTGGGTCGACGAGGACAGCCCCTGCCGGCCGGTCTCGGCGCGCTCGCGTGCCCGCCTCGAGGCCGAGCGCGCCTGGACCGGCCTCGCCGCCCGCCGCGGCGTGCCGCTCGCCATTCTGCGCCTGTCCGGCATCTATGGTCCCGGCCGCAACGCCTTCGTCAACATCGCCGCCGGCACGGCGCGCCGTCTGGTCAAGCCGGGCCAGGTGTTCAACCGGGTCCATCGCGACGATATCGCGCAAGCCTTTGCCCGCGCCGCCGAACTGGGGGCGGCGGGCATCTTCAACATCACCGACGACGAGCCGGCGCCGCCGCAGGACGTGGTCGCCTTCGCCTGCGCGCTGGCCGGCGTGGAGCCGCCGCCCGAGACCGATTTCGCCACCGCCGAGCTCTCGCCGATGGCGCGCTCCTTCTATGGCGAGAACAAGCGGGTGTCGAACGTCCAGTCGAAGCGCGTGCTCGGCCTTGCCTACGCCTGTCCCGACTACCGCTCGGCCCTGCGCCGCATGTGGGCGGAAGGGAGTTGGCGCTGAGCCGCCCGCCCCGGGTCGCCCGGTAAGGAGCCAAACAGCCTCGGCAACCGAGCGAAGAAAGGTTCTGGCCGCCTGCCCCGACGGCACGCCAACCACGACGACCGCGGTGCTGCTCTATACCAAGGCTGCCGCCCCCGAGCCGCAATGCCTGGCAATCCTGAAGGTCAACGAACGGGTGATGGATCTCAAGGATGCGAAGTCTGGCCGGACCTACGGCCACTCGCACCACGCGAACTGAACGAACCTCGCGCCGATGCGCGCGTCCTGCCGCTCACTCGTGACGCAGAGCCTCGATCGGGTCGAGCCGCGCGGCGCGGCGTGCCGGGAAGAAGCCGAAGACGATGCCGATCATCGCCGAGAAGCCGAACGCGATGACAATCACCGACAGGTCGGGCTCGAACGGCACGGCCAGGTAGCGCGTGCCGATCGCCGCCAGCGACAGCCCAGCGCCGATGCCGATCAGGCCGCCGAACAGCGACAGCACGATCGCCTCGACCAGGAACTGCATCAGCACCTGGCCCTCGGTCGCGCCGATGGCGAGCCGGATGCCGATCTCGCGCGTGCGCTCGGTCACCGACACCAGCATGATGTTCATGATGCCGATACCGCCGACCAGCAGGCTGACGGCGGCCACCGCCGACAGCATCCCGGTCATCACCGTGGTGATGCCGGTCAGCATGGAGGCGAGCTCCTTCATGTCCATCACCGTGAAGTCGTCGTTCTCGCCGGGCCGCACGCGCCGCCGCTCGCGCATCAGCTGCTCGATGTCGGCCTTGGCTTTCTCGGTCGACAGCCCGGCGCCGATCGCCACATGGATCAGGTTCACGTCCTGGTTGCCGGCAATGCGCCGCTGGAAGGCGCGCAGCGGCATCAGCACCACGTCGTCCTGGTCCTGGCCGAAGCTCGAGGCGCCCTTGGCCTCGAGGACACCGATCACCCGGCAGGAGATGCGGGCCATGCGCACCGTCTCGCCGAGCGGGTCGGTGGCGCCGAACAGCTCGCGCCGCGCGGTCGACCCCAGGATGCAGGCGGCCGAGCCGGCGCGCAGCTCGCTGTCCAGGAACTCGCGGCCCGCCGCCAGCGACCAGTCGCGCGCCGCCAGGTAGCGATTGTCGGTGCCGGTCACCGAGGTCGGGTGGTTGGTGTTGCCGAAGATCACCGTCATCTGGTTGACGCTGGTCGGCGCCGCGACGGTGACGCCGGGGACTTGCGCCTCGATCGCCTCCACGTCGCGCATGGTGAACGGCGAGGCGGTCCGGCTGCTGCCGCCTGGGCCCATCATCCGACCCGGCCGCACCATCAGCAGGTTGGCGCCCATGCTGGCGACGTCGGCCTCCACCTGGGTGGTCGAGCCCTGGCCGAGCGTCACCATGGCGATCACCGCGGCGACGCCGATGATGATGCCCAGTATCGTCAGGAACGAGCGCAGCGCGTTGCGCAGGATCGCCTTCAGCGCCTGGCGGATGGTTTCGGCGATCATTGCCGCCCCGCAGTCGGCCTGTCGTCGTCGATCATTCCGTCAACGAAATGAACCAGCCGGCGGGCGTAGGCGGCCATGTCCGATTCGTGGGTGACGATGATGATGGTGATGCCCTCGTCACGGTTCAGCCGGCTCAGCAGTTCCATGATCTCGCGGCTGCGCGCCGTGTCGAGATTGCCGGTCGGCTCGTCGGCCAGCACCACTTGCGGCGCCGAGACGATGGCGCGGGCGATGGCGACGCGCTGCTGCTCGCCGCCCGACAATTGCGAGGGATCGCGGCCCTCCTTGCCGGCGAGGCCGACCTTGTCGAGCACCGCCAGGGCAAGCCGGCGCCGCGCCGCCGCGCCGATCCCCTTGTAGATCAGCGGCAGTTCGACATTGTCGATCGCCGAGGTGCGGGCCAGCAGATTGTAGCGCTGGAACACGAAGCCCAGGAAATTGCGCCGCAGCAGGGCGCGCTGGCGGCGGTCGAAGCCGCCGACATCGGCGCCGGCGAAGAAGTAGCGGCCCGTCGTCGGGGTGTCGAGGCAGCCCAGTATGTTCATCGCCGTCGACTTGCCCGATCCGCTCGGCCCCATGATGGCGACGAACTCGCCGGCGCCGATGTCGAGGTCGATGCCGCGCAGGGCGTGGACCGCGGCATCGCCCTCGCCGAAGACGCGGGTGACACCGCGCAGGCTGATCAGCGGCGGCTCGCCGGTCCGCGGCGCCGGCGCCTCTCCGCCGGCCCGGCGACGGCGTTCGGCGACGTTCATCGGGTCACCTCCGCGTCGACGATCACCGCATCGCCGGCCGCCAGGTCGCCGTCGAGCAGTTGCGTCACCAAGCCGTCGGTCTCGCCGGTCCTGATCCGCACCTCCACGGGCGCGCCGTCGCGCAGTACCCAGACCGGTCGCCGTCCGTCCTGGCCGGCCGTCGTGGCGGGCCGGGTGGTGCCCCGCGGCGGCCGCGGCAGCAGCATGCCGAGCAGGCCCCTGCCGCTTTGGCCCTCGTCGCCTTCTGCCGACGGCGTGTAGCGCAGCGCCGCGTTCGGCACGGCGAGCGCGCCGTCGACCCTGGCCACGGTGATCTCGGCCGTCGCCGTCATTCCGGGCCGCAGCGCCAGGTCGTCATTGTCGACGTCAAGGATCGCCTCGTAGGTGACGACGCCGTCGATGGTGCGCGGCGCGAAGCGCAATTGCGAGATCACCGCCTCGAACCGGCGGTCCTGGAACGCCTCGACCGTGAACTCGGCGCGGTTGCCGGTGTTGACCTTGCCGATATCGGCCTCGTCGACGTCGACCGTCAGCCGCATGCGCGACAGCCCTTCGGCCAGTGTGAACAGGGTCGGCGCCTGCAAGGTGGCGGCCACCACCTGGCCCGGCTCGACCGTGCGGGCCAGCACGATGCCGTCGATCGGCGAGCAGATGCAGGCCTTGTCGAGATTGGTCCGTTCGAGCTTCAAGCTGGCCTCGGCGACCCGCACATTGGCCCTGGCGCTCTCGACGCCGGCCTCCGCCCGCTCCAGCGCGGCCTTGGCCGCCAGCAGCGTTTCGCGCGTGGCGATGCCCTGCTGTTCGAGCCGGGCGATGCGTTCATGCGTGTCGCGGCGCTCGTTGAGCGTCGCCACCGCCTCGGCCAGGCTCGCCTTGCGCGCCAGCAGCGTCGCCTCGGCATGTTCGACATTGGCCTCCAACCGGTCGGTGTCCAGCCTGGCCAGCACCTGGCCGCGCTTGACCATGTCGTTGTAGTCGACCTCGACGCTGCGAACGCGCCCCGACAGTTCGCTCGAGATGTCGACCTGGTTGGTCGGCTCGATCGTTCCCGTCGCCGTGACCGTGACGATGATGTCGGCGTGGCGCACCTCGGCCGTGACATAGCGGGTCGCGGTCGCCTCGCCGCGGATGGAAAGGTAGTAGAAGAGGCCCGCCACGCCCGCCGCGACAACCGCCAGCGCGGCCGCGCGGGCCGGCCAGCGCCGGGCACCCTGGCGCGCGATCGCCTCGATCTCGGTTCTCTGCGCCATCGGCCACACCGTTCCTTCCAAGGAAAATGCTGGCGCGTGGCTAGCACGAACATGCGGCCATCGCATTTGCGATCGGTCAAATGATGGCCGGCCGCCAATCCGGAGCCCGGGAGCCGGCACCCAATCGACCCGGGCATCGGCCCTTTGCTTTCGGCGCCCGCCTGCTATGATAGCAGGTTGGCGAGGGAAGGGTCATGGAACACAGGCTCGCCGCCGTTCTTGCCGCCGACATGGCGGGCTACTCGCGGCTGATGGAGGCCGACGAGCGGGGTACCTTGGCGCGCCTGCGCACCCACCGCATCGAGCTGATCGACCCGGCCATAGCCAAGAACCAGGGCCGCATCATCAAGACCACCGGCGACGGCATGCTGGTCGAGTTCCAGTCGGTCGCCGACGCCGTGCGCTGTGCCGCCGAGGTCCAGCTCAGGATGCGCCGGCGCAACGCCGATGTCGCCGCCGACCGGCGCATCGAGTTCCGCATCGGCATCAATCTCGGCGACATCATCTTCGACGACGGCGACATCTACGGCGACGGCGTCAACATCGCCTCGCGCCTTGAACAGCTCGCCGATGTCGGCGGCATCTGCATCACCCAGGCCGTCCACGACCAGGTCGCCGAGCGCCTCGACCTCGCCTATGAGGATCTCGGCGAGCGCGCGCTCAAGAACATCTCGCGCCCCGTCCGGGTCTGGCGCGTGCTGGTCGACGAGCCCGTCCGCGCCGCCGCTGGCGCCGCCGAGCCGCGCCCGGTGGTCAAGCCGTCGATCGCGGTCATGCCGTTCACCAACATGAGCGGCGACGCCGAGCAGGAATATTTCGTCGACGGGCTGACCGAGGATATCATCACCGAACTGTCGCGCCGCCACGAGCTGTTCGTCATCTCGCGCAACTCCACCTTCGTCTACAAGGGCCAGGCGGTGAACCTGCGCGATGTGGCCGGCAAGCTCGGCGCCCAGTATCTGGTCGAGGGCAGCGTGCGCAAGTCGGGCGACCGGCTGCGCGTCACCGTCCAGCTCATCGACACCGCCACCGACGCCCATATCTGGGCCGAGAAATATGACCGCCGGCTCGACGACGTCTTCGCCATCCAGGACGAGGTGACGGCGGCGATCGTCGCCACCCTGCCCGGCCGCGTCGAGGCCGCCCAGCAGGACCAGCTGGTCCGCAAGACGCCGGCGAGCCTGGCGGCCTATGAATGCGTGCTGGCCGCCAAGGTGCGCCACCACCGCTCCACCCGCGAGGACAATGTCGAGGCGCAGAAGCTCATTCTGCGCGCCATCGAACTCGATCCCGACTATGCCCACGCCCATGCCTGGTATGGCTGCATCCTCGGCCAGGCCTGGGGCTATGGCTGGCTCGACGATGCGGACGCCGCCTTTGCCATCGTCGCCAGCGAACTGGAGAAGGCGCTTTCCCTCGACGACAACGACGCCGACGTCCACCGCATCCTTGCCGCCGTCCACATCACCCGCAACGACCTCAACCGGGCTCGCTACCACCAGGAGCGGGCGCTGGCGCTCAATCCCAACTACGATCTGGTCGTCGTCCAGCAGGGCGAACTGCTCACCTGGCTCGGCCGGCCGGGCGAGGGCATCGAGTGGATCGGCAAGGCGATGCGGCTCAACCCGCACCACCCGGAGCGGTTCTGGAGCCATCTCGGCAAGGCCCACTTCACCGCCCGCCAGTATGGCGAGGCGATCGAGGCGTTCATGCGCCTGTCGGCCATGGACGCCGGCCAGCACGCCTTTGTCGCTGCCACCCATGCCTGGCTCGGCGACCAGATGGCGGCCGCCGCCCATCTGGCCGAGGCCTTCCGCCTCGACCCGGCCTTCGGCGTCGAATCCTTCCTCGCCACCCAGCACTATGGCCAGGGCGCCGATCTCGACCACCTGCGCGAGGGTCTGGCGCGCGCTCAAAAGGCCGCCGCCTGAGGGACCTCAACCCCAGACCTGCCGAGGGTCGTCGACCGCCGTTGTCCACCGCCCAGTTGTCGGCCGCGGCGCCGGCGAAGCACCCCGCGGTCGACAGCCGCGCCGTTTTGCGGCTAACTCGCCGGCATGAATCTGTTCATGGCTGCTGGAGTCGAATTGCCGGTTGGCGGCCTTGGCGGAGGCCGCAGGCCTCCGGTTCTGCCCCATGTGCCGCTGTTCGCGCCAAAGGCTATCGACAGGGCCATGTCGGTAAAGGCCATCGATCCGACGCGGGACCAGCTTTCCTTCGCCCGCAAATACGCCAAGCGTGCGCAGGCCGTCGCGTTCCGCGCGCAGCG
The DNA here is from genome assembly GCA_016861165.1 of Alphaproteobacteria bacterium. GTDB lineage: Bacteria > Pseudomonadota > Alphaproteobacteria > Rhizobiales > Rhizobiaceae > BOKV01. Next base: position 11,333 of record BOKV01000007.1, on the reverse strand, counting down.
TGAAACCCAGGTCCGCAACACCTTCTTTCAGGAAGTTCTGTCGGGTGTTCTCGGCTACCGGCCGTTCTCGTCGGAGACCGAGTACAACCTGGCGTTCGAATATCCGCTGCGCCGCAAGCCGGTGGATGTGGCGCTCGGGCGCTTCTTTCCCGACGGTGCCGACAACCACGTCGTGGCGCCGCTGGAAATGAAGGGCCCCGACACGGCCGACCTCGACAAGATCATGCCCGGTCGCGGCATCAGCCCCGTGCAGCAGGCGTGGGATTACGCCGCCGATGCACCCGGAGCCAAATGGGTGCTCGTGTCGAACTGCCTCGAACTGCGGCTCTACCGATTCGGGCGCGGTCGCGAGGCCTACGAACGGTTCGATCTTTCGCGGATCGACGAGCCGGATGAGCTGAACCGGCTGCTGCTCGTCCTCGAGGCCCGGCGCCTGATTGGCGGCGACACCGAGGCATTGCTGCGCCAGTCCGACAATGCGCTGAAGGACGTCACCGACAAGCTCTATGACGACTACCGCGTGCTGCGGGGCAGGCTGGTCGGTTTCCTCGAAAACGAGGCGGATGGCCCGAAGCTGGACCACCTGAAGGCGATCGAGACAGCTCAGAAGCTGCTCGACCGGGTCATCTTCATCGCGTTCGCCTCGGGCAACGGCATGCTGCCGCGCAAGATCTTCCTCGATGCCGTCAACGAGAAGAGCGGTTTCGATCCGAAGCCGGTATGGCAGAATGTCAACCGGTTGTTTCGCTGGATCGACAAGGGCAATTCCGTCGGCGACCCGCGCTTCAACGTCTGGCCCTACAATGGCGGCCTTTTCGCCGAGGACCCGGTTGCCGACACGGTCGTGCTTCCCGACCACCTCGCCGAGGATGTGGCGCGGCTCGTCGAGTGGGACTACGGCCGGGAGGTTTCGGTCAACGTCCTCGGCCATATTTTCGAGCAGTCGATTGGCGACATCGAAAAGCTGCGCGAGGCCGAACCGGGCCGGGTCTCGCAGCGCAAGCGCGAGGGGGTCGTCTACACGCCCGACCACGTCACCCGCTTCCTGGTCGAGCGCACGGTCGGCGAGACGCTGAAGGAGCGTTTCGACGCGCTACTCGAACGCCATGCCGGCATCGCGACGCTGCCCGAGTCCGGCGAGGTGCCCTGGCCCGACGACAGCACCGAGCGGGCGTTCTGGCGCGACTACCTGGCGGCGTTGCGCGGCCTCACCATCGTCGATCCCGCCTGCGGCTCGGGAGCGTTCCTGATCGCCGCCTTCGACGTGCTGGCGGCCGAGTATCGCCGGGTCACCGAGCGGCTGGCCGATCTGGGCGATGAGCCCGGCTTCGACATCTATGACGAGATCCTCGCCGCCAACCTGCACGGCGTCGACCTCAACATCGAATCGGCCGAGATCACCCGCCTGGCGCTATGGCTAAAGACGGCGCGCCGCCAGCATCGGCTGGCCCGGCTCGGCCAGACGATCCGCGACGGCAACAGCCTCATCGACGATCCGCGAGCCACCGACCGGCCGTTCGACTGGCGCGCCGCCTTCCCGGATATCTTCGCCGCCGGCGGCTTCGACATCGTCATCGGCAACCCGCCCTATGTGCGCATGGAGCACCTCAAGCCGGTCAAGCCATGGCTGGCGCAACACTACGCGGTGGCCGACGAGCGCACCGACCTGTCGGCCTATTTCTTCGAGAAGGGCCTGTCGCTGCTGAAGGGCGGCGGCCGCCTCGGCTACATTTCCACCTCCAGCTTCTTTCGCGCGGGCTATGGCGAAAAGCTGCGCCTGCTGCTCGGCGAGCGCGCCGACATCGAGACGGTGGTCGATTTCGGCGACGTGCAGATTTTCGAGGGCGTCACCACCTATCCGGCCATCCTGACGGCGAGGAAGAAGGCCGAGATCGGCGCCCCCGAGGGCGACCTGAAATTCCTCAACATCGGCGCGCGGGCGCCGGCCGATCTCGGCAGCGCCTTCGCCGAAGGGGCGCGGGCCATGCCGCGCGCCCGGCTGACCGGCGCCTCCTGGCAGTTCGAGGACGACGCGCTGGCGGCTCTGCGCGACAAGATCGCCAAGGGCCGCAAGACGCTGGGCGAGGTCTGTGGCGCGCCGCTCTATGGCATCAAGACAGGCCTCAATGAGGCCTTTGTCGTCGACACGCCAACGCGCGACCGGCTGGTCGCCGCCGACCCGAAATCGGCCGGGCTGCTGAAACCCTTCCTCAAGGGCGAGAACATCAAGCGCTGGCGCGTCGAGCCCGAGGGGCTGTGGCTGATCAACACGCCGAAGGGCAGGGTCGACATCGACGAATACCCGGCGATCCGCGACTGGCTGCTGCCGTTCCGGGAGAAACTGGAAAAGCGTGCCACCCAGCAGGAATGGTGGGAACTGCAGCAGGCACAACTGGCCTATCAGCCGCGGTTCGAACGCCGGAAAATTTCGTACCCGCACTTTCAGAACGAACGCATGTTTGCGATGGAGGATTCCGGTGCGTTTTCGAATGACAAGTCATACTTCATACCGGACGCCGACTATTCAATTCTTGCGCTGCTAAATTCGTCGCTGACGTGGAGTTTCCTTACGGGGATATCACCGGCGGTACGTCATGGTTGGCACGAAATGCGTGTGCAGTATGTCGAAAAACTACCGATCCCGGTTTGGGATGCTGTTGCGAAAGGGCTGGATCGGCTAGCGAAGGACTGCACAATGTCCGCGTCCAACCGCCTTGCTGCGCAAAAGTCCTTCCACCACCGCCTGCTCACCGACCTCGCCGCGCCGGGCGCAAGACTTTCGCGCAAGCTGAGGGATTTCCACGAACTCGACTTTGCCGAGTTGCGCGCCGAGCTGAAGCGGGCGCTCAAGGTCGACCTGCCCGTCAGGGAGCGTGCCGGGTGGGAGGCGCTGCACGCCGAGGCCTCGGCCGAGGTGAAGCGCCTGACGGCGGAAATCGCGGCGGCCGAGCGCGACATCGACCGCCTCGTCTACGACGCCTTCGAACTGACCGGCGAGGAGATCGCCCTGCTCGAACGGTCGCTCGAAGGCCAGGCCTGATCGACGCCGGCAAAAATCGGAGCCAGCCGCCGACCGGGCCCAGCCCCTTGCCCTTTCGCCGCTTCCTGCTAAATGCCCCGCATGACCGAAACGCCGCGCGGCAACATCCGCAACTTCGCCATCATCGCCCATATCGACCACGGCAAATCGACGCTGGCCGACCGGCTGATCCAGATGACCGGCAGCCTGGAGGAGCGCGAGATGCGCGAGCAGGTGCTCGACTCGATGGACATCGAGCGCGAGCGCGGCATCACCATCAAGGCCAACACCGTGCGCCTCGAATACGACGCGCGCGATGGCCGCCACTATGTGCTCAACCTGATCGACACGCCCGGCCATGTCGACTTCGCCTACGAGGTCAGCCGCTCGCTGTCGGCCTGCGAGGGTTCGCTGCTCGTCGTCGACGCTTCCCAGGGCGTCGAGGCGCAGACGCTCGCCAATGTCTACCAGGCGATCGACGCCGACCACGAGATCGTCGTCGTCCTCAACAAGATCGACCTGCCGGCGGCCGAGCCGGAGCGGGTCAAGCAGCAGATCGAGGAGGTGATCGGGCTCGACGCCGCCGACGCCGTCCCGATCTCGGCCAAGACCGGCATGGGCGTGGCGGATGTGCTGGAAGCGATCGTCAACCGCCTGCCCGCCCCGAAGACGGGCGAACGCGACAGGCCCTTGAAGGCGCTGCTCGTCGATTCCTGGTACGACGCCTATCTCGGCGTCGTCGTGCTGGTGCGCGTCGTCGACGGCGAGCTCAGGAAAGGCCAGACCGTGCGCATGATCGGCACCGGCGCGCGCTACCAGCTCGACCGGGTCGGTGTCATCACGCCCAAGATGGTGACCGTCGAGTCACTCGGCCCCGGCGAGATCGGCTTCATCACCGCCTCGATCAAGGAAGTGGCCGACACCCGCGTCGGCGACACCATCACCGAGGACCGGCGGCCGTGCGAGCAGCCGCTGCCCGGCTTCAAGCCGGCGCAGCCGGTGGTGTTCTGCGGCCTGTTCCCGGTCGACGCCGCCGACTTCGAGGATCTGCGCGCGGCGATGGGCAAGTTGCGGCTCAACGACGCGAGCTTCTCCTACGAGATGGAGACCTCGGCCGCGCTCGGCTTCGGCTTCCGCTGCGGCTTCCTCGGGCTGCTGCATCTGGAGATCATCCAGGAGCGGCTGGAGCGCGAGTTCGGCCTCGACCTCATCGCCACCGCGCCCTCGGTCGTCTACCGGATCACGCTCACGGACGGCAAGGAGATCGAGATCCACAACCCGGTCGACATGCCGGACGTGGTGCGGATCGAGGAGATCCACGAGCCCTGGATCGAGGCCACGGTGCTCACCCCGGACGCGTATCTCGGCTCGGTGCTCAAGCTCTGCCAGGACCGTCGCGGCGTCCAGGCCGACCTCTCCTATGTCGGCAAGCGCGCCATGCTGGTTTACGACCTGCCGCTGAACGAGGTGGTGTTCGACTTCTACGACCGGCTGAAGTCGATCTCCAAGGGCTACGCCTCGTTCGACTACCACCTGACCGACTACCGGCCGGCCGACCTCGTGAAGCTGCAGATCCTGGTCAATGCCGAGCCGGTCGACGCGCTCGCCATGCTGGTGCACAAGACCCGCGCCGAGAGCCGCGGCCGCGCCATGTGCGAGAAGCTCAAGGAGCTGATCCCGCCGCACATGTTCAAGATGCCGATCCAGGCGGCGATCGGCGGCAAGGTCATCGCGCGCGAGACCGTGCGCGCCTTCCGCAAGGACGTGACCGCCAAGTGCTATGGCGGCGACGCCACCCGCAAGCGCAAGCTTCTGGAAAAGCAGAAGGCCGGCAAGAAGCGCATGCGCCAGTTCGGCCGGGTCGAAATCCCGCAGGAGGCCTTCATCGAGGCGCTGAAGGTGGATGTGTGAGGGCGTAGGGTGGAATAGCTCGGCCGCGAAGCGGACGAGCGTATTCCACCGAGGGCATCGCAACGGACCCGGCGCAAGATGATAGGTCGCCGGTGCGTTACGCCGCTTCGCGGCTAACGCACCCTACGAAGCAGAATTCACTCCGCCGCGAGCGCCATGCGCCCGGGCGCCTTCGGGCGCCAGATCTTGACGATGCCGAAGCGCTCGGGGTGGGCCCGGTACTGGCGGGCGATGGACTGGAGGGTGCGGAAGCGCGTGCGGTGCTCGGGCGCATCCACGTCCGGGCATTCGTCGGGGAAGTTGCGCAGCGTCTCCTCCCAGACCACGATGGCGCGCAAATGCCGGGCGCGGCGGTCGTGCAGCTGCTCGAAGGTGAGCGCGACCACGAAACGGAACTCGTCCATGGGCCTGCCGAGCGCGAGATCGAGGGCGTTGTCGTTGGAGCACTTCTCGCTCACCAGATTGATCAGCGGCCCGTAGCAGGCCCTGTAGTCGTCCTCGCGCATCAGCCGGACGCGCTGCGCCCGGCCGTTCTCGACCACCTCCGCACTCGCGACCAGCCCGTGGATGCGGTCGTTGAGACGGCGACGCAGGCGGCCGAGCCGGCTCTTCGGCGGCGGCGGCTCCTTGGGGAAGGAGACGACGGGATTGCTCCTGGTGGTGCGTTTCGCGGCGCGGCGGATCATGGCCTGGCGATAGGCATTGGGCCACACGGCCCAGATGCGGCGGTCGGCGACCAGGGTGTCGAACTTCAAGCGATTGTCGACGATGGTGTTGAGCGTGACGTTGATGATGTCGCGGTCGTCGCCGCGCAGGTAGAAGAACCAGCCGCGCACATAGCGGCCGGCGGCGGTCAGGCCCTTGCTGCCGGCGCCGCCGAGCGAGCGCACGATGGCGCCCGTGATGACGGCGCCGAGATAGACCGCGAGCACGCCGAGGCCGAACAGGAGGCCGTCGAGGATCTGGCCGAGGTTCTCGCCGATGTAGTCGAGCATGCCGGGATATCGCCGGAAAACCCGCGACCCCGCAAGGGGCCGTGGGGCGCAATAGCCGCGTCAGCGGCGTATCGGGCCGGCCGAGTCGCCGTCGGCGCGATACGCGCTTCGCGCTATTGCGCCCTGCGCTCGGAGGTGGGGCTTGGCGTGCCGGCGAGCTGCGCGTCCGTGAGGTCGACCTCGTAGCCGCCGAGACGCGTGTTGTAGGTCAGCAGCGACCACGGCACCGGATAGTGGTCGTGGCCGAGCCCCGGCAAGCCGCCGAAGCTCATCACCGCATAGGCGACCTTGCCGGAGCGCTTGTCGATCATCACGCGCTCGATGGCGCCGATCTGCTCGCCGCCGGGGCGAAACACCGGCGTGCCCTCCACCTTGTCGCTGCCGATGAGGGAGGCGGTCTCGCGCTGCTCGAGGGTGCCCATGATCGTCCTCCCGGGAGGGTTTCAGACCGTGATCGGCCGCTTGTAGTGATCGAGAATGCGGTGGCGCAGCTCGGCGTCGGACCAGCCGCCATGGCCGGGCAGCGTCGGGGCGCGGGCGAAGGATTCGGCGTCGGTCGCGACCTCGTAGCCGCCGCGCGCCGCGACGTAGCGCATCAGCGACCACGGCACGGGACGCTTCTCGCCGCCGTTCGCACGCGTCGCATCGGCCACCACCGCATAGGTGGCGCGGCCGCTCGCGCGGTCGAACATCACCTCGTCGATCCAGCCGAGGCGGCGGCCCTCGAGGTCGAACACCGGCGTGCCGACCACGTCCTCGGTGCCGATCAGGTTGGCGAGGCTGGAACTCTCGGGGGAAATCGATCCGATAAAACCGTGCATTCGGGAACTCCTCGGTGACATCTCTGGAGGGAAACGTCCGGAGGTGCCCCGCGGTTCCGCTGCAGTGCAATACAACGGCTGGTTCCGTCAGCGCGCCAAGCGCGCCTCGACGGCGGCGGCCGTGGCCGCGGCGAGGCCCGAGAAGCCGTGGCCGGCGCCCGCGACGGAAATGAAGCGCGCCGGGACGCCGCGGCGCGCCAGCCTGCCGACATAGTCCTCGGCGAGGCGCTGCGCCGTGTTGCCGTCGCGGCGGCCCGTGATCGCGACCAGGGCGGTCGCGCGCGGCACGCGCGCCGCATAATGCGAGGGCGACTCGCTGTAGCGCCAGCGGTCGCGCCAACGCTCGCGGCGCCAGCGCGTCACGTCGCAGGGACAGGACACCAGCACGGCGACATCGATCAGCCCCGGCGACTTGCCGATCAGCACGCCGCCGATCGCGGCGCCGCCCGAGTGGCCGACATAGACGACCTGGCGCGCGCGATAGTGGCGCCGCAGCTCCGCGATCGCGGCACCGACCGCGCCGATATTGCCGGCCGTGTAGTTGTCCTGCCGGCCGAGCGTGCTGCCCTGGCTGACGCGGCCGGGCTCGAAGGCGTAGCCGGGTCGCGTCAGCGCCACCGCGACCACGCCGCGGCGCGCGAGCCGGCGCGCGAAGGCCACGTGATAGGTGGCGAGCCCGCCGTCCGAGATGTCGCCGTGCACCACGACCACCAGCACGGGGCGGTCGCCGGCCTGCTCGGCGCCGAAGGTCGAGGCCGCAAGACAGCGGCCGGCGCCCAGCACCCAATCGGCGATGCGGCTGTCGGGCGGGCAGGCCGCGTGGGCGAGGCCGGCCGAGGCCGCGACCAGCGCAGCCGGGAGCCACAATCCGGGACGCCGCGCCATCGCCCGAGACACGCCGGCGCTAGAGCTGCCGGCGGCGTGGCGCGGCGACGCGCTTCGGCTTCACGCGCGGAGCCGCATAGTGGCTGCGCGGCAGGCTGCCCGTGATCACGATGCGGGTGTCGCCCATGCCGTGCTGCTGCACCAGCGCGAACAGCCGGGCCGCATGGGACGGATGCAGGCGGATGCAGCCATGGGAGGCGGGCCGGCCGAGCCGGCCGATCTCGTAGCTGCCGTGGATCGCATAGCCGCCGTGGAAGAACACCGAATAGGGCATCGGCGACCAGTGGTACTTGCGCGAGTACCATTTGCGGGCGAGACGCTGCGGGCGGAAGGTGCCGTTCGGCGTGTTGTAGCCGGCGCGGCCGGTGGAGATGGCCCATTGGTAGGCGGTGACGCCGTCGACCCGGACGGTCATGCGCTGGCCGGACTTGTCGATATGGACGACGACGTCCGCCCGCGACGGAGCGGCCGCGACCAACGCAGCAAGAAGCGCAACCGTGGCGGCAACCCTACGCATACGACCCCCCGAAACTCGAACTCCGGACCGCCACATCCGTTGAAACGATTGCGCACCATGTGCGGATTGTAAAGTCTCGGGAGCCGCATGACTCGTTTCGACCTGTTCACCATCGGGCACTCCAACCACGCGATCGACGACTTCCTCGCGCGGCTCACGGGCGCCGGCGTCGACGCCGTCGCGGACGTGCGCTCGGTGCCGTTCTCGCGCCGCTATCCCTGGTTCTCGCAAGGGCCGCTCGGCGACCGGCTCGCGCGCGAGGGCCTCGCCTATGTGGGGCTCGGCGACGCGCTCGGCGGGCGGCCCGCGGATCCGGCGCTGTTCGCGGACGGGGTCGCCGACTTCGAGGCGATCGCGGCGACGCCGCAGTTCCGGGCCGGGCTCGCGCGGGTGGTCGACGGCACGAAGCGGTTCCGCATCTGCCTGCTGTGCGCCGAGCGCGAGCCGCTCGACTGCCATCGCTGCCTGCTGGTCGGCCGGGCGCTTGCCGAAGGCGGCCTCGCGATCGGCCACATCCTGGCCGATCGCACGGTCGAGCCGCATGCCGAGACCGAGGAGCGGCTGCTGCGGCTCGCGGGCGAGGCGGACGACCTGTTCGCGGACCGCGCGGCGCGGCTCGGACGCGCCTACCGGCGGCGGGCGCGGGCGAAAGCCTATCGGGCGCCGCCGTGAGCGCCGGGCTACATCACCGCGCCGGAGTGTTCTACTCTCGGTCGGTCCCCGAATTCCGAAAGTCGCGCATGACCCGCACCCTCTGGATTCCGCTGATCGTTCTCGCGCTCGCCGCTCCCGCGCAGGCCCAGGACAAGGGCACGCTCGATCCCAAGCCCCTGCCCCCGCTCGCCAACCCGAACGATCCGAAGGCCCCGGCCAAGGAACTGTTCGCCCGCAAGCCGCAGCCGGCGCCGCTCGCCGCGCGGGCGATCGGCTTCTACACCAAGGGCTGCCTCGCGGGCGCGACCGCGCTGCCGGTCAACGGGCCGAGCTGGCAGGTGATGCGGCTCTCGCGCAACCGCAACTGGGGACATCCGGAGCTGATCCGCTTCCTCGAGCGCCTCGCCGGCAAGGTGCCGAAGGTCTCGGACTGGCCCGGCCTCTTGATGGGCGACCTCGCGCAGGCGCGCGGCGGGCCGATGCTGACCGGCCACACCAGCCACCAGGTCGGGCTCGACGCCGACATCTGGCTGACCCCGATGCCGAACCGCGAGCTCTCGCGCCTCGAGCGCGAGGAGATGTCGGCGACCAATGTGGTGCGCGCCGACAAGAAGGACGTCGATCCGAACGTCTGGACGCCGGGCCATGCGGCGGTGATCAGGGCCGCCGCGCTCGATCCGAAGGTCGAGCGCATCATCGTCAATGCGGCGATCAAGAAGGCGCTCTGCCGCGAGGCCGGCAACGACCGCAACTGGCTGCGCAAGGTGCGGCCCTGGTGGGGACACAACTATCATTTCCACGTGCGCATGGCGTGCCCCTCCGACAGCCCGGAATGCAGGGCGCAGGACCCGACGCCTGCGAGCGACGGCTGCGGTGCCGAGCTCGACTGGTGGTTCCGCGACGCCATCCTCAACCCGCCGCCGCCGAAGGAGCCGCCCAAGCGCAAGCCGCCGCTCACCATGGCGGACCTCCCGCCCGCGTGCCGGCAGGTGCTGATGACGCCGTAGGAAGACTCGAAATCGGCCTCGGTGTCATCCCGGGCGAGCGCACAGCGCGAGACCCGGGATCCATAACCGCTGTCTCGCAGCAACAAAGACCGCCGGGACTATGGACCGGCTCTGGCTTCGCTCGGCCGGGATGACCGCCACAGATGCCGTGCGCGCCCGCCGGCCCTCGTAATCGCCGCACTTCGCGCCTATATATACGGACATGGCGCACGGGGCCCTCGCACGATCGCGGGCGGCCCGCAGACGATGGGGCCGAGACCGCCTGCCCGCGGCCCCGGCCCGAAAGTCCCCTTCTCCAGCGCAAAGGCCCGAGAGATGACCGAGTTCGATTACGGCCGCGAGGCCGAGCTGTTCCCGACACGCGCCCGCAGGCCGCGGCGCCAGCCTGTCGGCTACCGACGCTTCGACCGGGCCGCGGAGGCGATCCGCTTCGCGATCGAGGATCTCCCGCGCGACATGCTGGCGGGCGCCTATCTCGAGGTCGACGAGCAGCGCTACGATGCGGAAGGGATCCGGCGCCTGTACGAGAGCGCGGAGTTCCCGCTCGCCCGGCGCGTCGCGATTCCGGCATGACGATGAACCGGACGTGAAGGCCGGGCGCCGGCTGAGCCTGCGAGCCGGCAGGAGCGCGCGATGACCGACAAGACCATCGATCTCGATCAGCATCGCGGCATGGCGGCCCAGAAGGCGACGGAGCTTCGCCGCCTGCTGGCCGAAGTGGAGGCGAACGAAAGCGCCTTGCGGCAGCGACAGGCGGAGCTCGAGGCGCACCTGCTGGCGGCGCCGGCCGCGAACTGGCACGAAGCCGCCGAGAAGGCGCGATATCTCCTCAAGATCTTCGCCGACACGCCGGCCGCGCAGGATCCGCGCCGCCAGAAGCTGATCGCCGCGGCGATCGAGGACTTCGCCCGGCTCTCGCGGGACGCCTGATTCACGATTCCTGCAGCTCACGCCCGCGACGCGGCATTCGGGATCGATCATGACGCTGAGATTTCCGAACCAGAACCGCTTCTACGACGCGACCCGGCGGGCCGTGCGGTTCTGGGGGCACGACAGCGCGATGGAATGGTCGTTCTTCGTGAACGAGGAGGCGCTGAAGCGCATCCAGCCCGACATGCGCCTCGACGAGCCGGGACTGCTCGCCGCCTTCGACCGCAACCGCGACGCCATCCATGCGGCCGCGGCGCGCGCCTATGCGCGAGGTCGCAAGGGCTCCTACGACCTGGGCGAGGACGATTTCCGACCGGGGCGTTAGCATCCCTGCGACAGCCATTTCGGCTCAAATCGAATCGGCCCGGACCAGCGCTTCGACCCGGCATGGCCGTAGATTCTCGCTTGGCGCATGTTCTTGTCGGCGAACCGGTATCCGCTTCGCCGGAACATGCGCTAGCCTTACTAACACATTCGCGGCGTCATCCCGGCCAAGCGAGCACCGATCTCGCGCTTGCGCGAGATCGGCATTGATAGATGCCCAGGTCGGCAACAGCCGACCTGGGTGCGAGCGCGAGCCGGGATCCATATCCC